>CAZMEX010000016.1:0-54856 GCA_964565415.1 uncultured Desulfobacterales bacterium | reverse complement strand
GAATGATGATTGATTTAGAGACCTTTTTTTGATATCTTAATGAATTACTTTTTAACACCACAATAAATAGACATTCGCTGTCTTTAGGAGTAAACAATGACCGATATAAAATTTAATCAAGGACTCTCTTTTGATGATGTTCTAATTTTACCCGGATATTCAGAGATTTTACCTGATGAGGCACAAACTGCTACAAAACTAACTAAAAATCTTAACCTTAATATCCCAATTGTCAGTGCAGCAATGGATACAGTCACGGAAGCTCGCTCTGCCATAGTCATGGCAAGAATGGGCGGATTGGGTTTTATACACAGAAATTTAACCATTGAAGAACAATCAATTGAAGTGGACAGGGTAAAAAAGTCAGAAAGCGGTATGATTGTAGATCCTGTAACAGCCACACCTGACACGTTAATCAAAGATGTATTAAATGTAATGTCCAAATACAGAATCTCAGGAGTTCCTGTGGTTGATGGTGAAAAGCTTGCAGGTATTGTTACTAACAGGGATTTAAGATTTGAAACCGAACTTGAAAAACCTGTCAGGCAAGTCATGACATCTGAAAATCTTGTTACAGTTCCTGAAAAGTTTACCCTGGAAGAGTCAAAAAAGATCCTCCATCAGCACAGGATTGAAAAACTATTAGTTGTAGATAATAGTGGGAAATTAAAGGGCTTGATTACCATTAAAGATATCGAAAAAATAAAAAAATATCCCTTTGCCTGCAAGGATTCCTATGGCAGGCTTAGAACCGGTGCAGCAATAGGTGTTGGTTCAGACATGATGTCAAGAGTTGAAAGGCTTTTAAAATTTGGTGCAGATGCCCTTGTGATTGATACTTCCCATGGACACTCATTAAATGTAATCAATGCAGTTAAAGAGATTAAATCCTCTTTTCCGGATTGTGAATTAATCGCTGGCAATGTAGCAACTGCAAATGGTGCCAAAGCACTTATTGATGCAGGAGTTGACGCAGTTAAAATTGGAATTGGACCCGGGTCAATATGTACAACCAGAATTGTTGCAGGTGTGGGTGTGCCACAATTTACTGCCATTCAAAATTGTAAAGAAATTTCTGAAAAAACAGGAGTTCCAATTATTGCTGACGGTGGTATAAAGTTTTCCGGAGATATTGCAAAAGCTCTGGGTGCTGGAGCAAACTCAGTTATGCTGGGCAGTCTTCTTGCCGGTACAAAAGAGAGCCCCGGTGAAATTGTTATATATCAGGGTAGAAGTTATAAAGCATACCGGGGAATGGGTTCCATTGAGGCAATGAAAAAAGGGTCTTCAGACAGATATTACCAAAAAGATAATGAAGATTTGGATGAACTTATTCCAGAAGGGATTGTCGGCAGAATCCCCTATAGGGGTACTGTCCGAGAGAATATTGTTCAACTCCTTGGAGGACTTAAAGCTGGTATGGGGTATGTAGGTGCAGCTTCAATAGATGAGTTAAGAAAAAAAGCGAAATTTGTTACAATCAGTGCTGCAGGTTTAAAAGAGAGCCATGTGCATGATGTTATAATCACTAAAGAATCACCAAACTATCGGATAGATAGTAATAAATAATGGACAGCAAAGATTCAGTATCACAATTTTGTCATTTACATCTCCATTCTGAGTACTCTCTTCTTGACGGTGCCATAAGACTCAATGATCTGCTTGATAAGTGCAGGGAGTACGGCATGGACAGTGTTGCAGTCACGGACCACGGCACCATGTTTGGAATTGCAGAGTTTGTAGAAAAAGCTAAACAGGCATCAATTAAACCAATTATTGGATGTGAGGTTTATGTTGCTCCTGGTTCAATAAAAAGCAAAACACCTCTGGATCATAAAGGTTTGTCACATTTAGTTCTGCTTGCAAAGAATCGTGAAGGGTATTCCAATCTCTGTAAACTTACATCAATTGCACAATTTGATGGTTTTTATTATAAGCCCAGGGTAGATAAACAGTTGTTAGCTGAATATAGTAATGGTCTTATTGCTATGACAGCTTGTCTTAAGGGTGATATTCCCCAAAGTATTATTCAAAACAAAACCGATAAAGCTGAAAACCTGGCAATCTCCTATATTAAGGCTTTTGGAGAAGACAACTTTTTTTTAGAAATTCAGCACAATGGAATGGAGATACAGGAAAAAGTCAACAAAGGTCTTTTAAGATTAAGTGAAAAACTTTCCATTCCACTGGTTGCAACAAATGATTGTCATTATCTTTCAAAAAAAGATGTTAAAGCCCATGAGATCCTTTTATGCATACAGACTGGTAAAACCCTGGACGACCCCTCACATTTCAAATTTGATTCGGATCAGCTATATTTCAAATCATCCCGGGAAATGGCTGACTCTTTTCAAAATTACCCTGGAGCTGTTGAAACTACGAAAATAATTGCAGATCAATGTAATGTGGAATTTGATGATAAAACTTATCATTTCCCACAATTTGACAATAAAACCGGGGAATCAGAAAATGATCTTTTTAAAAAACTAGCCCTTGAAGGTTTTGATAAAAAAATTGAAACTATCAAATCTGCAAACCCTGATATCGATGAAAAAATATATAAAGAACGTTTAGATTATGAGATCGAAACCATCTTAAAAATGGGTTTTCCAGGATATTTTCTCATAGTTGCAGATTTTATAAGATATGCCAGAGAAATAAATGTTCCGGTGGGACCTGGCAGGGGATCAGCAGCAGGCAGCATGGTTGCCTTTGTTATGGGTATAACTGATCTTGACCCCATTGAACATGGTCTGATTTTTGAAAGATTTCTTAACCCATCAAGAATGAGTATGCCTGATATTGATATTGATTTTTGCATTGAAGGCAGAGAAAAAGTATATGAATATGTCATAAACCGCTATGGCGGCGGTGACAATGTCTGTCAGATTATTACCTTTGGTAAATTAAAAGCAAAGGCTGCCATCAGAGATGTTGGCAGAGTACTTGGTGTACCTTTACCTGAAGTGGATCAAATAGCAAAATTAATTCCTGATAATGTTAAAAATTTGCAGCAGGCCCTTGATGATATACCTCAAATAAGCGAGATAACCTCAGACTCAGAATTAAAAGAAAAAATGGTTGAAGTAGCTTTGGTTCTTGAAGGCTTGCCAAGGCATGCATCAACCCATGCTGCAGGTGTTGTTATCAGTGACAAGCCACTTGTCAGTTATTTACCACTATACAAAGGTAAAGATGGTGAGACTGTAACACAGTTTGATATGAACTATGTTGAAAAAATCGGACTTGTAAAATTTGATTTTTTAGGACTTAGAAATCTTACTGTTATAAAAAATACCATTGAATTATTAAAAAAGAGTTCAAAAAAGATTCCTGATTTAAACAATCTTGATCCCAATGATAAAAAAACTTTTAAGCTTCTTGAGGCAGGTGATACAACTGGCGTATTTCAGCTTGAAAGTTCAGGTATGAAAGATCTTATAAAAAAATTAAAACCAGAAACCTTTAATGATATTGTTGCCCTTGTTGCTTTATATAGACCAGGTCCCCTTGAAAGCGGCATGGCTGACAACTATGTTGAGAGAAAGCATGGCAGACAGGAGGTTGTGTATCAGTTTAAAGAGTTAGAGCCTATTCTCCGGGAGACCTATGGTGTTATTTTATACCAGGAACAGGTGATGAAAATTTCTTCAGTCCTTGCTAATTACTCCATGGCTGATGCTGATGGTTTAAGAAAAGCCATGGGTAAAAAAATAAAATCCATGATGGAAGAGCATCGTGTTCTTTTTATGAAGGGAGCAAAAGAGAACAACCGTGACTTGAAAAAAGCAAAAGAAGTTTTTGATTTAATGGAAAAATTTGGTGGTTATGGTTTTAATAAATCCCATAGTGCTGCCTATGCATTAATCAGTTATCAAACTGCATACCTTAAAGCAAACTTTCCTCTTGAATTTATTGCAGCTCTCATGACAAGTGAAATGAAAAACACTGATAACATAGTTAAATTTATTGAAGAGTGTAAAACCCATGATATTAAGATACTTAAGCCCGATGTTAACACAAGTGACGTAGTTTTTGCTGTGTCTGACAATGCCATAACCTACGGACTTGCTGCTGTAAAGAATGTTGGGCACGCAGCAGTTGAAGAGATTGTAGCTTCAAGGATTAAACATTCATCATTTGAATCAATTTTTGATTTTTGTGAAAAAGTAAATTTAAGCAAAGTAAATAAAAGGGTTTTTGAATCTTTAATTAAATGTGGTGCATTTGATTCCTTTAACAGTAAAAGAAGTCAGATGATGGCTATTTTAGAAGATGCACTTGAACATGGATCAAGGATTCAAAGGGAGAAAAATGATGCTCAACTTGATCTTTTTGCAGATACTGCTGTTGGGGCTGATATCACATCAAAGCCACCTTTATTACCTGATATTGAAGAGTGGGAAGAAAACGATCTGCTGTTTTATGAAAAAGAGTTTCTAGGTTTCTATTTTTCAGGACACCCCTTAAAAAAATATTCTGATACTATTAAAAAATATTGTAGTACATCATCTTTAAATATCAATGATTTTCCCCATGGCAAAACCGTCAGGATAGCAGGTTTTTTAAAACTTGAAAAAGCTCATAAAACTAAAAAAGGGGATATGATGGCATTTGCCACAATTGATGATGGTCAGGGAATCGTTGAAATAGTAGTTTTTCCAGATCTCTATGTTGATACCCATCAATTAATTATTGATGAAGAGCCTGTTGTTTTAGAAGGAGACATTCAAAAAAAAGAAAATTCCATAAATCTTATTGCCAAAAAAATTATACCCATTGAAAAAGCTGGGGAGGAATGGATCGCAAGTGTTGTGATCAAAATTGATCACTCTTTAAACACCCTGGAAAATTTAGAAAAGTTAAAAAGTATTTTCTCCTTATATCCTGGTAAATGCTCTTCATACCTGGCAATCAGCCAACAGGGGCAACCAGAAGTTTTAATTAAAACATCTGATGAATTCAAAGTCTCAAGTACGAAAGAATTCTTTAACGAGGTTGATCTTATTTTTGGAAAAAATTCCATAAAGACTTCCTGTGCACCAGTCAGGCAAAACAGTAGGGAAAAAAGGTGGCACAAGGGAAAATAAACTTCCCATGTATTTTTAATTTATTCAATCAAAATCATCAAGATTTAAATCATCAAAATCTGACAAATCCAAATCATCAAGCATGTCATCTTTCTCTTTAATTATGGTCCTATCAATAATATTATCTTTTTTTATATTGGTTTTCTCCATTTGATTGGATGGGATTTTGATAATAGATCGATCTTGATTTAATTGGCTTGTTATTTTTTTAAATCCAAGGAACAACAGGTAAATTATTCCTGCAAGATTTAACAAAATAATTATAATACCAATAATATTTGTTAAAAGCATTATTTAAATATCTTTGTTTAATAATATTAAAATTTGACTCAGTATCTAATAATGTTTATATATTACAATGCTAAAGCATTCAAGAGCTGGAACTTTATTTTAGGAGATTTTTTATGGGTTGGCTTGGAAAAATTGTAGGTGGAACAATAGGGTTTGCCATTGGTGGTCCTATAGGAGCAATTGCAGGAGCAGCATTTGGGCATACTCTTGATAAAAAAGAGGCTCGGTATTTATCAGCTGATAGTGGTGGACGTTCAGGAGGCTATGGCAGACTCTCCAATAATGAAGAGGCTCAGCTTACTTTTTTTATTGCTGCATTTTCCATGCTGGCTAAGATTGCCAAGGCAGATGGCCGTGTATCTGAGGTTGAAATAAGCTCTGTTGAAGATTTTATGCAACGGGATCTTAATCTTGATAATGAATCTAAAGCAACTGCAAGAAATATTTTCAGAGAAGCTGTCAACTCCAATGAGCATTTTGATGCATTTGCAAAACAGTTTTACAATGTTTTTAGGATGCAGCCAAGATTAATTGAACTTATGATGGATGTCCTCTTAAGGGTATCTGCAGCAGATGGAAATATCAGTACAGAAGAAGAAGTTTTACTTTTAAGCGCAGCAAGAATTTTTAATATCTCAAATAGTGCCTATTCAAATTTAAAAAAACGGTATGTAAAAGAGACAAATAAGTATTATGCAATACTAAATTGTGATGAAAATGCAACAGATCAGGAAATTAAAAAACAGTATCGTAAACTTGTAACAGAATATCATCCTGATAAGATTGAATCTAAAGGGCTTCCTGAAGAATTTGTTAAATTTGCCAATGATAAGTTTATTAAAATTCAGGAAGCCTATGATCATATTAAAAAACAGAGAGGTTTATAAATTATTATATAAGTCCTTTTTCCTTAACAATATCTGTATAAGTTCCAATTATGTTTTCCGGCGGAATCCATTTTTCAGAATCTTTTTTAGATTTAAGACCCATGCTGTCAAATTCACACCTGGTTATGCAGAGTCCACAGCCTATACAACGATCTATGTTCACAAATGCTGTCTCCTTGATATCAATGGCATCCATTGGGCAGACATCTTCACACGCTTCACACGCTGTACAATTATCTTTATCAACCTCTGCAAAATAGCTTGAATTTATAATCTTTGCAGGTTTTTCATTGTTTTTAAGATTCTTTAGAATCTGGCAGCAGCAGGAGCAGCACATACATATATTCAGCGGCTTTTTTGAATTCCCAGGCTGGAGTACCAAACCATTATCAATGGCATTATGCAGAATTTTAATGGCTTCATCCTGGCTGATTTCCCTTCCAATGTTCTTTTTTTCATAATAATAAGCTCCACCTGCAAAAACCAGACAGGTTTCAACAGGTTTATCACAAGCCTTATCAAGCATAGCGTGCTCTTTTCTGCATATACAGGGTGCAACAATTATTTTTGATTGGGATCTGATTATTTTTTCAGCCTCTTCATACTCCATGATTTTAGTTTCAGCATTTATAGAGGCTGCAACAGGAACCACTCTCAACTGCTGGGTCTTTTGTTTTTCCTGCTCAGCAGTAAGATAGGGGACATACTCATTAAAATCTTTAATAAGTTGATGGCTGAGTGTATTGACCTGATACTCCCATATACCAATAACAAATTGGGCCTGCATATATGTCTCAATGCCATTTCTTGAAGCATAGAGCACAAGACCTTTATCAAGCATTGTTTTTAAAAGTATTTGTAATTTTTTCTCATCCCTTCCAAGACGTTTAGCAATATCTTTAACTTGTTCAGGAATCATATGAAGATCTGAGGCAAGTTCTGCTTCCTCTTTTGTGAATAATTGTTTTAAAATTCTAAGTTCAACGCCGGACTCTGTTTCAGGAAACCCGCCAGGAGTTTTATTAAGATGCAATGCAAGTTTTTTAAAAATATCAGCCATTTTTCCCCCATTTTTATTAGTATTTAATTAACAATACCATGTAATATATTGTTGTCATCCCTTTTTTCAGGGGTAACATAAACAAGCTTTCCTTTTAAATCATCATTACCATTTATTAGAATGGATAGATAGTTTGAGGTTGTTGCTTTCAGCAAGTTTGTTCTTTTATCTCTTTTGGTCTGAATAATTGCTTTAAATTTTTTATTCATCACTCTTTTTTCAAATATTGTTCTCTTTTTGCAGGAGAGTTCCCTGAGTTTGCAACAACGTATTTTCACCTCTCTGTTATTAACTTTTTTTGAGAAATTATAAGCTTTTGTACCTTTTCGTGGAGAATAGGGGAAAACATGCAGGTAGGATATTTCAAGATTATTTATAAATGAGAATGTGTTTTCAAAATGCTTTTCAGTCTCTCCTGGAAATCCTGCAATTACGTCAAGTCCTATAGATGCCCTGGGGATCTGCTGATTAATTTTTTTAATTAAATCTTGAAAAAAATCTGTATTATAGGGCCTTTCCATACTCTTTAGAATATCATCATCTCCGCTTTGCAAAGGTATATGGAAATGATCACATAATTTGTCACTATTTTCAGCCAACTCAATAATCTCATCTGTTAATTCATTTGGTTCAATGGAACTGATTCTTATTCTGGGCATATTTTTATGTTCTGCAATTTGATGCAACAGCCGGGACAGCCATGATCTGTTTTTAAGGTCTAAACCCCATGCTCCCAAGTGAATTCCCGTGAGAATAGCCTCTTTAAACCCCATTAAATAAAGGCTTTTAAGGTTAGTTATAACTTCTTTGGCAGGCATGCTCCTGCTTTTACCCCGGGCATAGGGAATAATGCAGTAAGAACAGTATGAATTGCATCCATCCTGAATCTTCAGATAGGCTCTGGTCATCTCTCCCTTAACTACATGTTTAAATGATTGAAAAGTTGTATCACTGCAAATTTTTGATTCCTTTGAGGTAAGGTTGTTATGTTTTCCAAGATCACTTGCAATTTTAAACTTATCTTTGTGACTGACAATTTTATTAACATTATCGATTGCTCTGATTTGTTCAGGTTCGATCTGGGCATGGCATCCTGTTACTATAATATTGGCAGAAGGGTTACTGTTTACAATCTTTTTTATTGCCTGCCTGGACTGCATTCCAGCTTTTGAGGTGACACAGCATGTATTAATTATGCAGACCTGGGCATCATTAATGGTCCTGGCTTTAACAAACCCATTATGCTCAAGCTCAGTTGCAATACCGTCAGACTCATAGCGGTTCACCTTGCACCCAAGTGTTTTAATATAGTATCTTTTCAAATTATCACTCCGGACCCAATAACCTCATCATTATCATAAAATACAGCTGTCTGACCTGGTGTTATGGCAAATTGTTCTTTTTCAAACCTTATATCAAATAAGTCATTTTTCTCTTGTTTTTTTAATATACTTGAAGCCTGCATATGGTTATAGCGTATTTTTGTAGTAACTTTTAATGGGAAATTAATATCTTGTTTGATAAAATTTAAAGAAGAGAGACTGCATTGTCTTGATAATAATCTGTTTTTAAAACAGACAATTAAATTATTGTTTTGAATATCAATTTTCTTTACATAATAAGCCTCAGGAGCAGGACAATTGATCCCCTTTCTTTGTCCTATTGTAAAGTTATAGATCCCTTTGTGTTTTCCAATGATTTTTTTATCCAAAGTTAGAATGTTGCCTGTATTGGAAGCAGTTTTACCTTTTGCTTTGAAAAACTGAGCAATTGATTTTTTCTGTAAAAAACATATATCCTGACTCTCTTTTTTTTCAACCGGAGCTAAATTTGCCTGGAGTGCAATTTTTTTAACTTCTGTTTTAGTCAGATCACCCAGGGGGAAAAGAATGCTGTTTAGTTGCTGTTCAGTAAGTAAAGATAAGAAATAGGATTGCTCTTTTAATTTATCCGCGCCTTTAACAAGGGCATGATATTGATCTCTTTTTTCAATTTTTGCATAATGACCCGTTGCAATGGCATGGGCACCAAGGGATTTAGCAGCATCTAAAAGCGCACCAAATTTAATCTGTTTATTACATACAATGCATGGATTGGGAGTTTTGCCTGATAGATAAGTGTTTAAAAAATAGTTAACGACTTTTTGTTCAAATAATAAAGTAACATCAATATATTTGATCTCAATACCAAGTTGTTGTTCAATAAAAGAGAGATCAGGTTTTAACTCTTCATATCCTGTTGTAAAATGAATGCCAAAGAGTTCTAGACCTTTTTGTTTTAAAATATACGCTGCTACAAGGGAATCAATACCACCGCTTATTGCAACGGCAACTTTTTTTACATCATTTTTTACAAGTTTTTTCACACTATCTTATTATACCAGGAGATCTTCACTGTTTTTGGCAAAAAGACCCATGGCTTTTGTGGGACAGGTTAAGATGCAAAGTTCACAGACGCTGCAAAGTTTATTGTTGAACTCTACCTCCATTTCAGGGCGGCGTATTGATAACGCACCAGTGGGGCAGACAGCAGTGCATGCACCACAATGTGTACATATTTCAGAATCTTTATAAATAGCCTGGTCAGGATAGCTTATGGTAATACCCTGATCTTTAAGGTATTGGACTCCTTTTTTATAGTTTGCCTTTGTGCCGGATAGCTCAAGAACCATATGACCTTCTTTGCGGTTAGATATATTTGCACCAAGAATATTAAACAATAAGTCAAATTTATTTGTTAACAGACAAACAATCGGTTTCTGTGCAATTACAGGTGGAAAATGCAAAATTAATATTTTAGAATACAATTTATCCTCCAAAAACAGACAAAATAAATATATTTTCTTTTCAGGTATATAGTTAGAGCATATTCATCATTGCAGTCAAGTAATTTTTAGTTCAAATAGTTTATTCAGGCATCATGGTTGAGGGATCAAGGATGTATTTCCTGTTTAAATCCTCGCCATTTTTCAAAACAGTGGCTTCAATTTTATTGTCTCTAGGGTTTAAAAATAATGCTTTTTCAAATCGATCCTTGACCTTTTCCAATTGATTTGGATACCCTTCAGAACTCACAGACTCTTCTTCTCTATGGGTCCGCATGGAAAACCAGAGGGAAACATCAAAAGTTTTTGATATTATTGCAAGTTGATCAAGCAAAGAGAGAAGATCATTGTCAAAGTTTAATCCATCTATAACAATAATTGATGGTAACTCGTCACTATTTTTCTTAAAGCTGTTTAAATACTCTTTAATTTTTTTAGGATCAAAGGTTGACTCATTATAAGAGAGGGCAACTTTTAACTGATTGATATCTTCCCATAATCTTTTTGCTTTTTGAGGGTCCACATATCCTATGGAGTCAACAAGGTTATTATAACTATCTAAATATCTGAGATTGATTTTTTCCATTGGGTCATCAAGGCTGATATGAATAATTTTTTCCATATTCAGTAACCTGGTAAGTGCAATTTGCACTAGAAACTGTGTTTTTCCAACACCTGCCCGTGAAAGAACTGCACCAAATTTAACCTGACAAATAGAATCAGGGTTTAAAATTTTATATACAGGGCTTTTGTAAATAAGGTCGTTTTTAAGCATTTTTACCTCTTTTATATAAATTTTGTTGTTCTAATTTTGTTGTTCCAATTTATTTTCCCATTGATAATACTATAAGTAAATTGCAAATTCATTTTATTTTGATTTTTTCTCTTCTTCCTTTTTCTTGAAAATCTCTTCTGCAATCTGTTGCGGGACTTTTTTATATGATGCAAATTCCATGGTAAATTGCGCTTTGCCCTGGGTTCCAGACCTTAATACAGTTGAGAAACCAAACATATCTGAGAGAGGTACCAAGGCTTCTATAACGGACATAACTCCTTCTTCCTGGGAGCCTTCAATTATGCCTCTGCGTTGGTTAATTAATCCCATACAGGTACCTTGAAACTCATTGGGTGTCTCAATAACAACTTTCATGATGGGTTCTTTAATCACAGGTTTAGCTTTGTTATAAGCTTCAAGAAATGCACCTCTTGCTGCGGCAACAAATGCCATTTCAGATGAGTCAACAGAGTGATAAGCACCATCTTCAATGGTTACTTTGATTCCAGTAACAGGGAATTCAAGTTTTGGTCCCTTTGCAAGGCATGCTTGAAAGCCCTTTTCACAAGAGGGGATAAACTGGGTTGGAATTTTACCCCCGGTGATTTTATTATTAAATTCAAAATCTTCCTCACACGGTTCCATAAAACCTGCTATCCTTCCAAATTGTCCTGCTCCACCGGTCTGTTTTTTGTGTGTATAGTTGAAATCGGCTTTTCTTGTGATGGTCTCTCTGTATGCAACTCTTGGCTTACCAATTGTTACATCAGCTTTATATTCCCTTCTCATTCTCTCAACATATACATCCAGATGCAGCTCACCCATGCCTTGAATAATTGTTTCATTGGTCTCTTGATCAACATAGGTTTTAAAGGTAGGGTCTTCCTTTGTAAATCGATTCAAAGCTTTTGACATTGCAATTTCCGATTTATTATCAACAGGCTTCAGTGAAAGAGAGATAACAGGTTCCATGATATGCATGGAGAGCATTGTATAATTAATCTGGGTATCAGTAAAAGTATCTCCTGACACACAATCTATTCCAAACATGGCTCCTATATGTCCTGCTGGAATCTCATCAACCTCTTCCATCTCAGAAGAGTGCATCCTGATAAGTCTGCCAGGGCGAATTTTTTTTCCTGTTCTTGTATTAACAATTGGAACTCCTTTTGTAATACATCCCTGATAAACTCTTACATATGTCAATTGACCATATTGCCCGTCATCAAGCTTAAAGGCAAGTGCACAAGTAGGAGAGTCAAAGTCACTTTTTAAAATAACAGTCTCTTCATTATTATCAATATCTATGGCTTCATTGTCTATATCAACAGGGGAGGGCAGGTAGTCAATTACTGCATCCATTGCCGGTTGAACTGCTTTATTTTTATAAGCTGACCCCATGAATACCGGGGTGAGTTTTCTTGCAAGGGTACCTTGTCTGACACTCTGCATTAAAAGTTCCACACTAATCTCTTTTTCTTCAAGTATTGCATCAGTAAGTTCATCGGAAAATTCAGAAACCTTGTCAAGCATCTCTTCTCTGACTTCCAGGGCTTTTTCAGCAAGGTCACCAGGTATCTCTTTTTCAATAACCTTTTCACCATTTTCACCTTCAAAATAATAGGCTTTCATTTTAATAAGGTCAATAACACCCTCATGATCCTGTTCAAGACCAATGGGAATTTGCATGGGAACTGCATTGTGTCCAAGTTTTTCTTTAAGTTGAGCAATAACCTTAAAAGGGTCAGCTCCGCTTCTGTCGCACTTATTTATGTATGCCATACATGGGACATTATATCTTTTCATCTGCTGATCAACAGTAATGGATTGTGATTGAACTCCTGATACTGAACATAAAATGAGAATCACTCCATCTAAAACCCTTAAAGATCTTTCAACCTCAACGGTAAAATCAACATGACCAGGCGTGTCAATGATGTTTATATCATGATCTCTCCATCTGCAATAGGTTGCAGCTGAAGCTATTGTAATACCCCTCTCTTTTTCAAGCTCCATGGAGTCCATGATCGCACCAGTACCATCTTTCCCCTTTACTTCATTGATTTGATGGATTCTGTCAGTATAAAATAATATTCTTTCAGTGAGTGTTGTTTTGCCAGAGTCAATATGAGCGCTAATACCAATGTTTCTAACGCTTTTTAAATTTCTTTCCATGTTCTTAAGCTTTCCTTAAAATTAATATACCACAAAAATTTATTAAACATGTTAAACCTAGGCTAACTCATAGGCTAACAATGATCTAATAAAGTAATAAACAATATCTGTATTGAAAATAAATTACGATTTTGTTAATATCATATGTTAAAAGATGAAATATATCAGAAGTTTGAAAAATATTCAAGATAATTTTATGAAAAATACAGCATGAATACATCTATACCACTATTTTTTAATGACGCATGGAAAAATCTTGTAAAAACAGGCTGTGAAGGTTTTGGGTTAAGCCTGGATGACCAACAACTTGACCTGATTTCAGCCCATGCAGCAAATCTTCATATGTGGAACAGAACAATCAACCTTACTTCCATAATAGAACCTGCTGAAATTGCAGCAAAACATTTTATAGATTCCCTTGCTATAATGCCATACATCAAACATAAGGCACGAATTTTAGATATAGGTTCCGGTGGAGGATTCCCAGGGTTTTGTTTGAAAATTGCTAACCCTGACCTTGATGTTGTTATGATTGATTCAGCAAAAAAAAAGGTCAATTTTTTAAAAGATTTAATCCGATCCACCAATTTAAAAAATATTGAAGCAATACATATTAGAGCTGAAGAGCTTGCAGACAATGCGTTTTATCAAAACAGCTTTGATATTGTAGTATCAAGAGCTTTTGCAAAACTTGATAAATTTGTGAAACTTTCAAAACCTTTTTTAAATAAAAATGGAGTAATTCTTGCCATGAAAGGCAAGGATGTTTTAGAAGAGATAGATGAAATCAATGGAAACCATATAAGTTTAAAATCATTTTCATATATTTTACCTTTCCAAAACATTCAACGATCAATTATTAAAATTTGCTATGGCTGATCTTTGAATATGCTTGACATTTGGGCTCATTCTACACTATATATACGCTTTATTATTAAGTGAAATTTTATTTTTTGATCCATAGCGATCAAAATCATGGAGGAGAAATGGATTACAAGGAAACATTGAATTTACCTTCGACTAAATTTAAAATGAAGGCTAATTTACCCAATCGTGAGCCTGCAATGCTTAAGCAATGGGCTAAATCAGAGCTATATCAAAAAGTATTGGATAAAAATCAAGATAAGAAACATTATATTCTCCATGATGGCCCTCCCTATGCCAATGGTCATCTTCACATGGGACATGCCATCAATAAAATTTTAAAGGATATAATAGTAAGGTCAAAACAGATGCAGGGTTTTTATGCCCGCTATGTTCCTGGATGGGATTGTCATGGGCTTCCCATTGAACATGCTGTGGATTTAAAGCTTGGTTCCAAGAAAAAAGATATCACTAAAGTTGAAAAAAGAAGATTATGCAGGGATTTTGCCAATAATTTTGTTGGGATTCAGAGGGATGAATTTAAACGGTTTGGCGTGGCAGGTGAATGGGAAAAGCCATACCTTACAATGAATTATGAATATGAGGCAAGAATTGCAAAAGAGTGTGCAAACTTTGCTTTAAATGGCAACATGACCCTTGGCAAAAAGCCAATTTACTGGTGTTGTAATTGCAGGACTGCTCTTGCCGAGGCAGAGATTGAATACCATGACCATACTTCTCCTTCTATCTATGTAAAGTTTCCTTTAAAAGATGATATTTCTGACATTGTACCTGGACTTAAATCAAAACAGGTTTCATTTGTTATCTGGACAACAACTCCCTGGACTATTCCTGCAAATCTTGGAATATGCCTTCACCCTGATTTTATCTATTGTGTTGTTGATGCCAAAGATAAAGGTGTTCTTATAGTTGCAAAAGAGCTGTGTGATAGTGTAATGAAAGAGCTTGCAATCAAAGATTATACAATTTTGGGTGATTTTGAATCCAAGGTTTTTGAAAATTTAAAATGCAATCATCCTATATATGCTAGAGACTCCCTTGTTATTTTAGGTAATCATGTAACTTTAGAAGCAGGTACAGGTTGTGTGCATACAGCACCTGGTCATGGAGCTGATGACCACATAGTTGGCAAAAAATATAACCTTGACACATATTCACCAGTTGAAAACAGTGGTGTTTTTTCCGATGATGTTGAATTTTTTAAAGGAGAATTCATTTTCAAGGCTAATAATAGCATTGTTGATAAACTTGCAAGCTTAAATATGCTTTTAAACAGCACTTCCTTATCACACTCTTATCCCCATTGCTGGCGCTGCAAAAAACCTGTTATATACAGAGCAACTTCACAATGGTTTTTAATGATGGAAAAACATGATTTAAGAAAAAAAAGCTTAAAGGAGATAAACTCTGTTAAATGGATTCCTTCCTGGGGAAAAGAGAGGATTTTTTCCATGATTGAAAACCGCCCTGACTGGTGCTTATCAAGGCAAAGATCATGGGGTGTTCCCATTACATTATTCCATTGTCAAAAATGTAAAGAAGTATATGTTACAAAAGAGTCAATTGATAAAATATACGATCTTTTTAAAAGACACAGCTCTGATATCTGGTTTGAAAAAGATGCAAAGTTCCTGATGCCTGAAAATGCACATTGTGAAAAATGCAAAGGTACTCAATTTGAAAAAGATGCCAATATACTTGATGTCTGGTTTGATTCCGGAGTAAGTCATGCTGCTGTTTTAGAAGAGAAAGAAGGATTTACAAGACCGGCTGATCTCTATCTTGAAGGGAGTGATCAACATAGAGGCTGGTTCCATTCATCACTTTTAACTTCAGTGGGAAGCACAGGAAAAGCTCCATATAAATCTGTTCTCACCCACGGTTTTGTTGTTGATGCAAAGGGAAGAAAGATGTCCAAATCCGTTGGAAATGTTATTGCTCCTGAAAAGATTATCAAACAATATGGTGCTGATATTTTAAGATTATGGACTGCAGCTTCTGACTATCGAGGTGATGTAAGTATTTCCGATAATATTTTAAAACAATTGTCTGATGCCTATCGAAGAATAAGAAATACCTGCAGATTCATGCTGGGCAATCTCTTTGATTTTGATGTTGAAAATGATATCACATCCATCGAATCCATGTCTGAACTCAACAGATTTATTCTCCATAAATATTCCAATGTTCTTCGGATTTCTTTAAAAGCATATGAGGATTTCGAATTTCATAAAATATACCATACTCTATATAATTTTTGTATTGTTGATCTCTCCTCATTCTTTCTTGATATCATCAAAGACAGGCTTTATGTTAATCCTAGGGATGATATAGAACGACGTGATTGTCAAACTGTGATGTATCTTATTTTAGACTCCATGGTAAGGCTTATGGCACCAATCCTGTCATTTACTGCCGATGAGATATGGAGTTATATGCCTGAATATACTAACAAGGAAGAGAGTGTATCCCTTGCTTCCATGGCTGTTGTTAATGAGGATTTCCTGGATGACAAGCTTGCCTTAAAATGGGAAAAAATATTAAATATCAGGGCCGAAGTTACAAAAGCTCTTGAAAAGGCAAGGAGTGCAAAACTTATTGGACATCCTCTAGATGCCTCTGTCACAATTGAGCTTCCTGACCAGGAGTATAAAGATATTTTTTCCAACCTTAAAGAAGATTTAAGAGATATTTTCATAGTATCCAATGTCTCTCTTGAGGATGTTCATGATGATAACGCCTATGAAGGGCAGGAAATTGAGAATCTAAAAATCGTTGTAAAGCGTGCATCTGGCAAGAAATGTGAGAGATGCTGGAGGTATGATTCAACCATTGGAAAAAGTAAAGAGCATTCCGGCATTTGTTTAAGATGTGATGCAGCTTTAAAAATAATATTATAAAAAGGGGTAAAACCCGATTTTGGAAAAATTTGAGAAAAGGTCATTTGTCCGGCTCTGTTTGATAAGTTCATCTGTGATAATCTTAGATCAGATAACAAAACATATTATTAAAACATCGGTTCTAGCATATGAATCTGTACCTGTAATAAAAGGCTTTTTTAATATTGTGTTTGTTGAAAATCCCGGTGGTGCATTTGGTCTTTTTGCTAATCATTCAATAGTAGTCAGGAAATTTATTTTTCTGTTTTTATCATCTGTTATTGCACTTTTTGTACTTTGGTTTTATAAAAAAGTGTGCCGGGAGTATTATATTTTATCGTGTGCAGTTGCAATGATATTTGGTGGAGCAGTGGGTAATCTCATTGACAGGTTTCGCTTTCAAGGCAAGGTAGTAGATTTTTTAGATTTTTATATTAATAATCACCACTGGCCTGCATTCAATATTGCTGACAGTGCAATAAATATTGGAATGGTAATATTATTATATCATATACTATTTAATAAGATTGCAGATTTTTAAAAGGAGACAATTTGAATGCATCCTGTATTGTTCAAAATAGGTAATATCACTTTATATACCTATGGTTCGTTTGTTGCTCTTGGTTTTTTTACTGCAGTCATGGTCTCTCGAATATTTGCTAAAAAAAACAATATTGACCCTCAAAAGATGACAGATCTTATTTTCACAATAATGGTCTCAGCCCTGATAGGTGCCCGACTGCTCTACGTTATTATTAATTTTGAATTTTATAAAAATGATTTGATTGCAATTTTTAAACTGTGGGATGGTGGTCTTGTTTTTTATGGAGGGTTTATTGTTGGTGTTATGGGGTCATATTTATTCATTAAAATTAATAAATTACCCCTGTGGAAAGCTGCTGATGTAATTGCTCCAAGTATAGCACTGGGTCATGCCGTGGGAAGGATCGGCTGTTTTTTTTCAGGATGCTGTTATGGAAAAGAGTGTTCTTATCCATGGGCTGTTAAATTTTCCGATCCACTATCCCTTGCACCTTTAGGAGTTTTTCTTCATCCTACTCAAATTTATATGGTTGTTTCCAATTCTCTTATATTCTTGATTCTTTTACTAATCTACAGAGTGAAAAAATTTCATGGCATGGTCTTTTTTTGTTATTTGTTGATATATAGTGTTTTTAGAAGCTATATAGAAACATATAGAGGAGACTTCCGAGGTGATTTTTTCAAGTTTCCAATTTCTGTGTCCCAGGGTATAAGCTTAATAACAGGCTTGATTTCCATCTATATGTTATTTTATCTTTATAAAAGAGATAATGACTCAGCTAAAATATAATCAACTTGAAGACTCTTTAAACTCTGTCTCAAACAATGACTTTGTCAACTTGTTTTTGTTATGGGGTGAAAAATATATATTTGATGAGAAAGTTGATTTTATAATTTCAAAACTAATTTCAAAAAAAGCCCGGGATTTATCTTTAACCCAGTTTCAAGGTGAAAATCTTTTAATTTCTGATATTATTGAAGAGCTCTCTACCTATTCTGTTTTTCTAGAAAAAAAAGTTGTATATGCCAGGGATACAAATTTTTCTAAAGACCAGCTGAAAATATTGACAGACTATATTAACAGCAATATTCCTGAAAACAATTTTCTGATTTTTTCTTGCTCTAAAATTGATAAAAGATCTGCATTTTACAAAGCTGTAAAAAAAAGAGGGGTTTTAGTTGATTGTACAATCCCAACGGGTTTAAGCAGGCGTGATATCGGTGAACAGACCCAATTTTTACGCAATGTCATGGAAAAAATTCTTCAAAAAAATCAAAAACAGATCGAAAACAGAGCATTTTTAAAACTAATTGATCTTACAGGTTTTAACCCGGATATATTTACAGATAATATAGAAAAACTTATTTCATTTATTGGTAAAAAAGAGAAAATTACCGAGAATGATGTGTCTCAATTAGTTAAAAGGAGTAAAATTGACCCGATCTTTGATTTTACCAATGCGTTTTCAGATAAAAACATTGAAAAAACTCTATTTTTTTTATCATCTTTATTAAATTCTAATTTTCATATCCTTCAAATTTTAAAAGCCTTAACAAATCATATGCGGAAAATATTTGCAGCAAAATGTTTTATTGCAAGTTTAAATAATAAAAAAATTTGGGTCAAAGGTCTATCTTACAATGAATTTAATAATTCTATTGTTCCTGAAATAAAAAAGGCAGACAACAATTTAATTGAGATATTAAGTGACTGGAATGAGACTTCAAGTGATTTTTTCCTTGCATCTAAGTCTAAAAGCACATATCCTGAATATCAGATATTCAAAAAATCTGATAATTTTTTACTTTCAGAATTAGAAAACATTATAATTAAATTAGGCGAACTTGATAACAAATTTAAATCCACATCCCAGGATGAAGAGATTTTAATTAAAGACTTTATTTTCCAAACTTGTAACTAAATAATTTGATAATTCAAAAGAGGGGTTTTTATGGTACGAAAAACCAAAATTATTGCGACTATTTCTAATTTATCATGTGAGGTTGAGTTTTTAGAAAGATTATATAAGGCAGGCATGAATGTTGTCCGATTAAATACAGCTCATATGACACATGATGATGCTCTTAAGGTTATTGAAAATACAAGAAAAGTTTCCGAAAAAATTGCTATTTTGATTGATACAAAAGGTCCTGAAATAAGAACCTGCGAATCAGAATCACCCCTAGATGTAAAATACGGCGATACTATCCGTGTAGCAGGAGATCCAACCAAGAAATCAACCAAAGATATTGTTTATGTTTCCTATGCTAAGTTTGTCAATGATGTTCCCATGGGCAGCTCTATAATGATTGATGATGGTTGCATTGCCCTTGCTGTCATGGACAAGGATGATAAATATCTATATTGTGATGTTGAAAATGATGGTGTAATTGGTGGGAAAAAGAGTGTGAATATACCTTCAGTCCATGTAAAACTACCTGCACTCAGCAAAAAAGATATAGGCTTTATCAGATTTGCCCAGGACAATAACCTTGATTTTATTGCCCACTCATTTGTTAGAAATAAAAATGATGTTCTCGCAGTCCAAAAAATTTTAGATGAAAAAAAAGATAATAATATAAAAATAATTGCAAAAATTGAAAATAGCGAGGGTGTTGATAATATAGAAGAGATCTTAGATTACGCATATGGAGTTATGGTTGCAAGGGGGGACCTGGCTGTTGAAATACCAACCGAGAAAATCCCTCTTATTCAAAAACAGATTGTACGAACCTGCATTGAGAAAAGGAGCCCGGTAATCATAGCAACCCAGATGCTCCATACAATGATAGGATCACCCAGACCAACCAGAGCTGAAGTTTCTGATGTTGCAAATGCTTGTCTTGACCATACAGATGCTCTTATGTTATCAGGTGAAACAGCCAATGGAAAATACCCGGAAGAGGCAGTAAGAACAATGTCCAACATTGCAAAAGAGGTTGAGTCAAAAACAAGTTCATTTATTGATGTACCCTATGCAATGGAAAATAAAATCACAGCCTACCTTGCCAAGGCAGCTGTTAAGGCATCATTAAGGCTTAATACAAAGGCGATCCTGGCAGACACCATGACAGGAAGATCAATACGCGAGATAGCAGCATATAGAGGAGATAATCCAATATTTGCCCAGGTCTACAATAAAAAAACAATGCGTGAACTTGCCTTATCCTACGGTGTTTACTCAACCTATCTTCCAAGGGACAAAGCAAATTTATTCACCTTTGAAAGGGTTGTTCTTACCTTGTTAAGGGAAAAACGTTTTTTCTCCAATGATTTAGTCACGGTAGTAGCAGGTCATTTTGGAGCAAAACATGGTGCTTCCTACATTGAAATCGCTGAAGCTGGTGCAATGATGAGATTATAATTTATACCAACTGTTTTTATGTAAGCTCGTAAGCTTTATAGGAACTTCGTACAAATGGTCCCGAAGCAACTTTTGCAAAACCTGTTTTTTGGGCAAATTTCTTTAGTTCAGCAAACTCCTCCAGGGTGTAATATTTTTGTACAAAAAGATGTTTTTTCGATGGTTGTAGATATTGACCAATGGTTAGTATTGAACAACCTGCATTAAAAAGATCTTTTATGGTTTCAGCAACTTCTTGAAAGGTTTCACCAAGACCTACCATAATTCCAGATTTTACAGGTATTGACTTGTCAATTTCCAGAGAGTTTTTGAAAAGTTTAAGTGATTGATTATAATCAGCCTCTGGTCTTGCTTTTCGATAGAGAGATGGTACAGTTTCAATATTATGGTTTAAAACATCAGGATGCATGTCAAGCACTGTTTTAAGGGCTTTTTTATCACCTTTAAAATCAGGTATCAGAACTTCGATTTTGATATTATTCCCCAATCTTTTTTTTATCTGAAAAATTGTCCTGGCAAAATGGGAAGCACCGCCATCAATCAGATCATCTCTTGTAACAGATGTTAAGACAATATACTTAAGTTTAAGCTCCGATGCTGCATTGGCAACTCTTGCAGGTTCATCAGGGTCTGGCAATAAAACTCTGCCAGAATCAATGTTGCAGAATTTACAGGTTCTGGTGCATTGGTTTCCCAAAATTAAAAAAGTTGATGTTCCAGAACAAAAACACTCCCATTTGTTGGGGCAGTTTGCTCCCTCGCATACTGTGTTTAGTTTTTCCTTTGAAAGTATATTTCTGACTTTTTCATAACCTGAATTGTCAGGTAAATTGCGCTTAAACCAGGAGGGCTTTGTCTTTTTTTTATTGAAGTTGCTGATACCCGGCATGGTATTTTCATATTCATGCTTTAAATCATAATTAAAAACAGATTCAAAACTATTAAGTAAAACTTTTTTTACCTCCTGAAGGTCCATCTTGATATTAATATTTGATAACTCATTTTCCAGTGAAGTAATTTTAATATCATTAAAACCACAAGGATTAATCCATGAAAAAGGTTCAAGATCAAGATTTACATTTAAAGAGAGACCATGGAAACAGATTCCCTGCTTTAAAGAGATACCAATGCTTCCAATTTTACTTAAAATTTTTCTGGCTGGATCTTCAGGTATAGTCCATATTCCTGGATTCTTTTTATTCCTGCCTGTCTTAATTCCAAAGTGACTGCATGTTTGGATCATAACCTGTTCAAGTTTATTAACAAATGTCGGGACATCAATTTTTAAGGCATCAAGATCAACAATCGGGTATAGGATGATTTGACCTGGACCGTGAAAAGTAATATTGCCACCGCGATTTGTTGGAATAACCTTAATATTTTTTGATTTGAGAAAGTCATTGGTACACACCAGGTTTTCTCTACCACCTCTTTTCCCAAGAGTAAATACAGGAAAGTGTTCTGTTATGATAATTCTGTCATATTCAATGATTTTATGGTTTTTAGCAAAAACCAGATCATTTTGCAGGTCCAGCGCCCTGGGATATTCTGTTATGCCTAAATTGAGGCAAAGGGCAGGGCGCTTGTTTTTTATTAAATGGTTATCTGCTTTTATCCTCTCAAACATGGTTTCCTTGCAGCCTGAACTTCATCAAGTCTTGATACTTTAGGAATATTAGGTGCAGAATGCAGAATATCAGGGTTCTCTTTTGCCTCTTGCGCAATGGTTTTAACAGCATTGATAAATTCATCAATACTTTGTTTTGATTCGGTTTCAGTTGGTTCAACCATAAATGCTCCATCAACTACAAGTGGAAAATATACAGTTGGGGGATGAAAGCCCAAATCAAGCAATCTTTTTGCCATATCCATTGTAGTTATATGATAGGGTGCCTGCTTTGCATCATTAAATACGCACTCATGCATACAAGATCTGTCATAGGGCAGGTTCAAGGTTTCTTTAAGGCTCTCTTTAATATAATTTGCATTAAGAACAGCAAGTTCACTGACATTTTTAAGTCCCTCAGCGCCCATGGAAAGAATATAGGCATAAGCCTTGACCATTACATTAAAATGACCATAAAATGTATGCATTCGTCCAATGGAATCAGGCATATCTTCAAAAAGAGAGTATTTATCATTCTCTTTTATAACTATTGGAAAGGGTAAAAACTGTGCAAGTTTTTTGGTAACAACAACAGGACCAGAGCCTGGTCCACCGCCTCCATGGGGGGTTGAAAATGTTTTGTGAAGGTTGAAATGCAAAACATCAATGCCTATTTCACCTGGTTTTACATACCCCATAATTGCATTCATATTGGCTCCATCACCGTAAACAAGACCTCCTTTGGCATGGACAATATCAGTGATCTCCTGGATGTGTTCTTCAAACAGACCAAGAGTATTAGGGTTTGTAATCATGATTCCGGCAGTATCTTCATCCATCACTTCAGCAACAGCTTCAGGGGTTAAAACACCTTGATCATTTGATGAAACTTTAATGGATTCATATCCGCACAGGGTGGCACTGGCAGGGTTAGTACCATGGGCAGTGTCAGGAATTATAATTTTCGAACGCTGTTTCCCCTTTTTTTCGTGATATGCATGGATCATAAGCATCCCGGCAAGTTCACCATGTGCTCCTGCTGCAGGTTGAAGTGTTGTGGCATCCATGCCTGTAATTTCAGCAAGCATTACCTGCAATTCATACATCAATTTTAATGACCCCTGGGAATTATCATCTCCTGAAAGAGGGTGTGCACCGGCAATTTCCTGTTTTGAAGCCATAACTTCATTTATTTTCGGGTTGTATTTCATTGTACATGAGCCCAAGGGATACATGCCGGAATCAACACCGAAATTCCATTGGGAAAGCCGGGTGTAATGGCGTACAACATCAAGTTCAGACAATTGGGGAAGTTCGGTTGTTTCTCTTGTCATCTCTTCGGGAAGATCAACCTTATCAACATCATTTGCAGGAATTGACATACCGCATCGTCCAGGCACGCTCTTCTCCCAGAGTAGAGGCTCATTAAAAATAAGACCTGGGGTTCCTATTTGACTATTCATTATTTTACCTCCCTGGCTAGATTTTCAATATCTTCTCTTTTAATGGTTTCCGTGGCACAAAACAGATAATGATTTTTTAATTCTGGATAATACCTAGCAAGCTTAATTCCAGCATAAATGCCTTTATCTTTTTCAAGTTCTGCTCTTTTTGATTCAAAATCATCGGGCGCGATTAAAACAAACTCATTAAAAAAGTGAGAATTAAAAGGTGATTTAAAGCCTGTACTTTCAAGTTGCTTTTTTAGAAAACTTGCTTTGTTGTGATTAAGTTGTGCAAGCTCTCTAATGCCGATTTTCCCGATGGAAGCAAGATACATTGCAGCAGTCATTGCATTAAGCCCGTTGTTGGAGCAAATATTGGAAGATGCTTTTTCTCTTCGGATATGTTGTTCCCGGGTTGAAAGAGTCAAAACATATCCATCTCTTCCCTTTGTATCAATGGTTTTACCAACAAATCTTCCAGGCAGATTTCTCATCTGTTTTTTTACACCTGCAAGCAGACCTAAGCCAGGACCTCCAAAAGATTTTGCAAGTCCAAAGCTTTGACCCTCACCTGCAACAATGTCAGCACCAGCTTCACCAGGATTTTTTAAAAGCCCTAATGATAATGCTTCAGTAAAAGAGGAGATGAAAAATGCATTTTTCCCATCACAAACTTTTCTTGCAAGGTTTAAATCTTCAATATTTCCAAAAAAGTTGGGAGATTGAACAGCAACAGCTGCAATATCTCCCAGATTTTCAACTTGTTCAAAATCAGTTAGTCCATCCTTGTTATAAGGAATTTCAATTAATTCATATCCCTGGGGCTTGAAATATGTTTTGATAACTTCTCTCTGATTTGGATGCACAAGTGCTGATACAGCAACTCTTGTTTTTTTCTTTTTATTTATGGCAATTAAAAGAGCTTCTGCAAGGGCAGTGCCACCATCATAATGTGATGCAGTGGCAACATCCATGCCTGTAAGTTCAGTTATCATGGTTTGAAATTCATATATTCCCTGGAGTGTACCTTGACTCACCTCAGGTTGATATGGGGTATATGCAGTGGCAAACTCAGAACGCGAGACAAGATAGTTGACTGAAGCAGGTATGAAATGATCATAGCTGCCACCGCCAATAAAATATTTACTTTTCCTGGATGCATTTGTTGATGAAGCAATAACATCCATATGTTCATCTAATTCCCACTCGGTTAGCGGACCTGGTAAATTCATTTTATCTTTAGTTTTTAATTTATCAGGTATGCAGTCAAAAAGGGCATTTAAGGATGAAACACCTGCTCTCTCAAGCATCTGTTTTATATCCTCTTTGGTATGTGGAAGATAGCGCATGGCAATTATCCTTTCAAAGTTTATCCTTTTAAAGTCTCAAGATATGCATCCTTGTCTAATAAATTGTCAATTTCTGCTGGATCATCTAATTTAACTTTAACAAGCCAACCATTTTTGTAACATGACTCATTAACAAGTTCAGGAGCATCTTCCAGCTCTTCATTAACAGCAATGATTTCCCCAGAAACAGGCAAGTATACTTCTGAAACAGCTTTAACTGATTCTACATTGGCAAACTCATCTCCCTTTGCAAAAGTATCACCAACCTCAGGGACTTCAACAAAAACAATTTCTCCAAGTTGATCCTGGGCATAATCAGTAAGTCCGATTTTTACTGCATCATTCTCTTTTTTTGTCCACTCATGGGACTTTGAATATTTTAAATCTTCTGGTAATTCCAACTCATTGATTTCCTTCATAACTATCTCCTTTTAATAAAAGTTAATTAATTATAAAAATTGTTAATTGCTTTTCTGGCAGTTCTATCGGGTCTAACATCGCCCACTATTGTAACTTTAATACTTCTTTTGCCTTCTTGAAGTTGTAGTTTTGTTCCATTTGCAAGCTCTTTGTTCACCATAACAAACCCGCAACTCAACCCTTTCAGTTTTATATCCTGGGGAAGGTCTAAGGATGCAGCACTAACGATTTTATTATTGTACCAATCTATTCCCATGTCAGTAACACATGTTAAGACAGACCCGATTTTATTTAATTTTTCATCTAATACAACACTCTTTTCAGACGTTCCAACTTTTTTTAAATTGTCACCTGCAAAGGGATATATATGTTTATTAATTTTCATGGTGAGTTTATCTTTTCCAATAAAATTTTTTGTAAAATCGGTTTTTTCTCTGTTATAGGGCAGGGCAAACTCCCATGGGTGATTGATAAATACCCAATTTCCAATGTCCTGGTGAGATAATGGCAGAACAGCTCCTGCACGCAAAGAATCCCTTGCTCCAAGTCCACATGCAATTATATTAAATTGCTTTTTGGTATTTAAAATATTTTCCCATAAATTTAAAATCGCTTCAGGAGTAATAAATATTTCAAAGCCAAATTCTCCAGTATAGCCTGATCTTGAAAGTAAAATAACAGTTCCATCAATCAACTCAACAATTTTAAATGAAAAATAGGGCATTTTATTAAAAATAGTCTCTGGATTTTTTAAAATTTTTGATAATATCTTTGCAGAATTTTTCCCCTGAATATCCATTTTTGCAATTTTGCAAGTCAAATCCTTAATTTCAACGGATAAACTATTTTTATTTAAAATAAGATGATTACAAATTACTGAACCCATTCCAGAATTAACACAAATCATATAAATATCATGGGAGAATTTGTATATAATTGCATCATCAATAGAATATCCATTAACATCAAGAAAAGCACCATAAATACACCTGCCAGCTTCCAGGGATTTTATATCCCTTGTAAAGCACAATTGAATTAAATCAAAGGAATCTTCTCCTTTTAAGGTTATGCATGCCATATGGCTGGTATCAAATACTCCTGCTGAGTTAAGAACAGCAAGGTGCTCTCTTTTTACACCGGTCCCATACCATAATGGCATGTGAAAGCCGGCAAAATCAGCCATGTTAGCACCAGCTGCAAGGTGCCAATCATGTAATGGTGTAGTTTTAAGGTTATTTTCAGTTAGTTTTATATATTCATTATTGCTCCAGTCAGGCATTTGATACTCTTTTGTCATATTTTACTCCTGGAAATCTATTGTATTTAAAATTGATATGGAACTTTAAGGTTATATGACTTATAAATCACAAAAGTTTCAACAAAATTGATACCATCAACATTTGATATCTCCTGGGTATAAAACTCTAAAAGACCAAAGTTTTTTTTAAACAGAACCATCAAAAGGATGTCATACCTCCCTGTAACAACATTAGCTGATACAACGCCTTTAAGTTTGCTTAACTCTTCACCTTTTTCCACAATATTCATATTAGATAGTTTAATACCGATTATAACTGCTTGATGCCCGGGTAAAGATGCTGGATCCACAAGCCCGCAAATATCCAGTACCTCGGATTTAATCAGTTTTTTAACTCTTGTCCTTACAGTGTTTTCTGTAATCCTTAATTTGTCAGCTATTTTTTTATATGATTTTCTGCCTTGTTTCAGTTCTCTTATAATCTTAATATTGATATCATCGATTTTCATAAAAATCCCTTTTGATTTGCTATAAATTAAAACCACTCAAATTATTTTCTTGAATTTTAAAATAAAACAATGGTATTGTCAAATAAAAATGAATATTTTTATGGAAAATGAAATATTTTTAAGAAAAATTGATTATATACTCAGTAAAGCAGAATAAGCATATTATAATAATTATAAAAATAAAAGGGTGAAGGCATGGAGACAAAATTAGCTATCCTGGGTGCAGGACCTGGAGGTTATGTGGCTGCAATTAAAGCTGCTTCCAAAGGTATCAGAGTAACTTTAATTGAAAAAGAAAATCTTGGTGGGACCTGTCTTAACCATGGGTGTATTCCTTCTAAAATAATGAAAAACTCAAGTGATCTGTTTTTAAAAGCAAAAAATACAGCGCAGTTTGGAGTTAATATTAATGGTGATATAAGCTTTGATATCAATACTTTAATGCAGAGAAAAGAAAAAGTGCTTGAAAACCAGCGAAAAGGCATTGAAGCGTTACTTAAAAAGAACAGTGTGCATTATGTTAAAGGCAAAGGATATATTAAAGATAAAGGATTAATAAATGTTGAACTGAATAATGGTGGTATCAAAAATATAGAATTTGATAAATTAATAATCGCTACCGGAACAAAACCTCTTAATATGAAAACCTTTCCCTTTGACCACAAAACAATTTTATCAAGCAATGATCTTTTAAAACTTGACACTATACCAGAATCAATAACCATAGTTGGAGGCGGGGTTATTGGATGTGAGTTTGCATTTATTCTTTCTGGTTTAGGGTCAAAGGTCACAATTGTTGAGGCTAGAGACAGGTTATTACCACTGCCATCGGTTGATAAAAGCATTTCCAAGGTATTGCAACGAGAGATGAAAAAAAAGAAGATAAAAATTATTACTGGTAAAGTAGTAGAAAAAGCAGATAAAAATGATAATTATTTAAAACTAACTATGGGTAAATCTCCATTTTTGGATAATGATAAAATAAAAAATACTCCCCAACAGATTATTGAATGTGAAAAAATGGCAGTTTGTGTTGGAAGAACGCCCCTTGCATCAGAAATAGGTCTTGAGAATATTGGACTTAACAGAGATGAGAAAGGGTGGATAAAGGTAAATAATTCCCTTGAGACGGATATAAAAGGAGTATTTGCCATTGGTGATATACTAGGTCCTCTAAAAATCATGCTCGCCCATGTTGCTTCCCACGAAGGAATGGTTGCAGTTGACAATATAATGGGGAAATCTTCTAGGATGCAATATAATGCTGTCCCCGGAGCTATTTTCACAAGCCCGGAAATTGGAACTGTTGGATTGTCTGAAATAGAAGCTTTTGAAAAAGGTATGGATATAAAAAGCTATACTGTAAATTTCAGAACAGTTGGCAAGGCGCAGGCAATTGGCGAAATTGCAGGAGAGGCTAAGATTATTATTGAAGATAAAACAGAAAAAATTGTCGGGGTTCACATAATAGGTCCCCATGCAACAGATTTAATTTCTGAAGGGACTTTAGCTGTAACCAAAGGTTTAACTGTTTCAGATCTTGCACATACTATTCATGCGCATCCAACACTAGCTGAAATAATGTGGGAGGTTGCTTTAAAAGCAAGCAGAAACCCTCTGCACAGTTAAATAAAAATCAAAAAAATATTTTAACCATTGATGATAATACGATTATAGTATTTCAGGTCATGTAAAATTTTTCTTATTCCATGGGCAACAGAAAACAGGGGGTTTTCGCCAATTGTTACCTTTAACCCTGTTTTTTTTCCAATTATGGTATCAAGCCCGGGCAGTTGTGAACCTCCTCCTGTCAGTGTTATTCCACTGTTAATAATATCAGAGGAGAGTTCTGCAGGTAATACCTCTAAAACATGAAGTACAGCATTGATAATCTCATCAATAACCTCTTTAATAGCATCTTTAAATATTTCAACTGGAAATTCAAACTTTTTTGCAATGCCAGTTATTGAATCAAGACTTTTAAACTTAAAAACATCTGTATTGGTTTTTTCAGAAAGGTTGATAAATTGAGTTTTTAATTTCTCTGCTGTAACCAAGCCTATTTTAATTTTGTATTCTCGCTTAATATATGTTGCAATAGCAAGATCAAGGTCATCACCGGCTGTACGGATGGTATTGTCTACGACTATTCCTCCATAATTTATTACGGCAATATCTGTGGTTCCGCCACCAATATCAACAACCATATTTGCAGCTCCGCCCATTATATCCTGATTTAATCCAATTGCAGCAGCCATGGGTTCAGCAACAAGATATACTTTATTCGCACCGGCAAGCTTTGCAGAATCGATCATTGCCATTTTTTCAACTTCAGAAGCCTGGGTTGGAACACCCATAACAACCCTGCCGATTCTAATCCGGGGAATATTTGCCTGTTTAATAAAACTTTTAATAAACGCTTCCCCTGCTGCAAAATCAGAAATAACTCCATCTGCCAGGGGTCTTACAACATTTATAGAAAAGGGAGTCCTGCCCATCATTTTTTTAGCAGAATTACCAACCGCAACAGGATGATTGTCTTGATTTAAAGCTATATAGGATGCTTCATTGCATATGTAGCCTCTTTTTTTTGCATAAACAATAGTGTTGGCAGTACCAAGATCAATGCCCAAATCAATATGAAATGGATTGAAAACAAACATTTTTTAGCCCTCCTTATTGATTGGGCTTGCTGGTTTTAATAAATGTATTTATATCGCTTTGAATTGATGCAAACTTGCGAGGCCATGGACCTAATTTTAATAAATTTTCAGGAAGACCAAGGGATGCTTGTTTTGCTTTTTCAAAGGTTTTATATTTACCTGTAATAAACTTGTACCAGATATCTTTTTTAAAATGCATTTTATAGTAAGCAATTGAGTTGTCATTATTTTTATTCAATTTTACAAAACGATTGATGGAATCATCATCTGTTGCAGCCATGACCTGAATTGTGAACAGTTGTGGTTCCTGGTCTAAAATCCATTGCTCTTGAAAAATGATTTGGTTATTATTGGTTTTAATTGTTTTTTTCTCTACCTTTTCATTAACTATCACAGGTTTAATAATTCCCGGCTGTGCTGTTGATCCTGCCAATTTGGGATCAGTAACTTTAATTGGTTTATCAACAGATACAATTTTTTTTATGATGGTTTCAGGGTAGGTAACAAGTTCTGGAATATTTTTGTTTGGATTAACTCCGGTTATAACATAAATAACAACAGCTATTATTGCACAACTAATAGTGATACCCACCAAAAGTTTTAATTTTTTTCTATCTGGAGGGGTTATTTTTGTTTCTGAAAAAATATCAGCAGCTTCATGGTTAATTTTTCCTGGGAGACCCTTTGAATTTACATAAATATTTTTAATACTAACCTTAGAAAAAGCATACTGGTCTTGAAGATTTGAAATTTTAAGATAATGGTTTAAGTAATCTCTGGTTTGCTTTTCTGTTAACTCTTTTAAATATATTTTATTAACAGAAGTTTTTTTTGGCATCTTTTTTAACAGAGGTGATAATATGCTGTTAATCCCAGGTTCGCAAAACAAAATTAATTGACTGGTTTTCTTATTGCTGTCCCAGGCATTTTGAAATATAATTGATAACTCCTGACCACTTAATTGATGGGCATCATCTAAAATAATCACCTGGCTCTCTTCTGTTTTATATAAAAATGCAGACAGTTGATTTCTGGCTGATTTGGGACTTTTATCCTTCCTGTTGATATTGAGTTTACAGGGTTTCACACTGTCTTGAATTTGAGTAATAAGTTTAGAAAGCAGTGTAGTTTTACCGCTTTGAGATTCACCCAATACTAAAATTAAGAAATCCTTTTGACCGATGGAGTTGACCAGAACAGAAAAAAGTTGATTAATAAAAGGGTTTAAATAGAGATTGGATATTTTTATTTTTGAGGAAAACGGATTTTCAGAATTTTCAAAATGAATCTTGTTCATTAAGAGATTCCCAAGATTAGAAAAATAGATAAATTATAGTTTGAAAAGCTCTCATAATTATATATGGGGGTTAATATCAAGTTCATTTATTTTGTAAAGTAATGTTTTATAGCTGATTTTTAATATTTTTGAAGCCTTGGATCTATTCCAGGCAACTTTACTCAATACATAACTTATAACATTTTTTTCAATTTTATCACAAGCTTGCTTTTTAATTTTTTTAAGGGATATCTCCTCTATTAAATTACCAGAGTTTTTTGAAAAATTTACGAATTCAGATATAAAGGCAGATGTTGTATCTGAATTGTTATCAGGGAGAACATTAAAAGTATTATTAATTGGACTATTTGGTGCAGTTGAATTGCTTAATAACTCATTTAAAACCTTGTCCCAATCATTTAAAACCATCTGTTTTTTTATACAATTTTGAAGTTCTCTGATGTTCCCTGGCCATGGATATTTAAGCAGCTGTTCAAATATTTTTTTCTCTGGTTTATCTACCTTGTTTTCAGAATATTTAGAAGAGTATTTTTTGAAAAAATATTCAAAAACAGGAGGAATATCTTCTGGTCGTTCACGTAGAGGTGGGACATCTATTTTTATAATGTTAAGTCGATAAAAAAGGTCTTCTCTAAACTCTTTATTAATAATTTTTTCATCTAATTGATGATTAGTAGCTGCGATTACCCAAATATCAGTTTTGTATTCCTGATTTGAACCAATTGGAGAAAATTCACCGGTCTGGAGCACATGGAGCATTTTTGATTGTAAAGAGAGGGTCATATCGCCAATCTCATCAAGAAATAATACTCCTTTATCAGCAGCTTGGAATTTTCCCGGTCTGTTTTTATGGGCACCGGTAAAAGCACCTTTTTCAAATCCATATAATTCGCTCTCAAGAAGTGTTTCAGGAAGTGCTGCACAGTTTACTTTAATAAAGTTATTTTCAGCCCTTGGCGAAGATGCGTATAGGTTGTGTGCAATTAAATCTTTTCCTACACCAGTTTCTCCGGTAATTAGTATATTGAGCCCGGTGCCTGCAACATGGCTTATCAATTCTTTAATTTTTAAAATTGCGTTGCTTACTCCGATTATTGGTTGTTTACCTTTTCTCATTTTAAGAAAACCTTTACTCTTTTTCTATTTATTATGATTGATTTTAAGTAATTTAGAAATATTTTTTTCCATTTTGAATAAATCCAGGGGTTTATAAAGTACAAGATCTGCCTGGGCTTCAGTGGCAAGAAGACCTGGTTCATTGCCATAACCAGTCATGGCAATTATTTTAAGACCTGGGAATTCTTTTTTAATAATTGTAATAAGACCAACTCCGCTTATTTGTGGCATAACTAAATCTGTAATCAATAGATCAAAATGATTAAGAGAGTTATTTCGCAACAGTTTCAGCGCTTCAAAGCCATCAGGTGCTACGCTAACCTGGTATCCCATTGAATTGAAAAAATCGTTAAAAGTATCCAGTAGATCTCTGCTGTCATCTACAATTAGTATTCGATGGGTACCCATCATATTGCTCCTTTATAATATATTTAGATAATAGTGATAATTATTCATATTATAGATTGGGTAGTTAATTCAAGAAAAAAATAAAAAAAGTACCATTTTTATTTACTATTTTGTGTAGGAAATAATGTTATAAATTAAGAAAAAAACTATAAAAGCTGCGCCAGATAAGGCGTTTATTTTTTTATATTTTATTGAAATAATATAAAAAACTATTGACAAAAATACCATAAATGGGATTTCAAAATATAAAAGGCTTTTATTAACTTCAGTGGGGTTTAAGATGCCCACAATGCCCATGACAAGGCAAATATTAAATATATTACTCCCAACAACATTCCCAACAGAGATATCACTGTGTCCTTTGGCAGCAGCAACCGCTGAAGTGGCAAGCTCTGGTAAAGATGTACCAAGTGCGACAATTGAGATTCCAATAAATACTTCAGACAGCCCAATTGTTTTTGCAATAATAATGGCATTTTTTACAACCATATTTGCTCCAAAAGCTAAAGCAGTCAGGCCTGTAAGTATATACAAAATATTAATTAGAAGTTTTTTTCTTGATTTATCAGGAGATTTACCTGTTTGGTTTTGGTATTTTGCATTTTTTATACTTACAAATAAAAAAGCCAAAAGAAGAGATAGTAAAACAATGCCATCAAAATATCCAACTTCACAATCAAGACATAGTACCCAGAAGATGATTGATATAAATAACATAAAAGGGAGTTCAAAACGTATGATCTGGTTTTTAATATCAACCTTTCTAATCATTGCACTGATTCCAAGTACCAAGGCAATATTGATAACATTTGATCCAAGAATATTACCAACAGAGATGTCTCCAGATCCTTTCAGCGCAGCTACAAAGCTCACAAGAAGTTCCGGGGCAGATGTTGCAAAGGACACAATGGTAAGTCCAATTATGACAGGCTTTATGGAATACATAAGCGCTGTGGAGGATGAACCGTTTACAAGCAGCTCAGATCCGACATAGAGCAGTATCAGACCTGAAAATAAAATAATAATTTGTGTGAACAATATTTTTCCTTTACTTGGGTTTAAAAAATAGTTTATATACCCTTATAAATAATATATATTTTTAAAAAAACAATACAGTACAAAACATTGGAAAGCAATTACAAAACTGTGAATTTTGAAGGAAAAATATGAGAAGATCAATAATAAAAAGTACTGGTCGAGCTCTACCATCCAGAGTTGTTACAAATGATGACCTTGTAAAATTCCTGGATACATCTGATGAATGGATAAGGCAAAGAACTGGTATAGAACAACGTTACTGGGTTCCAGAAGAGGGTGGTGTAGGTGTTTCTGATCTTGGACTCGAAGCATCAAACATTGCACTTGAAAAGGCAGGCTGGATTCCAGAAGATATTGATTTTATAATCTTTGCAACTGTCAGCCCTGATATTTTTTTCCCGGGTCCCGGCTGCCTTTTACAAGCCAAATTAGGATTAAAAACAACCCCTGCCTTGGATATACGACAACAATGCACAGGCTTTCTATATGGGCTTGCCACAGCAGATTCTTATATTAAAAGCGGTCTTGCAAACAAAGTCCTTTTAGTTTGTGCAGAAGTTCATAGCACAGGGCTTGATAAAACAACCAGGGGAAGAGATGTCACTGTTATCTTTGGAGATGGAGGAGCCGCAGTATGTATTGAAGGAATTGATACAGAGGAAGATATTGGTGTTATAACAACATGTCTGTATGCAGATGGTAATATGGCTGATGCACTAACTGTTGAATTACCTGCCTCAAAATTAAAACAACGCATTCCTTTAGATGTCAGCCCAACTTCCGATAGATATTATGTTTCAATGGATGGGAAAGCTGTATTTAAGGCTGCTCTTAAAAGATTACCAAAAGTTACAATGAAAATTTTAAAAAAAGCCAACTTAAAGCTTGAAGATTTAGATTTAATTATCCCTCACCAGGCAAATTTGCGTATAAACCAGGCATATTGTGATATATTAAAACTTGACCAGTCAAAAATGTTCAACAATATACAAAAATATGGAAACACCACTGCTGCAACCATTCCAATTGCTTTAGATGAAGCGATGGAACAGGGAGTTATTGGAAAAAGCGGTGACCTTGTTATGTTTACAGGTTTAGGAGCAGGTCTTACCTGGGGCGGAGTATTATATAAATTTTTATAAATTCAGGACATTTTTTTTGAATAGAGCAAATCAAGATAGAATTTTGAGACATTGTCAATACCATTTATTTGATAATTTTCATTCTCATTTTTTCTAATAATTTGTTCTCTTATGGGTTCAGCATTTAATTTGCCCAGCTCAACACCAAATTGATCAAAAGGATTAATATCTAAAATCAACCCCTCAAAAATTGTTTTAGCTTCATAATACGACAAAAGTTTTCCAATGTTATCTGCCTTAAGATTTTCAATGATAATAGTGGAAGATGGTCTGTTACCTGGAAAAGATCTTGCCTGATCACTGCTTTCTTTACCAGTTGCAAGGGTAATGGCCTGGGATAACATATTTGCCCAAAGCTCTTGGTGGTTGTATACGCCGTTAAATTTAAACTGCCCTCCCGTGAATCCAGGGTTTATAATACCAATAAACTCTATTGGAAAAGCCATTCCCTGATGTGCAAGCTGAAAAAATGAGTGCTGTGCATTGGTGCCAGGTTCGCCAAAAACAATTGTTCCTGTGGGGTATTTTACAGGTTCTCTGTTTTTAGTTGTTGATTTACCAAGGCTTTCCATACTGAGTTGTTGAATGTGTGCCGTAAGCTTACAAAGAGCATTGCTGTATGGTATTATTCCCATGGCTGTATAACCTAAGGCATTGGAATTGTATATATTTATCAATGATGCAATAAGTGGAATATTTTCTCTGTTGTCACTATTCTTAGCATGTTCATCCATTTCATGGGCACCTTTCAGAAATTTTTCAAACACATCATACCCAAAAGCAAGACTTAGGGGAACACCACCCACAGCAGATGTTACACTATATCGCCCGCCAATAAAATCAAACATATTAAAGGAGGCTAAAACAGGATTTAAAGAGTTATCTCCCGGGCTGCCTTTGCTTGTGATTGTAACAAGATGTTTTTCAGGATTGACGCCTCCATTTTTTAAAAAGGAGCGTGTCTGGTTTAGGTTCGCCATTGTTTCCGTGGTGGTGTAACTTTTCGATATTACAATCCACAATGTTGTATCAAGGTCTATTTTTGATATGATCTCACCAAAGTTATCAATATCAACATTACTTAGAAAATGAAGATTTAGTTTAGGTTTATAATTGCTCAACAGTGCATTATATATAAAATCGCAACCCAAATAAGACCCGCCAATACCAATAACTACAACATCGGCAAAACCTTTGTTTGACTGTGATCTAATGGTTTGGTCATGGATTTTTTTTGAAAATAGTTTGATATTTCTATTTACCTTGATAATATCCGGCATGATATTTTTATTATCAACCACTATTTTTTTACCAGAAAAATCTCTGGTTGCAGTATGGAGAGCTGCTCTTTTTTCTGTTGAGTTTGCAATAACACCATTTGTAATATCAACAAACTTGTCTCTTAATTTCAATTCCTTAGACATTTGAAGCAAATCAGCAAATATCTCTTCATCAATTCTCTGTTTAGAAAAATCGTATAAAAATTTGCATTCTCTTATGGAAAAATTTTTAAATCGATTTTTCCTGGTAATTAAAGATTTTAAGTGAAATTCTTTTCTATTCAGTTTACAAATTTTATTTTGAAGAGATTGCCATGAATTACTATTTATGAATAAATTTGTTCTATTCATTCTTATCTCCTATTGATTTTTTAAAAGGATAATATAAATATAGTAAAGCAAACTTGATTTTTTAACAACTAATTTACTTTAATTTTTATCAGGTATTATGACAAATTTAAAAAAACATAAACAGCTTATGGATAAGGGAGTTAAGATTTTAAATCCTGAATCTGTATTGATCGGATCAGAGATTGACCTTAACAGAATTTCAGAAAAAAATGTAACTATCTACCCTGGAGTAAGAATTACAGGTGCAAAAACACTTATTTGTAAAGGAGTTGTTTTAGGAGAAGAGGCACCTGTCACTATTAAAGATTGTTATGTTGGACCTGACACATCTTTAAGGGGAGGCTTTTTTCAAGAAGCCTGCTTTGCAGGGAAAAATTCTTTTGGGTCAAGCGGCCATGTTCGTGGTGGTACAATCCTTGAAGAGCATTCAAGTGCAGCACATTGTGTGGGATTAAAGCAGACAATTTTATTCCCCTTTGTAACCCTGGGAAGCCTTATTAATTTTTGTGATTGCTTTATGGCAGGGGGAACAGACAAAAAGAACCACAGCGAGGTTGGCAGCTCCTATATTCATTTTAATTATACACCTAATCAGGACAAGGCAACACCTTCCATGATGGGCAATGTTTACCAAGGAGTTTTTCTGAATCAGAATCCTATCTTTTTAGGAGGGCAGGGCGGTCTTGTGGGTCCATGTAAAATAGGTTTTGGCTGTTTAACTGTTGCAGGAAGTATTATCAGAAAAGATGAATTGAAAACAGATAAATTACTTCTGGGCGGTTCCTTAAAAGAGGCATCTATTACAAGAGGTGCACATGTTTATAATAATGTCGCAAGAATTTTTAATAATAATATATCATATATTTCCTCTCTAATTGCACTTTTGAACTGGTATAGGGAAATTAGATCGATGTTTGCCAGAGATTTTTTTTCAAAACAGCTGCTTTCCGGTATGGTTCTGACTTTGGGTAAAGCTATTGATGAAAGAATTAAAAGATTAGATGAGTTTATTTGTAATCTTAAAAAAAGTAACGCTATAAAAAAACAGAAAAATATTATAGATAGCTTTCCTGAAAATAAAGAATTTTTAATAAGCCAGAAAGATTATAACTTCACAGATTCAAAACCCGATATTAATACTAATGAAGAGCAGTATATTAAATTTATAAAAGGTATGGAAGCTTCAAATGCTTCAAAATTAAGCAGATGGCTTTACAGTATAGAATATAAAATATTTGAAAAGATAAAGGTATAGGCATTATACTTATGACAGAAAAACTTTTTGGCACCGATGGTATAAGGGGGGTTGCAAACAGGCATCCCATTACATGTGAGATTGCATTACAGATTGGAAGAGCTGCTGGACTCCTTGTAAAAAAGGGTGGGTATAAATCAATTATAGTTGGCAAAGATACACGCCAATCTGGTGATATGCTTGAAGCGTCATTATCCGCAGGCATTGTATCTACTGGTATTGATTGTAAAATTGCAGGAATAATTCCAACTCCAGCTGTTGCATATTTAACAATAAATGAGAGTGATGCAGGGGCAGGCATTGTAATTTCCGCATCCCATAATCCTTACCAGGACAATGGGATTAAAATATTTAATGGTAATGGTAATAAACTTGATGAATCAGATCAAAATTATATAGAAAATTTTATTCATGAAAACAAAGAGTATGCTGGTATAAACAGTATCGGTAGGATTTCAAATATAACAAATGCAGTGGAGCAATACGCTGATTTTTTAAAATCAACCCTGGATCATAATTTAATAAAAAAACAGATTAAAATTATAATTGATTGTTCCAATGGTGCTGCATTTAATACTGCACCTGAGGTATTTTCAAGTTCAAAATTTGATGTTGATTTTATATTTAATCTTCCAGATGGTAAAAATATTAATGAAAAATGCGGGTCCCAACACACACAAATTTTATCAAACAATGTTGTTAAAAAGTGTGCGGACCTAGGTTTTGCTTTTGATGGGGATGCTGACAGGCTCATTGCCATTGATGAAAAAGGTTTTGAAGTTAAAGGCGACAGAATACTTGCAATATGTTCAAAATTTTTACAAGATCAAGGCAATCTTGATAATAATAAAGTTGTCAGTACTGTTATGAGTAATATAGGGCTTGTCCGGTTTTTAAAAGAGTCTGGCATAGATCATATTGTTACTGATGTGGGAGACATTAATGTAATCAAAGAGATGAGAGAAAATAATGCGGTTATTGGTGGTGAAGATTCAGGGCATTTGATATTCTCAAAGTATCATACAACCGGTGATGGAATTTTAAGTGCTTTAAGAATAATTGAAGTTATGGCATATACTCAAAAACCTCTCTCAGAACTTGCTCAAGTTATGAAAATATATCCCCAGGTTCTTATGAATGTAAAAGTTAAAAATTCCAAGCCAGATTTGATGAATATAAAAAAGGTAGCTGATACAATAAAACAGGTTGAAACTGAACTTGGTTCTGAGGGCAGGGTGTTGATCAGATATTCAGGGACGCAACCATTGTTAAGGATTATGATTGAGGGACCTGACAGAGAGATCACAAATAATTATTGTAAGTTAATTTGTAAAGAGGTTAAAAAATATATATAGAGCGGATATATGAACTGTTGCAACTCCCCGATAACATATACCGGGGAGTGTCTAGTGCAGGTAACTTAAAATTTAATCCCTGGAAACACCAAGAATTCTTAAAAGAAATAAAAATAGATTAATAAAGTCAAGATAGAGAGTTAAAGCACCCATGATGGTGGCTTTTCTAACCATTGCTCCTGTAGCATTTGCCGGCATGGTTAAGGACATTTCTTTTAATTTTTGAGTATCATAAGCTGTAAGACCAACAAAAACAATAACTCCGATATAAGAAATCAGCATGGTCAAAACAGTGCTGCCAATAAATATATTTACTAGGGATGCAATTATGATTCCAATCAACCCCATCATCATAAAGCCACCAAGAGAAGTTAAGTCACGCTTGGTTATCATTCCATAAGCACTAAAGCATCCAAAGGTTAATGCACAGATAAAAAAGGTTGAAGTAATGGAGCTTGCTGTATAGGCTAAAAAAACATAGGACAAAAGAGCACCCATTAGAACAGCATATACTACAAAAAGTGTTGTGGCTGTTGTCGCACTAAGTTTTTGAATTCTGGATGAGAGAAAAAACACAAGTCCAAACACTCCAACAAACATGAGAATCTGTACTATAAAATTACCGTAAATTATATTTAAAATGGTTGGGCTGTTGGAGACATAAAAAGCTGTAATGCCTGTTAAGGCAAGACCAATTGTCATCCAGTTATAGACACTGCGCAAAAAACTATTAACTTTAGTTATTGTACCTGCCTGCAAGTTAGTAGAATATTGTGTATTCATTGTTGTTTCTCCTGATAATTAATGATTTAATAAAATATAACACACAATAGGGACAATTCAAGTAGATAAAAACCTTTTATTTACAATAAAGGTTTTAAATTATGGTGTGAATAAAAAGTTTACATAATATATATTATCGGACGTTGGACTTCCCTGGTAAAATAAAAGAAATTTATTGCCTTTGGTTATCTTATGATTTATAAAGATTCCAGTTTTAGTTTAAATATTAATAAATAACATTACTTATATGATCACAGAAATATTTACTGTTTCAAAATTCACAAAAAAATTAAAACTACTTTTAGAGGAGACTTATCCTTTTATATGGATCACAGGTGAAATTTCTAATCTTTTCACCTCTTCATCCAACCATTCCTATTTTTCACTAAAAGATGAATCTTCTGTTATAAGCTGTGTTATTTTTTCTTCTCAAAAAAAAAAATTAATATTTAAACTTGAGAATGGCTTAAAAATAAAAGGTATGGCTCGAGTATCATTATATGAACCCAAAGGTTCATATCAATTGATTTTTGAACACATTGAACCTGAAGGTGCCGGTGCTCTGCAAATTTCCTTTGAACAGCTTAAAACAAAATTATCTGGCAAAGGTTTGTTTGATAAAAAACATAAAAAAAAGATTCCTTTTATAAGTTCTGAAATATGCATTATAACTTCTCCAACTGGTGCTGCTGTACAAGATATTCTAAATATTTTTCAAAGACGATTCAGTAACTGCCATTTAGTAATTATTCCCGTTCAAGTTCAGGGGAAAAATTCTGATGTTCAAATTGCCCGTGCCATTGAGCTTGCAAACAAGATCAATTCTTCACAACTCATTATTTTAGCCAGAGGTGGGGGTTCCTTTGAAGATCTTAATTCATTTAATTCTGAACTTGTTGCCCAAGCCATATTTGCCTCTAAAATTCCTATTATTACAGGAATTGGACATGAAATTGATTTTACAATAGCTGATTTTGTTGCTGATTTGCGTGCCCCTACCCCTTCTGCTGCTGCTGAATTAGCTCTTCCTGAAAAACAATACTTAAAGAAAAAACTGAATGATTTAAATTTCAAACTCTATTCAAATGTCTACAAACAATTAGTAAATACAAAAGAGAAGCTTATGTCTTTAAGACTTAGAATAAAGAGTCCTTTAAAAACAATTGATGAGATGAGAATACAGCTTGATGACTATACTCTTCATTTAAAAAATATTTTAAATTATTATCTTAAAACAAAAAATATATATGCTAATTCAATGGAAGAAAGGCTCAAGGCGCTCAATCCCATGGCTGTCTTAAAGCGAGGCTACAGTATTGCAAGAACATATCCTGAACAAACTATTGTTACTGATCCTGCAACCATTAAGAATAATGATCTTTTAGAAATAATTTTATTTAAAGGACGGGTTATCACCAAGGTGGAGAAAAAAAATGGCTGAAAAAAAGAGTTTTGAGAATACCATGGAACAGCTTGAAACCATTGTTAAAGAGCTGGAATCAGGTGAGCTTCCCCTGGAGGAAGCAATAAAAAAATATGAGGCTGGCATGAAACATTCCCTATATTGCAATAATTTGCTTGATAAAGCAGAAAAAAAGATCTCAATTTTACTTGAAAATGCTGATGGAAGCATCAAGGAAAAACCTTTTAAAAATGAATAAAAAAATTGCAAACAATGGGATTAATGATTTTAATTTGAAATCATATTTAAAAGAGCAGCAAGAAATTATTAATAACAAACTTAGAAAAGTTCTTTCTTTATATGACATAAAAAGAGGATTAATTGCTGCCATGGAATATTCACTCATGGCAAATGGCAAACGATTACGACCAATTTTATGCATTGCTGCTGCCCAATGCATAGGAACAAATAATCAAAAATCCAAAGAAAAAGCCATGCTCCCGGCTTGTGCCATTGAAATGATACACACATATTCATTAATACATGATGATTTGCCTGCCATGGACGATGATGATTTTCGTCGAGGGAATCCAACCCTGCACAAAAAGTTTTCTGAGGCTACAGCCATACTTGCAGGAGATGCTCTTTTAACACATGCGTTTTCTATTTTATCCAATCCCTTACAGCACACATTTAAACCTCTTTCCAGTGATGCTCTTGTAAAAATTATTTCCATAATTTCTGATGCTGCTGGCACAAATGGTATGGTTGAGGGGCAAGTACTTGATATGGCTGCCTCACTAACCATTGAATCTATTGAGCCATTTGAGTATATTAAGCACATGCATGCTCTTAAGACAGGTGAATTAATAATAGCCAGTGTTAAAACAGGTGGTGTTGCAGCAGGTGCAGACCCTGATCAATTAAAACAACTTGTTGTTTATGCCAGAAATATTGGAATGGCATTTCAGATCATTGATGATATTCTCGATATAGAAGGTGATTCTGCTGTTATGGGTAAACAGGCTGGATCAGATGAAGCAAACAAAAAACTTACATTCCCCCAGGTAATTGGGCTTAAAGCCTCAAAAGAGTATGCAAAAAAACTTGTTTCAGATGCCCTTAAATCCCTTGAAAGTTTTGAAGAAAAAGCACTGCCTCTTGAAAAAATTGCACAATATATTATTGAAAGGAAATATTAGCCTATTTTGAATATGTTAAAAGATATAAAGACCAATAAAGATATAAAAGCGCTCAGCAGGAAAGATTTAGAGACCCTTGCTGCTGACATTAGAAAGAGGATTATTGAAGTTGTTTCCAAGAGAGGTGGGCATTTGGCCTCAAGCCTTGGCGCAGTTGAACTTACAATTGCTCTGCACCGGGTATTTGATTTTCCTGAAGACACACTTGTGTGGGATGTTGGACATCAAAGTTATGCGCATAAACTCCTGACAGGCCGAGAAGATAGATTTGATACTCTCCGTACCTATAAAGGGTTGTCCGGATTCACTAAAATGAGTGAAAGTCCATATGATGGATTTACGGTTGGTCATGCCAGCACATCCATTTCAGCAGGTTTGGGAATCACCATTGGAAAATGTTTGAACAAAAACAGATCAAAAGTTGTATCAGTTATTGGTGATGGATCTTTAACAGCAGGTATTGCCTATGAAGCATTAAATCAGGCAGGGGGTTTAAAAAAGGATCTCATTGTTATTCTAAATGACAATGAAATGTCTATATCTCCCAATGTAGGTGCCCTATCCTCTTTTTTAAGCCGAACCCTTTCTGCCTCCTATTTGCAACACATGAGAAAAGGATTTGGTGAATTTTTAAAATCATTGCCAAAAATAGGTACTGAAATATACAAATTTGCCAAGCGATCAGAAGACTCATTTAAGACCTTTGTAACACCAGGAATGTTATTTGAAGCATTTGATTTTAATTATTTTGGTCCCATAGATGGACACAATTTAAACCATTTAATAGATATTATGGAGAATATCAAAACCACTAATGATCCGGTACTTCTTCATGTTACGACGAAAAAAGGTAAAGGGTATGAACCTGCTGAAAAAAACCCTGTCTATTTCCATGGTGTTGGATCTTTTGATATTAAAACAGGCAATGGAATAACAAAAGATAAAAAAATCCCAACATATACTGAGGTTTTTGGTTCAACCATGGTTAAGCTTGCTAAAGATAATCAGAAAATTGTAGCTGTTACTGCAGCCATGCCTGAAGGTACAGGGCTAATCAAATTTTCAGAACAATACCCAGACAGATTTTTTGATGTTGGTATTGCAGAGCAACATGCTGTAACATTTGCAGCAGGTCTTGCTACACAAGGCTTAAAACCTGTTGTTGCAATTTACTCCACTTTTTTGCAAAGGGCATACGATCAAATTCTACATGATGTCTGCCTTGAATCCCACCCTGTTGTTTTTGCCATTGACCGAGGAGGGATTGTTGGTGAAGACGGTCCTACACATCATGGTCTTTTTGATTTTGCATACCTTAGAAGTATTCCAAATATTACTATTATGGCACCTAGGGACGAAAATGAGCTTGTAAGAATGTTTTTAACTGCCTTTGCACAAAATGCTCCGGTTGCCATAAGATATCCTAGAGGTAAAGGATCAGGTGTTGATTTAGATGATAATCCAGAGCCTATTCAAATTGGTAAGGCTGAACTTATTGAAAATGGCGATGATGTATTATTAATTGCCATTGGTGATTCAGTTGTTCAATCCCAAAAAGCTATTGTAAAATTAAAGGAAAAAAATATATCCTGCTCATTGATCAATGCAAGATTTGTAAAACCACTTGATTCAGAGCTTATCATAAAAATTGCTCAAAGGATTGGTAAAGTCATTACAATTGAAAACCATGTGTTGGCGAGTGGTTTTGGAAGTGCTGTATTAGAACTCTTTGCAGATAACAATATTTCAAATATAAAAATAAAAAGAGTTGGCATTCAAAATTGTTTTGTTGAGCATGGTGCCCAGGAGATATTAAAAAAGGAGTATTCAATTGATGCTTCTGCAATTTGTAAAGCTGTAGAAGAGATTATAAAATTGTAATATATGAAGAAAAAAAAAATTCGACTTGATTTAGCACTGCTGGAAAAAAAATTTGCACCTTCAAGGGAACGTGCAAAAAGAATCATAATGACAGGCAAGGTATTTGTAAATAATATTGTTGTTGATAAACCAGGTGCATTGATCAATGTTGATGCAGACATTATCTGTAAAGAAAAGGATTTTCCCTTTGTCAGCCGAGGTGGTTTAAAGCTTGAAAAAGCAATCAAAGAGTTGTCAATTGATGTCAAAGACCTTAAATGTATGGATATCGGTGCTTCAACTGGTGGATTTACCCATTGTCTTTTAAAACGCGGGGCTTTAAAAATATTTGCAGTGGATGTGGGCTATGGTCAATTTGACTGGAAATTGAGACAAAATCCAAAAGTAATAGTGATAGAGCGTACAAATATAAGATACATGCCCTATGAAAAAATCGGTGAAAAATTAGATCTTATCGTAATTGATACTTCGTTTATATCATTAAAAATTGTTATACCCTCTGCAGAAAAATTTATGAAAAATCCATGCAGAATTCTCGCTTTAATCAAACCGCAATTTGAAGCAGGTAGAGGTGAAGTTGGTAAGGGCGGAGTGGTTCGTGATGAAAATATAAGAAATAAGGTCCTACATGATATCAAATATTTTTTTATTGATAGAGGCTATGAAGCTTGTAACATCGTCCCCTCCCCTATTCTTGGTCCAAAAGGAAATAAAGAGTATATAATTTCCTTGAAATATTTTCATTAAAATGCTTAAGTACCAAGATTCGTTTTTATAAATTAGTTTTTTTATTTAATTGTTAAAGGAGTTGCAATGACAGACCAAATTAAATCAATAAGAAACATTGCCCTGGCAGGTCATGGCGGATCTGGTAAAACCAGCCTTGCCGAAGCTGTTTTATTTAATGCAGGGTTACTGGAACGCCATGGTAAAATCGAAGAAGGCAATACAGCAATGGATTTCCAGCCTGAAGAAATTAAAAAACAACAGAGTATTAACACCTCTTTTTTTAATCTGACCCACAATAAATTTTCAATTACTCTGATGGATACTCCAGGTGATCAAAATTTCTTTTCCGCTGCAAAGACCTGTATCCCTGCTGCTGACAGCGTTGCTTTATTGATTGACGGAGTAAGTGGTCCAAGTGCTATGACTGAAGCTGCATCTACATGTGCCCAGGAATATAATCTGCCAACACTTCTTTTTATAAACAAACTTGATCGTGAAAGAGCAGATTTTAATGCTGCTGTTGAAGCCACTGGTACAGCTCTTGATAAAAAAATATTGATTGCCCAATTACCCATTGGCAAAGAGAGTGATTTTTCAGGAATTATTGATATTATAAGTGGTAAAGCATATAAATTTGAAAAAGATGGTAAAGCTAAAAAAATTGATATTCCTTCTGATATGCAGGAAGAGTTTACACTTGCAAAAGAAGAGTTTATTGAAAATATTGCTGAACTTGATGATGATCTTCTTGAGCGGTATCTTGAAGGAGAGGAGATATCAGAAGAAGAGCTTAAAAAAGCCTTTAGAAAAGGTGTTCTTGAACGAGCATTCTATCCTGCTTTATGCGGAGCTGCAACCTCATCAATCGGAGTTGAATTGTTCTTAGATTTCATTGTTGACCATATGGCTTCTCCCATTGACAGAGGTGCCTGGATTGCAACTGATAATGATGATAATGAAATTGAAGTTATGCCTGATCCTGAAAGAGAGTTTTCTGGATTTGTGTTCAATACAATTGTTGACCCTTATGCCGGAAGACTTTCGATCTTCAGGGTTGTCTCAGGACAACTTGGCAAGGACGGCAATATACTGAATGTAAATAAAAATAATAAAGAGAGATTCTCTCAACTCCTTGAAATTGTGGGGAAAAAACAGAAAAATATTACAGAAGCCAGACCAGGATCAATAGTTGCTGTTGCAAAATTAAAAAATACCCTTACCAATGATACAATTACTGGTTCGGAAAATATAAAATTTGCACCTGTAAAACCACTTCCACCTGTCATCTCTTTTTCAATTTCACCAAAAACCAAAGGTGATGAGGATAAAATACACGAAGCCTTAAGAAAAATTCTTGAGGAAGATCCAGGATTGCAGCTCACAAGGGAAAAAGAGACAAATGAAACTTTATTATCAGGCACAGGACTTGTTCACATTGAAACAACTTGTGAAAAAGTCAAAAGAAAATTCAATGTAGAAGTTGCCATTTCAACACCCAAGGTACCTTATAAAGAGACAATAAAGAAGAAAATACGGGTCCAGGGAAAACATAAAAAGCAATCTGGGGGTCATGGACAATTTGGTGATTGCTGGATTAATTTTGAACCATTGCCAAATGGCAAAGGATTTGATTTTGTAAATAAAATTGTTGGGGGCTCCATCCCAAAAAATTATATTCCGGCTGTTGAGACAGGTGTTAAGGAATCAGCAGCAAGAGGGTATCTCGCAGGTTTTCCATGCATTGACTTCAGAGCCACTCTGGACGATGGCAGTTACCATGCAGTAGATTCATCAGAGATGGCTTTTAAATTAGCAGGATCAATAGCTTTTAAAAAAGCTATTGAACAGGCCAAACCTGTTTTATTAGAACCTATCATGAAGGTCTCGGTTGTTGTCCCCGATGAATATACCGGTGATATTATGGGAGATTTTAATTCCCGACGCGGAAAAGTTCTTGGTATGGATTCTGAAGGAACTAAACAAATAGTAAATGCGCTTGTTCCCATGGCAGAAATGTTAAGGTATGCTCCGGACTTGAATTCCATGACTGGAGGAAGGGGAACTTTTTCCATGGAATTTGAAACCTATGAAGAGATGCCCCATGATCTTGCAAAAAAAGTAATTGATAAAACCAATGCAGAAAAAGAGGTTTAATAAAAGTAAAATCGTAATTAGATTGTAACCCAATATCTATCAAAAGACCTGTGGATGGAACTTAAAAATCTTCCCAGGTCTTTTTTATTAAATATTCAATATCCATACTCTATGATGTAATGATACTTTATAATGGTAAAATATATACACAAAATAAAAATCTCCCCTTTGTAGAAGCTGTTCATATTTCAGGCAATAAAATTATTAAAGTTGGATCAAGCAATGAGGTTTTATTAAAGTCAGATAAAACCATTAAAAAGATTGATCTTAAACAAAAAACTGTTCTGCCTGGGTTTACTGACTCTCATTTTCATTTTTACGAATGGGCACTAAATTATCACAGTGTTGACCTTTCCAAAGCTTTTTCCTTTAAAGAGATGGAGCAACTGCTTATCCAAAAAGCAAAAACTCTAAAAAAAGGCTCATGGATTTTAGGCAATGGATTTAATGAATCTGACTGGCCTGAATGTAAAATGCCTGACAGGTATGATTTGGATAAAATTGTTCCTGACCATCCTGTTTATATCCTGAGATGCTGTCTTCATGTTGGAGTTGTAAATTCTAATGCCCTTAAAAATGCACAAATTAATTTAAAAACCATTGACCCACCAGAAGGCAGAATTGTAAAAGACTCACAAGGCAAACCCACAGGTGTTTTAAGGGAACTTGCTTTGAATTTGATTAAAAACATTGTACCCAGACCTACTGAAGATCAAATTTTAGATAATATGGAAAAAGGTATGTCTGAACTGCATAGATTTGGTATTACATCAATTCATGATATCCGCCTCATGGGTGGTCTTGATGGTGCTGACTCTTTAAAGGCATGGCAAAAACTTAATGAATTTCAAAAACTTAAAATAAGATGCCATGTTTCATTGCCTGGGGAAATGACAGATCAGGCAATAGCACTTGGTTTAAGAACTGGATTTGGGAATGATAAGTTAAAAATTGGTCATTTAAAATTTTTTGCCGATGGAGGAATGGGGGCAAGAACTGCCTGGATGCTTGAAAAATACCTGGATGCTGGATATGGAATGCCCTTGACTTCAATTGAGAACATTGAGAATGCCGTATTAAAAGCTGAGGCAGCAGGTATCAGTGTTATGATTCATTCCATTGGAGATAAAGCCAACAGAAAAATTGTATCAATGTTTGAAAGGGTTGAAAAGATCAATCCCCAAAGACCTAAAATCCCACATAGAATTGAGCATGTACAAATGATCAGACCTGAAGACCTTGAAAGAATGGGCAGACTTAAAAGTATAACCACGTCATGTCAGCCTAATAATTTAAACCTTGATATTTCAATGATTGAAATGTGTGTTGGTAAAAAGAGCAAATATACTTATATGTTAAAAAGTATTCTGGACAATGGATTGCCTTTGATTTTAAATTCGGATGCCCCTGTATGTGATAAAAACCCATTTAACGGGATATTTTCCGCAGTTACCCGTAAAAGAATGAACAATACTCCGAAAAACGGGTGGTATATTGAACAGGCTTTAAGTGTTACAGAAGCAATTGCTGGATACACTATTGCCCCTGCAGTTGCAATGGGAACAGATACGGTCTCCGGTAGTGTATCACCTGGAAAATTTGCTGACATGATTGTTCTTGATAAAGATATCCATCTTATTGACCAAGATAAAATTCCAGAAATTACCATTGATATGACGATCTTTGATGGAAAAATTGTATATGAAAAATAAATATTCTATATTTTTATCTTTCAGTGATTCAAAAAAAGAAATTGAGATAAGCCTTACAACCTTAATTGACTCTGTTACTGATTTTTTAGAACTTTATGCAACAAAAACTTTTTTAGGAGAAGTCTTTTGTGGGATTATCAAAGATCAGGATGGGGGTGCAAAGTTTAGAAATCTTTTAAAGGCTACTGGGCATGAGAATATGCCTGAAAACTTTTTTAAAGAAATTTTCAATTCTATAATTAATACATCAAACAAACAAAAAGTTATTATCAATGGAATTGCCCTGCCCTATCTTTTACTAGTGACAATTCTTGAAAAAATTATACCTGGTAAAGGATATGTTTCAATAAAAAACACAAAACAACTTGAAAAAATCACTAACTTAGATATCTCAGAGGAACAGCGCTCTGATCTTGAAAAAGTGATTGACAAATACCCGGTTCGACTTTCAAAACATATAATCAGGCAGATGATGGTGTCTAAGGATATAGCATGCCAGTATATACCCTTTGTTGAAGAACTTGATTTGACTGGTCATGAAAACACATGGATTGGTCAGTTCCATGATGGTATATTGGAACAAATGTATCAAAACAGAGTAATCTTATTACTCAATATGAGCTGTCCAGTTTATTGCAGATTCTGTTTTAGAAAACATAAAGACTCAAGAAATGAAAAAAACCCTACATTGACCGATGTTAAAGCAGCAGTCAAACATGTCAGAAACTCACCACTGATTAAAGAAGTTCTTGTAACAGGTGGTGATCCATTCCTGAACATGGCAAACATGAAAGCTACCATAAATGGTCTTATGAAAATTGATCACATCAAGACTCTTCGCCTTGCCACACGTTCGATTGCCTACTATCCTGATCTTTTTTTAAAGGATAACTATTCATATTTAAAATACCTGGAGCAAAAAAATACGGAACTGCAGCAAGTTGGTAAGAAACTTGAAATAGCGACTCATTTTATCCATCCTGATGAAGTATCTGTTCAATCTCTAGAGATAATCACAAAATTGGTAAAAAGTGGAATTGCAGTTTATATTCAAACTCCGTTTTTAAACAATTGCAATGATAAAGGTCCTGAGCTCGTGAGGTTGTTTAGCCTTCTAAGAGGTGCAGGAGCTGAAATGCACTATATTTTCATTCCTTGCAGTCCGATTCATGGAAACAGCATCTACAGAGCACCGCTATCCAATGGAATAAATATTGCAAAACACCTTCGTGCACATCTTTCTGATCGTATAATTCCAAGGATATGTACAGCAACACCAATTGGAAAAATGGATTGGTATACCAGTGGCTGGGCAGTGGAAAAAGTAAAAGAAAAAGAAACATTTATCTGGATTAGAACCCCTTATACTCTCGAATATTTTAAAAATTTTGCACCTCTTACAAAAGGTCTCAGGAATATCCGCATCAACAATGAAGGTACAATTGACATACAATACTTGGCACAAATTGGTGAAGAATCACACCTGATTGGATCAAGACCAAAAAGAACTTTAAAAAGAAATCAACCTGCTGAAAAACAAGCCATTGATGTTTTAAAATCAGAATTAATCAGTCAAAGACAAACCTGCTATTCAATTGTAAATACAGCTATGGATAAAATTTTTCGACTCCATGAAACCAGAGTCGAAATAGATATTCATGTGCAAGAGCAAGGGATAAATTACATTGCATCAGATAATAGGATTACTGATGTGATAATCTCTTCTGATAAAGATGCAGTTGATTCTCTCTACTATATTGGTAAAATCATTAAAAAATTAAAAAATATTGATCATGTAAATTCTGTTAGAGTCAGGAGCATGAAATTCAATTTTGCCATAAAGTCATATACCAATAGTGTTATAAACAAACTTGGTAAATTAAACCAACTTACAATTGCTAACCCTTTACGACTTGAAATAGAGACATGGTTTATTTTAAGCGATGAAATATCAAAAGATCATTATGCATTGGTTCAAAAACTGAATAATCAAGGTATAACTGTTTATTGTAATACACCTTTATTGGGTGGAGTTAATGACTCAGGCAGATGTATCCATGATCTTGCATATAATTTAAGAAAAGCTGGCATAGAATTTCACCATCTTTACGTTGCAGGCCTTCCCATACAAAACAGATGGAACCAAAATCATCCCATAGATTCCTATGATGTAATTGATATTGCAACAAAAGTCAGAAGAGAGGGCAGTGGTCGTGAAATACCACGATACATAATTTTAACTTTTCTTGGAGAAGTTGATTATGGCCTTACGTCATCTCTAATTCATGACAATAATGAATTAAAGCTAAGGCTTGATTGTTATGATGAGACATATTTTAAAACAATTGACCCTGATTTCTCGTTTGATAAGAAGATAAATATTACTAGTAGAGGGATACCCTTGGTAAATATAACAGGTCTTGTTAAGGCAGTTGATTTTCCAATTTAACATAAACTTTGACCATTGTTATTTTTCATAATTTAATACCTGTTTTATGCGTTTTGTTTAAGTTTACAATGCATAACTGCACTCTTATCAAGAATTTTTCCCAATGCTCCCTCTTCCTGTGGAAAAAAACCAAAACACTCTTCCCACACCCTTCTATCTTCCATGCAAAAATATGTTATAACTTCAGGGGCATATTTTTTGATCTGTTTAATCATTGCTCTGTAGACCTCAATTCTAAGAGGCTTAAAGTAGCGCATTTTATTATCAATACCTGGGATAAATTCTCCATAGCATATTTTGGAATGTTTAAATCTTTTTTCAATTAATGGTTTTAAATGGGGCATAAATCTAAAACTTCCAATACTTATCCAAACAATATTTTCAGGTGCTACATAATTAAAAATTGTTTTGATAACCTCTGTATACTCCTCAATACATCCATCATAAATCACAACAGGGTCAAAATGGAATGCAAGTTTATACCCCCACGACTCACATTTTTTTGCAGCTTTCAGTCTTGCTTTTAAACTTGCAGTGTCTCTCTCTTCAGATTTTATGATGGCAGGAGTATTCAATGACCAGGACAAAATTGTCTTTTGGTTATGATCAATATTTTCAAAAGAGTCAATATTCACAGTTTTTGTTTTTAACTCTAGAATAGAATTTGATTGATTTGCAAATTTTTGAATTAAAAAAGATGGGAGATCACTAATTTTCTCCCAAATTAAACTGTCTGTGTATTCCCCTGTTCCAATCCTGAAAATTTTATTTTTTTGAAAAATATCATCAAGAAAATTAGAAATTTTATCTCTGTCAGCAAAGTATCTTAATATTGGTGGGTGAAAATATGCCTGCAATATACAGTATGAACAATCCATTGTACAAAATGTACCAGTGTGTAAAATAGTGTAATCACAACAAGTGTAATGGCTTGTACCAGGGCACTCTTTAATAACTGCACCTCTATTTGTTGTAATATAAAGAGAGGTTTTACCTTTTTGAATTGGATCAGATGATGCATTTACATAATCATATACAGGCTGCTCATCTGAAATAATTTCAGGTTCAAGCTTGATTTTTTCACAAATAAATCGTGTCTCTTTTTTAGCTTGAACACTTTTATCTACAAAAAGTTTTTTGATTTTCATTTGATAAGTTTATCAAAAATTTTTGTTCTATTTATTGATATGAGTTTTTTTAAATGTTCTTCAAACTTAAGTCTATTTCTGAACTCAAAAAAAATTGAATATTTATCTCCTTCAAAATCTTTTGGAGCTTGAAGTTTAATTTCAGGTTCAAGTTTTAACTCTTTTATGACAGCTTTATGCTCTTCATAGGCAGAAGTCAGCTTTGGATATCTTTTTTTTGCAAGATAACTTCTTAAAAGATTACCTTTATGGTTTTCATCTGGATTTTCATGATCAATGATCTTTTTTATATCTTTAAATGATAAAAAATCATGCAAAGCTATATTGTCCCTTGATGCAACTTCATGGCAATTGATTATGATTTCAGCCTGCTTATTTTGTCCCATTTTAACTTTTTGAAAAATATCAATAAAAGCTTCAAAGGTTTTTTGATCATAACCTGCAATTTTAATGATATTTTTCATGGAAAGCTTTTTTGCTGAAATTAAATAGTGTACAGATTCATCCATGGATGAAATTGCAAACAATTGTTCAATGATTTTCCTGTTAAGGGGTGTATTAAAGATCGTCGGGGATATTTTCTCAATTTCAGTAAAATTTAAAAACTGCTTTAAGAGCGATATGCTTTTTGCAAGTTCAATCACATTAAGTTCACAATGAAATGCATTTTCACCAATAGCTATTTTAATACAATAAAGGTCTATGTTGTCTGTATCCTCCATGATAATTCTTGCAGAAATGTTTTTTAATTTAAGCTTTTTCATGGACAATATACGTCGAAATCCCGAGACAACAATAAAATGATTATTAGTTTTTCTTAAGATACATGGAGTGAAAAGACCATTTTTTGCAATGGAATCCACAAGAGAATTAATATCATTATTAATTGAAATCCTGTACCTTTGATCATTCAAATCAATTTCAGCAATATCAATTAATTGTTCTTTTAAAAACACTATAGCAGCTCTTGCCCCGTAAGAAGTTTAAAAATTTTCTTATAAGTTTTAGAAGTATTTTTAATGATTTCATCTGGAAGTTTTGGACCAGGAGGTGTTTTATCCCAGCCTGAGTTGGTAAGCCAGTCCCTGACATCTTGTTTATCATAGCTTTTTTGTGATCTGCCCGGAGAAAAGAGAGCTTTTGACCAGAACCTAGATGAATCAGGGGTTAAAACCTCATCAATCAATATGATTTCACCATTATAAATACCAAATTCAAATTTGGTATCAGCAATAATAATTCCTTTTTCATTGGCTATCTCAGCCCCTCTATTATAAATAGTAAGACTTAATTCTTTTAATTTCTCAGCTTTCTCTTTCCCAATCAAATCTATGGTGTCTGAAAAGCTGATATTAATATCATGATCTCCAACTTCTGCTTTTGTTGATGGCGTAAACAATGTTTCAGGTAGTTTGTCTGATTCCTTTAACCCTTTGGGAAGTTTAATCCCGCAGACATGACCCTCCTGCTGGTATGATTTCCAGCCTGATCCTGAAATATAGCCCCGGACAATACACTCCACAGGAAGAGGTTCTGCTTTTTTAACAAGCATGCTCCTGTTTTTAAGAAGCTCAGAATATCTTTTTAAATCGTCTGGATATTGATCAACATCAGCAGCAATCAGATGATTTTTTACAATATTTTTAAATTGTTCAAACCAGAACAGTGAAATCTGGGTTAAAACACTGCCCTTATCAGGAATCGGATCAGGTAGGACCACATCAAAAGCAGAGAGACGATCTGAAGTTATCATTAATAATGCATCATCAACTTCATATATATCCCTGACTTTTCCCTTTGCAACAAGCTTAAGATCATCAAGTTGAGTTTGAGCCACAATATCATTCATTTTTTTAATAATCTCCTGTTTTACTAACTATTAATTTATATTTGTTTAATAATTTTTAAATTTTGCGTATTCTATATTCTTAAAATATTATTTTCCATCTATATTTTTTTTAATAGTGGTTAAAATTGATTTAAAGTTTTTAAGACTGACCAGACAAGGGATATAAAAACATTTTATTTTCATTCTTTTTCTATGGTTGATTAATTTAATCATAGATAATCATGTTTGTATAATTTTCACAGATTTAATTGAATTGCAATGTTAAAATAACATTTTGTTCT
>CAZMEX010000015.1:0-56945 GCA_964565415.1 uncultured Desulfobacterales bacterium | reverse complement strand
GTACTGCAAAGGATTCTTTGTGGGAGAGTAGGACGTTGCCGGTTCCTTAAAAGCCTGATCAGGCTCATACCTGGTCGGGCTTTTTTTATTTGAGGCTATGATAATTTTTGGTGTTTTGTCTTGAAGTTTGACAACGCTACTGAAACAGTATAGTCAAGCTTTTCTATTCGCAGCATGTCTTGGAATGCAAGCCTGAGCCATAATTTTTTTGGCTCTCCAATTTGGAAAGCAATCTTACATACTCTTTTTGGAGAAGGAATTCGACGACCTGTTTCGATATCACAAAGGCTTTGAGGAGAGATTTCCAATATCATTGCAAAATTTTTTGTGAAATATCAACACATTTTCTATTAGCTTCAAGGGATCGTCCAAAGGTAAGCTTGCCAGAATCTTTTTCCAATTCTTTTGTACCATATTTTTTAATAACCATGCTTGTTCACCTCTATAACTTCAATTAGGGTTGAACATTTAATCCCCGGTGGGGGTATTTTTTTGGATCACTTGTATATCAAGGGGTTCTGCCGTGTCGAGGTGCACGCTCTGTCGGGGTATGGCAAGTACAATGCCGGCCTTGCGTACAAGTTCCATGATTTTGAAACGTATATCACTCTCTATGCTTCGTCGTTCAAGGAGCTGAAGGTTTTTCATGCTTACCCAGAAATATGCAGTAAATTTAAACGAGCTGTTCTGGATATCATCAAACAATACAATGGCCTCAGGGGTTTTTAATATTTTTTTATGTTCATGGCAAGCCTTTAGCATAAGCTTTGTAACTTTACAGGGGTCAGAGTCGTGGGATGTATGGAGGGTAACCCTTGCCCTTATCTCCTGGTCTGACAATGTCCAGTTTACAATATTTTTTTCAAGAAAACTGCTGTTGGGCACCAGAATATGTACATTACCCGGTGTGCGCACCCGTGTGCACCTTACGCCAATATCTTCAATAATGCCGAAATTATTATCCACTTCAATCATATCATTTATCTTGACTGGTCTTTCCACCATAAGGATGAATCCGCTGATAAAATTATTGAGCAGTTTCTGGGCGCCAAACCCGACACCAATTGCCATGGCACCTCCAAGAAATGTGAAAACAGTGAGGGGTATATTCACGGAGCGCAGGGCAGAAATTGATAGAACAGCCAGGGCAACAATATAGATGGTTTTTTCAATGGCAATAGTGGCACTCCTATCCAGCCGGATTTTTAAAAGAATACGCCTTATTATGGAGTGGGTAAGCCAACGAGCCAGCAGCATGCCCACAATGAGAATAGTTAAGGCAATGGTTAGTTTTCTCACTGTTACTGAGCGTTCATCAACCACCCACAGTTCTGTCTCCCACAGGCTTTTTACTATTTTAAATTTTTCTTTGACTCTTTGACCCAGGGAGATATCTTGCCGGCGCAGGCTGATTTCATCAAGGAGGCGCTGACCGACAGCTTCTGTGCCATGGAGCAGGGCAAGGTATTCAAAACCCCGTTCCGCCATCTTATTCAAGGCATTTACATTGGTTACGATATTTTTCTTTTTGTTTGAATCAAGATTTTTATAGGCAAGTTGCTTTTTAATGGATGCTATTTCTGATTGAAGATTTGTATGGTATTTCTCCTTTACTTTAATATGCTGTTGAATAATTGCCATGTAGTCTAAAGCCTGTTTTTCCCATCTGGTAAGGTCTCCGGGGCGGACATTTTGTCTGAGCAGGCCATAGCGATACTGCCAGAACTGCCTCTCCTGATCAAGAATAAGTAAAATAGTTTCGGTCTCTTCCAGTACCCTCTGGTAGGTTTCACGCCATGCTGCCCGGGCCTCAAGGAAAGCTGTTGCCCTTGCTTTAACAGTTTCGTCCTTGCCCTGGGCATGTTCCAGCTCCTTCTGGGCCTTGAGCCATTCGTTTTCAATGCCCTGCTGTTCTTTTTGTAAAGTGTTGATGCGTGTCTGGAGGTCGCTGCGGCGTTTTTCCAGGGAGTCCAGAATATTGTCAAGATCAGCCTGGTCAAAAGTAAGTTTTGATTTAACCCACCTGACATGGCGCTGGGTGATTTTCATTTTCAGCCTGGCAAGTCTTAACTCCGTTGCTTCGTTTTCAGCTGTGATTCTTTTAAGGTTAAGAAATGCTCTGGCAAGCTCTTCTGCAATTTTTGCATATTCGAGCTTCCAGCTCAGGGATAAGGATTCATCGGTCTCTTCCTCATTTTGTAACTCTTCCGTGGCATCACGCACCATGTGACCCTGGTGCCCAACTTTGACTTTACCCTCTTCAACAACTTTTTTTTCAGATTTAAGGGCAATATCAAGGGTGTGCTCCTGTTTTTTTGCAATTGCCAGTTCATCTAAAAGATTATCATAGAAACTGAGGTTGTAGGGAGGTGCCTGGGCAAGGAGGCTTTCCTGTCGGGATTCAAGCTTTTTACCAAGGTTTTTTTCTTCTTTTTTTAAGGAGTCCCTGCGTTCCATGGCAGTGAGTTGGCGCAGGTATGTGCTCCTAAGCTTTCGCAAATTAAGATTTTGATCCTGCAATTGTGTCAGAGTAATTCCAAGGCGAGCAACACTTTTCTGGTTTTCAAGAGGTTCGACAATTTTCAGTTTTTCCTGTATCTCGTCTATCCTCTTCTCTATCTTTTTGGAAGTAAGGAGAAAGTTTTTTATCTCTGCTTGTGGCTTGTGTTCAAAATTCGGGGTTTTCCCGGGTTCTTCAGCTGTACAAACCTGTATAGATTCAGGCAGTCCTGACGCTGCCATGGTCAAAACTGCACCACATATAATGATTTTTATTATATTTATATATCGCATTTGTAATCCGTTTATTTTATTTATTTTGGCATGGTTGGGGATGTTTGATAAAAGTGGTCACTTTTTATTTAATTTGCTTCTGCCATAGTAATCCAGTTGAATATTGTTTGTCAACTATAATAAATTTTGGACAGCAATCCCCGGTCAAAGAGTATCTTCAAAAATCAGCAGAATTAATAGTATAATCGTATATAAATCCTGCAATGTTATGATAATAAAGAAATAAGTAAGGTTCTATACTTTTCACTTGAAATATACACTGGAATTGTTAATAATTATTTCAGCATCTGTACGACCTCTTTGGCTATTTGAAGTTCTTCATTGGTTGGAACCACCCAGATCTGAACACGGCTCTCTTTAGAATGAATAACAAAGGGTTTGGATTGCCTTAAGCTGTTTTTTTCAGGGTCTATTTCAATGCCAAAGCAAGAAAGGTTTTCACACGCTTTTGCCCTTACAATTTCATCATTTTCTCCAATACCGGCACTGAAAATAATCCCATGGACATTGCCAAGAGCTGCTGCATAGGCTCCAATGTATTTTTTTATCTGGTAACAAAACATATCAATTGCAAGAACTGCTTTGATGTTTCCCTGTCTGGCAGCTTTATGGATATCACGCATATCATTTAAACCACAGATACCTTTAAGCCCGCTTTTTGTATTTAAAACCATGTCCAGCTCTGTTAACTCCATGCCGGTTTTTTTTAGAAGATAACCTATGATGGCAGGGTCAATATCTCCTGTCCGTGTACCCATCATTATACCGGCAAGAGGTGTCATACCCATGGATGTATCTTTGCATTTTCCTTTCTCAATGGCTGAGATAGAACAACCATTTCCCAGGTGAATAGTTATAAGGTTGACTTTATCTCTAGCTTTTCCAAGGAGCTTTGCAGCTTGCCTTGAAATATACTTGTGTGAGGTTCCATGGAAACCATATTTTCGAACATTAAATTTTGTGTAATATTCAAGTGGCAGTGCATATAAAAATGCTTCAGGTGGCATGGTCTGGTGAAATTCAGTATCAAAAATTGCAATATTGGGAATGCCTGGAAAAAGTTCTTCAGCAAGTTCAATTCCAATAAGGTTTGAAGGATTATGTAATGGTGCAAGGGGGTTGTTCTCCCGGATGGCTTGTTTAACGGTATTATCAATGAGTGTTGCAGATTCAAAAGTCTCTCCACCCTGAACAACACGATGACCAATGGCATCAATGCAGGCTATATCATCCATCACTCCTGTTTTGGGGTCAACTAACTGACTTGCCATAAGATACATTCCGTGCCTGGGGCTGTTTATCTCCTGCTCCCTGATAAGTTTTTTCTCATGGTCATGGGTCGTTACAGTGTGTGTCCAGGTTGCTTTGGGTTCTCCAATTTTTTCAAAAATACCGCCAGCCATTACACTGGTGTCTTCCATGTTAAAAAGTTGATACTTTAGTGAAGAGCTGCCCATATTAATAACCAATATTTTCATATTATAAATCCCAGCCATGGGTGTTCAAAATATTTTATTTTTGGGGGCACATGTCAGCTTTATCAATTCCTGCAACAGCAACTGGTTTTTTCATGGCATCTCTACGGAATGGTTCACCCAGTTCCTGGTTGGTTAAAATTTCGATAAAGGTGGTTTTGCCCTCTTCCATTTGAGCTTTAACAGCAGCTTTCAATTTTTTACCTACATCATCCATGGAAGTTGCCTGAACACCCTCAATACCACATGCCTTTGCAATATCAGCATAGGAGACATCTGGATTCAGTTCTGTTCCGACAAAGTTATCATCAAACCAAAGGGTAGTATTCCTCTTTTCAGCCCCCCACTGGTAATTACGGAATATAACCATGGTAATGGCAGGCCATTCACTACGGCCGCAGGCAGTCATTTCATTCATTGAAATACCAAAGGCACCGTCGCCTGCAAAACCCACTACTGGAATTTCAGGTTTTGCAATCTTTGCACCTAAAATAGCAGGGAAACCATAACCACAAGGTCCGAACATGCCTGGAGCCAGGTATTTGCGACCTTCTTCAAAAGTTGGATAGGCAGCACCAATGGCGCAATTGTTTCCAATGTCAGAGGAGATGATTACATTTTTTGGCAGAACAGCTGTGATGGAACGCCATGCCATGCGGGCAGTTATTTTTCCAGGTTCTCGATTCCGGGCGCGCTCATTCCAGCTGGTGCCGGGATCATCTTTTTCATGATCCATTGATGCAAGTTCCAGAGTCCAGTCAGATTTGATTTTTTCAATGGTTGCTTTGCGCTCATTCCGGTCTGTGTTACCAGCATGGGCACCAAGTTGAGTAAAAATAGACCTGGCAACTTTTTTAGCATCGCCAACAATGCCAACTTCAACAGGTTTTGTAAGACCGATACGATCAGGGTTTATATCAACCTGAATAATGGCTGCATTTGTTGGCCAGTAGTCAATACCATAGCCCGGCAGAGTGGAAAAGGGATTTAGGCGTGTACCAAGAGCCAGCACAACATCAGCCTTGGAAATTAGTTCCATGCCGGCTTTTGAGCCATTGTAGCCAAGAGTTCCTGCAAACAGTGGGTGGCTGCCTGGGAAAGCATCATTATGTTGATAGCCGCAGCATACTGGTGCATCCAGCTGCTCAGCAAGTTTCATTGAGTCCTTGATCGCATCGCCAATAACAACACCGCCACCATTCAGGATTACTGGAAATCTGGCATTGGACAGAAGCTCTGCTGCACAAAGGATCGCTTTTTCTCCGCCGGCAGGAGGTTCAAAATTAACAATGGCAGGCAGTTCAATATCAATCTCCTGGGTCCAGAAGTCCCGGGGGATATTTATCTGGGCAGGGGCAGAGGCACGCTTTGCCTTTAAAATTACGCGGTTAAGAACCTCCGCCATGCGGGAGGGGTGAAGAACCTCTTCCTGATAGGCAACCATCTCCTCAAACAGAGACATCTGGGGTACTTCCTGGAAACCGCCCTGACCCATGGTCATGTTTGCTGCCTGGACAGTTACCAGCAGCAGGGGAGTATGGTTCCAATAGGCAGTTTTTACAGGTGTAACAAAATTGGTGATACCAGGACCGTTCTGGGCTATCATCATTGACATCTTACCAGAAGCTCTGGTGAAACCATCTGCCATCATGCCGGCATTTCCTTCATGCCCGCAATCCCAGAATGATATGCCTGCTTTGGGAAACAGGTGAGAAACAGGCATCATTGCAGAACCAATAATGCCAAATGCATGTTCAATTCCCTGCATCTGCAGAATTTTTATAAAGGCTTCTTCGGTTGTCATTTTCATTTTATTACCATCTCCTTTATTTATTTTCTTCCTTAATTTAAGAGTTTAAGTTGCCAGGATTTTTTATTTTGCGCTTTGCTGTTCTCAATGTCAAATAAACATTACCACCAAAGATAAAAAATGCACCAATCCAGCCAAAAAAAGTAAGGTTTGGATCTGAAACAATAAAGGGTCCCAATGTAGCAGCAAGAAGAATTCGGGTTGATGATATTATGCCCCCTTCAATTGCTGAAACATATTTAAATCCGATGGTTATCAAGTATTGACCACTAATGCTGAATAATCCACACAGCAACAGATACTTAAGAGTAATTGCATCGGGGATATACATTGTGTTATGAAAAATTGTGAAAATTACAATACTGCCAAGTCCAAACAGGAAAAAAAGAGTAGTTTCAGTATCATTTTCTCTTCGACACAAATTAAGATAGATCAATGCCACAGCAGCACTGATTCCAGAAACAAGGGCCCACATACTGTCAAGTTTGAATCCTGATCCTCCTCCAGGTTCAAGAATCAGTAATACTCCTGCAAAAGATACCAAAACAATAACTATTGAAATAATATCTCTCTCATCCTTTAAGAAAAACCATGAGATCACAGCAATAAAAACAGGATATGTCATGTTAAGTATATTTGCCTGGGCAACAGATGTTAAGGCAGTTCCTTTAAAAAAACAATAAACAGCAACACAGTTTGCAAGGGTTCTACCTATTAGATAGCCATACTTTTTAGGTTTAAGGGGTTGTTTTTTAACAATCATTACCAGCACAACAGTCAGAAAGCCAATAAAAAAACGAACAAAAACAAAAAATGAAGGTTCAATTGCAAGGCCTGCCATTATAGACCATTTAACAACACAGGTGGCAAGATAGAAGCAAAATGCTGAACCAAAAACAGCAGCACACCCTAATAATACTTTAAGATCAAGTTTCAACTTGTTTTGCACAATGCTTTACCTTTAAACATGCGGGATTCAGTGAAAAAATACCAGACACTTTATATACTCTTTTGATATAAAAAAAACAAGGAGTTGATCAGGTCTTGACAATTGCCTGGTTTTGTACCATTAGTTTATGTTTAGTTTTTAATCCATGGCAGTAAAATGGGCAATAAAAAGGACAATAAAAAAGGTATTGAAACAATATGCTTACAGACAATATAATTGATCTAATCGGAAACACACCGCTTATTCAACTTAAAGGTGAAAGAATTCTTGCTAAAGCGGAATTTCTCAATCCCGGAGGCAGTTTGAAAGACAGGGTCGCAGTTTCAATGATTGAAGGTGCTGAACGAGACGGGCTTTTACATAAAGATTCCATTATAGTAGAACCCACCTCGGGGAATACAGGAATAGGTATTGCCCTTGTGGGTCGTTTAAAGGGGTATAAGATTAAAATTGTAATGCCGGAAAATATGAGCATAGAGAGGCAGAAAATCATAAAGTCTTTTGGTGCTGAACTGATTCTTACACCTGCTGGGGAAAATATTGAGGGTGCAGTTAACCGTGTGATGGAGATTGCAAAGCTGGATGCCAATGTCTTTGTTCCCCAGCAGTTTGAAAATCCTGATAATCCCAGAGTGCATTATGAAGAGACAGCAAGGGAACTTTGGCGCCAGACCACAGGCGAAATTGACTGCTTTGTTTCAGGTGTTGGGAGCGGAGGAACTCTCCAGGGAATTGGCAAATTTTTAAAGGAGAGAAAACCTGATGTGAAACTTATTGCTGTGGAACCAAAAAATGTTTCAGCACTTCTTGGGCATGAGCCGGGACTTCATCAGATACAGGGTATTGGAGATGGCTTTATCCCAAAAATTCTTGATACTTCTATTATTGATGAAATCCTTGAGGTTACAGATGATGAAGCCATTGAGACAGCAAGACAGTTAGGACGAAATTCCGGGCTTCTTGTCGGGATATCTTCAGGGGCAAATGTCTGGGCAGCGAGAAAAATGGCAAAAAAAATCAAGGGAAACATTGTAACCCTTTTATGCGATCGTGCAGAACGTTATTTCAGTACATCACTCATGTAACCATATAAGGAGCAATAAGAATGACAGAAGAGACCAAACATTATCAAGTTCGTATTTTTTATGAAGACACAGATCATTCAGGTGTGGTTTACCATGCAAATTATCTTAAATTTTTTGAACGCGCCAGGGAAGATTATCTGGGCTATCAGAAGCTCATTGACATGGGAAAAAATGGTGTGGGCTTTGCCGTATACAAAGCAAACTTGATCTACAATGAAGGAGCTGAGTTTGGAGATGTTCTTGACATAAGAAGCAGTGCCAGCTTTGATGGTGCCTACAGAGTTATTTTTCACCATGAGGCATGGAGAAAAAAGAGCAATAAGGCTGCTGTTACAGCAGATATTCAGCTTGTCTGCCTTAATAAAGAGAAAAAACTTTTAAGGGTTGATGAACTTAACATATTTCTATGAAATCCTGACTCTTTTAAGCAGTTTATTAACATTATCCAGGTAATCTTTATTCTGGCAGGGCTTGGAGAGGTGATCCACATTAACATCCTTTTTCTTTAACTCCCTGATAGATTCTATAAATTCTATATTTCCTGAAATGAACAGTATGGGAATGGTTTTATCTGTTTTTCTTATATTGTCATATATGTCTCTTCCATTTATATCTCCGGGAAGCACATAATCCAGACTTACAAAATCATAATTGTTTGCTTTGAATAAATCAATTGCAGTACGACCATTATGTGCGATGTCAACTTTGTGATTACAAGGACCTCTTGTTAATATTCTATATTGTATATCTGCGATTGCAGCTTCATCTTCCACAAGAAGAACATATTTGTTGGTTTCAATTTTTGATTTACCGATCTCTTCTTTTTCTTCATTGGTCAAATCTTTTTTAATGACTGGAATGCTGATTGTAATTATGGTGCCTGAACCAAATTCAGATTCAACAGAAATTATACCCTTGTGCTGTTCAATATACTTTTTCACATTGGACATTCCATAGCCGGTTCCTTTTATATCATTGCCATAGGAATCACTGACATCATAGCTTCCCTTTAACGTAAAGGAAGGCTTAAAAATATTTTTTATATGTTCTTTGGGAATCCCGCAACCATTATCCATGATTTTAAAATAGATATTCTGATCAATCGAGTAGGTACTAACTCTTATTTCAGGGTGTTCAACAGTACTTGTTGCATGAATTGAATTTTGCACAAGGTTAATAAGAGCATGCTCAATCATTCCGGGGTCAGCCAGTAGAGACGGCACATCATCTTCATATTCCCTGGTCAGTTTCACCCCTTGTAGATCCTTTTTTAATAAGTTTAAAACCAGATCAACTTTCTTGTTGATTTTAAAAAATTCCTGCTTTAACTCCTGACTTTTAGCAAAGGCAACCAGGTTTTTTGTTAAATTTCTTCCCTGCATGGTTTGATCAAATATCAGGTCAAGGGTGTCTTTTAGTTCAGAATCCTTACACTCCATGAGAGAGAGTTCAACATTGCCCATAATAACTCCCAGGATATTATTAAAGTCATGGGCAATCTTTCCTGCGACTTGACCTACCAAAGCGTGCTTTTCTTGATTTGCTGCATACTGTTGCGCTTGTTCCTTCTCCTTTTCTGCTTTTTTTTGCATGCTTATATCAGATCCGATACTTAAAACTTCAACTTCTCCTGAAATTTCATTTATGTAAACCTTGTTTGTCCATGCAACCCAGATATGGTTGCCATCCTTGCGCATGTTTTCATTAACATTGTATTCATAATTTTGGGGGTTAATACTTATATCATCCATCAGAGAACGCAGATCCCTTCCGGTTGACTCCATAGCAGGTACTATTGTTCCAATTATATGCTTATTGAGTATCTCTTCTCTTTTATATCCAAAAAGTTTTTCTGAAAATTCATTAAAATATGTTAGGTGCCCTTTTCTGTTCCAGCGAATAATAGCACTGTTTGCATTTTCCACAAGGAGGCGATACTTTAATTCTCTTTTTCGCAGTTCATTCTCTGTCTTTCTGGAGTCTGTAATGTCCATTCCAATGCTTAAAATCCCGCTAATATTTCCAGATGTATCGCGCAGTACATTATTACTCCAGCTTATCATCTTTTTTTCACCTTTTTTGGTCACAATAAAGTCCTCATGTTTTGCAACCTCAGGCATATTTTTTAATACATTACTGAAAGCTTCAAATAGATTTGCCCTGTTTTTTTCAGGAATGGCAATATCAAACCAGTTTTTTCCAAGCACCTCTTCTCTTTTGTAGCCTGTAAGTTTTTCAGCATAACCATTAAAAGTTGTGATACAGGCATTGATATCTAAGGTTAAAATAACCACCCTGGCTGTTTCAAGCAAATTTTCAACAAACTCTTTGGCTTCAATTATGGATGAATTTTTTATCTTTAGCTCTTCATTTAGAGTTAGAAGTTCTTCATTGGTTGATTCCAGCTCCTCTTTTGCAGTCTCCAACTCCTCGTTAACACTCTGCATCTCTTCATTGGTTGACTGCACCTCTTCATTGGATGCCCACAGCTCCTGGTTAACATCTTCCTTCTCTTCAATAATAGATTGCAACTGCTCTTTTGTAAGTTGAAGCTCCTGTTTTAAAGCTGACACTTCATAATCAGGGTTTTGATTTTTATGAATACTGCTTATTTTTGAAATGTTTGCCTTATCACTCTTTTCAAACAAGACAAGAAAATTTGTCTCTCTTGAAATTGAATCTGAAACAGGGATAACACAAAGATCAATGGTTATTGTTTTGTTGTTCTGCTTAAAGCTGATGTTCTTTTTTCTGACCCTTTTCTTTTTTCTTTTTACCTCTTCTATTGCAACATAGAGGTCCGGCATTAACCCTTCACCAATCATTTTTGATAATTTCAGGCTTGCTTCGCCACTTATGGGACCAAGATAGGTAAATATTTGTCCTACAAACTGATGTATGTGCATACGGCTGTCAATAAGCACACCAGGTGGTGCGTATGTCTCAAGAAGAATCTCGTTTATTTTTTTTGTAACCTCTTTGATATCAGCTCTGCAATTCGATATCACAGATACGCTGCCAGTTGAATCTTTTAATTTGGAAGGAGCCTGTTGAGTTGGAAACTTGTAAACAGGTTTATTTGCTAAAATACGTTTTGAATACAAATTGATTTTTTGATCCAGTGTGTTAAAGAATTGAGAAAATTTTCCAACGGTTTCTGAAGTACCAAGTAAAAGAAAACCTGACGAATTTATGGCAAAATGGAAAAGGGGTATAACTGTTTCCTGAAAAGCTGCATCAAAATAGATAAGGACATTGCGACAGCTTACCAGATCAATATTTGAAAAGGGTGGGTCCTGGGTGATATTTTGAACTGCGAACACACACATTTCACGAATGTGTCTGGCGATTTTATACCCTTCGGATGTGTTCTCAAAGAACTGGTCAAGCCTTTTGTCAGAGATGTCTTTAACAGCTTGATCTGAATATATCCCCAGCCGCGCTTTTTTTATATGTCTTTCAACAAGGTCTGTACCATAAAATTGTACAGATAATTTGGATTTGTTTTTTTCAATAAACTCATAAAGGCAAATCGCAAGAGAATAGACCTCCTCACCGGTTGAACATCCGGGAACCCATATCCTGACAGGGGTTTTATCTGGTCGATCATTTATCAAGGCTGGGAACACCTTCTCCTTAAGCGTGTCAAAAATATGTGGATCACGAAAAAAATGTGTAAAGGACAGCAAAAGATCGTCATAAAGGTTTTCAACTTCTGCAGGGTGGGTCTTTAAATATGCAAGATATGCAAGATAGCTGTCTTGTTTGCAGATTGACATACGCCTTGACATACGACGTAAAATAGTTGTGTGCCGATAGTGAGAAAAATCAACCCTTGATGATTTTAACAGGATTACAAAAATATTTTCAAGCGCTTTTTGCTCTTTAATATCTTCCGGTACCAGATTACTTGTCTGTGGTTCTGCCTTGTTTGATGATGATGTCTTTTTTTTTGCTTTTTTTTTGTCGACCATTGAAGCTTCCTGTTGGTTTATTAAATTTTGTTAGGTATAGATGCAAGGGCAATCCAATATACTAAAAAATTGTACCAGTGTTTTCCCCAGCTGTCAACATAACTTGCATTTGTAATCAGTTGTGCTTACTTGTTACGAATTGTCTCTTCAGCAAAATCTCTGCCATGTTTTTTAAGACCATGTTTTTCAAGAGATTCAAAATACCGCGGATATTTTTCTCTAGATGCCTCCATGATTCTGTCAAAGGGAAGATCAGCAAAATGACCGTGATCTTTTATATACTCCATATGTTTGTTGCCTTTAGTATTAAATTCATGGAAAATGGAATCATAGGTTCCATCAAATTCCAAAGGCGTAACAAAGGCTTTTTTGCAAAGATTTAAGTCAAACGCGGGTGTTGCTTTAACCCATTTCCCATTAAGATATAATTCTACAAAACCGTGATAAACAAATATATCTGTTTCCATGAGAGCCATGAGTCGTTTGGAATTAATGTGATTTTGCACATCTGCCAATCCCAGGCGTGCCGGTATTTGCTGGCTTCGTGCCAGAGCTGTCAATACAACAGCTTTAGCAACGCAATATCCAAACTGCCTTTTAAGTATTGTGCTTGCAACCATGTAAGCGCGGGAATCTTCCATGGAATAGGGGTCATATTTAATGCCGTCCCTTACCGCATAATAGAGTTTGATTGCTTTTTCTACAGGGTCATCTATATTTTTACATAATTTTCGGGCATATGTTTTTATGATATCTGATTCACTGTCAATAAAAAAAGTTGGGGTCAGGTATTTTTTAAAACTGTTATTTTTCGCCATTTTTTCATGCCTTTTTAAATAGAAGCAAAATTTTCAACATTTTTATATTTGCAGGAAACTCTTGTTTTGTCAAAGGTATTATGTTTGGATGGACAAGGTTTATTAAAATCACTCAAGATTGAGGAAAAAAATGGAAAGATGCCCCTGGGCAGGAACACAGCAGATATATATCGACTATCACGATCAAGAATGGGGTGTACCTGTATATAACGGACAGGATTTATTTGCAAAACTAATATTAGATGGTTTCCAGGCAGGACTTTCATGGATCACGATCCTTAAAAAAAGAGATGATTTTTATAAAGCCTTTGATGACTTTAACCCTGAGAAAATTGCCCGATATGATAAGGCAAAGATCAGCAAACTGCTCCTAAATAAAAAAATAGTAAGAAACAGGCTGAAAGTTAACGCAGCTGTCAGTAATGCCAGGGCATTTCTTGAATATGAAAGAACCACAGGTTCTTTTTCAGACCTGCTGTGGTCCTTTGTTGATGGAAAACCTAAAATCAACAAATGGGAAACCATGGATCAGGTTCCTGCAACTTCCAAAGAGTCCGATGCCATGGGCAGAGAACTTAAAAAACTTGGCTTTAAGTTTGCAGGTTCTACCATATGCTATGCCTTTATGCAGGCAGTTGGCATGGTGAACGATCATCTTGTTTCCTGTTTCAGATATGAACAACTTACAAAACGGTAATTTGAATTTTTATTGTTGACTTAAGTTATGGATACAAATTATAAATGTATATAGTTTAAGCTCTTGAATTAATAACAAATGGTAAGAGAGGACTTATGAAAATAGAAAAAATTGACCATCTTGGAATTGCAGTTAACAGTATTGATTCTGGTAAAGAGTTCTGGCAGGATGTGATGGGGCTTACGCTCCAGGGAACTGAGACTGTTGAAGAACAAAAAGTTACAACTGGTTTTTTTCCGGTGGGAGAAAGTGAGGTTGAGCTGTTGGAGTCCACCTCTCCTGATGGTCCTGTTGCAAAATATATAGAAAAAAAAGGACAGGGACTACAGCATATTGCCTTTAGGGTTGCCAATATAGATGAAGCACTTGCAGAACTAAAGGAAAAAGGCGTGAAGCTGATTGATGAAAAAGCGCGCAATGGTGCAGGCGGAGCAAGAATCGCCTTTCTTCACCCAAAAGCTACCGGCGGCATACTTGTTGAATTGTGTGAAAGGGATAGCTAAGCAGTTGAAACAAATACTTTTTTGAAAGGTTGCAAAACATGTCTGATAAAACCAATATTGATGCCTGGAAAGAGATTGCTGAAAAACAACTGAGGGGCAGACCTCTTGATTCATTAAATAAAACCACCCCCGAAGGCATAGAGATAAAACCCCTATATACAGCTGAAGATCTTGAGAAGATTGAATTTAACAATTCCATACCGGGTCAGGAACCTTTTGTAAGAGGTCCCATGGCAACCATGTATGCAGGCCGCCCCTGGACAATCCGGCAGTATGCAGGTTTCTCCACTGCAAAAGAGTCCAATGAGTTTTATAGAAAAAATCTTGCAGCAGGTCAAAAAGGTCTTTCTGTTGCATTTGATCTTCCAACCCATAGAGGTTATGACTCGGACCATCCTAGGGTATCAGGTGATGTTGGGAAAGCAGGAGTTGCTGTTGACTCTGTTGAAGATATGAAGATATTGTTTGATGAAATTCCCCTGGATAAGATGTCCGTGTCCATGACAATGAACGGGGCAGTGCTTCCCATACTTGCAGGATATATTGTTGCAGCAGAAGAGCAGGGTGTAAAACATGATCAATTAAAGGGAACCATTCAAAACGATATTTTAAAGGAGTATCTCACAAGAAACACCTATATATATCCTCCAAAACCTTCCATGAGAGTTGTATCTGACATAATTGGTTTTTGTTCGGACAAGATGCCTGGATTTAATACTATTTCCATCAGTGGTTACCACATGATGGAGGCAGGAGCAGACTCTGTTCTTCAAACTGCATTTACCCTTGCAGACGGACTTGAATATGTCAAGGCTGCATTAAGTACTGGTATGGATATTGATACTTTTGCACCACGGCTCTCTTTTTTCTTTGGAATTGGTATGAATTTTTTCATGGATATTGCCATGCTCCGTGCCGCAAGATTTTTATGGGCAGAGATGATGAGTCAATTCAACCCTAAAAATCTAAAATCCAAAATGCTTAGAACCCATTGTCAAACTTCAGGCTGGAGCCTGACCCAGCAAGACCCTTATAACAATATAATAAGAACAACTCTGGAATGTATGTCAGCAGTTCTGGGCGGTACCCAGTCTCTTCATACAAACTCCTTTGATGAAGCTGTGGGACTTCCAACAGAAACTTCCGCACGGGTTGCACGAAACACCCAGATTATTGTGCAGGAGGAATCCCAGGTTTGTAATGTGGTTGACCCGTTAGGCGGCTCCTATTATGTTGAATCTCTAACCCAGAATATTATTGACAAGGTAAGAGAGATATTAAAAGAGGTTGAAGGGCTGGGAGGCATGGCAAAGGCAATTGAATCCGGCATGCCTAAAATGCGCATTGAAGAGGTTTCTGCGCGAAGGCAGGCAAGGATAGACCAAGGCATTGATACCATTGTTGGTGTGAATAAATATCAGGTTGAAGACGAAGTTGCAATTGAGGTAAGAGAAGTATCTGAAGAGGTCAGAAATGAACAGGTGGCACGGCTTGAACAAATAAGAAAAGAGCGGGATAAGGACAAGGTAAAAGATGCTTTAAATCATGTTACAAAAACGGCTGGGGCTGATGGCAACCTGCTTGAAGCATGTCTTGTTGCTACAAGAGCCCGGGCAACTGTTGGTGAGATTTCAGATTCCATGGAAAAAGTGTTTAACCGTTTTGTTGCAACAACCCAATGTATTTCAGGCATATATGCTTCAGAAACAGGTGACAATGAAATTGTAAAATCTTTAATTAAACGCACTAAAGATTTTAACAAAAAAACAGGTCGAAATCCCAGAATTCTGCTTGTGAAAATGGGGCAGGACGGTCATGATCGTGGAGTCAAGGTCATTGCCACAGCCTATGCTGATTTTGGATTTGATGTGGATTTAAGCCCCATGTTCCAGACTCCTGAAGAATCTGCCAGAATTGCCGTGGAAAATGATGTTCATATTGTGGGTGTATCAAGCCTTGCAGCTGGTCATAAAACATTGGTTCCATCCCTTATAAAAGCGTTGAAAAAAGAGGGTGCTTCAGATATAAAGGTAGTGGTAGGTGGGATTATTCCACCAGGGGATTATGAATTTTTAATAGAGGCTGGCGCAGCAGATATTTTTGGACCCGGTGTTCCGGTTACTGATTCTGCCAACAAAACGCTTAAAGCAATAGGTGCTTAAAGTTTATGGAGGGGAGCAACCCTGATTTTTATATTCAGGGCATATTAAATAGCAACAGGCGTATTATTGCAAAAACAATTACCCTGATTGAAAGCAGCCTTGACAAAGACAAAAAGATTGCCTTTGAAATTGTAAAAAAGATTCTTCCTTTGTCTGGCAAAAGTATTCGTATTGGTATTACAGGTGTTCCCGGGGTTGGTAAAAGTACTTTTATAGAAAGCCTGGGGCTTTTTTTGAGCAATAAAGATCACAAAGTTGCAGTTCTTGCTGTTGACCCCACAAGCACCAGAAGCGGGGGCAGTATCCTTGGCGATAAAACAAGAATGGAAAAGCTTGGCAGTCATGAAAACACTTTTATAAGACCTTCCCCAGCTGGAGACACCCTGGGAGGAGTTGCTTTAAAAACCCGCGAAACAATGCTTGTACTGGAAGCTGCAGGCTATGATGTGATTCTGGTTGAAACTGTGGGTGTGGGTCAGTCTGAAACCAAAGTGTCATCAATGGTTGATTTTTTTCTTGTGTTGTTAATAGCTGGTGCCGGAGATGAGCTCCAGGGAATAAAAAAAGGAATACTTGAAATAGCTGATGCCCTTGCAATAAACAAGGCTGACAATGATAATATTGAAAGAGCTAAAAAAGCACAAAAGATTTTTGAAACTGCGTTGCATTTTGTGATTCCAGCTTCATCTGTCTGGAATCCACCAGTATTAACTGTAAGCTCAATTGAAAAAAAAGGTACTGAAAAAGTGTGGCAAACCATAGTTAAACATAATAGAATAATGAAAGATCAGGGGTTATTTGATTATAAGCGTAGAGATCAGGCATTGGAGTGGATGTGGAACCTTGTTGATGAAGGAATAAAAAAGAAATTTATGGAAAAAAAGAGCATTAAAGATAATATATCCAGAATTTCTAAAGATGTAACAAGCGGTTTGACTTCACCCTCTGCTGCTGCTGAAAAACTTTTATCATATCTAAATTAACATGAGGATTAAAAGTATATGAAAATACATGAATATCAGGCTAAACAATTGTTCAGAGCGTATAACATTCCTGTTCCTGACGGGTATGCTGCGTTTTCAAAAGAGGAAGCAGAAAAGCAGATTGATAAACTTGGAAACTTTCCATGTGTTGTAAAGGCGCAGATCCATGCAGGGGGAAGAGGCAAAGGTGGTGGTGTTAAGGTTGCATCTTCGAAAGATGAAGCAATAAAGTTTTGTGATGAAATTTTAGGCATGAATCTTGTGACCCACCAGACAGGTCCCCAAGGCAAAGAGGTGAAAAAACTTCTTATTGAGCAAGGTGTGGACATTGCAAGAGAGCTTTATTTAAGCCTGCTTGTGGATAGGGAAACAGCAAAGATAGTTATCATGGCAAGCACAGAAGGCGGCATGGATATTGAAGATGTTGCAGCAAACACCCCTGAAAAAATCATTAAAATATATGTTGATCCGGTGATGGGTATATCAGGATATCAATTGAGAGAAGTTGCCTTTGGGCTGAATATTCCAAAGTCTTCCATGAAAGAGTTTGGCATGATGCTCAAGGGCTTTTATGATATGTTTATAGAAAAAGATTGTTCCATGGTCGAGATAAATCCTCTGATTTTAACAACTGATGACAGGGTCATGGCACTTGATGCCAAGGTTGATTTTGATTCCAATGCCCTTGGCAGACATAAAGAACTTATGGAGCTTCGAGATCTTGATGAAGAAGATCCGCTGGAAGTTGAAGCTTCAAAATTTAACCTGAATTATATAAATCTTGATGGCAATGTCGGCAATATTGTTAATGGTGCAGGGCTTGCCATGGCAACCATGGATATAATTAAAAATGCGGGGGCAGAGCCTGCAAATTTCATGGATGTTGGCGGTGGAGCTACAGCGGAGATGGTTGAAAATGCCCTTAGAATTATTCTTGCGGATAAAAAAGTTGAAGCTGTTTTAATTAACATTTTTGGCGGTATTTTACGGTGTGATGTTTTTGCCGAGGGTGTGGTGCAGGCTGCAAAAAAAACCGGGATTAATATTCCGGTTGTGGTGCGTATGGAAGGCACAAACGTTGAAAAGGGAAAAGAGATTTTAGCAGGTTCAGACCTTGAGTTAATCAGTGCCCATGACCTGGCTGATGCTGCCAATAAAATTGCAGCAGCAGTTCAATAAAAAGAGGAGAAATATTTTGAGTATATTTGCAGATAAAAATACAAAACTGCTTGTTCAGGGAATTACCGGCAAAGAGGGAAAATTCCACACTGAACAATGCGTAGAATACGGAACAAACCTGGTGGCAGGAGTAACTCCGGGTAAGGGAGGGCAAGAGGTAAACTCCATTCCAGTGTTTAATACTGTAAAGCAGGCAGTAAAAGAGACCGGTGCCAACGCAAGTCTTATATTTGTACCGCCTCTTTTAGGTGCTGATGCGATTTTAGAAGCCATTGATGCAGACCTTGATCTTGTTGTGGCAATAACCGAAGGTATTCCTATTCTTGACATGGTCAAAGTAAAGAATTTGCTTGATACAAAAAAATCACGGCTTATAGGACCAAATTGTCCTGGGATAATAACACCCGGGGAGACTAAAATTGGAATAATGCCGGGTAATATTCACACAAGAGGTAATGTCGGTGTTGTCTCAAGATCAGGCACATTAACCTATGAAGTTGTGGATCAGTTAACAAAAAACGGTATGGGGCAGACCACATGCATCGGTATTGGTGGTGACCCTGTTAACGGCACAAATTTTATTGACATATTGGAAGCTTTTGAGAATGATCCTGATACCCATGCAATACTCATGGTTGGTGAGATCGGTGGAAATGCTGAAGAGCAGGCTGCTGAATATATAAAGGCGAATGTTACAAAGCCTGTTGTGGGATTTATTGCAGGGCTTACTGCACCTCCAGGGCGCAGAATGGGGCATGCCGGGGCAATAATCTCTGGAAGTTCTGGAACAGGAAAAGCAAAAATTGACTCTTTTAAAAAAAATGGAATTCATGTATGTGAAGACCTTGGAAAAATTGGAGAGTTATGCAAAAAAGTATTTTAATTGAAAAATGGTGATGTGGTTATTCAGGATATAAGTCAGGAGGAGAAATGGAAAATCTTGTTTTAGATAAAGGGGTAAAAAAGAGCAGGCTGCCTGCATGGCTCGATCTTACCCAGAGCGGAACCGGACTTGTGCTGGGGCTTTTTATGTGGGTTCATATGCTGCTTATTTCAAGCGTACTTTTGGGACCTGGATCATTTGATTTTATAGCCCATATGATGGAACTTTCTTTTTTATCACCCACAGGTGAAGGGTATCCACTGGCAGTGGTTATTGCTGTGACAGGCATATTTAGTCTGTTTATTATTCATGCAGGGTTGGGTATGAGAAAATTTCCCGATTCATATAAACAATTTAAAACCATAAGGGCTCAGATGGAGCTTTTAAATCATGAAGATACCAATCTTTGGTTTTATCAGGCTTTAACAGGTTTTATCATGTTTTTTGCAGGCTCTGTACATCTTTATATCATGCTTACACACCCGCAGATTAGTCCAGTTGTTTCAGCCCAGAGAGTGTTTGGTTCATCCATGTGGCCCCTGTATCTTATTTTGCTTATTTGTGTTGAATACCATGGCGGTATAGGACTTTACAGGCTTTGCATGAAATGGAGCTGGTTCCTGGGAGATGATGCAAAAAAAGGCAGAGCAAAATTGAAAAAATTGAAAAAAACATTAACAATGTTTTTTCTTGTGCTGGGTGTTCTCTCTTTGATTGTATTTTTTCTTCTTGGAATGAAGTACAGAAATGCCGGCGAATATCCTGATACAACAAAAGTTTTTATAAATTATGAACAAATAATATCATAAAAAATTCAAGGGGTAATTGATGGAAATTATATATACTGACTCACTTGTAATAGGCGGAGGTCTTGCAGGTCTTAGAGTTGCCATAGCAGCAAAACAGAGAGGAAATGACACCATTGTTCTATCCTTGATTCCTGCAAAACGATCCCATTCAGCAGCAGCCCAGGGCGGTATGCAGGCAAGCCTTGGTGCATCTGTAAAAGGTGTGGGCGATGATGAAGATGTGCATTTTGGGGATACTGTAAGGGGAAGCGACTGGGGATGTGATCAGGATGTGGCAAGAATGTTTGTCAACACAGCTCCCAAAGCAATACGTCAGCTCAGTGCCTGGGGAGTTCCCTGGTCAAGGGTGCAAAGGGGTGACAGACAGGTTGTAATAAATGGTGAAAAAGTCACCATAACAGAGAGCAATGAAGCCCACGGTCTTATCAATGCACGGGATTTTGGCGGTACAAAAAAATGGAGAACATGCTACACCTCGGATGGTACAGGACATACAATGCTCTATGCCATGGATAACAAGGCAATTGAACTTAAAATACCTGTCCATGAAAGAAAAGAGGCTGTGGCGCTTATACATGAAGATGGTGAGTGCAAAGGTGCAGTTGTAAGAGACCTTATCACAGGCAAACTGATTGCATATGTGGCAAAGGCAACCACAATTGCCACAGGCGGTTATGGAAGATTATACTCTGTTTCAACCAATGCTGTTATCTCGGAAGGTATAGGAACTGCAATTGCCCTTGAAACAGGTCTTGCACCCCTGGGCAACATGGAAGCTGTACAATTTCATCCAACTGCAATTGTTCCTGTTGGTATCCTTACAACAGAAGGCTGCCGTGGTGATGGCGGTCTCTTGCTTGACAAGGAGGGCTACAGATTTATGCCTGATTATGAACCTGGCAAAAAAGAGCTTGCCTCAAGGGATGTTGTATCACGCCGTATGATAGAGCATATGAGAAAAGGCAAGGGGGTATCATCCAGATATGGCGATCACCTCTGGCTTGACATAACTCTGCTTGGAGAAAAACATATCAGGAAGAACTTGAGGGAAGTCGATGAAATCTGTCAATATTTTCTCGGCATTGATCCTGTTAAAGATTATATTCCTGTTCGACCTACACAGCATTACTCCATGGGTGGTATTAAAACAAACTTTAAAGGTGAAAGCACAGGGTTAAAAGGACTTTTTTGTGTTGGGGAGGCTGCCTGCTGGGATATGCACGGCTTTAACAGACTTGGCGGCAACTCAGTTGCAGAGACGGTTGTGGCAGGCATGATCGTAGGTGAGTATGTTGCAGACCATTGTGATGAAACTGATATGAAAATAAGCACAAAAACCATTGAATCTTTTCTGGAACAAGAGAGAATTAAAATTTCAGAGCTGCTCAACCGTACCAGCGGCGAAAACCCGTTTAAACTTAAAAAAGAGATGCAGAAAATTATGATGGACAGGGTTGGTATCTTTAGAAATCATGATGATCTTTCAAAGGCTGTAGAAGAACTTAAAATTCTTAATCAAAAGGCAAAGAAGATTGCTTTAAGACATAGAATCAGCTCTTCAAATCCTGAACTGGTTGAGGCAATCAGAGTTCCAAAGATGATTAAACTTGCCCAGTGTGTAGCATACGGAGCACTGCTTAGAGAAGAGAGCCGGGGTGCTCATTCCCGGGAAGATTTTCCACAAAGAAATGATAAAGAGTGGTTAAAAAGAACCCTTGCATATTGGAAAGATGAAAATTCAGACCTGCCTGATATTGAATATGAACCGCTTGATATCATGAAGATGGAGCTGCCTCCAGCATCAAGAGGTTATGGTGATGATCAGACAATACCCCATCCTGACACTGAAAAAAGGGAAAAAGAGATAGAGCAGATTTTAAAAGATAATCCCGGGGCAGACAGAATAAAAATTCAGGAACTTCTTAATCCAATAGAGATACCTGAACAATTTAAAGGCAAAAACGAGCGAGTAGGCAGGGGGTTTAAATAATGAACAGCGAAGAAAACAGAACATTAACATTTGAAATATTGAGATACAATCCCCAGATCAAGGGTGATTCTCCAAAGATGGAAAAGTATGCAGTTACAGAAGCACCAGGCATGACAATATTTATTGCGCTAAATGAAATAAGAGAAGAACAAGACCCCTCTTTGCAGTTTGATTTTGTCTGCCGGGCAGGGATATGTGGTTCTTGCGGCATGATAGTTAATGGAGAGCCAAAACTTGCCTGCAGAACTCTTACTGCAAATTATCCCACCGGGAAAATTACTCTTCTGCCCCTCCCAAGTTTTGAACTTATTGGTGATCTTTCTGTTAATACAGGCAAAGTGATGCGCCAGATGAGTGAAAGAGTTGAATCATGGATACATGATAAAGAGGCTGAAAATGTTGATCTGACAAAACTTGAAGAGCGCATGGAACCTGAGGTTGCCGAGGAAATTTATGAACTTGAAAGATGTGTTGAATGCGGTCTTTGCCTCTCTGCCTGTGCAACAAAAAGAATGCGGGATGATTTTTTAGGTGCTGTTGGTTTTATGAGACTTGCAAGGTATGCAGTTGATCCAAGGGACAAACGTTCCAGTGAAGAATTCTATGATATTATTGGTGATGATGATGGAGTGTTTGGATGCATGACTCTTCTTGGATGTGAAGATTATTGCCCCAAGGATTTACCCCACCAGACCCAGATTGCGTACTTAAGACGTAAAATGGCATTGGGAAAGAGACTATAAGGATATATTAAAATGACACAATTTAATTTTTCAACAATGTTTCCTTTGGGTAATAATTCAGAAGATACAACGGAATATAGACTGATTACCGATAAATATGTCTCAACTGTTAAATTCAATGAAAAAGAGATTTTAACTATTGAGCCAGAAGCTTTGACACACTTAAGTGAACATGCATTTAAAGATGTTGCACACCTCTATAGACCAGATCACCTGCAAAAGCTTAAAAATATAATTGATGATCCTGAATCTTCAGACAATGACAGATATGTTGCGCTTGAGCTTTTAAAAAACGCAGACATTGCCTCTAAAATGGTCTATCCCATGTGCCAGGATACTGGCACTGCAATAATTCATGCAAAAAAAGGAGAATATGTCTTTACTGATGCTGATGATGAAGAATTGCTTTCAAAAGGCGCGTTTAATGCATACACAAAAAACTATTTGCGTTATTCCCAAAATGCTCCTTTAACAATGTATAAAGAGCAGAATACAAAATGTAACCTTCCTGCACAAATTGATATAAGTGCTGTCCAGGGCAATGAATATAAATTTTTGTTCATGGCAAAAGGTGGAGGGTCTGCCAACAAAACCGCTCTTTTCCAGATGACAAAAGCTGTCTTAAACTCTGAAAAGAGCCTTATTGATTTCATGACAGAAAAGATGAAAGCCCTTGGAACTGCTGCATGTCCGCCCTATTACATCGCTTTTGTAATTGGAGGAACTTCCGCAGAACTGAATTTAAAAACAGTCAAACTTGCATCAGCCAGATATCTTGATTCTCTTCCTTTAAAAGGAGATGCAACTGGTCATGCTTTCCGGGACAAAGAGCTGGAGAAAAAAGTGCAGAAAAAAGCTGATACATTGGGTTTGGGTGCCCAGTTTGGTGGAAAACACTTTGCCCTTGATATAAGGGTTATAAGGCTTCCCCGCCATGGCGCATCCTGCCCTATAGGTATAGGAGTAAGTTGCAGTGCAGACCGTCAGATCAAGGCAAAAATTAATAAAAAAGGATTGTTTTTGGAAAAGCTTGAAACTGATCTTTCAAAATATCTTCCTGCAAAAGAGCCTGAAATGGCAGCACCTGTCAACATAAACCTTGATAAACCCATGGATGAGGTCAGAAGAGAGCTGAGTCAATATCCTGTATCAACAAGGCTGATGCTCTCAGGGAAAATAATAGTAGCAAGGGATATGGCACATTCAAAATTTCAGGAGCTTTTAGATGATGGCAAAGATTTGCCTGACTATCTGAAAAAACATGTAATATATTATGCAGGTCCTGCAAAAACTCCTGAAGGTCAGGCATCTGGTTCATTTGGTCCCACAACAGCCGGAAGAATGGACCCCTATGTCCCGGTTTTTCAGGAGAAAAAAGCCTCAATGATAATGCTTGCCAAAGGCAACCGATCACAAATAGTCACTGACTCCTGCAAGAAAAATAAGGGCTTTTATCTTGGGTCTCCCGGCGGACCTGCTGCAAGACTTGGCCATGACTGCATAAAAAAAGTTGAACTCGTGGAGTATGAAGAGCTTGGTATGGAAGCTGTCTTCATGATAACAGTTGAAGACTTTCCAGCATTTATTATAGTTGATGACAAAGGAAACGATTTCTATGCTGATCTTTAATAATTTTTTCATTGACCTTTCATATCAATTTCTGATTATACTATAGACTTACTATGGAACAAAATACTGAAATATATGATGGATATCTAAAAGCATTAACAGATATCAGCCAGGCAATAACGTCAGATCTTTATATTGAAGACCTTCTTAAGCTGATTGTTATGGTTACAGCTAAAGTTACCGGTGTTGAAATCTGTTCTCTATGGATAGTCAATGAAGATGAAAAACCTCCAAAAATTCGCCTTAAAGCGACTCAATCCATAGACTCGGATTATTTTAATGATCGTTCATTAAACTTGGATGAAGGCGTGGTAGGATATGTAGTGACACATAAAAAGCCTTTATTATTAAAAGATGTCCAGCAGAGCAAAAGATTCAAAGAAAAGGAGATGGCAAAAAAACTGGGGCTTATATCCATGGTTGGAATTCCTTTAAAGACAAAGGAAGATAATGTCATTGGAGTATTAAACTGTTTTACAGGCAATCCCCATGTTTTTTCTGATACAGAGATAAATTTATTAACAGCTGTTGCAAATCAAGCTGCAGTTGCTATTCATAACACAGAACTCATGGTAAAAACCAGGGTTATTCAAGAGGAGCTTGAAGCACGCAAACTCATAGAGCAGGCAAAGGAAATCTTGATGCACCAGCGCAGCATTGCAGGTGATGAGGCATACAGATGGATACAAAAGCAGAGCATGAATTTACGCAAATCAATCCGTGAAGTTGCTGAAGCGGTAATCTTGTCAACCCAGCTGTTTAATAACAAATAAATATTTTAATTACAGTCTATTTTGGAGGCAACAATTTCTTCTTTAATTTCAGATAATGAGCTTGCAGCTCTCTTTGGTGAGGATAAAGCTGACAGTTTTTTTGAAGCATTATATGGTGATGCAAAAGAGGGTGCATATGATATTGCCCTTAAGTATAAAGATTATAAAGACAAACTGCTGACCCTTGAATTTCATCTGAATCAGAGACCAGGTAAATGTCTTGTATGCAATCTGACCTATGGTCTTCCCCAGGTTTTTTCAAAGCATCCAATTATTAATATTAATGAACTTGTGAATAGAGTCGAGAATCTTCTCAACAATAAAAAACCAGGGAAAAAATGTATTGCCTGGGAACTTGGAAGAACCCATGAAGTTTCAAGGGAACTTCATATAATTCCATTAATTATCTCGGTGGAATAAAAATTCCGATGGAATAAAATTTTGAAAATTAGAGGTCTTTGAAGCGATTAATTAAAATCAGCCCTTCAAAGACCTCTTGTTATTAATAATCAGTTCGATTCATACTCTATAGTAATTGTAACTGTCCTGTTAAACGACCTTCCTTCGGCTGTGTCATTATCATAGGGAGGATTATATGGCCCATCTCCTCTATATATTATTTGATCAGGCGACGGTATATTACTATTCAGCAGCTGTTTATGAACTGCTTTAGCTCTGCGCATGGAGAGTGCAACATTGTAAGCTTCCTTTCCGATTATATCAGAATGCCCCACAATAGTTACCATAGCTTTTGGCAACTCCCTTATTCTTTTCACCACGCGGTTTAAAACTATTTTATTTCGTTCCTTGATTTCTGAGCTATTATAGTCAAACAGGATTAAGGCATATTTTTCCATTACTTTATAGCCAAGTTTTTTAACTTCACGCTCTACTCTTTTTACATACTTAACAGAGGTATTTGCAGTATCTGTTGTAAAGGTGTTGCCTGCAATATCTGTCATGGTTGCACTGATAGCGATATTATCTAGATCAACCATTTTGTTAAGTCCGTACTCTTTAAGATTAAAAGAGAAGTCAGGAATATTATTCCCTTCTCCTTTTTTGGATTTTAAAAGAGTTCCATTACCTTTGATGTCAATGGACCACTCTTTTAAATCATACCCCGGTTGAATATCAGGATGGATTTTGAGTTCATCAGAATTAGCCATTGCAAAAGAGTATGTGCTTTTAATAGAGTCAAGGATTTCTGGAGAATCAGAATAAATTTCCACACGCTGATTTTCAACCCTGCCTTTTTCAACACTGTTAGTACTAGGTACAGCTGGTAATTTCCGGGCTGTTACTTTTATGCGGTCGGGATTAATACCCCATATATATCTCAAATAAGCGCGTACTTCTTCTGCCCGGGCCTGGGAGAGCGCAACTCTGTTTTTCTCTTTTCCCCTATTGCTGATACAGCCCACAAGTTCAATGCTCGCACTTGGGTTTTCTAAAAACCGTTTGCCTATAATGTTTAATACATTTTGATATTTTGCCATGGTGTTCTGCAATTTTTTTTCATCAAATGCTTTTGCCTCTACCTGGCTTTGTAATAATTTGTAACGTATGGGGATTTTACTCTCACCATTGTTGAAAAAAACATAATTCAGCAGAGGAGAGCTGTCAATTATTGTAACCTCTTCAATGGTCAAGGAGTCTGGCTTGACAGATATAGAGCCCTTTGTACCTGTAATAAATTGATGTATCACAGCTGTGCTTGATACATTTATAAGGCATTTTTCTGAAGTTGTTTCAAATGTATCACCATTTATATCAGTTACTTTAATAGCAGCTTCAAGATATCTTATGTCTGAAAGATTGTTTATATCCATCTCATTAACAGCAATTGAATATTGGGTTAAAGGGGCTTCCTTGCCTTTTAAATTTTTAATGACTTCATTCTTGCTTTTAATGGCAAGCTCCCATTCAGCAATACCATACTCCGATGTAATGTGTGGCAAAACTACCAGATTGTTAGTATTGTTGTTACCAGATGTGAAACTGTTTTCAGCAATTTTTTGTAACTCTTCCTGGTCAAAGACAATCTCAACCCTTTGATTTTCTGATCGGCTGCCCTGTATATCTGCTGAAGCAGAAATTTCAGGAAGCTCTCTTGAAGCAGCATGCATTCTACTGTTATCTATTTTCCAAATATCATGGAGATATGACATAACAGCATCCGCTCTATTTTGAGAGAGTTTCAGATTACTTTTTTCAACACCTTGATCTGAATTGCAACCAATTATCCTGATGCTTGCAGTGGGATTTTGTAAAAGTGTTTTCCCTGTGAGATTTAATACAGAAAAGTATTTATCCATCACATTACTGAATCCTTTTTCATTAAAGGATCTAGTCTGATTGTTTTCAGCAAAAAGGTGATATTTTGAATTAATTGTACTCTTGCCTGTATCAAAAAAAACATAATAGGGTATTGGTCTGCCGTCAAGGGTAGTTAAAGCATCAATAGTTATCTCTTTCACACCTAAACTCAAACTTCCTCCCGGTGGATTTAAAAATTGATAGTCAACCACATAACGATGGAGTAAAGTTGTGGAAACCTTTTTAAAGATGGGGAGCAAATTGTTTGCAGAAGTAGCTTTCCAGACATTTCCTCCATTTGCTTCAGAAAAGGTCTTTAAATATTCATTTCCCTCCTCAGATGGCATAAAATCAATGGTATATGCGTTGAAATTTTTTAACCCTTTTGCTTTAATATCTAGAACATCTGTTTTTATTGCGCTGTTTAAATCTTCACCATCACTGAAAGTCACTAAAAATTTATTACTATTTTCAGGCATTTGTGAAATCAAATGCAGACCCGCCAGTATACCTTCATACAAAAAAGTTTGGTCAGATAATTTTTCCTCAAATTTTTGTTGGAAAAAATTTTTTAATTCAATCTTGCTGTTTGATTGAAAAGTATCAATGCGCAGATTGTGACCATCCACGTCAAACTTCTTTTTTTTATTAAACGTTACAACATCCACAGTATCAAAGGGTCTGAGAATCTTCAAAAACTCGTCCAGAGCAGACAAAAGAGGCTGTATGGCCTTGCGCTGTTTCATGGAAAAGGAGTTGTCAATAATAAGAACAATATTCATACTGACATCTTCCCGGGTTTCAAGAACCTCAGCCGCTGTGATTTTAGCTTTTTTAAGACCTCTTTGTACAATAAAATCATCCGGCATTAGCCCTGTGACAGGATCACCGTCAGAATTAAGAGCAGAGACCAGTATTGTATCTTTATCAATTTCCTGGAAACTGACCTTTGCATCCATGTTTGATATTTCAACCTGCAAGTCACTATCTGCAAAACATGTATTGAAACATAACCCACATATTGCCAATATCATAACAAAAACAACTATCTTTAATTTCATCTTGTACCTCCCATAAAAAAGTACTGTTTTTAAGAGTAATATCAGACACTTAATCTGGTATTACTTTACTTAAACCCTATACTAAACATAACCAAGAGTGATTATTGTGCATATAAGTCAAAAAGTCAAACAGTTGTGCAAGAGTCTTACATAAATATTTGACAAAGGCTTTTACATATTTTATTGTTGAGCACTTAAAAAAATCATATCTGGAGGTAATAGTTGGAAATATTTTTTGATCATGACAAATGCAATTGTAAAAAAATAAATTTGTGCTCAATGGTCTGTCCCTATGGATTCATGTTAAACCGGGATGAAAATAACCAGATGAAACTGCTTAAAGAGTACAGGCAATTTTGTATTAATTGCGGGCATTGTGCAAGTATTTGTCCCACCAATGCCATAACAATTGTTAAAAACAGAGAAGAACCTTGCAGGTTTGATAAAAGAGCTGCTGTTTCCGAGGTGCAGGGTGAACAATTTCTCAAAACTCGGCGTTCCTGCCGTACATTTCAGGACAAACCAATCCCCCGCTCTGAAATTGAAAGAATTCTATCCATCACAAGATGGATACCGACTGCAAGCAATAAGCAAAAGCTTCAATGGCTTGTTATTGAATCAAAAGAGGATGTCCAGGAACTGTCTCGGTTGACTATTGAATGGATCAAAGAAAACAATATTTCAAAAGAGATTGTAGAACAGTGGGATAAAAAAGAAGATCTTATTTTAAGAAAAGCACCCCATTTAATTATCTGCCTTTGTAAAGATAATTATTTCTGGAGTGGTGCTGAAGCCGGCACTGCACTTGCCTACCTTGAATTGTTTGCCCATGCCAATAAACTTGGGACATGCTGGGCAGGCTTTTTTACAAAGGCTGCCAACTACTATGCACCACTTGAAAACCATCTTGACCTTCCAGAAGGCTACAAGGTATTTGGAAGCATAATGATAGGATATCCGGTTTATAAACTTCATTCTATTCCAGTGCGGAAAAATCTTTCTGTAATTTACAGATAAAATTTTTTCAAGGTTGTTTTTTTGCTAAAAGCACACCTGCCATTAAAACCATGATGCCACCTGCGATTTTATATACACCAAGTTGTTCTCCTAAAAAAAGCCATGCAAGAATCACTGTAACAACCGGCTCAACAGTTGAAAGCATAGATGCATGAACAGGACCAATCTTTTTTATTCCTGCAAAAAAGAAGAAAATTGCGATTATTGTAGATACAATTGCAATTGTAACAGCTGCAGTCCATCCAACAAGGTTTGTTGGGAACAAAGCTCCCTGAAATGCTATTACTCCAGAATATAATACTGCAGCAGATGTAATAACAACAGTAGAAACAATAAACGCATCAGTTTTTTTTAATACTTTTGTTCCAACTATAATATAAGTTGCATAGATAAATGGTGCCAGGGTGCCAAGAATATAGCCTGCCAGGTCACCACCCGCTGTAAATCCCACCACACAAACAGTGCCCATTAATGCCAGTACCAGAGCAAACAACTCATACCTGGTAATTTTTTGATTTAAAAACAGTAGAGACAGCCCTGTTACCAGTGCAGGATACAAATATAAAAGAATGGCAACAGTGCCAGATGGCAGGAAAGTCAGGGCTTTAAAGTAACAGAAGGATTGACCACCATATCCAAGGCATCCCATTAAAACAAGAATAAAAAAGGTTTTCCCTTTGGGGAAACTATATTTTGTTTTTTTAAAAAAAAGCCAGGATAGCATTAAAAAAGAGGCTATTGTGAATCTTAGAAAAAGAATAGTTGTGGGGGTTGCACCTGTTTCATATGCCAGATTGGCAAAAATTGGCATGACTCCAAATGATGTGCCGGAAATAATCACATAAAGTATTCCAAGGAATCGATCTCCGTGGAATTTTTTCAAAGTCAAAGCCAAAATTCCCCCTTTTTATAGATTGCAGAATGTGACATAAAAAACAGCTGTTGTCAATTTTGAAATTAAAAACATATTCAGGCTGCCTGTTGACAAAAACAGTGCCCCGGTCTTATGATAGCCCAAAAGCATTAGTTGAAAATTTTTATACTATATTATTTTAAAAACAATAATGGAAGATACCCAAACCAAACCCCCATTTATCATTAAAGGCAGACAAATAGATCTTCCTTTTTCTGTAACCATAAAATCTAAAGAAAGCTTGTTTCAAGTTACAGCTGAAAAAGCACTCAGAATTGCCCCAAACAAGCGTATAGTGTGTTCTGGCACATGGGGAGAAAAGCAGGTTGTAATAAAATTTTTTTTAAAATGCCCCAAGGCCAGGCGATATTTTCAAAGTGAATTAAACGGCATAAAAGCTTTGGTATCTTCAGGTGTTACCACTCCAAAGATTATTTTTCATGGCAAGGTGGAAAATAGTGAAATTAGAGCAATTGGAATAGAAGAGATATCTGATTCATCTGATATGATGTCTGTTTGGGAAAGCATTGAACAAGAGTCAGATTATGCTGGTTTTCAAAAAAAAATTATCCATGAGATTGCTGCTTTGCATAGTGCAGGTCTGAAACAGGATGATCTGCACCTTGGAAATTTTCTTTTTTCAAAAAACAAAATTTTTACCATTGATGGAGATTCAGTGGATACATCAAAAATGGGGCAGCCTCTGCCTGAAAAAGAGAGTTTTGAGAACCTGGTTCTGTTTTTTAGTCAGTTTTATCAAAAATTTGATATTCTTACAGAAAAATCCCTGGAATATTATATGCAATGCAGGGGCTTACCATCTTATCCACAGCTTTTTTCACAAATATACCCAAGGATTCAACAAAAAAGGATAAAAAGACAAAAAAAATATCTAAGAAAAATTTTCAGGGAGTGTTCGGAATTTGTTTTTAAAAAAGAGAGAGGTATAAGATTTAGTTGTGATAGAAAAGCATTTGGAGCGGGTGTATCACTGTTCATTGAAAACCCTGACTTTTTTATTCAAAAAGGAGAAATAATTAAAGCAGGCAAAACTTATACCATCGTTAAAATCAATATTAACAGAACATTATATATGGTAAAATTCTATAATAACAAAACTGTTTTTCAATCTTCTGCCCGAATTTCGTGGCGCAATGCACATGGGGCAAAACAAAAGGGGATAAAACTTTTCCGTCCTATTCTCTTTATGGAACAATACCTCTCTATTTTTTGCTTAAAAGCTTTTTTTATTGTTGAATATACTAAAGAGTATAAAAATAACAGCTATTGTGAGCTTTTTTTAAAACTTGAAAATAAAAATCTTAACCTTGAACAAAAGGGATTATAATTGATATGGAGAAAATAATACTCGGGCTTTCCGGTGCCTTGACCCATGACCCTTCCGCAGCATTATATATTGGTGAAAAACTTGTTGCAGCAGCAGAGGAAGAACGATTCATAAGAGATAAGCATGCAAAAAATCAAATGCCTGAAAAATCAGCAGCATTTTGTCTTGAATATGCTGGTATCAACCCGGACCAAATTGATATTGTAGCATTTCCCTTTGCTAAGGTCAGCCTTGCCTCTAAAGGAAGATGGCATTTTGCAAAAAGATACTGGTATGCACCTGACAGAGCTTTGGATGCTCTGTTTAACGGAAATCGCCATTATCGACGAAATGTAAAAAAAGTCCAGACCTTATTAAGAAAATTAGGCATACCATGGGATAAAATCAAATTTGTTCCTGTTGAACATCACCTTGCCCATGCCAGTTCAGCATATCATCTTAGCGGCTTTAAGGAAAAATGTGCCATACTTGGTATTGATGGCAAAGGAGAGTACGCAACAACTTTTTTTGGATATGGAGAAAATGGTAAAATTCATAAAATTAAAGAGTTTTATGACCCTGACTCCCTTGGTGGTATGTATGGAGCATTTACTCAATACCTTGGGTTTGAAATGTTGGATGGCGAATATAAAGTTATGGGCATGGCTCCCTATGGTGATCCTGAAAAATATGATTTTTCCAAGTTTATTGATTATACTGAAAAAGAGTTTACAGTAAACACAAAACTTGTCAACACTGTGGGATTAAGACGTTTTAAGGATGAAGATGGTAAGGGGTATTATTTCAGCCCTAAACTCATTGAATGGCTGGGACCCAGGCGTATTGGAGATGATATTGATGACCCCTACGTGGATTATGCAGCAGCCATGCAGCATCTGTTTGAAAAAGTTTCCTTAGGTCTTATTGATCACTATCTGGGAGATATTCTGAAACAGACAGGAAAGCTATGCTTTGCCGGGGGTGGTGCCCTCAATGTAAAGCTCAATCAGCGGATTATTGCATTGGATTATGTTAAAGAACTTTTTGCACAACCCGCTGGCAGTGATGCAGGAACCGCCATTGGCGCAGCTTCCTATGCAGCATCTCTCACGGGGGTTTTTGTTGAAAAAATGGATCATCTGTTTCTTGGTCCAAAATTCACCCATGAACAATGTGTTGAAGCCATAAAAAAAAGGTCTGAAAAGCTTAAATTTGAAATCCTGGATAATCCTTCAAAGCAAACAGCTGAGATACTTGCAAAAGGCAATCCAGTTGCCTGGTTTCAAGGACGTATGGAATTTGGTCCAAGAGCCCTTGGTTGCAGAAGTATTCTGGGTTGCCCCAATATCAAAGGGATTTCTGATAAAATTAATCAGCAAATCAAATACAGGGAACGATGGCGCCCGTTTTGCCCAAGCATACTTGATACCCTGGCTGAAGAACTGTTACAGACAAACCATCCAGCACCGTACATGACCTACACCTTTGAAGTTGCTGAACAGTGGAAATCCAGAATCCCGGAAGTTGTGCACAAAGATGGAACAGCACGTGCCCAGGTTGTCTCAAGGCAAACAAATCCAAAGTACTATGAACTTATTTTAGAGGTTGAAAAACTTACTGGAAACGGAGTTGTGCTAAACACCTCTCTTAACCGCCGTGGTGAGCCTGTTGTCTGTACACCAACCGATGCACTAAATATGTTTTTCAAGTGTGATCTTGAATATCTTGTGCTGGAAAATATTTTAGTCAGAAAAAAATAGCTTATATAGATGCTTATCTGCTATTTATTTAAATCAATCATGCGCTTTACTGCTGTAAAGGCATCTTTTCTTATATTTTCAGGTACATTTATTTCAAAAGAAGATGGATTTTCAAGGCAATTGATAATATGCTCAAGGGTTATCTGTTTCATATCCAGACAAAACATTTTTTCAGATGTTGGAAAAAATTGTTTATCAGGGCAGGCTTTAGACAAGGGGTATAGATGTCCTAGCTCTGTGCCGATTATAAATGAGTTATGATCAGAATCCTTTGCAAATCTTATCATTCCCGATGTGCTTTCCACACTGTCCGCGAGTTCAAGAACTTCAGGCGGGCATTCGGGATGAGCTATAAATAGAGCCTCTGGGTGCGCCTTTTTTGCCTTTAATACATCTTTTTTTGTCAAAGTATCATGGTAGGGACAATACCCTTCCCACAGGTGTATTTTTTTATCTGTTTTAGAGGCAGCATATTGGGCAAGGTTTTTATCCGGAGTCATAAGAATTTCGTTTGAGTCAATGGAATTTATAACATCAATAACATTTGCCGAGGTGCAGCAGATATCAGAGAGAGCTTTTACTGAAGCAGTGGAATTAACATAGGTTACAACAGGTATGCCACCAAGCTGTTGTTTTCTCTTTTTTAAGGCTTCCGGGGTAACCATATCAGCCATGGGGCAGCCGGCATTTTTAGCCGGCAAAAGAACTTTTTTCTCAGGAGAGAGGATATAAGCTGTTTCCGCCATAAATTTAACACCGCAAAAAATAATAAATTCAGCATTGGTTTTTGAAGCTTTTATACTGAGCTCTAAAGAATCTCCACAAAGGTCGGCAATATCCTGAATTTCAGGTGGCTGATAATTGTGGGCAAGAATAATACCATTTTTTTCTCGAATCCATTTTTTTATTTTATTTTCCATCTGTTTTTTCCTCAATCAACCGAGTTAATTTTCCATTTGTATCACGTTAGTATTTTCAGGTATATTAAAGTTGAAAACAGAGTCGTCAATATCTTTAAACTCTATTTTATGAAATGTAATTTCTATGGTATCTTCATATATATTTGAAGTGATAATTTTTTGGATATTATAGTTTTCTTTTGAAACAATCATTAAAATTGACTGGATTTCCGGAGTTTTTGTTTGAGGAATAAGGCTCAGTGTAAACGTCTCTTTACTACTCTCTTTAATACTTATATTATATTTTTTCCGGACAATGGCAATGTCAGATAAAAATGCGCCACCAGAACCTTGTTTGAAAAAGTTTTGTGCATTTCCCAGTAAGACCTGATTTTGATCTGGTCTGTAAATCCATAATGATTTACCATTTGTGATGATTTGATGCTGCTGGGGCTGTAGATACTCCCATTTCATTTTACCAGGATGGCTGAACATTGCTTTTCCAGAGGCTGTTTCGTCAATTTCAAGAACTTTAAGCTTGGAAACTTGAGAAAAATCTGCCATGAATTCGTTTTTAGAATACCTTTTTTCAAGACCATCCAATAGTTGATCCAGGTCTGCTGAACTTTTATCTTGAGCCATTGCTGAAGATACAAAGACAGAGCATAAAATAATCATAATAGGGATTTTATTCAAAAAGTTTAGAAATATCTTTTCTTTCATCTTTTGCATATAACCTTCTCAGTTTTGGTTTTTCTATTTTCCCGGTGGGGTTTCTTGGAATTTTATCAAAAAATATCTTTTTTGGTCTCTTATATTTAGGAAGATTTTTACCAAACTCCATTATCTCCTGTTTTGTTAACTCGTGATCAGATTTGACCTCAATAATTGCAGCAGGAACTTCTCCCAAGCGTTTATCTGGAATGCCAATTACTGCAATGTCTTTAATTTTTTTATTTTCCATAAAAAAATTTTCTATCTCATTGGGGAAAATATTTTCGCCCCCATAAATAATCAAATCTTTTAGCCTGTCAACAAGCCATATAAAGCCTTTCCGGTCATAACGCGCCATATCGCCGGTAAAGAGCCAGCCGTTTTTTAATACTTTTTTTGTCTCTTCCTGATTTTTATAATACTCCTTCATTACACCGGGGCCCTTAACAATAAGTTCACCGGTTTCACCTCTTGGCAGCATGTCTCCTTGTTTATCCACCACCTGACACTCCCAGTCAAATCCGGGAACTCCAATGGGACCGACATTGTCACTGTTCTCAAGCCCAAGGTGAATACAGCCTGGACCTGTAGCTTCTGTAAGTCCATAGTTTGTATCATAGGAGTGTTTTGGAAAAATAGTTTTCCACTCTTTAATTAAGGCAGGGGGCACAGGCTGAGCTCCGGCATGCATTAACCGCCATTGGTCAAGCTTATAATCTGAGAGTTCAATTTTTCTGGTTTCAATGGCAATCAAAAGGTCATGGATCCATGGAACAAGCATCCAGGCTATTGATACTTCTTCTTCTGAGATTGCCTCTAAAATCCACTCTGGCTGTATGCCTTTCAGCATTACACATTTTCCCCCCACAATAAAACTTCCAAACCAGTGCATTTTTGCTCCGGTGTGATACAGAGGAGGAATTAAAAGAAAAATATCGTCGTGGGTCTGTTTGTGATGGTTGTTCTCCACATAACAAGCATGCTCGAGGTTTCTGTGGGTGAGCAAAACAGCTTTAGGAACTCCTGTTGTTCCAGAAGTAAAATAGAGAGCTGCATCATCTTCTATTTTAATATCAATATTTTCAGGTTCCAGGTCAGACAGATTATCAATAAAATCAAAATAGTTAAATGCGAATTCAGGACAATTTTTAGAATCTCCCACATATATCCATGTTTCAACAGCAGGGATCAGTTTATCAAGGGATTCTTTTATGCTAGCAATTTTTTCCAGGAACTCTTCACCAAAGATAAAAACTTTTGGCTGAGAAACCTTTGTACAGAGGAAAATTTTTTCAGGTTCAAACCGGAAATTTAAAGGTACTGCCCATGCTCCTGTTGTTAAGATTCCAAAATACGCTGGAAGCCATTCAAGGCAGTTCATCATTAGATGAACCACTCTGTCTCCTTTTTTAACACCAAGTTTCAGCAAGCCGTTGGCAAATTTGTTAGACTCTTTATGGAAATCTTTCCATGTTATGGAACGTCTTGTGCCTAAGGCAGGTGACCTTTCAATCAAAGCAGTTTTTTCTTTATACAACCGATGGTTTCTTGCAAGTATTTCAGTAATAATCATTAAATTAACCTAAATTAAACAAAAAAAATCCCACTGCGCAAATATAGAACACAGTGGGATTATATTCAATAGATTTTAAATTCTAAAGAGTTATTTATCTACTTGTCTTTATCTACTTCTTCAAAATCAGCATCCACAACATCTTCATCCTGTTTTGCTGACCCTGCCTGGTCAGTACTTCCAGCTGCATCAGCTCCGGTAGCTCCCTCCTGGGAGGCTTGTTGATACATAACTTCAGCAAGTTTATGGGAAGCTTCTGCAAGGGCATCGGTTTTTTGTTTTATGGCATCTTTATCATCTGTATCTTTAACCTGTTTCAGAGCCTCAATGCCATCTTCAATTTTTTTCTTTGTCTCATCATCAACCTTATCACCATGCTCTTTTAAAGTCTTTTCAGTTTGAGATACCATGGCATCAGCAGTGTTTCTTGCATTTACAAGCTCTTTTTTTGCCTTGTCCTCTTCTGCATGAAGCTCAGCATCTTTTACCATTTTATCAATGTCTTCATCGGAAAGACCGCTTGCAGCAGTAATACGGATGGACTGCTCTTTGCCTGTTGCCTGATCTTTAGCTGAAACATGAACAATACCATTGGCATCAATGTCAAAGGAGACTTCAATCTGGGGTACACCCCTGGGAGCAGGAGGAATTTCTGACAGTTCAAACTGACCAAGGGTTTTATTGCCGTTTGCCATCTCTCTTTCGCCCTGGAGCACATGAATTGATACTGCAGGCTGATTGTCAGCAGCAGTTGAAAAGGTCTGGCTCTTTTTAGTTGGAATTGTTGTGTTTTTATCAATCAATCTTGTCATTACTCCGCCCAAGGTCTCAATTCCAAGAGATAGAGGGGTTACATCGAGCAAAAGTACATCATTGACATCGCCCTGTAACACACCTGCCTGGATGGCAGCGCCCATGGCAACAACTTCGTCAGGGTTCACACCTTTATGGGGCTTTTTACCAAAAATTTGTTCTACTCTCTCCTGCACAGCAGGCATACGGGTCATACCGCCAACCAGAACAACCTCATTCATTTCACCTTTGGATAAACCAGCCTCTTTCATGGCTATAGTACAAGGTTTGACAAGATTATCAAGCAGATCACCGACCAATGATTCAAGTTTTGCCCTTGTAAGTTTAATGTCAAGATGTTTTGGTCCTGAAGAGTCAGCTGTAATAAATGGAAGATTAATACTTGTTTCCACAGAGTTGGAAAGCTCCATTTTAGCTTTTTCAGCAGCTTCTTTTAAGCGTTGAAGGGCCATCTTATCAGTTTTAATGTCAATGCCCTGATCTTTTTTAAATTCATCGGCAATATATTCAATGATTCTTAAATCAAAGTCTTCGCCACCAAGATGGGTATCACCATTTGTAGATTTAACTTCAAAGACTCCATCACCTATTTCAAGGATTGATACATCAAAAGTACCACCACCCAGGTCAAAAACTGCGATTTTCTCCTCACCTTTTTTATCTAACCCATAGGCAAGGGCTGCGGCAGTGGGTTCGTTTATTATTCTTTTTACATCCAGACCTGCAATTTTGCCGGCATCTTTTGTGGCCTGGCGCTGACTGTCATTAAAATAAGCAGGAACCGTAACTACAGCTTCTTTCACCTCTTCACCAAGATAATCCTCAGCAGTTTTTTTAATGTTAGCCAGAATAAAAGATGATATTTCCGCAGGGCTGTGCTGTTTTCCCTTGAGATTAATTCTGGTATCACCATTGGATGCCTTCTCAATTGCATATGGCAGCACCTTAATATCATCCTGAATAATTTTCGAATCAAACTTTCTTCCTATTAATCGTTTTACACCAAACACTGTGCTTTCAGGATTTGTAATTGCCTGTCTTTTTGCTGTCTGCCCAACAAGGCGGTCACCACTATCAGTGACTGCAATAACAGACGGTGTAGTACGCCCGCCTTCTGCATTTGTTATGATCTTTGCCTCGCCGCCTGCTTCCATTACTGAAACACATGAATTGGTTGTCCCAAGATCAATTCCTATTATTTTACTCATAATGCCCCCTTAAAGATATATTGAAATTTTTATTAATTAATTATTCTTGTTTTGTTTCTCGAGCCTTTTTTTTGGAAACTATCACCATGGATGGTCTTAAAAGCCTGCTGTGAAGAGTATAACCTTTCTGGAGTTCTTTTGTCACCGTGTTCTCAGGGCATGTATCAGATTCCTCCTGGGTAACAGCCTGATGAAAATTGGGATCAAACAGCTCACCTTCAGCTTTTAAAGGTTTTACTTCAAAGTTTTCAAAAATTTTAACCATCTCTTTATGGGTCATTTTCACACCATCAAGAAGGCTTTTATTCTCTTTATTTTCTTCAGATGTATCAATTGCACGTTCAAGATTGTCAACAACCAGGAGCAATTGTTTCAATAAAGTTTCATTGGCAAATTTTTTAAAATCCTGTGTCTCTTTAATTGATCGTTTTTTATAATTTTCAAGTTCAGCAGAAAGTCTTAAAGAACGGTCTTTTTCAGCTTTGACTAGAGCCTTAAGCTCATGTGTCCCAAGCTCTTGATCTTTATTTTTTACAGTCTTTTTTTCTTTTTTCTCTTTTTTGGGTGACTCTTTTTTCATTTTTTTCTTGTCTTTTACCACAAACTTTTCTCCTAAGTTTTTCTATGTCTGAACAAAATAACTTCTATTATGTGGTGAAAAATAAGACCAATTAGGAGCATGTCAAGATATAAACCATGGATTTGAAAAGAAAAAAAGAAAGTTTTAATAAAAATTCCGGCTGGAGGAGGGGGCTTGCAGTATTGCATGACCGGGATCAATCCACGACATAGAAAAAAGCACTTATCGCTGCTTCCTTCCGGACCTGACGAGGTTCATGCTCTTCTATTACGCGGCGACCAATCAGAATAATTAAAGTCACCCCAGCCTTATCCAGCCGGAAGAATTCTTATACTTGATTTTTCTCTTTTTTTCAAGATTTTTGTTAAACTTATTGAATTAATCGTAAGTTTATATTAAAATGATATTTAATCAAGCAAGCAATAATTTTAGGAATATAGCACTTGCTAAGCTCTTTTTTTAATGATACCTTTTTTATAATATAGTTTATTGACACCTTAGAGGAGAAAAAAATGAGTGAAATTGTTAAAGATGGGAATACAGCCACTATCAAACCCGGTATAGATATTGTTGCTACCATGGCTGAAGATTTTAAAAATGAGCTTCTCACAGCAATTAACGACTCTAAAGAAGATTTCTACATTGATTTGACAGGGGTTGAAATGGTTGACTCAGTTGGCATTGGAGTTATCATTGCCGCACACAATACTTTGAGCCAGGCTGACAGGAATCTTATAGTTATTAATGTAGTCAAAGATGTATATGGTCTTTTTACTACCATGAGACTCAACAGAAGATTTAAAGTTGAGGAAGCCTAAACCAGATAAGGAAGTACAATGCATATAAAACAAATATATTTATATGCAGTTATCGGTTGCATATTTATATTATTTACTGCCTGTAGTAATGAAAATGATGATGATTTTGACGGGGTTGGCAGGCTGATATCCTCACGAAATGCTGCAAGATATAAAAATGCTGAAAAATCAAATAGAAAAATCATTAAAAAACCTTTAAAGCCTCTGGTTGAGAATCAACAGAAAGCACCAGCAGAAAAGAGACAGAAAACCAAATCTAAAAAAAAGAAATTTTCTTCGGAAATTTTCTATGAAGAGGAGATAAAAATTATAAGCGCTTCCTCTGATACCACCCTTGGTAGTGGCACAGCCTATTTGAATAAAGATGGGAAAATCGTACAGATTAAAATCAAGCGCAATTAATTAATCAAGCTCATCCTCTGCATCCGAACCCCTGGGAAGATCTTCAAGCTTGTTAATAGTAATTTTTTGATCTTTTACAGTTTTTCTAAGCTCTGTGTTTAATGTCTCATACTCTCCAATTTGGGCTTCATATGTCTTGTTTTTTTCTCTTGCATCATACAAGGCGTTTGTATCATCTTCACGCTGACCTTCGAGAATCACAATTCGTTTTTTCATCTGTTCAAGCTTAGCTTTATATTTATCATTTATCTTTGTAAATTTTTTTGTAAGTTTTTTTTCAACAGATTTTGTTAATATGTGGGTCATGCTGATATTCATAACTTCAGCAACCAGTGCAACAATGGTGACAAAAATGAGACCACTTGCCTGCATAAAGTATAAAATACTTACAATAATTATCGAAGTTAAAAAAACCATTTATTCAGCAATATCGATTAGGGTGCCAGTCATTTCATCAACTGCCCGTGCCATCTTAACATTTGCTGCAAAACCTGTCTGGGTAATAATCATGGAAGAAAACTCCTCGGCCAGGTCAACATTGGAAAGTTCCTCTCCTGAAAGTGATAAGGTGCCGGGAGTGTCTATTCTGGTTATGTTAACCTTGACTCCCTGGTTATTACCCTGTTCCGTCATAAGGACACGACTTTTTTTGTATCCCACAGACTGGCTGTTTGCGATATTATTGGAAATAGAAGCCATCTTTGTTCCAAAAGCTTTTATAGCTGAGACAGGACTTCCTAAACCTTGAACTGACATAGCCACCTCCATTAATGTATTGGATGTATACTCTATTTATACCTTTTAATATTATCGGTGTCAACAAATCATAACTTGATATTGGCACAAATTTCAACAAAAAAGCGGTGTACTGAATTATAAAATGTACACCGCTTTTGATTAAATAAAATCTTTAACTGATCTGCTTTAAAAGTTCATGGTTTGTTGAAGCTCGTCAATGGTAAAACCCCATGTCGCGTTATGGGGTGGCAGTTTTTCTTCAAACATTTCAGGCAGCTGGTCATCTATTTTTGTAAGACCTGCTTTTCTGTTAAATTCAACTTCATTTTTAAGTATTGATTTACCAAGGGCTACAACATCGTCAGGAGTTAAAGAGAGACCATATTGTGCATTGAGCATATCACAAATGGTTTGGACACCATCTTCATTGTCAAGAACTGCAAAGGCAACAAATACACAAAGACCGGCAGCATCAATGGCAGCTGTTGCAATCTGAAGTCCCTGGGAAAGCTCAACATTACCTTCTTTTTTCAAACCATCAATATTTCCGCCAACTCCAAGGATGTTTGCAGTAACGGCATATCCAGCAGTGTGATCACCACCCATGGGAGATGTTGCATATGTTACTCCAACACCTTTTATTACTCTTGGATCATAGGCAGGAAGAGACTGATTTTTTGCAACGGGAATCCTGTCAACACCCAAGGTGTCTCCCATGAATTTTGCACCATTGCCAAGTATTTTACCTTCATAGGTTTTTTGACCAACCTTTTGCAAAAGATCAATGGCAGCCTTGCCATCTCCCCACTCAAGCATACCGCCTTCCATGGCAATACCAATGGCAACACCGGTCTCTATGGTATCAAGACCAAAATCGTCGCATAATCTGTCCAGCATGGCAATATCATCAATATCTTTAATCAGTGTATGGGCACCCATTGCCCAGATTGTTTCATATTCAAAGCCTGTGGTGAGAACTTTACCATCTTTATCGTTGTATACATTGGAGCATTTCATGGTACAGCCTGGATGGCAGCCCTCTGTTGTGACACCGCCTCTTGCTTCTATCACCTCAGCAATTTTTTCACCACTTATTTCACTTGCATGTTCAAACCTGCCTTCTCTAAAATTTTTTGTGGGAAATCCCCCTGCTTCATTTACAACATTTACAAGTACAGCCGTACCAAATGCCGGAAGCCCTTCTCCTGAAACAGGGTGTTCTTTGAGCATTTGAACCCACCGTTTGTTAGCTGTTTTAAAGGCTTGTTTATCTTTCATTTCAAGCCTGGAAGCATCAGAGTCATCAATAACAATTGCTTTTATTTTTTTAGAGCCCATAACAGCTCCAAGTCCGCCACGCCCCAAGGCACGTCCAGGTCTTCCGCTCATATCTGCCTGTTGTATGCTTGCAGCTTTAAGACACTGTTCCCCTGCCTGACCAATACAGAGAACACCGGTATTCTTGCCATATTTTTCCCATAACGATTCCATTACTTCATAGGTGCCTTTGCCAGCATATTCCTCGGCAGACAGAATCTCAACAGAATCTTTTTTTACCACAATTAAGCTGTATCCATCCTCTTCAGGCTTATCTTCAAGTACTATTGCACCAATGCCGAGTCTTGCAAGCTTTTGTGCCACAAGCCCACCTGAATTTGATTCTTTAATTCCACCTGTCAAAGGTGATTTTGAACCTGCGGAAAGTCTTCCTGAACTTGCAGCAGGAGAGCCTGAAAGAAGCCCCGGAGCAAATATCAATTTGTTAAATTTAGATAAAGCATGACACGTTGCAGGGACTTCGTCCAACACCATCTTTGATGTAAGAGCTCTGCCGCCCAATCCTGCAAGGTCCTTAGAAGGTTCTTCAAAATTGAATTTTTTCTCTTTAGTATTGATTCTTAAAATCCCCATACTTGCCTCCGCTTTTTAAAATTAAAGTTAATAAGATTTTTATCAGCATTCCTGCTCATTTTTCTGCCAGCCCCATGAGCAGTCAAATTAAGTGAGAGTTCATTGCCTTTGACCCCCTCTTCTTTGTCCATATCAAGCTGTGCAAGATTGTGCAAGCTTTTTGGAAGATTGTGTTGAATTCTTTTTGCAAGCTTGCTGTAATGGCTTGCAATGGATGCTCCTGCTCCTCTGTTTTGCAGATATTGGCAACCCATGGCATCATCCATCTGCTTTAGTGCTGCCGGGTCAATGTTCTTGCCAAAGAAGGCATATTATTTCATATTAACCTTTAAATATTTTAAGGTTATAATGATTTTTCCCATCAGCACTCTTGCTCTCTTTTACTACTATTTTTCTAAAATCTTTTTTTAATATTTTTTTTGAAAAAACTCCTTTGAAAATAGTAGTTTTAGCAGCCTTTGTATTTATGGTGATTGCAGGTTTACCAAGGCTGTTAGATGCCCAGTTTAAAAGCATTGACCTGTCTCTTTCAAGCTCTGCAACACTTTGTTCAACCTGGGGTTCAAGTTTTTTAATTGCTTTTTCAATTTTTTCCTGCCTGAGTTCAATCTTTTTTTTATCCGAGTTTAAAGCTTTTAGAGAGTTTATGCTTGTTTTCATCTTATTTTTTAATTTATTAAGTAGAACTTTAGTTTTTTTCCTGTCCTGGTCCCTCTCTTTTTTTTCAACAATCAGCTTTTCAATTTTATTTTTATTTTTTTCACTCTTATCATGGAAAAGTTTAAGCTGAACCATGGTTGTAAATAAACCCTCGCTTTTTTTAATATCCTGTTCTCTTTGTTCTCTTAATTCATCTATAGTTTTTGTGACCTTGTCAATCCCGGCATCAACTCTTTGAATTTCAAGTAAAATATGATCATCTCTGCCTGCCGCTAGAGTGCAAGGCTCTGTCACCCTGCTTCCAGATGCTCCAATTACAATTGAATTTTTTGCTGAGATATCAGAAGCAATAACCCGGGCATTCTTCCCAGTAAATTTACCACTTATTACTATTGTAGAATCTATTATTTCATGTTGGATCGTGACATTCCCAAAAGCCTCTATGGTTGAATTTTTAATATACTTTGCCTGAATATTTCCCTGGCAGCGTATTTTTGCCCCTGTGATACCAAAGTTAACCTTTATATCCCCCTGGGCTGTAATATTTGTTCCCCGAATTTCATTTGCCTTTAAGTTGCCCGAGGTTACAGGATATGCATCGCTCAAAGTCCCAGAAATATTTAAATCAGCATACTTATCCAACCTGCCATATCGTAAATCAGCATCCTCAAGAACATTGAGAACTGGATGAATATAGAGCCTGTTTTTAATTGAAACAGAGGGTACGCCTGTTTTTTTTGCAAAGGCTTTTTTATTGTCCTGGGAAAGCCTTGTGCCATATCCGCATCTGATTAAAGAGACAGGTATATTTTGGAGCTTGTCTCTCTCAATGGGTTTTGCAAATATATCTTTTCCCATGAGGCCAATCCCTGAAATTACTTGTTCTGCAAGGGGACTGCCTTTTTTTATCTCTTCTCTTTCCAGGGTATTTCTTTTAAAAAAATATTTGACAGCCTGGTCATTGTACTCCGCGGGAAAAGAACCCCTTGCAACCGGAAAAATAGTATACTCTTTATCAATATAGCACTGAATAAGTGAATCAGAAAAAATACCATATTCTATTTTCTCTTGTATAAGTTTTGATTTGATTTCATCCAGGGTGATTTTAAAATTATTTTTCTTATCTTTGGCAACCTGGCAAAGCGCCTCCATGCGATCTTCTGATACTGCAAGAAAAATTTGTGACATAAAAGGTGTATCTGCCTGTTCAGTTTGAATCAGATTTTTTTGATCTTTGGAAATCACGCCCTGTTTTACTAAAATATCTCCAAGAAGCATTATTCTATTTTTTTTTTGAAACTCTTTTTTTTGTACCTGCTTTGCAAGTTTTATTTCATTAATTGTGGCATAGTTTTTATTGATAACTCTTTTGGCAAACTCTTTATCTAAATCTTTAACTTTTAAAAATTCCTGCTCATATTCTGAAAGAGCTGAGTCCTCCTCGCTTTTTATGAGCAGGGAAGATCTTTTTTCAATCTGTTTTTGAGCCTTAAGAATTTGGTCCCGCTGAAGGAGAGTAATAACATCTGCTTTAACAAGAATATCTCCAATTAATTTTTTAAGCTTTGTTTTTTTAAATGCATTTTTTTGAACTATAAGAGCTTTTTCAATATCCTGTTCAGTTGCAATCCCTTGTTCAACAGCTATCCTTCCAAACTCGATTCCCTGTTTTTGAATTACATGAAAATTCTGAATAATTGTTAATAAACCAATTTGATACTTGGTGGCAAATCCCTGATTAATGAGGATGTCACTAATCAGGGATTTGCCCGGTCTTTCACAAGCAAGCTTGTTTACAAGTTCAAATTCATTTTTTTTTATGGTTCCATATCTGTACGCAAGTGCTGCAATTGTTGGTATGTCAGGCATGGGTTCCATAGAATTGTTTTTTTATGACGCGTCCTCTTTTTTCTTACCCGGTAAAAAAATATTCATTAAAACGCCTAAAACCCCTGCAAGACCAATACCCTGCAGGGTGAATTCGCCGGCTGAAAAACTCATGCCGCCTATTCCGAATATAAGTATAAGAGCAACTATTGTAAGGTTCCGCGCCTCCATAAGGTCTTCTTTTGATTGTACAAGTGTATTTAAACCGATCACCATTATTGCACCAAAAAGAAGAAGCATTATTCCGCCCATTACAGGAGACGGGATTGTCTGGAGCAGTGCACCTAGTTTGCCTACAAAGGCTAGAAGAACAGCAGTTATTGCAGCCCATGTCATAATAGCAGGGTTAAAAACCTTGGTTAAGGCAACCGCGCCTGTAACTTCTGAATACGTTGTGTTGGGTGGACCTCCGAGCATGGATGCAAAAGAAGTTGCAATGCCATCTCCCAGCATTGTGTTTTGAATCCCGGGATCTTTAAGGTAATCTTTTCCTGTTACTCCACCTATGGCAACAACATCACCAAAATGTTCAATGGCAGGTGCTATTGCAATGGGAACAATATAAAGGATAGCTTTAAAGTTCCATTCAGGCGTAACAAAATTTGGCCATGCAAACCAGGGTGCTTTTGCTACTGTTGAAAAATCAACTATTCCATAGATAAGGGCAAGGATGTACCCCACAACTATCCCGCAAAGTATTGGTATAAATTTCATAATTCCCTTGCCTAATATCGATACAAGCACTGTTGTTAAAAGAGCACAAAGTCCGATTACAAGGGCGGTTTTTTCAGGAAAAAGTACAATGGAGCCATCCCCTGCTTTACCCATTGCCATGTTTACGGCAACCGGAGCTAAAACAAGACCAATGACCATGATCACAGGACCTGTAACAACAGGGGGAAGGATTTTTTTAATAATATCGCTTCCCTGCCATCTTACAAGAAAGCTTAAGACTATATAAACAACACCGGCTGCAGTCAGGCCGCACATGGTTTGGGGTATGCCCCAGGTTTTAACTCCATACATAATTGGTGGAAGAAATGCAAAAGAGGAAGCTAAAAATATCGGTACTTTCCCTTTGGTGATAATCTGAAAGATAATGGTTCCAACGCCTGCTGTAAACAGTGCAACATTGGGGTCAAGCCCTGTAAGAAGTGGAACAAGAACAAGTGCACCAAAAGCCACAAAGAGCATCTGGGCGCCCAGAAAACAATCCTTGATCCTGAAGTTGTAAGTTGTAGATGTTTGAGTAGAGTTGTTCATAATTTTTCCCGTATTATAAGTTTAGTTAAATTGGTTTAGTTAAGCTCAGTATAGTTAAGCTCAGTATAGTTTAGTTAAATATGGTTGAGCTCAATTCAGTTAAAATAATTATTTTGTTCCAAATATTTTATCCCCTGCATCTCCCAACCCTGGAAGAATATAACCGATGTCATTTAGCTTCTCATCCACTGATGCTACATAAATATCAACATCGGGATGTTTCTCTTCAAGGGCTTTAATCCCTTCGGGTGCTGCAACAAGGAAAAGCCCCTTAATAGTTTTACACCCAGATTTTTTTAATGCATCTATGGTTGCAATCAGAGTGCCTCCGGTTGCAAGCATGGGATCTAAAATCAGAGCAATTCTCTCATCCATTGCATTTGCCATTTTTATATAATATTCAACAGGCTTAAGTGTCTCTTCATTTCTATAAAAGCCTACAACACTCACTTTAGCAGAAGGGATAAGATCAAGCACTCCATCCATCATACCCAGGCCTGCCCTTAAGATGGGGACAATTGTGATTTTTTTACCCTTTATGTTTTCTACTTCAACTTTGCCTGCCCAGCCATCTATTGTTTTTTTTTCAGTGTCTAAATCCTTTGTAGCCTCATAGGTTAAAAGTCTTGCCACTTCAGAAGAGAGATCCCTGAAATCTTTAGTGCTGATATTATCTTTTCTCATGAGTCCTAGTTTATGCTTTATCAGCGGATGATTTTCTACATTGACTGTCATATTTTCCCCTTACTAAAATTTAATATATTTTGATTGATTCTTAAAAATTTAGTAAAAATAGAAATAATAGTCAAGGGGAATAGAGTTTAATTGAAATTATTCTGATTTTATGAAAAAAGAGATAAGATGATTCAAAAAAATAAATATATAGAAGTTGCCGTATTGCTGCCTGTTTACAATACATTTACATATAAAATTCCAGAAAGACTTGTTGAAATAGCTTCTCCAGGAGTTCGTGTGCTTGTTCCCTTTGGCAAAAGAAGGGTTACAGGTTATATTTTAAGGTCTGCTTTAAAACCAAAACAGTTTAAGGCAAAATTGATATTTGATATTTTAGATGATATACCTCTTTTCCCAAAATCCATGGTCCCATTTTTTCAATGGATCAGTAATTATTATATCCATCCCATTGGCGAAGTTATTAAAACAGCTCTTCCTACAGGACTAAATCAGCAAGATGTATCCATGGTGTCAATAACTGAAAACGGGAAGGATAAGTATACAAAAAACAAACTTACACCAGGCGAATCTGAAACCATTGATCTTATCAATGAAAACAGAGGAACACTCTCTTTAAAAATCCTTGCAAAAAAAAGCCAGAACCCTGGCATTAATAACCTTATCAGAAAAATGATAAAGTCAGACCTGCTTTTAAAAACTTATAAACTTAAAAAGGATACAGCCAGGCTTAAAAAGGAAAAATTTATTCTTTTATCAAACTTCCCTTTAAAAACAATTATACTTTCAAAAAAAAGAAAACAGATACTTGAAATTGTGAAAAAAGAGAAGGAGATTTCTATTACCAGCTTGCGAAAACAGGTACCAACAGCACCAACTCTTATAAAACCTTTAAAAGAAGCAGGTTATTTGAAGATCATTGAAAAACAGGTGTTTCAAGACCCTTTAGGAGATGTGGTAGACCCGGACACACCTCCTGAGCTTACAAATGAGCAAGCCAGGGTTGTAAACAGTGTAATTGTTAATATGGATAAAGGTTTTAAAAGATATCTTTTAAGCGGTGTAACCGGAAGTGGTAAAACTGAGGTTTATCTGCGCCTTGTTACAAAAACATTGGAGTTAAATAAAACAGCTCTAGTGCTTGTACCGGAAATCTCGTTGATTTCCCAGACTGAAAGAAGGTTCAGGGCGCGGTTCGGCAATAAAATTGCAGTACTCCACAGTGCTCTTTCAAACTCTGAAAAACTTGAACAATGGCGCTTGATAATGTTAGACAAGGTCAAGGTGGTTATAGGTGCGCGCTCGTCTCTTTTTGCACCTCTTAAAAAAATTGGGCTAATTATTGTTGATGAGGAGCATGATACTTCATACAAACAGGAGAGCACCTTAAGATATAATGCAAGGGATTTGTCTGTTGTAAGGGCCCAGATGAATGATATCCCTGTAATATTGGGCTCTGCAACCCCGTCAATACAATCATTTCACAATGTTTTTACAAAAAAATTTGAAGAGCTTAAACTTGAAAAACGAGTTAACAAACACCCTTTGCCTAAAATAACACTTGTTGATTTAAAAAAGCATAAAGAGTTTACACCATTTCAGCGACTGATTTCACCCATACTTTCCAAAGAGATAAGAAAATGCCTTAACAGAGATGAACAGGCATTGATTTTTTTAAATAGGAGAGGCTTTTCAACCTATCCTGTATGTGAATCCTGCGGTGAAGCCATAAAATGCAAATTTTGTGAGCTTACAATGACTTTTCACAAGGGGCTGAATGAATACAGATGCCATCTTTGCGGGTATTCAACCTCAACAAAAATCAAATGCCCTGACTGCAAATCATCCAAAATAAAACCCCTGGGGTTTGGTACTGAAAAGATCGAATCCATGCTTTTAACCCTATTTCCCGATGCAAGGGTTGCAAGAATCGACCAGGATACAACATCAAAAAAAGGGCAGCTCATTGCACTTTTAAAAAAAATTAAAAACAGAAGTATTGATATTATTGTGGGAACACAAATGCTTGCCAAGGGACATGATTTTCCTTTTATTACACTGGTTGGTATAGTCTGCGCTGATCTTTCCCTTAATTTTCCTGATTTTCGGGCATCGGAAAGAACGTTTCAGCTACTTGCCCAGGTTGCAGGAAGAGCAGGAAGAGCAGAGCAAAAAGGCAAGGTGATCATGCAAACATATAATGCAGACCATTTTGCCATTCAGGCATCAAAAAATCAGGACTTTATTGAGTTTTACCAAAGCGAAATTCCTTTTAGAAAAGCATTGTTGTATCCACCCTTTGCAAAGATAATTCAACTTAAAATCTCAGGAGTTGATCCTGCCAGGGTAAAAAAACATGCTTTAGTGCTTGGAAAATTGTTAAAAGGGATGCTTGAAAAGGATGACAAACTAAAAAACAGTGTTCAGATTTTGGGTCCCATAGAGGCAGGCATCCCAAAAATATCCACACGCTTTCGATGGCAAATCCTGATAAAAGGCATAAATATTAATACTTTAAACAAACTTGTAAGAAACCTTATTTCACAAAAACAGGTAAAATCAGAAAAGCATGTGAGCACAATAGTTGATGTTGACCCCTATTCCATGCTTTAATATACCCCATGTTTCTTCCCACAACAAAATCTGAATTAAAGAAGCTTGGATGGAGCAAGCTTGATATTATCCTTGTTACCGGGGATACATATATAGATTCTCCATTTATGGGCATAGCTGTAATAGGACAGGTTCTTTTAGATAAAGGTTATAGGGTTGGTATTATTGCCCAGCCCGATACCAAATCTGATAAAGACATCACAAGGCTTGGCAAACCCTCTCTTTTCTGGGGAATTTCCGGCGGTGCCATTGATTCCATGGTTGCAAATTATACTGCTTTAAAAAAGCGAAGGAAAAAAGATGATTATACTCCCGGCGGTATAAACAACAACCGCCCGGATCGAGCTGTTATTGCCTATACAAACCTTGTAAAAAGATATTTTAAATCAAGTGTCCCCATTGTGTTAGGTGGTATTGAAGCAAGCCTTCGCCGCATAAGCCATTATGATTTCTGGTCAAACAAGATAAGGCGGTCAATTCTTTTTGATGCAAAGGCAGATTTTCTTGTATTTGGTATGGGAGAGAAAACCATTGTTGATCTTGCATACCATCTAAAAAACAATCTTGATGTTACAAATATAAAAGGCATGGGGTATATTTCAAAAACAGGTGTGCCAGGCTATATTGAAATGCCTTCTTTTGAAGAGGTTTCAGCTGATAAAAAGAAATTTACAGACAGTTTTCATACTTTTTATAATAACAATGATCCCATAACAGCTAAAGGGCTCATTCAAAAACATGGCACCAGATATCTTGTATTAAACCGTGTGCAAAGACCTCTTTTGACAAAAGAGCTGGATGCTGTTTATAATCTTGACTTTAGAAGAGATGTACACCCCTTTTATAAAAAAGAGGGGGAGGTAAGAGCTCTTTTAACAATTAAATTTTCAATAAGTGCCCACAGGGGCTGTTATGGTCAGTGCAATTTTTGTGCAATTGGTATCCATGAAGGCTCCACTGTAACCTGGCGCAGTGAACAGTCCATTTTAGACGAAGCCGTCACAATCTCAAATTTAAAGGACTTTAAAGGAGTAATCCTTGATGTTGGCGGACCAACAGCAAATATGTATGGATTTGAATGTAAAAAAAAACTAAAAAAAGGTATATGTAAAGATAAAAGATGCCTTTTCCCCAATGTCTGCAAAAGTTTAAACCCGGATCACTCTGCCTTGATAAACCTTCTTGCAAAATTAAAAAAAATTAGAGGTGTAAAAAAAGTATTCACAGGTTCCGGGGTCAGGCATGATTTAATTTTGGATGACAAGAAATATGGATACAGATATCTTTTGGCAATTATAAAAGATCATGTCTCAGGTCAAATGAAACTTGCACCGGAGCACAGTGAGCAAAACATATTAAATCTTATGGGCAAATCAAATATTTCAACAATTGTTGATTTTAAGAAAAGTTTTGATAAAATCACAAAGAAAATCGGAAAAAAACAGTTTTTAACCTATTACCTGATTGCTGCCCACCCGGGTTGCACCATAAAGGATATGAGACAGCTTAAAAATTTTACTAAAAAAGAGCTTCAAATAAACCCGCGCCAGGTACAAATTTTTACTCCTACTCCCTCAACATATTCAAGCTTGATGTATTATACTTTAAACGATCCTTTCTCAGGTTCAACTATATTTGTAGAAAAAGATTTAAAGAAAAAAGAGCAGCAGAAAAAAACAATTACCGGATGAACAGTAGTGCATGTGCAATTTTACGCCTGTTCAATTGCTTTGTCACAAAAATCATCAATTGCCCCAAGCACCACTTCCATTTTATCAAGGGTTTTTGTGTCTGTCTGTTTAATAGCCTTGACAAGTACTGGGAAAACCCTGGCATGAAAAGCATCGTGTGCTTTAAAAGCAACATCTCCAAGATCGGAAAGTTTTAAAAACACCTGTTTGTCAGAATTCATATTCTTCATCCTGATTATCAGCTTTTTTTTTTCAAGTTTTTGTATGATTTGAGATACAGCACCTTTTGTAACTCCCTGGATATGAGCAAGTTCAGTTACACTTATGCCGGGATTTTTTCCAATTGCTTCAATTGTGTGGATCTCAGAGCCGTAAAGCAGGTGGGCAGTGCCAAAATGCCGGGGTTTTTTTTCAAGTTTATTCATCTTATTTACAATTCTGTGAAACAAGGTATCAAAACGTTCCAAAAAATCTGTTAAAATTTTCTGTTCATGCTTATCCATTCTATCCATACAGTCTTTATATAGCAGCTAAACAATTTTGTCAATTTTGAAAATCAGGGGCAGACTTCAACCCATAACAGAGGTAAATATTTTAATAAAAATTTCTTTCTTAACAGGTTTTGTCATGTAGTCATCCATGCCAGCTGCAAGGTATTTTTCCCTGTCACCTTTCATGGCGTGGGCAGTAAGAGCAATAATGGGAATAGGCTGGCTTCCTTTTTCTTTTTCTATCTGCCTGATCTCTGCTGTGGCAGACAGTCCATCCATTACAGGCATTTGAATATCCATTAAAATAAGATCATATCTATTTTTTTTAAATGCTTCAACACCTTCTTTGCCGTTATTTGCAACTACTATGCTGTGATTCATCTTTTTAAGAATTGCCGTGGCAACTTTTTGATTGATTTTATTGTCTTCAACAAGAAGTATAAAAAGTTTGTCCTGCCTGTTTTCTGCAATAGTATGTTTTGTAATCATATCAGGCATAATTTCATCTCTATTTGTTGAACCTGTATCCAATGTGTTGCTACCTAAAGCCATGCGAAGGCAGTCAAAGAGCCGGGCTTGTTTAACAGGTTTATTAAGGTAACCTGCAAAGCCTGATTTTTTTATTCGGGCGGCATCACCCCTTGTACCTATTGATGTCAGCATAATCAATATTGTATTTTTGATTTTTTTTGACTCTTTTATTGTTTTTCCCAGGGTTTCGCCATCCATTTTTGGCATCTGCATATCAAGTATTGCAATATCAAAGGGGTTCCCCTGTTCAAAAGCAGCATGGAGTTTTTCAATTGCCCCGGACCCATCCATTGCAGTTTCAACATAACAACCCACTGGTTTTAACTGCTCTTTTAAAACCCTGCGATTTATTTTAACATCATCCACAATAAGAATATGTTTACCTGCTATATCTTTAAAAATAATTTTTTCTTTAATTTTTTTCTGTTTTTCAAAAACAGCTGTAAACCAGAAAGTAGAACCTTTGTTCTCTTTGCTTAGGACCCCGATTTCTCCTTTCATCATTTGGACAAGGCTTTTGGAAATGGTTAACCCGAGCCCTGTACCACCATACTTGCGTGTTGTGGAGGTATCAGCCTGGGAAAAGGACTCAAACAGTTTTTCAATATTTTTTCTGGAGATCCCAATGCCTGTGTCCACCACCTCAAAGCGAATCTTGACCTCTCTTTTTTCCTCTTTTTCGAGCAGGACATGGATGGAAACCTCTCCGGTTGTAGTAAATTTCATGGCATTGCCTGCTATATTCATTATGATCTGCCTGAGTCTTCCAGGGTCTCCCCTGAGCGCCGTTGGAACATCATGCTGAATAAGACATGCCAATTCCAATGTTTTTTCGCCGGCAGCAATTGCCAGGGTGTCTGTAATGTTTTCAATGGTTGTTCGCAAATCAAACTCAATAATCTCAAGATCAAATTTACCAGCTTCTATTTTTGAAAAATCAAGAATAGCATTAATTATATCAAGCAGAGCCTCGGCACTGGTATTGATATTTTTTAAATAATCACGCTGCTCTTCGTTGAGCTCAGTATCCAGCAGCAAAGCGCCCATACCAACAACACCATTCATTGGTGTACGAATTTCATGGCTCATATTTGCTAAAAATTCTGATTTTGCTTTAGCCCCTGCTTCGGCATCTCTTTTTGCTTTATAAAGACTTTCAATCATTGCTTTTTCTTTGGAAAGATCTTTCCAGAGACAATGCAATACAGGTTGCCCTTTAAAATTAATTTTTGTTAAAGATACATCAACTGGAAATTCTTCTCCTGTGATTTTTTTATGCATCCATTCAAAATTACTAAACCCTGTCTCAAAGGCTTTTTCTATCATATGGTTTGCTTTTTCAAAGGAGGATCTTCCATCGGGCTGTTTTTCCGGCGATAACTCCGAAGGATGTATATTCAGTATCATGTTTTTATCTTTGGCGTTTAACATTTTCACAAGGGCATCATTGCAGTCAATGAACTTATTGCCATCAATGATAGAGACTGCATTATAATTATTATGAAAAACATTATTAAAATTATCGCTCTCTTCCTGGATCTTTTTCCTGCTTTCAATTAATGATTTATCAGCCTGTTTCCTGATTGCAATCATCCGGTTAAAATCATTTGCAAGTTCTCCTATTTCATTGTCAGAATCAATATCTATTTTTTGATCAAGATCACCCGCAGCAATTTTTTTTGTGATAGCTGAAAGCTTTATAATAGGACGGGTTATATGCCCTGCAATTTTTATTGCCAGGAAAATAACAAACAAAATCGTAATGGACAGGGTGAAAATAGCAGTGTTTTTCTGTCTGTTTTCATTTTTCAAAGCTTCTGCCACGGAAAGCTCAGTAACAACAGCCATGCTTGAGCCTGCAAAATCTATATTTTTATACAACCCCATTACCCTGGTTCCATTACGGTTGGTATAAATAAGTGACTGCTCCTGGTTAATAAGGGGAGATGTATGTGCCATATGATCTTTTTGCCAAAGTAAGGCTTGTTCAGAAGGCACAGGGGTAAACAGTATAGATTTATTAATTTTTCGTGAGGAGGCTATCAACAATAGGTTTTCATCAATCAGAGAGACTTCATCCTGATGCCCTAATCCAACATTGGACTGAATAATTCTATCGATTGCAGAGGGTTTGAAACTTACACCTGCCACGCCTGCTTTTTTGCCATTTTCATCAAAAATTAATGTAACAAGGAATCCCGCAGGCAGATTTCCATAGGGTGTATAATTTTCATAGCCTGAAAAGATTGGCAACTCATTTTTATATGCCTTTTGGCATGCCTTTGCAAATAGTGAATTTGCAACTCTTCCTTTAAATACATTTTTACCAAGATCACTATCTTGCCTGTCTGTAAAAAGTATGTTTCCTTCAAAATCTATAATTATATAATCGTAAAAATTATGGGAACTTAAGAAAAAACCGATATCCTCTTCATAATGTTCTATAATATTAGTCCATTGAGGATCATCATGTCCTAATGAGTTTAATCCATTTGCCTCAAATGCAAGCCGCAACTTTTTTAATAATACAGTTGTGCTTTTTAAACGTGCCTGTACAAGGAGTGCAGACAGGCTGCCTTGAAAAAAGGATTGGATCTGGTTGGTCTTTGCGTCTGCCACCAGCATCAGTTTTTCTTCAGCATTTTCAATCAGAAATTTATGGGTGTGCTGATAGTTTATCAGGGAGATGACAAAAAGAGGCAGCAGGGAAATTAAAAGCAGCCCCATAAGAATAGTTTTAAATATTGTTTTTCTGATCATGGTTTAAACAAAACTATTGTTAATAAATTGTTTGCAATCACACTGTTCTGCTAAAATGCCGCATTCAAAGGCAAGTTCACTTATGACTTCAAGTTTTTTTTCATCGGGATAGAGATTTCTATAGGAAATAACATCATCATTTATTACCTTGATAACATCGGCCGGGCTTAAATGCATATATGGTTTTTGAATCAATCCTGCCTGTTCAGGGTCATCATGGATAATTCTGCCTGCATTGTTAAGGCTTTTAACCCACTCTGATAAAGCAGCTGGATGTTTTTCAACAACTCGATTTTTCACCATAACTATACAGCATGCATGGTCAGGAATAATATTTTTTGAAAACTCTAAAATATTGGTAACCCCCTCTGTAACACCCCGTACCCCCCACGGTTCTGCAACGGCATAGGCATCAAGTACTCCTAATTTCAGATTCTTAATTATAAGCGGTGGAGGTACCTTAACAAGTCTTATTTTTATTTTATCCAGCACACCTTTGTCTTTAAAATATTTGTATAATAGCACTCTGTGGGTTGATTTTGAATGCGGGATCCCAACGCTTTTTCCATCAAGTCCTCTAAAATCAGTAATTGTTTTTTTTGCAGCAATAACACTGCCATTTGTGTGACCAAACAACAGGCATTTCATGGGAGCCGCACTCTTCACCTTATGCATGGCAAGAGGTGCCAGCATAAACGCAGCATCAAATACGCCCATGTCAAGTTTAGCCAGTATTTCATCCCATGATTTGCATAAATATGGATGCACATTTATATAGTGAAAATTTTTATTGTCCAGAGCATGGGATATTGGCAATATCAAGTGGTCTGTAATGGGAAGATATCCAACATTGATATTGAATTTTTCACTGGCAGCAAAAGTTTTTCCTAGACCCATAATCTGACTTGCCACCATGGAGCTGCCAGTATACACAGACTTTTTGATAAAATTTCTCCTGCTGATTTTCTGCATTGTTTAAACCTTAAATTTGATTACATCAAATTATAATACTACTCTGACCGTGAAAATCAAAATACGCGTTTTAAAA
>CAZMEX010000014.1:0-58301 GCA_964565415.1 uncultured Desulfobacterales bacterium | reverse complement strand
TTATATATCAGTGTATTATAACAGAAAACTACCAAATTACAATTTTTATGCGAACAAGATATTATACAGATCTGCTAATCCTAATTATTGTAATGATATCCAGTTAGTGAAGCATGAAAAACCGAACAGATTATTCATATCAATGAATAAAGTGGATGTAAACGATTAAATTTTATAATACTTAAGTTGACTGAAAACTAATCGTATAATTGCTCTCTGAGTAAAGTTCAAAATGCACTTATGACTTCATCTGAAAATCTCCATTTTCTAAGAAATCCAAAAGTTGTGAATAACTTGCATGATTAATGAATTCCAAAAAACTTTAAAATTTAAATAGTGTTTTCAACTTCTGATATATCGTGGAGTAAATTTCTCATATGTCAAACAGTATCCCAAATTGACCCACTCAGGTTATCAATTTTCCCATTGACAACCTAACCTCACATAATATCAACAAAAACAGAGATTCACTTTCATAAGAGATACATTGGCAAATAGTAAAATTATCATAAAATAATTTAGTAAAAGTTAAGATGCAGCATGGATTATCCTCATACATTAAATATATTTTTTACTTGGCTAAGATTCCTTATAGCAACTATTCAGTTGATTGTATAGAAATCTTAAAACAATTTCTTGACCTGAATCAAGGAATTGTATTAAGCGATTGTATTAGAGTCGAATCTGTATTTATATCACAATTTAAAGGAGATATGATTTGGGGCTTTTAAAGAAAACCAATGGGCAAAATGGTTCTCAACTTGTCAGAAGAGTGGTACAATTTCTATTTTTTATCATTGTCTGTTATATTGGGTTCAGGTTTGCAGAGTTTGCAGATCAGCTGGCAAAGGGGATACTTCCTGTGACAGACCGCCCGCCCGGTGTTGAGATGTTTTTACCCATCAGTGCTCTTGTGAGTTTAAAATATTTTGCCCTCACCGGGATCATAAATGGAATCCACCCTTCAGGGTTTATTATTTTTCTCATTATTTGTGCTACTGCTTTGGTTGCCAGAAAAGGTTTCTGTTCGTGGGTCTGCCCTTTTGGATTATTGTCTGAACATTTATTAAAAATTCATTATCTTATATTTAAATCCGGGTTCAAGCTTGGGGCATTACCAGACAAGGTATTGCGGAGTATCAAGTATCTTCTTCTTTTATTTTTTATTTGGACCATCTTTTTTAAGATGCCAGCAGATTCCATTGAAAGATTTATTAACAGTCCATATAATATTCTGGCAGATATAAAAATGCTTAAGTTTTTTACTCAAATCTCAATGACTGCTTTTCTTGTAATCCTTGGATTAATTATTTTATCTGTTGTTATTCCAAATTTCTGGTGTCGTTACCTGTGCCCCTATGGAGCACTTTTGGGGATGTTGAGTTTATTGAGTATGGGCAGAATAAACCATAACTCATCTGAATGTTCAGATTGTGGGCAATGTGAAAAAGCTTGTCCCGGGTTGATCAAAATCAGGCAGTCAAAGAGCTATCATTCTCTTGAATGCAGTGCATGTTTACGATGCGTGAATGTATGCCCGGAAAAAGAGGCCCTTAAGTTCTCATTTTTTAAAAGCAGGTTTTCCCTGGGGAGTATCGGTGTTGGTTTGATTTTTATTATCATGTTTTCTTTTGGAATTTCCATGGCTAAGATGACCGGGCATTGGGAGAATAAAATTTCAAAAAAGGCTTACTTTTTTTATATGATGACCCAGGGGATGATGGAAAAGATCGAATTTGATCCTGCTCAAACCCAGAAGCAAAAAACAGAAAGAATGAAGCAGATGATGGAGATCATGCGAGGCAAAGAAACAAAATCCCAATAAATTTTTTATTTCATGGATAATATAAAGTTGACCACAAGATCAAGATTTGATCTCGAAAAGATCGGTATGTCAGAGCTCTTAACAGAATCATCTGAAACAATGGCTTTGACATTTTTTATCCTCGGGAAAAGAGGAGGCTTTCCTATGCTTTTTCTGAAGAGCTCTATCTTTTGAAAAGGGCCGCTGATCCATCCCTCAATCAGGACAATATCTACGCCTGAATAATAGGTTTCAAGTAATTTTTCAGGAGCTGTATCTGCATTTCTTGGAAGATATATGGCACTCATTTGTTCTGTGACCATGGTAACCGGTGCTGCTCCGGCTGTTCTATGGGCAAAGGAGTCTTTGCCTGGCTTGTCCAGTTCATGGATGTGGGCACTATGTTTTAAGGTTCCAACTTTGATGTTTTTTTTTATTAATGCCTTGATAAGATCAACTATCAATGTTGTTTTACCACAACCTGCATGGCCAACAATGTGTATAGGAAGCATTTTATTCCCCATAAAAGGTTAAAGACTTGAACCTGTTTTTACTATGCCATAAATACATATCGAAGTATATCATTGATTCTGAAGCAAATTATCTTTTATTTGTGATACATAATCTATTTTTAGATTAGTGCTTGTTAAATCGATTTCTAACAGAAAAAAATAACTTTTCTTGATCCAGGTCAATGTAATCAATGATATCTCCTGTTATAGTTAAAAAAATATAAACTTAGGAGGAGTCAATCATGCATGACGGATGTTCCGGTGAACATGAATCAGGAAAAGAGATTGTAGATAAAATCAGAAGGATGGGTTTTAATAAAAGCCCGCTTCCATCTGCCCTTGAGATTAAATGTACAAATTGTGACAGCAGTTTTCAAATGGAATTTATGGAGTCGGTATGCCCTTCTTGCTCCATGGTGTATGGCGTTACTCCCTGCCATTCCCACAGTGCCGAGTTTGCCAAAGCAGCAGGAATAAAATATTGAGGTATCAGTTTTTCAGCAGATAGTCAGAAACAGCGTCAAAGGTTTTGGTGATAAACCTGGTATTTAAAGAGTAGATTTTAGCACTGTTTTGTCTGCGCTCACTTAAGTATCCTGTGGCACTCAATTGCTGTAAATGCCTTGATGCTGCAGACTGGCACAGCTCTAATCTGTCCATTATCTGTTTTGATGATAACTCATGTTCCATGCCAACTATTTTGAGTATTTTCAGTCTTGTATCATCAGACAGGGTATTCAGCCTAACACTTATATCTGTTCTTGTTAAATCAGGTGAAGAAAAACTTATTGCTTCTGTTGTTCTTGGGGTAAAAAATATATAGATAGCATCACTTTTTAATGACCTTCCAATGTATGGCCCCATGTGGATCGAGGGAACAAAAACAACCTTTTTTGAATTTTTAATCCATCCAAGTTCCCACTCTTTTTCAGACCATTCAGCTTCAATGTCATGACCTGTAATTTTTTGTACTATTTCAAAGACACCAAGTCGTGCAAAATTGATCTTATTAAACTCATTTACTGCGTTTACAAGTGTGGGTGCGTTTTTTTCAAATTCATTTTTTAAATAATTGTCCCACATGTATTGGAAATGAGAGACAAAGAAATTCTTCATTTTATCAGGATTTATCAAATAGTTGTATGCTTCTCCTTCTATTGAATAGTCAAGGTTCTCCTCGGTAAAACATCTGCTTAAATACTCTAAATAGTACTCTTTTTTTGAAAGTATCCTTTTTTGGTCAGCTTCAGTAATTGTAACAGATCTGTCTGAAATAATATTGACTTTATAGCTGGAGACTCGATCATAGGCGTGAAACAATTTTCTCTGTAAGAGATAAGGGTCTTTAGCCTTTAGATCATCAATATATGCCTGAAAATCTGGAAAATCTTTCTCCGGAGATGCTGCATAGTGAAGCCCATGCATGATTATTTCATTGTCCCTGATTGTTTTTCTGTCAAGCTTTGTATAAACCTTGGTAATAAATTGATTTATATTATCATATTTATTACTGGCTGCAAGCAGGCTCAATGAATTGAGTATATTCCTGACAATTTCCACGTTTATGGTGAATCTTGCTGTCTTTGGAATGTTAATCAAGTTTATTCCCGCCATATTTGAGCCTCTGAATTTGATCAATAGTTGATTATCTTTTATTAACATGTTCCAGCTTTTTTTTGAAGTGCCCTTCCAAAAGTTTCAAAGGACCTGCCAATAAAATTCAAAAAACTCCGACGTCTTTTTTTTGCCATAACTCTGGTGTTTTCCATATCAAATTCCCTTGCTTGGCGGACCATACGCAGCTTTTTTGCTTCCATCTGGCGCTCTTTATGTATTTGTCTGCTCATTAAATGCAATGCATACCAGTTTTCCATTTTGTCTCCTCTAGAATTTGTTTATTTATGGAACTATCAGCAAGAGTAGTGGAGTTTATTCAATATGTCAACTATTAAATTAATTAATTATGCTAATAATTGGGTAATTAATAGAAAAAGCCTGAAAACAGCATTCCCATGAGATTTTGTTGTTCCTTTATTTAGAGTCTCGGGAGATTTTTTTAAGCTTATATCTGTTGGTTATTGCATTTGTCAGATAAATAAATTATCACAATAGAAGAGAAGTGTTTTAAATGGGGAGCCTTTTTTAAATTTCATATTTCCAAGGAGAGATACATGGAAGAAAATATGTTCAGAATTCTGGATGCATTGGACGCATTAGATGATGGGATATACGTCACTAATGAGAATTTTTCAGTAGAATACATGAATAAATCCATGAAAGAATTATTTGATGATGGTGTGGGGAAAATGTGCTACCAGGTTATAAATTGTGCAGATGAACCTTGCTCCTGGTGTAAAAATAATAAGGTTTTTAAAAACAATGAAACCTGGTCCTATGAAATCACGATTGAGCATATTGGACGTACCTTTAATGTGGTTGACCTGCCTGTTTCAAACCGGGATGGCACCCGATCAAAATTATCTATATATAAAGATATCAGCCATGAGCTTGCCCAGGAAGCGCGGTTAAAATCTTCAGAAGAAAATTACAAACGGCTGTTCACACATGCTGGATGTGGAGTTTACATAAGCAGTAAACGCGGACGTTTTTTAGATGTTAACCCTGCATTGTTGTCAATTTTGGGATATGATAAAAAGGAAGAGTTTTTATCTCTCGATCTTGCAAAGGATGTGTACTTGGAGCCTTTTGACCGCAAACAATACATGGAAACCATTGAAAAAGAGGGAGGTGTTGTGGACTATGAAGTTAAATGGAAAAAAAAAGATGGTTCCATTGTTGATGTCCTGCTTACCAGCAATGTTCGATATGATGCTAAAGGAGAAATTCTTGGGTATGAAGGTATTGTTGTTAACCAAACCGAGCGTAAAAATATTGAAAATCAGTTAAGAGAAGCCCATGATTTTAAGAATAAAATCATCTCATGCTCTCCCAATGCCATAATGGCAATGGATTTAAAAGGGAAGATCATGCTATGGAACCTTGGTGCTGAAAATGCCTTTGGATATAAGGCATCTGAAGTTGTCGGCAAGATGAGCATCCAGGAGGTTTATTCAAGAGAAATTGCAAAAAAATTAATGGCGATGATGAGAAGTGATGATTTTGGCGGCAAGGGTATACTCAATTCATATCCGCTTAAGTTTAAAAACGATAATGGTGAATTGATGGATGGGAATCTCTCTGCAAGTATTCTTTATGATGAGAAAGGTGTGGAGCTGGCTTCTGTGGCGATCTTTGTGGACTTAAAGGAGCGGCTCAAGGTTGAAAGAGAACTGGGTGAAGCGCGGCAGCACCTGCTTCAGTCTGAAAAACTTGCTGCCATGGGAAGGCTCACTTCCCAGATTGCCCATGAGCTTAATAATCCCCTGTTTGGCATTATGAATACTTTAGAATTGATGAAAACAGAGATTTCCCCTACAAATAAAAGAAGAAGGCTATTGGATATGTCACTGTCCGAGACAATGCGGCTTGCTGATATGCTCAAAAAAATGCTCTCTTTTTCAAGACCTGACCAGGAAGATAAAACAAAGCTTGACATTAATATTGTGCTGGAAGAGCTGCTTATGCTGTATGAAAAGAGGCTGAGAGAAAATGGTATAAAACTAAAAGTTTCTTTAGCAAAGAACCCCGGACTTATCCTTGCATCAAAAGATCAACTGAGGCAGGTGTTTATCAATTTATTTTCCAATGCCATGTATGCCATGCCAGATGGAGGAATTTTGGGTGTTGGCACATCAATTAATGGTAAAAATCTGATAGTGTCAGTATCAGATACCGGTACAGGAATCAAGGCAGAACACATTGGAAAAATATTTGATTCTTTTTTTACGACCAAGACAGAGAGTGTAAAAGGTGTGGGGCTTGGGCTTTCAGTGTGTTATGGATTTATTCAGGAACATGATGGCGATATTAATGTCCAGAGCAAAGAGGGGGAAGGAGCAAGTTTTACAATAACTCTGCCCCTGTTGAAATGATGGATTATGCTTCTGCTTGATTGCCTCCATAATTTTGATGTACAATTTTGGCATATCCAGAATATGGCAAAAATGAAAAAGTGCCTTGCAAAAAAACCATTTAGGTAGTATCCTATTATTAATATATGATACATTTTGAGTAGTGCTATTAATAATTTTCTTGGAGTACAGGTGAAAGAAAAAACAGTAGTCGCCAATTTAGGAATTATTCTGCGTGAAGAGTTTGACGGTTGGGCAATACTTTTCAACCCGGAAAACGGCGATGGCTTCGGGACTAATCAGATTGGTGTATTTATCTTTAAGCAGCTTGATGGTAAAAACACAATATCTGATATCGTCCTTGGACTTAAAACAAATTGTGATGATGTACCTGACAATGCGAAAAAGTATGTACAAGCCTTTGTTGACACTTTGCTTGAAAAGGGTTTGGCAGGAGAAAAATTATAAGAAAACATCAACAAAACCGACCTATTGCTCCATTAATTAAAATATGAATTCCAAATTCAACCAAAAAAATTTCAAAAGCTAAGCATGTCCATGGTATCAAAAAACAGTATAACAGAAAAATATCCCCTTAAAAGTCTCTATTTTTACCTGACCCGGGAATGCAACTTAAAATGCAGGCATTGCTGGATTAATCCAAGGTATCAGACAGTAATAGATCATGTCCGGGCAATAAGCACTGAGACTTTTCAGGCATGCATTGACAATGCACTGCCCCTTGGTCTTCAAAGCGTTAAATTGACAGGAGGAGAGCCTTTTTTACACCCGCAAATTAATCAACTGCTTGATATAATCAGCGAAAAAAAATTACAATTAATAATTGAAAGTAATGGATGCTTAATTACACCACAACTTGCAATGAAAATCAAAAAATGTAAAAATCCGTTTATCTCGATAAGCATTGATAGTACGGACAGAAAAACCCATGAGTGGTTTCGGGGTGTGAAAGGCTGCTATGATGCAGCTGTCAGTGGTTTAAGGTATTGTGTCAAGGAAAACTTGCCAACCCAGATAATCATGAGTTTAGTCAAAAATAATAGAGCGCATATTGACGATATGATCAAATTTGCCACAGATGTTGGGTGTGAATCTGTAAAGTTCAACATTGTGCAGCCCACAGAACGAGGAAAAGCAATCTATGAAAACAATGAGAGTCTGACAATTAAAGAATATATAGAGATCGGGCGATATATTACTGAAGAGCTGCAGCCAAAAAATAAAATAAGGATAGTATACAGCATACCACCAGCTTTTCTACCCTTAAGTTATATGCTGAGTAATCATGGACCTGGCTGTGGCAGCGGATGTGCCATAAAAAATATTTTGGGGATACTCTGGAATGGCAATATCTCAATTTGTGGTATTGGCGAAAATGTTAAAGAGCTTATTTTGGGCAATATTAATATGTTCAACCCGGAAAATACTTTGGAAGATATCTGGAAAAACAGTCAAATACTTGATACAATACGGGGCAGTCTCCCAAAAGAGATTAAAGGCGTGTGTAAAAACTGCATATTTAAAATGACTTGTTTTGGGTACTGTCCGGCAAATAATTATTATAATTCAAGGAGCCTGTTTTCCCCTGGTTGGTTTTGCAACAAAGCTTACATGGAAAAATTGTTTCCTGAATTCAGATTAGAAACAGGATAAAAAATGAAAAAAGAAAAAAGAGATAGAGTGGCAAAAATAAAATGGGAAAAGCCGGAGCTGCACGATTTTAAAGTAGAAAAATATGAGGCCCATTGCGCTCCAAGTGGTTCAGCAGCAAACACTTATCCTCAAGAATCATGCATAAACGGATCAGTTGTTGCCTCAATGGGAAATTGTTACTCCGGGACAAGTGCTAATCCCGGGTGGTGCTGGACAGGCTCTGGAGCATAGTATTATTAATGCATAAAGCAAAACCATCTCTGCTTAATTCAGAAATCAAATTTATATTTTCAAACAGTCAAAAATTGTTGCAAAAAAGTGTTGAATATCTTTTCCAGTTTTCTGTTAATAACAAGCCTGAAACTATCAAAATCAATATCACAGACATTCCGCCTTCTGATGATTGCATAAAATCAAAGGGACTTGTCAAAGAGAGTTTTTATGATGCAAGATATCAATTTTTTTTCAGTGAAGAGCTCTACTATTTTGTTCAATTACATACTTCAAAATTAGGATGGCACAACAGCGGTGCGTTCCGTACTCTGTTTTATTTTGCCTATGCTGTACAAAACGAAATACTACCCAAAGGAGGTCTGCCGGTTCACTCCTGCCTGCTTGCAGTCAACGGTTTATCAGTACTATTGGTGGGCGATAGTGGTGTTGGCAAAACCACGTGCTGCAACCGGGTTACACCGATTTTGGAAGGTCATTCAGATGATCTGGCTTTTATTGTAAAAAAAAAGAATCAATATTTTGCCCATCCATATATGACAATGAGTGAATGCACAAAAGAGACGCTTTCCACACCAAGAGACATACATACTTGCCTGCCTTTAAAGGCAATTTTCTTCCTTGAGCAATCCAATAACGACCAAGTCAAACCCATACCTGCCCACGAAGCCTCACTGAAGCTATATCATGCAGCATCCCTGATGGTTAGAGGGTTTGACAGATCAAGCAACTGTTCAGTCAAGCAAAAAAATACAACTTTATTCAACAATGCCTGTGATATTATTAAAGCAATACCATCATATAGACTTAAGGCAAGCCTCAATGGCAGGTTCTGGGAAAAAATTCAAAACACCATGGATCTCAATGTCTGAAAAAACAGTAACCCCTGGTCTCTCTTTTGCCATTGGATCATCAATGTACCCCACGCTTTTGCCCGGCGACGAACTTGTTGTCGTGAAAAGTTATCGCCTTCACATTGGTGACATCATAGGATACAGGCTGGAAAACAGAAACATGATACATAGAATAGTTAAAATTAATCATGATATGATATATACAAAAGGTGATAATAACTTAATCATCGACTTACACCCCATTACAAAAAAAAATATAATTGGTAAACTGATAAAAGTCCGGCGCAGGGGAAAAACAATTACTATAAACAACGGGTTTGCAGGTTTTTTAACAGGGAGAAAATGCCAACTGACTAATAAAATGAACAAACTAGTGCTATCCACCTTTATTAAATCCGTTACAGGTTTTAAACCCATTGTCTGTTTGTCAAATAAAATTGGACAGCTTTTTTTGAATAGACATCTTACAATCATTAAACAGAAGAACAACCGTTTTAATATCTATTGTGGAAAAACCTATTGTGGATATTACGATGTTAATGGTGAACAGATAAGGTTTAGAAATAGATTTAAACTTTTTTTTTCTGAAAAGCAATTACAAAAAAAGATCAATGATTATCATTGACATTCTACCACGCTGTAGTATCTTAAATTTAAGCAAAAGTAAAAAAGAATGCAAAGGAGAATATAGAAATGTGGGAATATACTGATGCAGTTAAAGATCATTTTCTAAATCCAAGGAATGTAGGCGAGCTTGAAGGAGCTAATGCCATAGGTGAGGCAGGATCATTAAGTTGTGGAGATGCATTAAAAGTATTTTTAAAAGTTAACAAAAACGAAAGAATTATCGATGCATCTTTTATGACATTTGGTTGTGCAAGCGCCGTGGCATCCTCTTCAGCTTTGACTGAAATTGTTAAGGGTATGACCCTTGATGAGGCAGGGAAACTAACCAATGAAGATATTTCCGATTATCTTGGAGGTCTGCCCAAAGCAAAGATGCATTGTTCAGTAATGGGACAGAATGCATTAAAAAAAGCCATTGCAGACTTCAGGGGCATCCAGATTATGCAAAAACCAGGTGAGATAGTTTGTGAATGTTTTGAAGTTACTGATCTTGAGATCATAGATGCTGTAAAAACAAACAATCTTGAAACCACAGATGATGTGACAGACTTTTTAAAAGCCGGAGGTGGCTGTGGAAATTGCCTTGAAAGAATTGAAGAGTTAATAGAGTCTGTCAAGGCTCAAGCTAAAGGATAAACATAATAAAATGGATATTATATATACTGATAATAATGCCACAACAAAGGTTGCCGATGAAGTGATCAAAGAGATGCTCCCCTATTTGGGTGAGCTTTATGGAAATCCTTCTTCCATGCACACTTTTGGAGATAAGGTAAATAAAAAAATAAAAGAGGCAAGGCAGAGGGTTGCAGAGTTCATTAATGCTGACCCTGAAGAGATCATTTTTACAAGCTGTGGTACAGAGAGCGATAATGCAGCCATTAACTCAGCCATTAAAGCTTTCCCCAAAAAAAAACATATTATAACTTCCAGTGTTGAGCACCCGGGTATTAAAAATTTTTATCAATACCTTCAAAAAGAAAAAGAATATGAAGTTACATTTGTTTCCGTGGATGAAAAAGGGCTTTTAGATCTTGATTTGTTATATAAGAGCATGTCTGACAACACAGCCGTAATCTCATTGATGTGGGCAAACAATGAAACAGGTGTTTTGTTCCCCATTAAAGAGATTGCCGAAAAAGCCAATGAAAAAAATATTTTATTCCATACTGATGCAGTCCAGGCAACAGGAAAAGTCCCCATTGATGTTAAAAAGATCAATGTGGATATGCTATCTCTTTCAGGACATAAAATACATGCACCTAAAGGAGTTGGAGTGCTTTATATTAAAAAAGGAGTTGTATTTTCACCTTTTTTACTTGGAGGACATCAGGAAGAAGGTCGCCGAGGCGGTACAGAAAACAGTGTATCCATTATCGGGCTTGGAAAGGCGTGTGAACTTGCCCAGGAGAACTTACCTTTAATAAACACAAGTGTAAGAGAACTCCGCGATTATCTTCAGGAGCAACTCCTTGAAAAAATCCCGGCATCATCTGTGAATGGAGACCTTGAGCAAAGGCTTCCCAACACATTATCAATAGGCTTTGATGCTGTGGAAGGTGAATCCATCCTCTTAATGCTGGATCGTGATGGAATTTGTGCTTCGTCAGGTTCTGCCTGTACATCTGGATCATTGGAGCCTTCCCATGTGCTCATGGCAATGAAGGTACCATTAAAATCAGCCCATGGCACCATTCGATTTTCTCTCTCCCATTACAATACCAAAAAGGAGATGGACAAAATAGTTTCTGCCCTGATTCCCATCATTCAAAAACTTAGAGAGATGTCTCCATTCTGGAAAGATGGAAAGGTGGTATGATAACACTAGACCAAAACAAAGATGATCTGTCCCATGATATAAAAAAACGCTCTGGAATTAATTTCAGTGCATGCCTTCACTGCAAAACCTGCACAAATGCCTGCCCTTTTTTAGAAGGTATGGATTATGCCCCCAATGCCATCATTCGCCTTATTCAATTTGGTCTTGAAAAAAAAGCTCTGCAAAGTTCTACCATCTGGGTCTGTGTCGGGTGTAACACTTGCAGCAGCTGTTGTCCCATGGCAATTGACATACCAGCTGTCATGGATGGTCTTCGGCACAGGGCTATTGAAAAGGGAATCAAAATTGCAGAACCTGACATATTAAGTTTTCATACTGAAGTTCTAAAAACAGTCAAAAAATATGGCAGAACCCATAAACTTGAAATTATGATGCGGTATAAACTTAAAAAATTAGATCTGTTGAGTGATATGGGACTTGGTCTAAGTATGTTGAAAAAGCGGAAGCTTGATTTAACTCCATCAAAAGTTAAGGATAAAAAAGCGATTGAAACAATCTTCAAAAACAAATAAAGTTGACCCTGAATCGCCAAAGCTGAAATTCTCTTTTTTCCCGGGATGTTCCTTAAAAGCTTCCGGGAATGAGAATACAATGTCTCTGCTGAAATTTTGTGATCGGGTTAATATTGAGCTCACCGAACTTGAAGACTGGAACTGTTGCGGATCATCTTCTGCCCACAGCATAGACCATGTTATTGCCCAAGCCCTTCCCACCAGAAATATCTCCCTTGTACCAAAGGGAATTCCTCTATTAATTGCCTGCCCCAGCTGTCTTATCCGAATGAAGTCCACATATTTAAAAATTAAAGGAGACAAGACCCTAAAGCAGGAATATGAAAAACAATGGGAAAAGCCCTTTGATGAGGAGCTGGAGATTATTCACTTTTTTGAAATCTTCAATCGTATTAACTTAAAAGATTATATTGACAACCCAAAGGAAAAATTAAAAAAATTAAAAATAGCTCCCTATTATGGCTGCATGCTGTCAATGCCGCCAAACTTAAGATTTGAAAAAAACTATTACGGTGTAATGGAAAAAACCCTTTCAAAACTTGGTGCTGATATTATACCATTTGGCTATGGAATGCGCTGCTGTGGTACATATTTGTCTGTTGCAAAACCTGAAATAGCTCAAAATGTTGTAAATGAAATTATCTCCAAAGCCATGGATGCTGGTGCAGAATGTCTTGTAACTGCATGCTCCATGTGTCACTTGAATCTTGAAATCCGCTGCTCCATTAAAAACCCCATTCCTACACTTCACTTTTCAGAACTGCTCTCCATGGCCCTTGATGTTAAAGATCAAAAAAAATGGTTCCCACGCCACATTGTCAATCCGGTGCCCCTCTTAAAAAAAAGAGGGCTTATGCCATGAATCAAATTTAAAGCATACCTTTTAAAATTAAATATACTCAAACTTGAAGGTTCCTGGGATCAAACTTTTCAAGCATAAAATCATAAATATTGACAAGCTTGCAGGAATTGTGCATAAAAACTGGATATGGAATACAAGAGAGGTGATTTTCATGGATAAAAAGAGCTGTATAAAAAATTTTGAAAACCAAAACAGAATCTCAACAAGAAAAAATGCTACGGACATCACAAGTTTTGAAACATCCATTTTGACTTATAGGAGGAATAAATGACAGCAAATAAAAATAAACCATGGTTCCCCAAAAAAAGGTATGGAATTGGGTGGGGAGTGCCAAACACATGGCAAGGCTGGATTGTATTACTTTTTTACATCCTGTTGGTTATTGCTGGCAGGTATATTTTCCCCACTCCTCCAATGCAGATACTTTTTACTATTCTCTTAACCGTTCTTTTTATTTTCATATGTTGGAAGACCGGTGAAAAGATCACCTAGAATAGGCTAAAGTTAGCTTTAGGCTGAATGGCTGAAAAAACTGAACGAATTTCATGGTAAAAAGGAGAACAGTTTTGAAACCAACTGACACTATTACCAAAAAAGAGACACTTGATCTTTTAAATAGTAGAAAAAATCCCTGGTCTTATAGACCCATATACAATACACGATGATTATCTCTGTCTGAAACCCATAAACGCCCGCTGGAGTCTGCAACAACCCCCATTGGCAAATGCAACCTGTTCTGTGTAACAACGCCGGCAGAACTTACAAAATCTGATTGTCCTATAACATAAGTTGCATCCTTACCTTTAGTTAAGGAGTGAATCAACCTAAAGCTTATGGCTTACATGATATTACATATATTTAGCTTGTCTATATTTGAAAAAAAGCTTATAAGACAGGTGTTCAGCTGTTTAGCTCCAATGTTACAAGAAGCAAATTACCAGTGGGTATAAACACCAGTGGATATAAACACCAGTGGGTATAAACAGTTGAATTTATTTGGCTGTTAACCGAACACTTATGATACTGATTATATAATATGATTGGTATATGCTGCATTACATAATTAAAAAAATATACTAAAACAAAATGGTTCACTCCCTTAACAGAAAATTTATCCTTGGTGTTGCGATCATAATTATACCGATATTGGGGTTAATCTTTGTCTGGATAGAAATAAACCTTATTGACCAGGCAAAAATTCATACCATTGAAAAAGCAAGGGTGGTTGCGGATAATATCATCTTATTGCGACAATGGATCACAGATTGCAAAGGAGGAGTATTTATCCCTGCTGACAGTTTAGGCGCCTGTAATATGCCAAACAAATTAGAATACAGGCTCAACACTAAAAAGGGGGAATTACAAATGTTTACACCCTCCATGGTGACCAAAAAATTATCTGAGTATTCAATGGAAGAGCAACTCTACAGTTTCCAGCTTTCAAGCCTTAACCCCATCAATATTGAGAACCAGGCAGATGATTTTGAAAAACAAACTTTAAAATACTTTAAACAGGAAAAAGCTACTGAAGTATATAGATTCAATGAGGATTCCCTTGATTTCATGGTTCCTTTATATAATAAAAAAGGGTGCCTCAAATGCCATGTTAACGAACCCTATATTAATTCTGATATTATTGGCGGTCTTCGCATCACTATTCCGTTCAAGCAGACCAAAGATGCTCTTAGAAAGAGTGCTCTCATGCTTGCCTGTGCAGGCATGGCCATTACTCTGTTGACCTTGGGAGTTCTACTGTTCTTGATTAATAAAATTGTCTTAAAACCTTTAAAAGAACTTGAGACCACAAGCCGGGAGATCTCTCTTGGGAACCTTGACATCAGAGTTGCCATCAATACAAACGATGAACTTGAACATCTTGGGAATAACTTTAATAAAATGGCATCAAACCTTGCTCAAAACCGTGATAAACTTGAGGAGAGAGTGTCAAAAGCAACTCAAGAACTTGCTAAAGCCAATAAAGACCTTTTAAAACTCGACACTCTTAAATCTGATTTTCTCACCAACATGTCCCATGAACTCCGCACTCCATTGACAGCTGCCAAAGGGGGCATCACCTATCTTGAAAGAACACTTGCAAATGAAGATGATTTAAAGTACATCAATATTGTGGATAAAAACCTGTCCAGATTAACCTGGCTTATAACAGACTTATTTGATTTTACAAAACTTGAGGCAGGTAAAATTGAGTGGGAATTTGAAAAAGAGAATATATCTCAACTGGTTAAAGAGGTTATTGAAATACTAAGCCCCATTGCAATTAAAAAGGGTATATCCATTGAATTTTCAAGCTCTAAAGACATTATTATAGCCATAATTGACCTTGAGCGTATGGAGCAGGTGTTTGTTAACATATTGGACAATGCCATTAAATTTTCTGAAAACAATTCTGTAATCAAGGTTAATATTAATCAAACTATTAACCATGTTGAAATATCCATAGAAAATCAAGGCAGTGGTATTGATCAGGAACATATTGAAAGTATATTTGAAAAATTTCATACCGGGCACAATCAAAAAGAGCACAACAAAAAAGGAACTGGTCTGGGACTTGCAATTTCAAAAGCCATTGTTATTGCCCATAGGGGTGAAATAAAAGCTGTGAGCAAACCTGGCGGTCCGACTATCTTTTATGTTGTGCTGCCTGCAAAACTTGATTTAAAGGATAAATCATGACATCTAAATCCAGCGGAAAAACTATTTTACTGGTTGATGATGATGAGGATATAGTTCACACCATAAAAAGTAACCTGTTAATAGATGGCTACAATGTTATTACCGCTTCTACAGGTCAGGAGGGTATTACCATTATCAGGAATACTCCTCCTAATCTGCTGCTGCTGGACTTAAATCTCCCGGACCTGGACGGCATAGCTGTCTGTGAAATTTTAAGAAAAGAGTATGATTTTCCGATCATCATGCTGACAGCAAGGGACACCTTAACTGACAAAGTCCTGGGATTAAAAAGCGGTGCTGATGACTACATAGTAAAGCCATTTAATTTCCTGGAACTTTCTGCCAGAATTACAGCATTGTTTAACAGAGTTGATCGCTTTTCTGTCCAATACAAGCAGTCATTAAATGATCTTGAAATCAATTTCAGAACCCGCCAGGTGACTGTGAAAAACAACCCGATAAAATTGACCAAAACTGAATTTGAAATATTGACTCTCTTTGTCTCCTATAATGATAAAGCACTTACTCGAAAATTTATTGAAAAGCAGATTTGGCAAGACTCTGAGCTTTATTCAAACTCAAGGGCTTTAGATGTACATATCCAGAGATTAAGGAAAAAAATCGAGCAGATTCCAGACAGCCCTGAATATATTACCACTATTCCCGGCATTGGCTATCGATTCAATGCATAAAGTTGACTCTTTTCCGGGATCAAACACTTTTGTTAAATACTTTTTTAGGACTTCCTTTTAGAAAACAGACCTGGACATTTTCATGGAAATTTTTGTAACAAAACTGTTACATCTTTAACCCCACTGAAACATCATTTCTTGCTATATTTTAAATTCCTAAATGAAAAGAATAGTTCAATCTTGAAAGGAAGCTTACTATGACCTCATTGTCAAGTCCAAAAACAAACAGCAGTAAAAAAGGTTGGTGGTTTGGAGGAATTACAGGGGTTGTTTTAATGGCAATAATAGTATTGGCATCTGGTTTTATGATCGAGACCACCAATACTGATCAATTTTGTGTCTCCTGCCATATTATGACTCCGTTCAGAACTGCCTGGCAGGCTTCAGTGCATGGTGGTCAAAACCCACAAGGATTTGCTGCCCAGTGTGTTGACTGCCACCTACCCCATGGAAGTTTTATTGAATACTTCACAGTCAAGGCTAAAACCGGCATAAGTGATATTATCCATAATTTCTATATTGATGGAAAAACTTATGACTGGGCTGCTGCTGCTGAAAAAAATCGATTAAAATTTACCTTTGACAATGCATGTCGCAGCTGCCATCATGTTCTAACTCCTCCTGGAATGAAACCAGGTGGATTTGCTGCCCATAGAGCATATTTGCTTGGAGAAACCAAAAAGAAATGTGCTGAGTGCCATCCCCATGTGGGGCATAAAAATATGGTACAGACCGCAGATAATTATTTTAAAAAACTAAAATAGATAAATATACACTTAACCAAAAACTGTAAGGGGGGAAAAATGAAGTATTCACCAATTAAAACTCTGCTAGTGAGTTGCTCTCTTTTCCTGGTGGGAATTGTTGCTGTGGCTATTGCCAGTGATGTATCTCCTGATTTAGGAAAAAAGACACTTATTATCAAATCAGGGTACTCAGAAGTGGCATTAACTTGTATTGAATGCCATTCCAAGTCAATGGGAGGCACTGTTGAGGCATGGAAACTAAGTGGAATGGCAAAAGCCGGGGTATCCTGTTATGACTGCCATGCAGTGGACAAAAGTTCGCCAGTGGCTTCTCAATGCGAAGGATTAAAAGGCACTACTACATATATCTCACCCATGGTCTCTTCTAAAACCTGTTCCCGATGCCACCCAAAAGAGGTTGAACAATTTCTAAAAAGCGGACATGCAAAACTTTCATGGTCAGCAGTGGCTGATCCCAAAAGAGGTGTGCTGCAAAAACTTATGTACCTGAATGAAGGTTGTGCTTTTATGGATAAGTCCGACCTTGATCTCTCCACAGGAATAACTCCTGAGGGGCAACCAAAATATGTAAGAGCGTCCAGGGCTGCGGGATGCCAGATGTGCCATGGAACCACAGTAGAACTTGGACCTGACAATCGACCCATTAATGAGACATGGCCTGGTGGCGTGGGAACACTATATCCCGATGGATCAATCGGGAACTGTACTGTATGCCATACAAGACATGAATTTTCCATTGCCGATGCAAGAAAACCAGAAGCGTGCGGTGCTTGTCATCTTGGACCTGATCATCCTGACATAGAAATTTATTTTGAAAGCAAGCATGGTCAAAAATATCTATCCCGTGGTGATGAGTGGAAATATGACAGTGCGCCCGGAACATGGGAACCTGGTGACTATACAGGACCTACCTGTGCAACATGCCATATGAGTGGTATTGGTGACCTTGCAGTAACTCATAATGTTCAAGACAGGCTAAAATGGGATTTGATGCATAAAAAAGGGGCTATCAGGAGCGGAAACCGTGGTAATGGAGAAAAGGGTGACAAACTTATGCGTAAGGTTTGTGCCAACTGCCATGGGAAAACCCATACAGATACCCAGAGAACAAGCCTTGATAACATGAATGAGCTCTATAACAAACAGTGGGATCACGCTGTTGAAATGAAAAAAGAGCTGAAAGACAAGGGTCTTTTGAAAAAAGATCCATGGAAAGATGGCTTTCAGGAACTCATGTACTACTTATGGCATCATACAGGAAGACGTGCCAGACAGGGTGCTGCCATGAATGCTCCTGACTATGCTCACTGGCATGGTACATTCCAGATGTTCCAGGTCATAAAAGATATGGAAGATATTTATAGCTGGCGCTTGAAAAATAATAAGATCGAAGACTTAAGTACTGTTATGAGTTCAGCTCCATTATAAAACATGTAAAAACCAGGTTTCCTCCTGCTTAAAGTACGAGGAAGGCTGTTGTATTCCCTTCTTAATTATGAAAAAACCCCTGTGAGAACAGGGGTTTTTTATATAACGTTCCCACCTTTGAATAAGTAACGTTACCATGCAGTATCAGCTGTTTTTGCACACCAATATGCATATGATAATCTTCCATTATTTCAACATGTTACCCACAACACTTTCATTCAATCATCACATGGCATACTTTTTGTAGTACCTTTTATTAATAGTTACCATCTTAAAAAGAATTTATTGTGGAGGAAAAAATAAATAACATGGCTTCCAAGATATCACGCAGGGCATTTTTAAAAGGTTCGATTACAGCTGCAGGTTCTGTGGCTGCATCCATTCCCGTTGCAAAAGCAGCAAACGCCTTGACAAAAGAGAAGAAAGAGCCCCTGGCAACACTATTGGATATTTCAAAATGCATTGGATGTGAAGAGTGCGTATACGCATGCCAGGAATCAAATGCAGCTAAATATCCAGACCCTGAAAAACCCTTTCCAAAAATGTACCCAAACAGAGTTCCTGTTGAGGACTGGTCAGATAAAAGGGATGTCACAGAAAGATTAACTCCTTACAACTGGCTCTATATCCAGCATGCAACAGGGACAGTTAATGGTAAGGAGATTGAGCTTACAATACCAAGGAGATGTATGCATTGTGATAATCCACCCTGTGTAAAACTCTGCCCCTGGGGAGCTGCAAAACAAGAAGAGAATGGTTTATCAAGAATTGACTCTGATATCTGCCTTGGCGGTTCAAAATGTAAAAAAGCGTGTCCCTGGAATATTCCTCAACGCCAGACCGGTACTGGTATCTACCTTGACCTTTTACCTGCCCTTGCTGGTAACGGTGTAATGTACAAGTGTGATCGCTGCTATGACAAACTTGAAAAAGGTGAAGTGCCTGCCTGTATTGAAGTATGTCCCGAAAATGTCCAGACCATTGGTCCAAAAAGTGAGATCCTTAAAAAAGCCCATGCCCTTGCAAAAGAGATGAACGGCTATATATACGGTGAAACTGAAAATGGTGGAACAAATACTATCTATGTATCTCCTGTCCCTTTTGATCAATTAAATCAAATCATAGAAAAAGGAAAAGGAATGCCCCATTTGAAAAAAGTGAAAAATATGATGGCCGATGGAACCAATATCGCCAAAGCCCTGCTTATTGCACCTTTTGCAGGGGCTGCCGCAGCCATTGGAAAATTTTACATGGGCTCAAAGGAGAACAAATAATGAATACTCAAAAAAAATCCAACGATTTTCTATATGGAGTAACCCTGTTTTTTATTACGCTGTCCGGCTTTGCCCAGATGCCAATTTTTAAACGATATTATATTGCTGATATCCCTGGGCTTGGATGGCTTGCAAAATTTTATGTTACCCACTCCATACACTATCTTTCAGCAGGTATTCTCATTGCAATTGTTATCTATGTTGTTCTTGATTTCCTATTCAGCAAATCAGATCTCTTCTTAATCACAAAGGCAGGCTATTTTAAGATAGTGTTACTTGCAGGTCTTATCATTTCAGGCAGTTTAATGGTCATAAAAAATCTTTCAGCAGTCTATTTCAGCCATAATATTGTTATAGCTTTGGATCTCATACATCTGAGCCTTTGTATGATGCTGTTAGCTGTTACCTTCTACACATTAATTTGGAAGCGATAGGGGAAAAAAGCAACCCTGCAAAGCAACTCCTGTTTAGAGGTTTAAAGTAAGAGTATAGGGCATTATTAGTTTCTCCGGCACATAGGACATTTTGGCCTGTCGCAAACCAATAATGCCCAGATCCTGCTCCCTGTTCAAATATTGGCACTGTTTTTGAGTCTTAAGATATTGAGCTGTCCCATGGTTGATAATCTGGGAAGCACCTTTATATTGCACATCTGCTTTTTCAAACATAATATCCCATGTTGAGTGATTCTGGGCACTGAAAACAGAAAAAGCTATTACTCTGTTTTCTACCAGGATAGCAATACCTTCCAATCCCAACTCTTCATAACATTCAAATGCTGTCTTTAAAGCTTTAAGCTCCTGCTTGAGTGTGCCTGGGCATGACCTATATTTACCTATCAATCGACTTGCAAGTAAAAAAGATTTTTTCTTAATTTTATCTGATATAGGATGAATTTCAAAAAGAGGATATGATCGTTTAAATTGTGATATCAAGTTTCTTTTTTTTGAGAGTTTTCTCCCGTTCAAATCACACAGTTTAGCAATACCATAAATATATTCGGCATGATCACGCTCTTTTGTTATGGTATAGTATTTTTCTATTTCAGGCAAACTTTCAATGTACTCTTTAGTTACAAGGGAAAAATTGGGCTTAAGACCTCTTTCTCTCATATCCAAAGAGAGATTGACAAGCTCTTTTACGGAAATATTCTTACCCAGCGGCATAAAAGCACACTTATCAATATTGTCATAAATTAACAATCTGTCTTGATATATGGTCCAGGAGAGTTTAGAAGGGTTTTGCCAGCAAAAAAGATTTGCAAAGTTATATTCACAAAATTGAGGCTTGAACCTGGCAGCAAATTGCTGAATCAGCCCTTTATCGTTCAAATCAAATTTATTAAAATCTGGAAATTGAATTGCCATCAACCTTTATATTTTAAAGGAGTGTGATTATTAAGTTTCCCAAAGCCCAGCTTTTCGTAGAACAACGCTGTCCCTGGCTGGGCAACTACTCCAATCCAGTCAACGCCATTTGCCCTTAGTGTTTCCACAAGGATATTAACAATTTTTTTACCAACCCCTTTTTTCTCAAATGCTTTTAATACTGTAACATCCTGAATATATGCATCACTTACACTATCGGAAAGTGCTCTTCCCATGCCAATCATTTCAGCTTTATAAAAAGCACCTGCAAACAAAGCAGAATTTTGCACAATGTGATTTAAAAATCCAGGGTTTTTATCATGGGAAGGCTCCCACCAGCCAGCCGACTTGTACAGCACTTTCAGGTCCGAAGCCCTTGCTGATGTTATGATTTCAATGGTTACCTCGCCTGGCAGGTGATTTGACATTATTTATCACTTCTCTTTTTAAATATTTTCCAACATCTTTTCAGCAAACCAGGGCAATACAAATGAAGCTTTGTGTGTCCTGGGACTGTAATATTTCAGCCTGTTCTGGAATTCATGGGTGATTTCACGGTTTGGTTTTTCAAGTTCTGGACCCAGGGAACCAAGGCAGATACCAATATGACCACCAGGATAAGTTGGTACAAGAATGTAGGAATACGCCTGGACAGAAAAAAGCTCCCTTGTGATCTTTACAAGATTGGTGACACAATCTCTATGCAAAAAAAACGACTCACCCTGGGTAGCAATTATGCCGTTTTGCCCCAGAGCTTTTTTTAGCCCTTCATAGAACGGTCTCTCAAACAGAGCTTCGCCGGGACCAATTGGGTCCGAGGAGTCAACAATAATTACATCATACTTGTTTTTTTGTTCATGGACATAGGCATTACCGTCTCCAATATGCACAGCAACCCTTGGATCATCAAACCCACAGGCAATATCAGGCAAAAACTCTTTTGAAACTCTTATGACCTCTTCATCAATCTCGCAAAAATCAATATGTTCAACACAGCCATGCCGTCCCACTTCTCGCAAAACACCGCCATCGCCTCCACCAATTATCAGAACTTTTTTTGGATTGGGGTGGGCAAACATGGGAACATGGGCCATCATCTCATGGTAGGCAAACTCATCAGGCTCAGTTAACTGGATAATCCCATCCAGAACAAGCATTTTGCCAAAATGTTCAGTTTCGTACAAATCAATTTGCTGAAATCTGCTTTTTTGACTATACAGGACATCCTTAATCTCAATGGAGAGTGCGACTCCGGGCCACATTGGACATATTTCGGAAAACCAGCCATCTACTATTTTATTGTAATTTTTCAAGCTACTGCCTTAAAGCAATGTGCATTTTATAATTAGCACCTTTAAAAAAGGCAGTTGCAAACTCTGCAATACTCCTGGGTTCATAAAATTTACAACTGAAAACATCCAGGTAAACAGAGTTTGATGCATTGGCAAAATGACCTGAAATCAGGGATGTTTCAATGAGCTGGGTCATGCTGAACCCTTCTACTTTTTTATCTTCTCCAAAATGGACAATCTGACATTTCCCAAACCTCTTCATACCAATTTTATCACAAAGCTCATGAACAAATTGTTCAATGGCTTTTGCATCTCTGATGATATCTGCTGCACACTTATAAATATCAATTGAAGTTAAAACTCCCCAGGGGTCTTGCTTTTCATACTCTTTTTCCCAGGATGTGGGATTAATACCCGGGTTATTTACAGCTTTATTAATACTTTTCTCTTCCATTTTGGCAGCACCGTATAATTTTTCATACACTGGCTTTGGGATAAGACCTCTATTCTGATCAGAAGAGATAACAACATTTTCACACTGGAATGAATCTTTCATCGAGTTAATGGCAATTTGCAAATCTATACTGTCGCCACAAGTAAATATATCCACAGCTGCATAATCATGTTCCGGCCATGCATGCACTGTGAAGTGAGATTCTGCAATAATTACAACACCACTTATTCCCTGGGGCTTAAAATCGTGGAACGAAGAGCTGATAATTGTAGCCCCACTGTCCCTGGCAGCTTTCAGCATTGCATTTTCAACTGCATCTTTATCCAAAAGTGCATTTGCAGCACATTTATAATACTCAATGGTCAATTGTCTTCCCAGGGCAAATGATGTACTCTCCCCGGAACCACCATTGAATTTTCTATTTTTATCAAGCATTAATGCTGTCTCCAAAAATAATAATAAATTGTAATACTTAATAATAAAACCTAATACCTAATAATCAAGGGGTGGCAAAAACAAAAACCATCAGTAGGTTTCCATAATTGATTGGAATCTTTCAAACTCTGTGTCTGAAGGCAGCCTCTTTTTCAGTAAATTGTCAATCATACTTTTAGCGTTGAATCTTATATAGGGATTTACCAGCAGCTCGTCTTCCAGAGTTGATACAACGAGTTCTGGATTATACTTTTTAATATATTTTTCAATGTCAGGGTTATTTTTATCAATCTTCTTTGCCATTTCCATGGATTCCATCACATAGTCATGACCACTATAAATCTTTGTCTCCTCTGGGAAAGAAATAATGCGTTTTAAAGAGAGATAAAAAGCATTCAAATCGCCGGAAAAACAGTTCCCCACTGTTCCATTAAACAGAGTATCACCGGTTATCAAAAAATCATCAGCCATAAAAGCAATCGAATCTTCAGTATGTCCCGGAGTGTGAAATATTTTGAGGACCTGGGTACCAAGAGTCATGGTTTGATCTGACTTGATTTTCCGGCAATCAATGAATTCAGCACTGGTTTTTTTAAGCAACTCTTTATTACCTGAAGTGTGGTCATGGTGGGAGTGGGTATTTATAACAAATTTAATATTAATATTGTTCTGATCAGCAAAAACCAGTGTATGCTCAACTGCTCCTGTATCAATGGCAATTCCGATATTTTTAAAATATACTAAATATCCCAGATTATCTGTTGAATATCTAAACTGTTTAACTTCCATAATAACTCCTGTTTAATTTTTTGTCAGTTTCTCAAATGATATATTTCTATAAAATTTCTTGTGTAATTGAAAGAAGTATTCTATCAATCTTTATTGTTCCATCCTTTTTTTTATTGTTTATAACTCTTTAATGTTTGAGGAAAAAATGAAAGATATTGCAAAAGCACCAATGTTTCGATACTTAATTCTGCTTACCATATGCTCCACGGTTGGGCTTCAAACCTGGAGAACATTGTTTAACAACTTTTCTGTTGAAATCGTCCATCTTCAGGGATATCACATAGGAGTGATTCAATCAGTAAGGGAGATTCCAGGTTTCTTAGCTCTCCTTGTTATATTTCTTCTTTTGATAATAAAAGAGCACCTGCTTTCAGCCTTATCAATATTGATCCTTGGTCTTGGTGTTGCTTTAACAGGGCTTCTCCCATCCTATCAGGGTGTGATATTTACTACTCTTATAATGAGCTTTGGTTTCCACTATTATGAAACCACTAACCAATCTCTTACACTGCAATATTTTGGCAAAGAGATATCACCATGGGTATTTGGAAAACAGCGAAGCCTTGCTGCTGCAACAAATATAATTGTTGGAATTCTTATATTTATTTTAACCCCGATATTATCCTATAATCAGTTATATTTGATATTTGGTCTGCTGATTATAGCAGCTTCTCTCTGGGCATTAACCAGAAAACCTGTGGATAAAACATTGATCCCCCAGCATAAAAAAATGATTCTAAAGAAAAAATACAGCCTCTACTATTTTTTAACATTTATGGCAGGTGCCAGAAGACAGATTTTTATTGCTTTTGCAATCTTTTTAATGGTGGAAAGATTTGATTTTTCAGTCCAGGAGATAACAGCATTGTTTGTGATTAACAATATTGTTAATTATTTCTTAAGCCCGTTAATAGGGAAAAGTATTATAAAATTTGGTGAGAGAAAGGTCCTCTCCCTTGAGTATTTCAGCCTTATTCTCATATTCTTTGCTTATACTGTGGTTGAAACAAAGCTTATTGTTGCAATTATTTATATTCTTGATCATATTTTTTTCAATTTTGCCATTGCAATAAGAACATATTTTCAAAAAATTGGAGACCCGCAAGATATCGCTCCAAGCATGGCAATGGGATTTACAATTAATCATGTGGCAGCTGTGGTTTTACCTGTTATAGGGGGATACTTGTGGATGATTGACTATAGAATTCCATTTATTCTAGGTGCCTGTTTAAGCATTGTCTCTCTTATTGCTGTGCAAAAAATTAAACCTGTGGCATGATTTTTGAAAGCATAATTTATCAAGAGAGACAAAATTAAAAAAAGGAGGTAAATTATGACCAGCTGGATGTGTAATAAATGTGGCTATGCCAAAGAAGCTGCCACACCACCGGAAAAGTGTCCATCGTGCAACAGTGAGTGCTCTTTTGTGGACAACTCATGCTATACACCGGATTGTGCAGGGAAACCAAATGATCCCCAAATAAAAAAAGATAAATAATAATTGAAAGGAATAAAAATGTCTGAACCCAAAGATATGTATCAATGTCAAACAGTTAATTGTGGCTACACATATGATCCGGACAGAGGTGATAGAAAAGGAAAAATTGCCAAGGGCACAAAATTTGAAGATCTGCCTGCAGACTGGAAATGCCCTATTTGTGGAGCCAGCACCAAAGCATTTAATCCACTTGGCTAGGATAGACCCCAGGTGGGAAACATACAAATATTAATTTTTATAAAAGAGGAGATCAGCTAAAATGAAAGTAACTATTACATCACAATGCATGGGTGACAGAAACTGCAATGATCTTTGTCCGGAAATTTTTGAATATGATGAAGACCAGTTAAAATCCACCCTTAAAACAGACGATATCCCCGAGCATCTCAAGGATATCGTTAGGAAAGCTGCTGACGAGTGCGGTGCTGACGCTATTATTATTGAAGAATAAAAAAGGCTTTAAAGATGAAATTCAGAGAGAGTAAAACTGCTAAAAACCTGCATGCATCTTTTGCTGCGGAAACCCAGGCAAGAACCAGGTATGATTTTTTTGCAAACAAAGCTAAGGATGAAGGATTTATACAGATTGCAAAAATATTTACTGAAACAGCAAATCAGGAGTTTGAACATGCATTGAGGTTTTTTAAATTTTTTAATGGGGGAGAACTTGAAATCAAATGGGTTTTCCCAACTGGTGTCATTAAAGATACCCGCGCAAATCTTCTTTCAGCAGCAGCTTTGGAAAAATATGTTAGTGAAGATATGTATGCTAATTTTGCAAAAGTAGCTGATAAAGAAGGTTTTGCAAGGGCTTCAGATACTTTTAACAATATTATTATAGCAGAAGAGCATCATGAGAAGATGTATCTGGAGCTTGCTGAAAACATTGAAAAAAAGAGAGTTTTTCAAAAAGATGAAGGAAAGGTGTGGCGTTGCCTCAGTTGTGGATACCTTCACACAGGTAAAGCTGCTCCTGAAAAATGCCCGGCATGTGTTAAACCAGCAGGCTTTTTTGAACTGCTCTACAAGAACTGGTAAAAAAGAACTGGTAAAAAATATTTAAGTGCAATAAACGAGACAATTATGACTCGTTCATTGCACTTTTTTTATGTTTCATTTTACTATTTTTAATATTCCCAAAGACCATGGAGATTGCAATATTCTCTAGCTGTAACCTTATCAGCATCAGTATAAAAAGTTGCCTCTGGGGTGTCTGAAGATTCCAGAAACTTTCTTTGGATCATGGTACCGTCTTCAGAAACAAGCTCGATCCAAACAATCCAATGTTCTGGTGTCATGGGGTGTGCAACACTTCCAACTTTAACCAGATAGCCGCCGTCAATTTTTTCCACAACCGGCACATGTTTCTCCTTTGCAGCATCAACAGTATTTGCCACAACTCGATCCATGGGGTCACCACAGCATATGACAGGAGGTTCTTCTGCATGTAAAACCTGGGCAATGTTTCCACATTTTCCACATTTATAAACACCATATTTTTCAGCCATAATTTTTCTCCTTTTTTAAGATTAATTAATAGTTTGTGGGTTTTAATTCAAAGTGAGCCTTTGCATGGGCACATGCAGGGCAAACTTCAGGAGCACCATTTCCTTCATGGGTATATCCGCAATTGCGGCATCTCCATGTCACTTTTGTCTCTCTTTTAAACACCTGATCTTTTTCAATATTCTCCATTATAGCAAGATATCTCTGTTCATGATAGAGTTCTGCCACAGCAATAGATTCAAAGGTCTTTGCAATATCATCAAATCCTTCTTCCCTGGCTTTAACTGCAAATCCGGGGTACATGGTCGTATGCTCATAATTTTCTCCGGCAGCTGATGCCTTAAGATTCTCCTTTGTACTTCCAATCACCCCGGCAGGAAACCCTGCTGTGATCTCAAGCTCTTCCCCGGATTTCAAGTACTTGAACAACCTTTTAGCATGCTCTTTTTCATGATTTGCAGTCTCTTCAAAAATTGATTGAATCTGCACATATCCTTCCTTTTTTGCCTTTGAAGCAAAATAGGTATATCGGTTACGTGCCTGGGACTCTCCTGCAAAGGCAGTTAATAGATTCTTTTCTGTCTCGCTTCCTTTTAATTGTACCATTTTCTCTCCTTTTCATATAATTTCAGTTGACTTGTCAGACCTAATTATTGGTAATCTGCCTTACCAATGAAGAAAAACCTTCTGTATTGCCAAGCATGATGCAGCCTACAGGCTTACCACCCTTTTTTACTATTTTCCTATAAACCTTGTCACTCTTTTCAATGTCGCTTTCAAGCATGTTATCAGGATCAATATCTCCTGCTGCCCCCAGATCAATTCCAGCAACTTTTAAACGGTTTGAAGGAATTATGGGCTTAAAAACTTGTAAATCTCCTGCCATATTGCTACCTGCTACCCTGCCCTGTTCCTGTGCCTCGGGCCAGATACAAAAATTAGTCTGTTGGAACCTGGCAACATCCCCTGCAGCATATACATCAGTAAGACTGGTTTTCATATTTTCATCAACCATAACGCCTTGGTCTATTTCAATACCTGATTTTTCCGGCAAAGCAAGGTTTGGTCTTACACCAGCTGAAAAAAGAACAATATCTGCTTTCAGCACTTCACCTGATTCAAGTTCCACACCTGTAACTGAAGTATCCCCCTGAATCTGCCTTGTCTTTGCACCCAATCTGAATTGGAAATCCATATTTTCAAGCATACTTTTTAGTAATAGTGCGCCCTGGTTGTCCATCTGCCTTGGCAGCAGTCGATCAAAAAATTCAACAACAATAACGTTAAGACCTCTTTTAACAAATGCATGGGCAGCCTCTAAGCCTAAAAGTCCGCCTCCAATAATCACCACATCTTTTATATTGATAACAGCCTGCACAATACTATTGGCATCATCAAAAGTTCGCAGGGCAAATATATTTTTCTTTGAACTGCCTTTAATTGGCGGCATAAAAGGCACACTGCCTGTGGAGATTAATAGAGAATCATACTCAAAAACATTATCGTTTTGGTCCCTTGCCTGTTTTTTGGTATGATCAATATCAACAATACAAGTTTCAGTTTTCAATTCTATCCTATTATCTTTGTACCATTGGTCATTTTTAATAATAAGATTGGATTTTTCTGTAATACCTGCCACGTAATCAGGCAGCTTGATCCTGGAATAAAAAGGGATCGGCTCTTCTGTGACCATGAGGATCTGCCCCTTGGGATCATTTTTCCGAATTGCCATTGCTGCTTCAGTCCCAGCAACTCCGTTTCCAATTATCAAATATCTCTTCATTATATATTATCTCCCTTTTTTTGTAAAAAACTCATTTGGTTAATATAATAATCCTATTTTAATCTTACTCTCCATTTGATTTTAATTATATAGCAATCATCATGCCTGAATGTTATTAATATAAATAAAATCTTCCTGCTGCTGCTTTTTTAGCAATACAACATCAATGATTTGTACTTGAAAAACCTGCAGTCTCTTTTGAGACAGATGTTTTTGATACAAAATTGTACCAAGGCGTACAATAAAACTTAAATAAACAGATAACTTGAATGCTTTAAGATGATTAACAGCCTGGGACCATGTTTTCAGCAAATGGCACAAAACTTGTATCTATAAAAACAATAATATGAATTTACAAAAACCAATGATCAGATAAGGAGGTCCAAATGAAAAAATTTGCATTATTTGTATTTAATGGAGATCCAATGTGCTTTATCCATGTTTTGTTAAACGCCCTTGATATGGATAAGAAAGGCTGGCAGCCAAGAATTATCCTTGAAGGTGCAAGCGTAAAGTTAATCCCTGAGCTTGTCAAGGCTGAGAACCCTTTAAATAAACTTTGGACAAAGGTTGTTGATAGGAACCTTGTTGAAGGTGTCTGTAAAGCCTGTTCCAACAAACTCGGCACTCTTGAGGATGCAAAAGAGCAAGGATTAACATTTTTGGGTGATATGTCAGGGCACCCTTCCATGTCCCAATATCTAGAAAATGATTTTGAGATAATAACTTTTTAACTTAACTAAACTTGACTAACTTGATCTAACTTAATAGGGAGAAAACAGATGAAGATTGATATCATTAAAAATCTTGTGGAGTTTACACCAGAATCAGAAAATGAAAGAAAAGGATTGGAAGCTCTATGGCGAACTGTGGTTGATTGCGCCAGGTTTAATAAAAAGCTTGTGGCTGTGGGGCAATATATCCCGGGAGAAAATGAGCTTGCAAGGTTTGCCATTGAAGGTGGTGACACAGCAACTGATGCAGGAGAAACATATGCGGAGGTCTATGCAGATGAAGATTGCAGATGTTATTGTCAAACCTGTAATAAGTATGTTGAGCTTAAAAAGGGAGATAGAATCCCTGCATGCTGTGGTAAATTAATGGAAGTGCTTGATTAATTGGCTTTGAAAAAGGGCAACATTTTAAAGATGTTGCCCTTTATATTTATATTTCTCACATTTTCCGCAGGGCATCCATAATCCATATCTTTATCTTTGCTACAAAACCTCAGACAGCCATGAAAACCGTAATGCCAGTATATATGCACCAGTATATATGCAGCTAATTAGATAATTCTCGCAATCTGTTTTTCCAGCTCTTCCTTTGGCAGTGCGCCAACCAGTTGATCAATGATCTTGCCATTTTTCACAAGAAACATGGTTGGAATACTTGATATGGAGTACCTGGTTGAAATGGCTGAATTTTCATCCACATTGACCTTGGCTATTTTCAGTCTGCCTTTGTACTTTTCAGCAAGCTCATCCAGAACAGGACCAACTGCCCGGCATGGACCACACCATGGAGCCCAGCAATCCACCAGCACCGGCAATGCTGCACCCAGCACCTCTTTATCAAAAGTGTTGTCCACAACATCAACAGGCTTGCTTATAATATCTGTTGACAAAGGGGTTCCACACTTGCCACATTTTGGAGATTCATTAATGCGTGACAAAGGAATTTTGTTCTTTGTACCACAACTCAAACATGCCAATATTATATTTTCATCATTCATAGTAACCTCCTAGGACAGGTCAGCAACACTTTTCCCGTAATCCTGTGCTGCCTGGGTTCCCCCGCCTATCCAACTTGCTTTAAGCATTAAAGGGTCTGATACCATTTTCATACCATAAATATTTTTCATGGTATCAAATATACGCCCTGGCGCTTCCCCACTCCAGCCATAAGCACCAAAAGCACCGCCGGGCTTATCTTTTAACTCAGCCCTTTCAGCAATGAATAAAAGCTGCTTCATGGATGTAATCATTTCACCATGATAGGTTGCAGATCCAAACAGATACCCATCATATCCATTTAAATCTTCTTCACCTTTAATCTCATTTACTTTTTTTTCTACGGCCTCATTGCCTGAGATACGTATCCCTTCGGCAATCAATTTAGCAATATTTTCAGTTTCATTGGATCTTGTGGCATAAACTATTAAAAATTTTTTCATCTATTCTTCTCCTCTATCTAGTGATTAACTAAAGTTTAAATATAATTTTTGAATCAATGGTTTTAATACTCTTTGCTCCGGTCATGAACATTGCTCTTTTCAATGTCTGTTTAATATGTTCCAGATGCATTCTCACTCCAAGGGTTCCAGCTCCCACAGATGCCCTGATAATATCCCTTCCCAGCAGCACAGCATCGGCACCAAGCGCCAGCATTTTTAATACATCATACCCTGTCCGGACACCACCATCAGCTGTGATTGTCACAGAAAACCCAAGTTCTTTTCTTATCCGAGGCAAAAGTGTTGCAACACCAGGAGTTGAATCCAATACTCTGCCGCCGTGGTTGGATACACCAATCACATCAACACCAGCATCAACGCATTTTAAGGCTTCATCAGGCATCATGACTCCCTTGGCAATAAACGGCAGTGATGCAAAGTTTACAAGTTCTTTAATATCCTTGACACTTTTTTTAAATACAGGCTGACCATGGGCTGCCATATTAGTAGAACCACAACCATCAAGATCAATTCCGACAGCTCTACATCCAAGATTTTCAGCTTTTTCAATAAGCTTTTTTAATATTTCCTGGGATCTTGGCTTAAATATGGGGATACCATAACCCTTGCATATTTTTAAAGAATCCAAGGCAGGATTATTATCAGGAGTGTAAAACCAGGTATCTCCTCTGAAACCTATGGTTCCAGCTTCCTTTGCACCCTTTAGCACAGATGTACAGAACATGGTTTCATCCATTGTATCATTATAATTCTGGATACCTGCCGTGGATGAGGCAATTACAGGAAAATCAAGATCAATGCCGAGAAATGAAGAGGATGTATCAGGTTCAAAGTGACTCCCCAGTACAGACATATTTAATTGTATGTCAGAAAGAGCATCGGCATTTGCCTTAAATGAACGTCCCTGTCCCACTCCACCTAATCCAATGGGTTTTCCATAGGCCTGTCTCTGACAAATCTTATCAAAACTGCCATCGCAGGAGGGATATGCAGCACAGATCCCCTTAAGCTTTGTTCTGGCTTTATCCCTGACCTGTTCAAGATTTTGAGGAATCTCGCCACTGTCCATAACCATCCTGCTGTCTGCATGACAATCCATACATTCATCAGGCTTGTTTTTGCTGCTGGTTGTCTTATGACAGATAGAACAATACCATTGAGTCATTTATCTTCTCCCTGTTTAACTTACTGGGAATTTAAATAGCAAAATCCATACCACAGATCATGGACCTTTGGTATTAAATATATTTTTTATACAAGGGTTATGTTATCTATAGAATAGAATTAACATTGTCTTCACCAACGAACAAGCATAATATACGGGAGGCATAATGAAAACTCGAATCGCAACTGACACAATGGGTGAAATGCAGATAGATCAAAACTCTTTATGGGGTGCCCAGACCCAGCGCTGTCTGCAGAATTTTCAAATAGGAAAAGAGAAAATGCCCATTGAATTAATCCGGGCTTTTGGTGTTCTTAAAAAGGCCTCTGCAAAGGCTAATATATCTTTTGGACTTCTATCTGAAAAAAAAGAAAAATTGATCTCAAAGGTTTGTGATGAGATCATTGCAGGAAAACTTGATGATCAGTTTCCCTTAAAAGTGTGGCAGACAGGATCAGGCACCGGCACAAACATGAATGTAAATGAAGTCCTAGCAAATAGAGCACAAATCCTGGCTGGAAAATCACTATATCAGGATAAGCTTTTTATCCATCCCAATGATGATGCTAACAAATCCCAATCATCCAATGATGCTTTTCCCACAGCCATGCATATTGCTGCTGTCACTGTCTTGACAAAGCATACCCTGCCAAATCTTGAAATACTGAAAAATGGATTGGCTGAAAAAAGCAGAGCGTGGGAGTCCATTGTAAAAATTGGCAGGACCCACTGCATGGATGCAGTACCTCTGACCCTGGGGCAGGAATTTTCAGGATATGTCTCCATGGTAAAACATGGCATTGAGGCAGCAAAACACTGTATGCTCCACCTGTTTGAACTTGCAATGGGAGGAACTGCAGTGGGAACAGGATTAAACACTCCAAAAGGGTTTGATGTAAAAGTTGCTGACCTGATTTCTGATATGACACATCAACCGTTTAGAACTGCTGACAACAAATTTGAGGCAATTGCTTCCCACGATGCCATAGTTGAATCCCATGGAGCTTTAAAGACCATTGCTGTAAGCTTGATGAAAATTGCCAATGATATCAGATTAATGGGATCTGGTCCCAGATGCGGTCTGGGAGAGATGGACCTTCCTGCCAATGAACCTGGTTCCTCAATTATGCCGGGAAAAGTCAACCCCACCCAGATTGAAGCCATGACCATGATATGTGCACAAGTTATTGGTAATGATGTAACAATTAATATTGCAGGTAGCTCAGGGCAGTTTGAATTAAACGTATTCAAGCCTGTTATCATATACAATTTTTTACAATCTGCAAAACTATTAGGTGATGCTGTGCTCTCATTTCAAAAAAACTGTATCTCAGGTCTTTTACCCAGAACAGAGGCTATTGAAAAACATCTTAATAACTCTTTAATGCTTGTCACAGCTCTCAACTCCCACATTGGGTATGATAAAGCAGCAAAGATAGCCAGAAAAGCCCACAAAGAGAACAAAACATTAAAAGAGTCTGCTTTAGAGCTTGGCTTTTTATCAGAGGATCAATTCAATAGAGTTGTAAACCCTGATAATATGACTAAACCGGGTTCTTCTTGAACTTTTAGTACAAAATCACACTATTTTTACTCAAACAAACCTCTATATTGTTCCAATCCATGCTGCTTAAGCTCCTCTTTAGGTATAAACTTCAAAGAGGCTGAATTAATACAATATCTTAAGCCGGTTGACCCGGGTCCATCTGGAAAAACATGCCCAAGATGGGAATCAGCTTTCTTACTTCGTGCTTCTGTCCTTGCCATAAACATGGAGTTGTCTTTCTCTTCAATGACAGCACCTTTGTTAATGGGTTTTGTAAAACTTGGCCAGCCAGTTCCTGATTTAAATTTATCTGTTGAGCTGAACAAAGCCTCGCCCGATACAATATCCACATAAATTCCTTCCTCTTTATTATCCCAGTATTCATTGTCAAAGGCTCGTTCAGTTCCCTCTTCCTGGGTTACGTGGTATTGAAGCTTTGTAAGAGTTGTTTTAAGCTCTTTATCAGATGGTTTTTTGTACTTTGCACTCTTTGTCCAACGTTTTTCAGCCCAGTTTTCCCAAGCTTTATCCAGGAATTGGTCCCGTCCTGACCGTGACCTATATAACTTGTATTGAAGGGGATTCTTTTTAGAGTAATCCTGATGATACACTTCTGCTTCATAAAACTTTTTAAAAGGTACAACTTTGGTTGCTACTTTTTCATCAAACAATTTAGAGTTATTAATCTTATCAATTAAAGACAATGCTTTATTTTTCTGCACCCCATTATGATAAAAAACAGCAGATCTGTACTGCTCACCTCTGTCAACAAAAGAGCCTGTATTATCTGTTGGATCAATCTGCGTGAACAGGAGAGTTAACACTTCTGCATAACTTATTTGTTCAGGGTTGAATTTCACCTGCACTGCTTCGTAATGTCCCGTGGTTCCAGCAACAACCTGATCATAGGAAGGCTGCTCAACATGCCCCCCGGAATATCCGGAAACAACACTTACAACTCCTTCAACATTTTCAAAGGCAGCCTCAATACACCAGAAGCACCCTCCTGCAAGTGTTGCAGTCTCATATTTTATATTTTTGTTCATGTCATTCTCCTTGGAATCAGTACCAAAGCTTTTTTGAGTAATCACAATAAAAGCCAAAACAATGAGCAGGATGGGAACTAATAATTTTTCTCCAAATTTTTTCATGGTTACCTCCCTTTGACTTGTTCAGTGTTACTTTGAGCTTATATTCAATTTATCATGCAGGATGCGAGCCACTCTGTATTATTCCCTGGTGGGAGAAAACACTGATATAATCAATAACTTATTAACTCCCATGAGGCATCTCTATTGGCATGATTATTGAAAGACAATATATAAACAGCAAACTTATAGTAATTGATTGTCATGCATGCTGATAAATACCGAAAACCAATACCAGGAGGTAACTATGAAACAAAAATACAGAATAAAAACATCTTGTCCCCAGTGTGGTTGTTCAGGAATTACGAATTTGTCAAAAGAGGAGATTAAAGAGCAGTATGGTGATATCCCTAATATCGAACTTGAATGCCATGAATGCACAATGGCTATGGATGTAGAGGTTGAAGAAAAAAAAGACAACAACAATTAATGAAATCTAAGGAGAGTTGACATGAAATGGATGCAATTTTTTACACCTGCTAAATCATTAAATTTCAGTGAGACAGAATCATATATCTCTGAACACCCAGGTGAAGAGATAACAATTTTGGATGTCAGGCAACCCTCAGAGTATGAAGCAAGCCATATCCCTGGAGCGACACTGATTCCTCTGCCTGAACTTACTGACAGACTTGGTGAGATTGATCCTGAAAAGCCCACCCTGGTATATTGAGCAGTTGGAGGACGCAGCCGGGTTGCTGCGCAAATGCTGGCAGGCAAAGGATTTAAAAAAGTATTCAATGTTGCAGGAGGCATTAAGGCATGGCATTCAAAAACTGCCATTGGTTCAAAAGATCTTGGTATGGATCTTTTCCAAGGTAATGAAGACCCTTTGGAAGTGTTAAAAGTAGCCTATTCCATGGAACAGGGACTACGTGAATTTTATCTCACTTTAGGCAAAGAAGCTGCAGACAAAAAGGTCAAAGATCTTTTCAGCAAGCTTGCAGAGATTGAAATAAAGCATCAGATGTCTATCCATGCTGCCTACAACAATCTTGCCGGGGATGAAATAAATAAAGCGACCTTTGAAAAAATGGTAGAAACAAAGGCTTCAGAGGGTGGTCTATCCACCGATGAATACCTTGATCTTTTTAAACCAGACTTGAATTCACCAACCGATGTAATCTCCCTTGCAATGTCAATAGAAGCCCAGGCACTTGACCTTTATCAAAGGGTATCCACAAAAATTAAAAATCAAGAATCAAGAGATGTTGTAAACAAAATTGCAAATGAAGAGAAAGCACATCTTGCTAGCCTGGGCAAGCTTATGGACAGCCTTTAAAAGGAGATAGAAAAATGAGAAAACATCTTGTACTTGCAGGTGGTGGTCATGCCCATATGATGACCCTTGAGAATATTGACAAGTTTGTTGAAAAAGGATTTAAGGTCACTGTGATTGGACCATCTTTTCACCACTATTACTCTGGCATGGGACCTGGAATGTTAGGAGGGACATATACTCCTGAGGATATCCGGTTTGCCACAAGGGATGTTGTCCAAAAACTTGGAGGTATCTTTGTAAAAGATAAGGTTTTAAAAATTGATCCTGAAAAAAAAGAGGTCTATACAAAAGCAGGTAATACCTTTCCCTATGATGTGCTCTCGTTTAATGCCGGGAGTTTTGTTCCCATGCAGACAGTCTTAAATGGGAATGACAACATTTACCCTGTTAAACCCATTGAAAAATTAATGGAGGCAAGGGATAAACTTGTAACCCTATTCCAGAAAAACAAAATTGTAATAAGTATTGTCGGAGGTGGTCCCTCGTCTGCTGAAATTGCCGGAAATGTCTGGCAGCTTGCAAAAAAAACAAAAGGCTACATGCCGGCAATCAGAATTTTTGCAGGAAAAAATTTTATGGGAAGATTTCCTGAAAAAGTCACCTCAAGAGTTCGTTCATCCCTCCATAAAAAAGGTATTCAAATCATTGAGACAGGATATGTAAGCCAGGTGAAACCTGATGAAATTTTCCTTGAATCTGGAGAAGCATATAAAACAGATTTTATTTTCATGGCACTGGGTGTTAAACCCTCTACCATATTTGCAGAGTCTGACCTCCCTGTTGGTCCTGACAAGGGGCTTTTAGTAAACAAATATCTTCAGTCTGTAAAATATCCTGAAATCTTCGGAGGTGGCGACTGTATCTATTTTCAAGATCAACCCCTTGATAAGGTTGGCGTGTATGCTGTCCGGGAAAATCCGGTTTTGCTGCACAATCTCATGGCAACTCTTGAAGGAACTGATCTTCAACCCTTTGACCCTGGGCCTGAATATCTTTTGATATTTAATGTTGGGGGTGGTGCTGGTGTATTAAAGAAAAACAACCTTGTGTTTGGTGGAAAGATTGCATTTATGATCAAAGACTATATTGACAGCAAATTCATGAAAACTTTTCAAGCAATTGAAAAAAAGCCCTAGAGTAACTTTAAGGAAAATATAAGTGATGAAAAAACCAGGCATGAAAATACTGTTTTTGATTGCAATTCTGTGTTTGATATGGCTGTTTTTTCTATTTGACCTGGACAAATTTTTTTCACTTTCCAACCTTAAAATCAAGCTTACTGCTTTTAAGGAATTTTACGGGCAGCATAAAATACTAACCATGGCAATATACATGACTATCTATATTCTCGTGGCAGCATTGTCCCTTCCCGGGGCAGTTATCATGACCCTGGCAGGTGGCGCACTGTTCGGACTTTTTTACGGAACTGTTCTTGTCTCTTTTGCAAGCACCATGGGAGCTTTTCTTGCTTTTTTATTCTCCAGATATATGTTCAAGCAGTGGGTGCAAAACAGATTTTCCTCAAAGCTTATTGCCATAAACAGAGGTGTTAAAAAAGAGGGCGGGTTTTATCTGTTCACCCTGAGGCTTGTGCCAATTTTTCCATTCTTTGTGATAAACCTTGTCATGGGATTAACCACCATTCCATCCTCTCTCTTTTACATTGTAAGCCAGATTGGAATGCTGCCTGGAACCCTTGTGTTTGTCAATGCCGGAACCCAGCTTGCAAAGATCGAATCAGCAGGGGACATCCTGTCATTAAACACTCTTCTCTCCTTTGCCCTGCTGGGTATTTTTCCTATTATTGCAAAACGTTTTACTGAAGGTGTCAAAAAAAGAAAAGTGTTTGCAAAATTTTCAAAGCCCAAAACATATGATTATAACCTTGTTGTTATCGGTGCAGGTTCTGCAGGTCTTGTTTCATCTTTTATTGCAGCAGCTGTCAAAGCAAAGGTTGCCCTTATTGAGGCAAATAAAATGGGCGGGGATTGCCTTAATACAGGATGCGTGCCCAGCAAGTCTTTGCTAGCAAGTGCCAGGGTTTTTTCCTATGTTAAAAGGGCAAAAGAGTATGGGCTTGATAAAATATCAATTGATTCTGACTTTGCAACCATTATGGAACGGATTCAATCCATTATTAAGAAAATCAAACCCCATGACTCTGTTGAGCGTTTCACAGGCCTGGGGGTGGATTGCATAAAGGGAAGAGCCAAAATTCTATCTCCCTTTGAAGTAAAAGTGAATGATAAAATTATAACCACAAAAAATATCATTGTTGCAACCGGAGCAAAACCAATGATCCCTGATCTGCCAGGTCTTAATCAGATAAATTATCTTACTTCAGATAATATCTGGGATATCAGAGTGCTTCCAAAACATTTGGTAGTGTTGGGAGCAGGTCCCATTGGGTGTGAACTTGCCCAAGGATTTTCAAGGTTAGGGGCAAAGGTAACTATAATCCAGCGTGGCTCTCAAATCATGAAAAAAGAGGACCCTGATGCAGCTCAGATGGTGTTGGACAGATTCAGGTCAGAAGGCATTGAAGTTATGCTGAATCACCCTGCCACGGCAATTGAAGTCTCTGGAGCAAATAAATATCTAATCTGCAGACATGATGAAAAAAATATAAAAATACAATTTGATGAAATATTAATTGCCCTGGGTAGAACTCCAAACATCGCAGGGTTTGGATTAGAGGAGCTTGGAATAGATTTAATAAGATCCAGCCACATTAAAACAAATGAATTTTTACAGACAAATTACCCCAATATCTATTGTTGCGGAGATGTCCATGGACGTTATCAGTTTACCCACACTGCTGCCCACGAAGCGTGGTACTCTTCTGTAAACTCGCTGTTTGGCAAATTTAAAAAGTTCAGAGTTGATTACAATACAATCCCATGGGCAACCTACACTGACCCTGAAGTTGCAAGGGTGGGATTAAACGAAACCGATGCAAAACTCGCTGGAATACAATATGAAGTTGTTAAGTATGACATGGATGAACTTGACCGGGCAATCACTGATTCTGAAAACCATGGATTTGTAAAAGTACTGACTATACCAGGAAAAGATAAAATACTTGGTGTTACAATTGTAGGGCACCATGCCCCGGACATGATTGCTGAGTACATACTGGCAATGAAACATGGACTGGGACTAAATAAAATTTTAGGCACTATCCATATCTATCCGACAATGTCAGAAGCCAATAAATATGCAGCAGGTATGTGGAAAAAACACCATGCCCCCGAAAAATTGCTTGTCTGGATCAAAAAATACCACACCTGGATGCGAAATTATTTTTAGCAATTGATCAAATTTCTATTATTTATTAAAACAGTGATATGGACAATAATAAATACAAAATAAGGATAATATACCAAAATGAATAAAAACTATTATTCAATGCTTGATCAACCCCATGTATTGAGCCATCTTTTCCACCCAAGGGTTGAAGACAATTTTAGACAGGAAAACTGCAACCGTGAAGATATCATGATCCACATTGAAAAAGATATTTATGTGGGAGCATCATTCCATTTTGTAAGCAATGATGCCCCGGTGGTGCTATTTTTCCATGGCAATGGTGAGATTGTTTCTGACTATGACGACCTTGGTGGTTTATATAATGAAATTGGCATAAATTTTTTTGTTGTTGATTACCGAGGGTATGGAAAGTCAACCAGTAGCCCGTCAGTGACATCAATGATGAACGATTGCCTTATAATTTTTGATTTTATCCTTGGTTACATGGTGGAAAAAAAATTAAAAGGTACTTTGTCTGTTATGGGAAGATCTCTTGGGAGTGCTTCTGCAATAGAGATTTGTGCCGCAAGGGAGGCTGATTTTAAATGTTTGATTATTGAAAGCGGGTTTGCTAAAATTTCTCCGTTACTGCAAAAGCTTGGCATTAATTCTCAAGCCATTGGCTTACATGAACAGAAGGAATTTGAAAATATTGGTAAAATAAAGCTATTTTCAAAACCATGCCTTGTTATTCATGCTGAGTTTGACCACATTATTCCATTTTCCGATGGCAAGGCTCTTTTTGATGCGTGTGGTTCAAGTGACAAAATGCTTTTACAGATTAAGGGAGCAAATCATAATGATATTTTTTTAAAAGGTATGAACCAATACATGGAACATATTAAAAAAATCTGTCTATAGGAAAAAATTATCAATAGTTATCCAATTTTGATATAATACTGATAATGCAAGTTTATTGCCACTGTTTTCATATGTGCATTGGCTTTTATTTGTTTATATATAGTGATGCTTAGTATAGGACTATTAAAATAGAGCCTTGCAAATAGTAAAATAATCATTAGAATATATTGGTTGCAGACTTGAATAATGGAGACAAAACACAATGCCTATATATGAATATATATGTAATGATTGCAATAATGGATTTGAAGCTTTAGTATTTGGAGGGAAAACACCTGACTGCCCACAATGCAATGGTACCAACATAAAAAAACAGATGTCAGCATGTTCTTTTAAATCACCCTCTTCCACTGCAGGAGAACCTGCTAAAACTTCTGCTTCTTCTTCTGCCTGTAGTGGTTGCAGTGCCACAACCTGTGGTTCTTGCAGCAGCGGATAATTTTATGGGAAATTTCATGGGAAAAAAGATATTTAAAATTGGAACAAGGGCTAGCAAACTTGCTTTATGGCAGGCTCATTGGGTTCAATCCCAGCTAAACAAATTCTTTCCCGGGGTTGAAACCAAGATTATCAAAATAACCACCAAGGGGGATCAGATTCTTGATCGACCTTTAGCTTTAGTTGGCGGCAAGGGGCTATTTGTAAAAGAGATAGAAAAAGCCCTGCTGGAAAAAAAGATAGATATTGCAGTGCACAGCATGAAAGATATGCCCGGCATCTTGCCTTCAGGACTTTTCATTGGAGCTGTCCCCCCAAGAGAAAATCCCTATGATGTTATTGTATCAAGAAAAAATATCAAACTAAAAAACCTTCCTGTAAATGCTGAAATTGGTACCAGTAGCTTAAGACGCGCCTCACAACTGAAAAATTTCAGAAGTGACTTTATTATCTCTTCAATTAGGGGCAATCTTGAGACAAGAATCAAAAAATTAAATGCAGGTGAATTTGATGCAATAGTTCTTGCTGCTGCCGGTATTAAGCGCTTGGGTCTGGAAAACCTTGTCACGGAATATCTTGATGAAAAAATTATGGTCCCAGCTGTTGGTCAAGGTGCTCTCTGCATTGAAACAAGGAAAAATGATAAGATAATTGGACCTGCAATCAGCAAACTTAACCATGCTGATACTGCAACTTGTGTAAAGGGAGAGCGGGCTTTTTTAAACAAACTTGAAGGAAGCTGTCATATCCCTGTTGGTTGTTTTGCCAGATTTGTTGATGAAAATATTATGCTCACAGGGATTGTTGCATCGGAAGATGGTACAAAAATTATAAAGCATACTCTTTATGCTGAATCTAACACTGTCGAAAAAAAAGGCGTTGAGCTTGCCGACACCCTTCTTAACAAAGGGGCAAGGCAAATACTGGAGAATTTAAAAACAGATGAGTGAACAATATGGAAAAATCTACCTGATTGGAGCAGGTCCCGGTGATCCAGGACTTATTACTCTCAAAGCAATGGAATGTATTAAAAGTGCAGATGCTGTTGTTTATGATTACCTTGCATCACCTGTATTACTCCAATATGCAAAAAAAGATGCCCAGATTATTTATGTTGGTAAAAAGGGAGGGGATCATACCCTTTCCCAGGATGGAATTAATGACCTTATTATCAATATGGCTAAGGAAGGACTCAATGTTGCAAGGCTGAAAGGCGGTGATCCTTTTATATTTGGTCGTGGTGGTGAAGAGGCAGAACTAATTGCTGAAAATAGCATACCTTTTGAAATAATACCTGGAGTGACATCGGCAATTTCAGCGGCAGCTTATGCTGGGATTCCTTTAACGCACAGAGAACACGCTTCCTCTGTCTCCATCATTACCGGACATGAAGACCCCACAAAAAAAACTTCCAGCATTGAATGGGAAGCTTTTGCCAAAAGTAAAAGTACCCTTGTATTTCTCATGGGTGTAAAAAACTTACCAGGGATTGTAAAAAATCTTCAAAACCATGGTAAAAACCCAAAAACAGCTGTTGCTTTGATTAGATGGGGAACAACTCCCAAACAGCAAAGTGTAACAGGAGTTCTTGGAGATATAGTTGAAAAGGTTAAAAAAGCCGGGCTGAAATCACCGGCAATTATTGTTATTGGAAGTGTTGTCAAATTAAAAGACAAACTTAAATGGTTTGAAAATCTGCCACTTCTTGGTAAAAAAATCGTTGTTACAAGGGCAAGGGCACAAGCAAGTGCTTTTGTCACTCTACTGCGCAAATACGGTGCTGAATGCATTGAAATACCAACCATAAAAATCAGTGCGCCTAAAGATAATCTTCTCCTTGAAAAAAACATTGATGACATTGATTCCTTTGACTGGGTAATCTTCACCAGTGTAAATGGAGTTAAATTCTTTTTTGACACACTTTTTGCTAAAAATTTGGATGTCAGAGCCCTGGGACATCTTAAGTTTGCCTGCATTGGACCTGTAACAAAGGAAAAATTAAAAGAATTTGGTATTATTTCTGATGTTTTACCTGAAACATACAGGGCTGAATCGGTTGTTAAAGCTTTTTCAGACAGAGAGATAAAAGATAAAAAGATTCTCATCCCCAGAGCAAAAGAGGCAAGAGCAATTCTGCCAGATCAGTTAAAAGAGATGGGTGCTTATGTCCATGAAGTTACTGCTTATGAAACAAGCCTGGTTGACAGTGACAAAACAACTATTGTCAAAATGCTTGAAAATAATGAAATTGATATTGTTACCTTTACAAGCTCATCCACAGTGAAAAATTTTGTAGATCTTCTTCCTTCGGACAAGTATAGAGAATTAATTAAGGATATCACCACAGCATGTATCGGTCCCATTACTGATAAGACAGCAGAGTCTCTTGGCTTCAAACCTGATATAGTTGCAACAAACTATACTATAGAAGGTCTTGTTGACTCAATCTTGCAACACTTTAAAAACATTTAAACTACATTCAACAAAATTAAAACCAAATCCATGAAGATTAATCATAAGAGAAGAGTAAATTACCTTAGAATCTCAATCACTGACAGGTGTAATTTCAATTGTCAGTATTGTGTACCAAAAGAACCTGCCCATCACGTTTCCCATGATAAAGTTGCCAGATATGAAGAGATACTCACACTTGTTGATGCTGCTGTGGACATTGGTATTACTAAAATCAGAGTTACTGGTGGAGAGCCCTTTGTCAGAAAAGGAGTTTTCTCCTTTCTTAAACGGCTCTGCCTTCTTAAAGAACTCAAGGATATCTCAATTACAACAAATGCATCTCTTCTTAATGTTGACAAATTACAACGCCTTTGGAATATGGGCATTAAAAGGTTAAATTTCAGCCTTGACACCCTTGACAGAAAAAAATTTTCTCTTATTACCGGGAAAGATCGATTTAACAGGGTTTTTGATACAATTCATGCTGCCGCAAAAATCGGATTTTCACCTATTAAAATTAATGCTGTAATCTTAAAAGGCATTAATGATGATGAAATAGTTGATCTTGCCTCTATTTCAATTGAAAACCCGTTCCAAATAAGATTTATTGAATATATGCCCATGGGAAACTCTAACATTGATGATGACCAGCAGGTATTGACTTCACATCTTAAAAAAGTTATCAAAGCAAACCTTGGACCTCTTATACCAGTTAAAAGAACCATGAATGATGGTCCTGCAAAAAAGTTCACACTTGAGAAAAGTAAAGGTGAAATCGGATTCATTACTCCGATAAGCGAACACTTTTGTAATGATTGCAATCGGCTCCGGCTCACTGCCCAGGGAAAACTCAGGCCATGTCTTTTAAACGATTATGAAAAAGATATACTAACACCTTTGAGAAATGGTGCTTCAAAAGAGGAACTAAAAACTCTTATACAAAATGTTATTGATGGAAAACCCCTCTCGCACAACCTTGGATTGAAAAATAACAAAATTATTTCCCAAATGTCTTCCATTGGCGGCTGAAACAGCAGGTGAAAACAATTAAGCCCTGAACCATTCCTTTAAAATTTTGGTTGGTACAGGGCTTAGTAGATTGTAATAATATCTCTTATACTTATTTTCTTTATTCTTGAATCAGCTCAATCATTACCATGGAGGCAACATCGCCTTTTCTTGGACCAAGTTTTATAATTCTTGTGTAACCGCCCTCGCGAACAGAATACTTGTCAGCAGCTTCATTAAAAAGATTGTGAACAACTGCTTTTTCTCTCATTACAGATAAAGCCTGTCTTCGGGCATGGAGATCACCTCTTTTTGCAAGTGTGATCATCTTATCTGCAATTTTTCTCAATTCTTTGGCTTTTGCATTTGTTGTTCTAATTTTACTATGTTTAAAAAGTGACGTTACCATATTTCTGAACATAGCCCTTCTATGGCTTGAACTTCTATTTAGTTTAACACCTGATTTTCTATGTCTCATAGAAATTATTCTCCTTCCTCAACAATATCTTCTTCCGGGGGTTCAAACCCCTCAAGATCCATACCTAAAGTGAGCTCCATAGTAACCAGAACTTCTTTGATCTCATTTAAAGATTTTCGACCGAAGTTCTTTGTTTTAAGCATTTCACCGTCTGTCTTCTGTACGAGTTGATATATTTTATAAATTTTTGCATTTTTCAGGCAATTTGAACTTCTAACTGAAAGCTCAAGTTCATCAACACTTCTATAAAGATTCTCATTAAATCCTTTTTGTGCCTTGTCTTTACCGCCTTCATCATAATCAGGCTCATCTGCTTCATCAAAATTCAAAAAAGGATTCATCTGTTCTTTTAATATTTTTGCAGCGTAGGCAACAGCATCGTCTGGCGCAACACTTCCATCTGTCCAGACTTCAAGTGTCAATTTATCATAATCTGTCTTCTGGCCGACTCGAAATTTGCCAACAACATATTTAACACGCTTAATGGGAGAGAACACGCTATCTATCGGTATTGTACCAACGGGTGCTTCCTCATCCTTATTTGCAGCAGCCAGGGAATAACCTTTACCTGACTTGACTTTCATGGTTATGCTCAGCTTAGCTTTTTTTGATAAAGTAGCAATGTGCTGTTCAGGATTCAATATCCAGACTCTGCCGTCTCTACTTACAACATCAGCACCTGTTACTATTTTTTGTCCCTTTACATTAAGGACAATCTCACAATCTTCAGTAGTATCAGTCTTCAGCCTTAACTCTTTTAGATTAAGTATAATTTCTGAAACATCTTCTCTTACATCAGATATTACACTATATTCATGTAGAGCATCATCAAATTTTACAGAAACAATTGCTGCTCCATATAGTGATGAAAGAATGATACGTCTGAGAGAGTTACCTATTGTTGTTCCAAAACCTCTTTCAAGAGGTTCACATACAAATTTTCCATATGTTGAGGTCGTAGTGACGACAAGCTCTTCAGGCTTGATCATCTCTCGCCAGTTCACATATGCAAGTTTCTCAGTTGGCATTTATATCTCCTGTTATTTAAAGATTTAAACAACTTGGAAAAGCTCAATTATTTGGAATAAAGCTCTACAATTAAATTTTCCTGGATTGGCAGAGTAATATCTTCCCGCACTGGAATTCCAGCCACAACACCCTTGAAGTTATCCTTGTCAAGCTCAAGCCATTGAGGCACACCACGTCTCACAACAGCTTCTAGAGATTCGACAATGGCTTTAACAGTTCTGCTTTTCTCTTTCACCTCAATAACATCACCTTTTTTTATCTGATAGGAGGGTATATTGACTTTTTTCCCGTTAACAGTAAAATGGTTATGTCTTACAAAATGCCTGCCCTGGGTTCTAGAGCCTACCAGACCAAATCTGAACACTACATTATCAAGTCTTCTTTCAAGAATTTCCAATAAATTGTTACCAGTAACACCTTTTCGCCTGTCAGCCTCTTTAAAGCTTAGACGAAATTGCTTTTCTGACATACCGTAAATTCTTTTTACTTTCTGCTTTTCCCTGAGCTGCATTCCATAATCAGATATTTTTTTCCCTCTTTTTTGTCCGTTCTCACCAGGGGGATAGCCTCTTCTATCAAAGCTGCATTTATCTGAAAAGCATCTGTCTCCTTTTAGAAAAAGCTTTATATTTTCTCGTCTACATTGCCGGCAAACTGCTCCTCTATATCGTGACAACGTCGTCCTCCTTTATATACTTATCCATTACACTCTTCTCTTCTTTGGTGCACGACATCCATTGTGGGGCACCGGTGTAACATCTTTTATCAATGATATATTAAACCCAAGAGCATGTAATGCTCTCAGTGCCGATTCCCTACCTGGTCCCGGTCCTTTAATATAAACACCCAAATTCTTCATTCCATATTCCATCACTTTTTTTCCAGCATCTTCTGCTACTATTTTTGCAGCAAAAGGAGTACTCTTTCTTGATCCTTTAAATCCATGAACTCCAGAACTTGACCATGACAGAGTATTCCCATTTTCATCAGTGATTGTAACAATCGTGTTGTTGAATGTAGATTGGATATGTGCAACTCCGGTAGAAATATTCTTTCGTATCTTCTTCTTTACTGTTGCTTTGGTTTTTTTTGCCATAACTAACTATTACCTTTTTCTATTATCCTTAAGTCTTCTTTTTTACAGCAATACGTTTTGGACCTTTTCGTGTCCTTGCATTAGTACTGGTTCTCTGTCCCCGGACAGGAAGTCCGCGTCTATGACGTAGTCCTCTATAGCAGCCCAGGTCCATCAATCTTTTAATATTCATTGATACTTCAGATCTTAATTCACCTTCAACCTTGTACTTACTGTCAATAATCTTCCTAAGAGTATTGACCTCTTCTTCAGTAAGATCGTTAGCTTTAATAGTGGGATTAATATTCCCTTCTGACAGTATATCCCTTGCACTTTTTCTGCCGATACCGAAAATAGCAGTTAAAGCCAATTCAGCGTGCTTCCCTTTTGGTAAATCTACTCCTGCAATTCTTGCCAATTTTTCCCCCTATCCTTGCCTCTGTTTATGACGTTTGTTAATACATATAACTCTAACAACACCACGCCTTTTTACAACTTTACAATTGCGGCAAATTTTTTTTACAGATGCTCTAACTTTCATCTAACATAATCTCCTAAACAAAGCATTTATTTCACAATAACTTTTTGTTATTTATATCTATATGTTATTCTACCCCGATCCAGATCATAGGGTGACAATTCCACCGTAACCTTATCTCCGGGCAAAATCTTAATAAAATGCATTCTCATCTTACCTGAAATATGAGCTGTCATAACATGATTATTTTCAAGCTCAACTTTAAATGTTGCATTTGGTAAGGTTTCAAGTACTGTACCTTCTAATACAATTGGCTCTTCTTTTGCCATAATCTTATCCTAATTCTCCTGATTGCAATTTGTTGCAATAAAAATATCTATCGTTTTTTCCCTGATCGTCCTAAAAAACCATCATAATTACCAGTTATCAAATGCGACTCAATCTGTCCCACTGTGTCTATTGATACTCCCACAACAATGAGGAGCGCTGTGCCTCCGAAATAAAAAGGTATATTAAATTTAGTCATTAGTATTGTAGGCAAAACACAAACAGCTGAAACATATATTGCACCCCCCAGGGTAATTCTGCTAAGTACTTTATCTATATATTCAGAAGTTCTCTTACCTGGTCTAATCCCAGGAATATAACCACCATTCTTTTTCATATTTTCAGCAACATCATCAGGTTTGAATTGAATAGCAGTGTAAAAATAACAAAAGAAAATTACAAATCCGACATAAATCAAATAATATAGAATGGTTCCAGGGCTCATCAGTGCTGAAAAATCTTTCACTTGGGGTATGTCAACAAATTGAGCAATCGTAGTTGGAAACATAATAATAGAAGAGGCAAATATGGGTGGAATGACTCCAGCTGTATTTATCTTCAATGGAAGATGGGAACTTTGCCCCCCATACATTTTTCTTCCAACAACTCTTTTTGCATAATGGACAGGGATTCTTCTTTGTGCCTGCTCCATATAAACGATAAATGCGACAACTCCAACCATCAAAACAGCAAGAATAATCATACCAAACACACCCATTTCACCAGTTGTGATAAGGCGGACAGTATTAGCTATGGCTGCAGGCATTCTTGCAACAATTCCTGCAAAGATAATCAATGATATTCCATTACCTATCCCTCTTTCTGTAATCTGCTCACCCAGCCACATTATAAAAGAGGTACCTGCTGTTAAAGTTATTATGGTTACTAATCTGAACTCCCAGCCCGGACTCACTACTACCGAGGCTCCAGCAGGAGATGTCATGCTTTCAAGACCAACGCTTATTGCAAAGCCCTGGATCACACTTAGCAGGACTGTTCCATACCTTGTGTACTGGGTTTTCTTTTTCTGACCGTGCTCTCCCTCTTTGGAAAGTTGTTCAAGATGTGGCACAACAACAGTCATAAGCTCTATAATAATGGAAGCACTAATATAGGGCATAATACCTAGAGCAAAGATCGAAAGGTTATCCAGAGCACCACCTGAAAACATATTAAACATGGAAAAAAGAGTACCAGCAGCATTATCAAAAAAAGATTGCAATGCTGCTGCATCAATCCCCGGAGTCGGCACATGAACTCCAATACGGTAAACAAACAAAAGAACAAGAGTTATTAAAAGTTTCTTTTTTAACTCTGGAATTTTAAATATGTTTTGATAGCTTTGGTCAACCATTTGTAATTTACTGCCTCATCTATTATTAAAATTTAATATTAAAATTTAAAAACTGATTCCATCATATTTCCAAACTTCCACCAGCTGATTCAATTTTTTCTTTTGCAAGCTTACTTGCTTTACACTGTTTTAAAGTGAAAACTTTTTTCACCTCACCGTTTCCAAGTATTTTAACTGAATCAAACTGATTTTTTATCAATCCTGCATCTTTAAGTGCAGCGATATCAATGGTTGCACCATCATCAAATCTATCCAGGTCAATTACATTTACAACAGCAACATTTTTTTTAAATATATTTGTAAATCCACGTTTGGGTAAACGTCGATGAATAGGCATTTGTCCACCTTCAAACCCTGGTCTGACACCACCGCCGGATCTTGAATTGTGCCCTTTATTTCCCCGGGTTGATGTGGAACCCATACCAGAGCCGGGACCCCGACCTACTCTCTTTCTCTTTTTGCGACTTCCTGCTGCAGGCGCCAATTCATGAAGCTTCATTTTATATCTCCTCAACTTTAACCAGATGAGACACTTTATTTGCCATTCCAAGAATTGATGGATCAGCTTTATGCTCAACTGTCATATGCATTTTTTTAAGCCCAAGAGCTCTCATGATTTTTTTATGTTTTTCCGGTCGCCCTATTATGCTTCTAACTTGTGTGATTTTTACCTTACCTGCCATCTTGCATATCTCCACTATATTTCTTCTGCTTTAAGACCTCTTCTTTGAGCAACAGCCTCTTTAGTTTCAAGGGATTGAAGCCCCTGAATTGTTGCTCTGACAATATTTTGAGTATTGTGAGTTCCTAAACATTTTGTTAAAATATCTGTTATGCCTGCTGCTTCAAGGACCGCTCGAATCCCGCCACCGGCTATTACGCCAGTACCTGGGGAAGCAGGTTTTAACAACACTCGACCGGCTCCAGCTTTCCCGATAACTTTATAAGGAACAGTACCATTAAGTATTGAAACCTTGTGCATTGATTTTTTTGCTGTATCCATACCCTTTCTAATGGCTTCAGGCACTTCTTTTGCTTTTCCAAGTCCATACCCGACACTGCCTTCACCATCACCAACAACTACAAGTGCACTAAAGCTAAAATTCCTGCCACCCTTAACTACTTTAGCAACACGATTTATCTTTACAACTCTGTCAATCAGTTGGTTATCTTCATTGTTCTTATACTTGCCTGCCAAGAGTTTCTCCTCCTTAATTAGAAATCCAACCCAGCTTCACGAGCTCCGGTTGATAAAGCCTGCACTCTTCCATGATATAAAAAACCATTTCTATCAAAAACAACTTTTTTGATTCCTTTATCAAGAGCTCTTTTGCCAATCATCTGCCCAACTTCTTTTGCCCTGATTTTTTTATCACCTTTGACATCAAATTCCTTATCCAAAGTTGATGCACAAACCAGAGTATTGCCTTTTACATCATCCACAATTTGAGCATAAATATGTTTGGAGCTTCTAAAGATACTAAGTCTTGGTCTATCTTCACTTCCAAAAATATTTTTTCGAATACGTTTTTTTCTTTTAAGTCTTGAGACTTTTCGTTCTGATGTTTTTGCCATTTTTTTATATTCCTTGCGCTTTATTCACCGCCTGCAGTTTTACCAGCTTTTTTAATAATTCTCTCGTCTGCATAAATTATTCCCTTGCCTTTATACGGTTCAGGTGGTCTCAAAGCTCTTAAATTAGCAGCAGTCTGTCCAACTAATGCTTTATCAATACCTGCCAGGACAATCTCAGTATTTTTATCTACACTTGCTGAAATACCTTCTGGCAAAATAAAATCCACAGGATTGGAAAACCCAAGGTTGAGAACAAGAGTATTACCTTTGAGCTCTGCTCTATAACCTATTCCAGAAAGCTTAAGCTTCTTTTCAAATCCATTGGCTACACCCTCAACCATATTTGCTATCAAGGATCTGAACAATCCCTGCAAAGCAACCTTTTCTCTATCATTGGGATCAGTTGCTGTAACTTTAATAGCCTCTTTCCCAATCTCCACATCAACAGCAGTATGCAGATCAAGTTCCAAAGAACCTTTAGTGCCTTCGACTTTAATCTGATTATCTTTAACAACAGCTTTAACCTTTTCTAAAATCTGAATCGGTTTTTTACCTATTCTTGACATATTATATTACTCCTGATAACTACTAAGGTATTACCAAACATTACAAAGAATTTCGCCGCCCATATTAGCTTCTCTTGCCTGTTTATCGGTAACTACACCCTTTGATGTTGAAACAATCGATATTCCCAGCCCATTTAAAACAGGCTCGATCATTTTTGCTTTTTTATAAACTCTGCACCCGGGTTTGCTTACACGCTCTATCCCAAAAATCGAATGCCTTCTGTCAGGCATGTATTTAAGATGCACCCTAAGTATACCCTGTAAATCATCATCAAGAAATTTATAATCCTTAATGTACCCCTGCTCTTTCAGCACCCGCGCCACTTCAATTTTTAATTTTGACCCGGGGATATCCACTTTGGCAAACTCTGCATTTCCACCGTTTCTAATCCGAGTCAGCATGTCTGCAATTGGATCACTCATTGCCATATTGTCATTCTCCTAAAACTATTTCATTGGAAATAATTACAAATATTTATAAATAACTACCAGCTTGACTTTGTCACACCTGGAAGCTTTCCTGCTGATGCTAACTCTCTAAAACAGATCCTGCACATCCCAAATTTTCTTATGAATGCTCTTGGTCTGCCACAAAAGGGGCATCTATTATATCCTCGAACTTTAAATTTCGGTTTCTTTGCTGCTTTTACGATAAGAGACGTTCTAGCCAAGGTACTACCTCCTTAAAAAATATTAATTCCTAAAAGGCATACCTAATGCTTTTAGCAATTCCTTACCTTCTTCATTAGTATGAGCTGTTGTAACCACAGTTACATTCAGCCCCCTAATACTCTCAACTTTGTCATAATCAATTTCAGGAAAAATAATATGCTCTTTAATGCCCAAACTGTAATTGCCACGACCGTCAAAAGCTTTTCCTGATATACCTTTGAAATCTCTGACACGGGGTAAAGCAACATTTACAATGCGGCTGAAAAAATCATACATCTTTTCCCTGCGCAGTGTTACCATACATCCTATTGGCATTCCTTCTCGCAATTTAAAAGCTGCTATTGGTTTTTTAGCCCTTGTAATTACAGCTTTTTGACCTGCAATCATGGTAAGATCAGCTGCAGCAGAGTCCACTATTTTCGGATTAATTGCACCCTCTCCCAATCCCATGTTCAGCACGATTTTATCGAGTTTTGGGACCTGCATAATACTGCTATACTTAAAGGTCTTCATCAACTCAGGAACTACTTCGTTTTTGTATTTATCTATTATAGCTGCCATTTAATTTCTCCGCTTTCGACTCTTTATGAATCGATCTGTTCATTACACTTTTTGCAGACTCTTACTCTTTTTCCATTTTCAAGCTCTTTAATGCCTATCCGGGTTGGTTTCACACAATTATTACACATCAGCATCATATTTGATATTTCAACTGGCATTGATTTCTCAACAATCCCACCTTGTGGATTAGCTTGAGTTGGCTGCTGGTGAGATTTAACAACATTAATGTTTTCCACTACAACACGGTTTGATTTCTTTATTACTTTAATAACCTTACTGATTTTTCCTTTATCTTTACCAGTAAGAATTTTTACTTTATCATCTTTTTTAATTCTAATTTTCATATTTCCCATTAGAAACTTTCTCCTAACAACTTCCGCCCTCTATATAACATCAGGGGCAAGTGATATAATTTTCATAAACTTTTTATTCCTAAGTTCTCTTGCAACAGGTCCAAAAATACGTGTTCCTATGGGCTCGCTGGATTTTTCAATAATTACTGCTGAATTATCATCAAATCGCACAGTAGAACCATCAGGGCGTTGAATCTCTTTTTTAGTTCTTACTATCACTGCTTGAACAACTTCACCTTTTTTTACCTTTGCATCAGGAATTGTCTCTTTAACTGAAACTGTTATTATATCCCCAATACTTGCAAAGCGTCTTTTTGAACCTCCCAACACTTTTATGCAACACAACTCTTTTGCACCGGAGTTATCAGCTACTGTAAGTCTAGTTTCACTCTGAATCATTTTTTGGCTCCCTTATTAAGCTTAAACAGCCTTTCTCACAATCTCTTTAACACGAAAATATTTAGTTTTGCTCAATGGTCTGGTCTCAATAATCTTAACCTGATCACCAATGTTGCATTCATTTTTTTCATCGTGAGCTAAGTACTTTTTTTCGCGTTTTATATATTTTTTATAAACACTATGTTTAACAAATCTCTCAACCCGGACAACAACAGATTTATCCATCTTATCCGATACCACCTGACCATGTAACTCTTTTTTGTTTTGTTTTTCTGTCATAACAAATCTTTTCAATATTAGTTTAAATCAATATTTTTCTCTTTTGCAATGGTCATAACTCTTGCAATATCTTTCCTGATATTTGGCAATGCTACAGTATTCCCAAGCTGTCCTGATTTGTGTTGAAAACGCATATTAAAATACTCTTTTTTCAACTCACCAAGTTGGGTCTTTATCTCATCTGCACTTTTCTCTCTAAGTTCACTCACTTTCATACTTATCTCCTCTCCACAAAACGAGTTTTCACGGAAAGTTTACTGGCTGCAAGTTTCAATGCTTGTTGTGCTACTTCTTTTGAGATACCTTCCATTTCATATATTATTTTCCCAGGTCGGACAACTGCTACCCACGCATCAGTATCGCCCTTACCTTTACCCATTCTAACTTCAGCAGGTTTTTTAGTAATTGGTTTGTCTGGAAACACTCTAAGCCATGATTTGCCAGCTCTTTTAACCTGTCTAGTCAATGCGATTCTTGCTGCCTCAAGCTGTCGGGCATTTACATAACCACTTTCAGTGGCCTGTAATCCAAAATCTCCAAAACTTAAAGATACGCCTCGGCTTGGTTTGCCTTTCATTCTTCCGCGCTGACGTTTGCGGTATTTTACATTTTTGGGACTAAGCATTTATCTAAAATCTCCTCATCACTGGAACCTGACACCTTAATTCAGGCGCTCTTTTCATCTGCATTAATGATTTCACCTTTAAAAATGAAAACTTTTATGCCAATTGTTCCATATGTTGTTTTTGCTTCAATAAAACCGTAATCAATATCTGCCCGCAGTGTATGCAAAGGTATTCTTCCCTCTTTATACCATTCAGTTCTTGCCATTTCAGCACCACCTAATCTTCCAGCACAAATGATCTTTATGCCTTTAGCACCAAAACGCATGGCAGTAGTTACACTTCTTTTCATTGCTCTTCGAAATGCGATTCTTCTTTCAAGCTGCAAAGCAATATTCTCTGCCACCAGTTGAGCATCTGTCTCTGCTCTGCGTACCTCTTTAATATCAATCAGTACATCAGACGATAACATCTTTTCCAAATCTTTTTTCAAAAGAGCTATCTCAGATCCTTTTTTACCAATAATTATTCCTGGTCTGGAAGCAAAGACTCTGATTCTGATCTGTTTAGCAAAACGTTCGATTTCTATTTTTGAAATACCTGCATGATACAATTTCTTTTTCAAGAATTTTCTTACAGTGAAATCTTCATATACATATTTTGCATAATCTTTATCTGCATACCATTTGGAATCCCATGTTTTTACGATTCCTAACCTTAATCCTATAGGATTGACTTTCTGACCCAAGGGGTGCTCCTCCTTATTTCAACCGGTTATTCAACTATTACAGTTATATGACTAGTTCTTTTCAAGATTCGGTTTGCCCGTCCTCTTGCTCTTGGTCTAAACCTTTTCATAGTCGGACCATGATCAACAATAATATTTTTAACAACCAGGTCATCTACATCAAGGTCGTTATTATGTTCAGCATTAGCCACAGCAGATTTCAATGTTTTGCCAATAATACCGGCTGCTTTTAAAGGCATAAACTTTAATAAATTCAATGCTGTCTCTACATTTTTACCCTTTACCCTCTCAATGGGCATTCGCAACTTAAAGGGAGAAATTCTTACAAATTTTGTTTTTGCTATGATTTCCATTATTTAATCCTTAAACTACACTTTTGTTTTTTTACTTCCAGCATGACCATAAAACACTCTGGTCGGAGAAAACTCACCCAGTTTATGACCAACCATATTCTCAGATACATATACTGGAATAAATTTTTTCCCATTATGGACAGCTAGAGTAAGCCCCACCATTTCAGGAAAAATTGTAGATCTTCTTGACCAGGTTTTAATTACTTCATGACTGTTTGATTCAACTGCTTTCAAAACTTTCTTTAAAAGTTCCTGAGCAATATATGGACCTTTTTTTAATGACCTTGGCATATTAAATCACCCTATTTCCTTTTTGATCTTCTCTTAACAATATATTTATCTGTTCGTTTATTCTTTCTGGTTCTGTATCCTTTTGTCGGTACACCCCAGGGAGTACATGGATGTCGTCCACCAGCAGATCTTCCTTCACCTCCGCCCATGGGATGATCAACCGGGTTCATTGCAACACCTCTGGATTTAGGTCGTTTGCCCATCCATCGGGCCCGACCTGCTTTTCCAATTTTAATGTCACCATGTTTCTCATTTCCAACTCTTCCTATGGTGGCTTTGCATTTTAAATGAACCATTCGGACTTCATTGGAAGGAAGCTGGATCTGTGCGTAGCTACCTTCTTTTGCCATCAGTCGGGCGTAGCCACCCGCACTTCTGACAATTTGACCGCCCTTATTTGCTTTTAGTTCTATATTGTGAATTCTTGTACCGGTGGGAATATTTTCCAGGGGCAGACAATTGCCTGGTTTTATATCAGCATCAGGTCCTGTTTCTATCTCATCACCAACTTTTATATCTTTTGGTGCAAGGATATATCTTTTCTCACCATCTTTATAAACTAAACGAGCAATCCTAGCACTTCTATTGGGATCATATTCTATAGTTAAAACTCTAGCAGGGATACCATCTTTATCCCTTTTAAAGTCAATAATTCTATAAAGTCGTTTTACACCGCCGCCCTTTCGTTTACTTGTAATCCTGCCATATGAATTGCGACCAGTATGTTTATTTAGCTTTTTAAGCAGTCTTCTTTCAGGTTTAGTTTCTGTAATCTCATCAAAGGAAAGATATTCCTGAGCCCTTCTTCCTGGTGATGTGGGTTTTGTCCTTTTAATTGACATATATATACCTCTTTAAACGCCTTCAAAAAAATCAATTTTCTGTCCTGGCATAAGTTTAACAACAGCTTTTTTCCAATTTTTTTTCTTGCCGGAAATTTGTCCGCGTTGCGTGGTTTTGCCTTTTACTATAGATGTCCTAACCTGTAATACTTTAGTATTGAAATTCTTCTCTATTGCATTCTTTATTTCAACCCGGTTGGCATTTATGGCAACCTCAAAAGTAAGCTGATTGTGATACTCTTTTTGAAGAGTTGTTTTTTCAGTAATAACAGGTCCTCGAACAATATCATATTCTTTAATCATTTTGCCTGGAACCTCCCTTCAACATTCTCAACAGCAGATTTGACCATAAGCAAATTATCATATCTTAAAATATCATACACATTAAGTCCTGCTGATTTAATTACTTTTACATCGGGAATATTTCTTGCTGATAAAATCAGATTTTCATCATCATTATCAAATATAACTAAAGTTTTTTTAAGATTAAGGTCCTTTAAAATTTTTGCAAACTCTTTTGTTTTTATCTTATCAAGTTTGATATCATCGATAATAACGAGTTCTTTTGCTTCAAGTTTGGAGCTTAAAGCCATTTTTAAAGCTTTTAATCTGACTTTTTTGGGGATTTTATGGGAATAAGATCTCTGGGTAGGTCCAAAAATCACTCCTCCGCCTCTACGTAAGGGCGATTTCACATCTCCGGAACGTGCATTTCCGGTTCCTTTTTGCCTGTATAACTTCTTGGTACTGCCAACAATTTCTGACCGACCCTTAACTTTTGCTGTGCCTGATCTTCTTTTTGCCAGCTGCATTCTCACAACATCGTGAAGAATACTCTTTTTAACAGGTATGGCAAATATATCATCGGAAAGATCAATATTAGATACTTTCTCACCTGCTCTGTCTATAACTTCTACAGCAGCCATATTTTTCCTCTTTACTAAATTTAAGACCGCACATCACTGCTTAATGATTAGGCAATACCTGCGGTCCTTTGCATTATTTATCTAAAAGGTGTTAATTGATAATTAACCTGATAATTAATCAGCTTTTTTCAATTCCACAATACCTGTTCTGGCTCCTGGAATAGCACCTTTTATTAATATTACGTTCTCTTCTAATTTTATATCTACTACTTTTAAATTCTTTACAGTAATTCTGTCACATCCCATATGTCCGGGCATTCTTTTGCCTTTAATTACCCTTGCTGGCCAGGCACTTTGACCGATGGAGCCAGGTTTTCTATGATTCCGGCTACCATGGGTTTCAGGTCCACGGCTAAAGCCATGTCTTTTAATAGTACCTTGAAAACCACGACCTTTTGATACTCCAGAAATAACAACCTTGTCTCCTAATGCAAACATACTCAAGTCAACAACCTGCCCAAGTTCATACTCTTCTGTATTATCTACTCTAAACTCACGCAATGTTGAAAATCCTTTACCTCCACTTTTCTCAAAATGTCCGGCATCAGGTTTATTTATCTTTTTTGCATCAAGCTCTCCAAATCCAAGCTGAAGTGCATTATATCCATCTGTCTGAATATTTTTAATCTGGGTGACAACACATGGTCCTGCCTGTACCACTGTAACAGGGACAAGTCTTCCATCAGACTCAAAAACACTTGTCATCCCAATTTTTTTACCTAGTATACCTGTGCTCATTTGTTTTCCTGTTTTAAACTATAATTTTATCTCAACATTCACACCAGGTGAAAGATCAAGTTTCATTAATGAATCTACTGTTTGCTGAGTTGGTTCCATTATATCCATCATTCTCTTGTGTGTCCTGATTTCAAACTGCTCCCTGGATTTCTTATTTACATGGGGAGAGCGCAAAACACAAAATTTATTTATTATGGTTGGAAGAGGAACCGGACCTACTACTCTTGCGCCTGTTTTCCTTGCTGTATCAACAATATCAAGTGCTGACTGATCAAGAAGTTTATGATCATATGCTTTCAGCCTGATTCTTATTTTTGTCTTTATCATTGCTGTTTCTTCTTTCTAAAGCCTTTTCAGTTATTCTAAACTTACTCGATTATCTCGCCTATAACACCAGCACCAACAGTACGTCCACCTTCTCTT
>CAZMEX010000013.1:33751-61284 GCA_964565415.1 uncultured Desulfobacterales bacterium | reverse complement strand
TAAGTCTCCTCATCTCCGTCGAAGCCATTTCGCCCCCAATATTGTAAAAGAACTATAAAGATAATAACAATAAAGTGTTATTATGTCAAGATAAACAAAGGCTTTCATGTGTATTCAAAGTATAGAAAAGTACACAATAGGAGTTGTTAATAATTCTTCTTTTCTCGATCCAGATCTCTTTTGATATCCCTTCTTTTGATATCTTCTCTTTTGTCATAGAGCTTTTTACCCTTTGCTAGACCAATTTTTACCTTTACCCTGCCGTTTTTAAAATAAATTTGAAGGGGAATAAGTGTCAGCCCTCTTTCGTTAATTTTTTTTGCAAGGCGTTTTATTTCAAACTTATTTAATAGCAGTTTTCTTGATCTTAAAGGTTCATGGTTTCCATAATAAGTCTGATTATAAGGGTTTATGTGTAATTGTCTCAGGAATATCTCACCATTTTTATAATCAGCATAGGAGTCCTGAAAATTTACCCTGCCAGCTCTTATTGATTTTACTTCTGTGCCAACAAGAACTATGCCTGCTTCATACTCATCAGAAATATGAAAATTACGTTTTGCTTTTTTATTTGTTGCAATTATTTTTTTATATTCTGGACCCATATCTAATCTTCTTGTTTAAATGGAGGAATATCTTTAAACTCTTTTTTTATCATATCAGTTATTAAAGCTGAACTTTCTAATTTAAGAGCTTTTTCATATAATCCCTTTGTCTGTTTTAAATTGAGGTTTCGTATCAATTGTTTGACCATTGGAATTGAGGCTGAATTCATTGAAAAATCTTTTATTCCCATTTCCATTAACAAAGGTATATTTATGGGATCTCCTGCCATTTCACCACACATGACAACCTGAACATCTTTTTTTAATGCCGCGTCAATTGTTATTTTGAGCATCTTTAATACAGCAGGGTTCAGTGGTTGAAATAAATGGGCAACTTTTCTATTCCTTCTGTCAACTGCAAGTGTATACTGAATTAAATCATTTGTTCCAATACTGAAAAAATCAACATGTTCACCAAGTTCTTCAGCCATCATTACTGCAGAGGGTATTTCAATCATTATGCCAAGGTTGATATCTTTTCTAAAGGTTTTGCCTTGTTTTCCAAGGTCTGACACAACGTTTTTTATGATTTCTTTGACTTTTATTATCTCATGAACACTTGAGATCATAGGAATCAACAGATTTATATTACCAAATGCTGCTGCCTGTAAGATTGCTTTAAGTTGTGTTACAAATATTTCAGAATTTTGAAGACAGAATCTGACTGCTCTAAGACCAAGCGCAGGGTTCTCTTCTTCAGCAGCATATAAGTTTGGATTTACCTTATCTCCATTTATATCAAGTGTTCTTATGGTTACCGGCATGGGGTTCATAAGCTCAGCAACTTCTTTATATTTAACAAAGAGCTCGTCTTCCGTTGGAAATCTTTTAAGATCAAGATATAAAAATTCTGTTCTGAAAAGCCCGATACCAACAGCACCACTATCTTTAACAGCAACCACCTCTTCCACAAGTTCAATATTGGAAGTGAGATTAAAATTCACTCCATCTTTAGTAACAGCAGGCAGATGACTTTCCCTTGCAAGGAGTGCATGATTATTTTCAAATCTCTCCTTTTTCTCTTCATAATCAAGCAGTACATCTTCATCAGGGTTAATAACAATAACACCTGATGATCCGTCAACAATTAAAATATCATCATTTTTGATGTTGGTTGTTGCTGTGCCCAAACCGAGCACAGTGGGTATTTTTAATGATTTGGCAATAATACTTGTATGTGAGTCTTTTCCTCCACGATCAGTAACAAATCCCATTATTCTTTCAAGCTGAATCTGACTCGTATCAGCCGGAGTGATATCATGGGCAACCAGTATAACTCTTTTATTAATATCTGAAATTTTTTCATCATGGGCACCAACAAGATATGACATTATTTTTTCCGATACTTGCTCAATATCAGTAACACGAGCTCTAAGATAGAGATCTTCTACATCTTTGAACATAAGTTTAATTAGTCTTGTAGTGTTTTTAAGAGCCCATTCAGCATTAATCTTATTATCAACAATTGTCTGAATGCTTTTTTCATACAGCATTTTATCTTTAAAAAGCAGCATATGGGATTCAAGGATACTAAGTTCTGCACCAAGATCTTCATCCAGACCATTTATAATTGCTGCATATTCCTGCTTAGCTTTTTCAACTGCATCTTTAAACCGGTTAGTCTCTTTTGTCTGCATGGAATCAGATATAGAGTATCTTTTGACAATATCTACACCTTCACGGTCAACAATATATGCTTTTCCTATACAGATACCCGGGGAGCCACTAATTCCATGTAATATCAGCTGATCAGAGTCAGGTTTGCCCATTACTATTTTTCCTCTCCAAATCTTGATTCAATAAGATCACACAGTGAGTTAAGTATACCAATATCTTTGCTGGTTTCAACTTTTATAATAATCTGGGTTCCATTGCTGCCTCCAATTGACAGAATATCAATTATACTGCTGGCATCTACTTTTTTTGTGTTCACTGCTTTACCTGCTTTATTATTCTGTTTTAATATCCATACTTCCTGTTGTGCATTTTTTGCAATCGCTGCTATTTTTGCAGCTGGTTTTACATGTATGCCCAATAAATTTTTTATTCTGATTTTGCGTGAGAGGCTATCTTTTTTTATTTTTTCCATTATAAAATTTCTGTTAAATTTACCTGTTTTAGACAAAAAAGTCAATATATCAGGAGATGCTTTATTTGACCAGTACTTCATTATATGATAATAAATTTATGGTGAAATGTACATAAAGGGATATGCATAAAGGAGGAACAAAATGCAAAAAATAGTGATCTATGGAAAAGATACTTGACCTTACACTAATGGTGCCCGTGAAGCATATAAAAAAAGTAACGTACAAGTTGACTATATCAATGTAAAAGAGAATCCTTTAAAACTTGATGAGATGCTTAAACTTTCCAATGGGAAAAGAAAAGTTCCTGTTATTCTTGAGGATGATAATGTTATAGTTGGGTTTAACGGGAAAAGCTGAGGTGTTTAAAAAGTCAGCTGTATGCTGATAAAAAACCAACAAATTAAAAGGTAAAACAATGACTGAAAAATACCCTATTGATGACTTTAAAAGTGGTGAATCCTGGAGATTATTTAAAATATTGGGAGAATTTGTGGAAGGTGTTGATACTCTCCACGAAATTGGTCCTGCTGTCTCAATCTTTGGGTCAGCAAGGACAAATCCTGATCATAAATATTATAAAACAGCCCAAAAGATTGCATCTTTGTTTGCAAAAAAAGGTTATGCTGTTATTACTGGCGGTGGCGGAGGAATCATGGAAGCTGCCAACAAGGGTGCTGCAGATGCTAAGGGTACTTCAGTAGGGCTAAACATCTCTTTACCCTTTGAGCAGGTCCCAAACAAATATGCAAACATTCAGAGTGAATATAATTATTTTTTTGTAAGAAAAGTTATGTTCATAAAGTATGCCCAGGCATATATCATCATTCCTGGCGGATTTGGTACTTTAGATGAAACCTTTGAGGCAATCACGCTAATTCAGACCCACAGGATTAAACCACTTCCTGTTATTTTAGTAGGCACAGATTACTGGCAAGGTTTGATTGGCTGGATAAAAGATAGGTTGGTTGCTGAAAATATGGTTTCTAAGGATGACCTTGATATTTTTGCACTTTTGGATGATCCCGAAGAGATAGTTCAAAGGGTGCTTGATTTTAATAAAATATAATATGAAAACAGATGGAAGAGTGGTTTTATTTGAAAAATTCTTCTAAAGCCTTAACCTGACCCCAAAAAGCCCTTGGAGCAGTAAATGTTGTTTTTGCTGGAAATTTTTTTATCTTGAGTTTCTGATAAATGTTTTTTGCTATATCTTCCATGGAATCAAAACCTGAATTTGAAATTTCAGTAGCAACAAACATCTCATTCCAGGAATTCATATATATTATAGAATATTCTACAATTTTCATAGTATCTCTGGGCACACATAAATTAATAGAGACAAAAACAGCAACTATCTCAGCCTTTAATAGAAGTGATTTAAAAGTTTTTTGTTTTTGTATGACAGGATCAAAAAAACCATACATTTTTTTCATCAGCACTTCAATATCATTGTGTGTCACATGTGTGGGGTTGGGAACAAGATTTATCATGGACATTTCACTATAAAAACTATTATTTATTAACCATGCTCCGATCTCTTCTATTGACCCTGCACTTTGAAGAGCATGTTTTTGTACAAATTTACTTTTTTCAGAGTCAATAATCAATTCCCAGATGTATCTGTTTTTCACCTCTCTGCACTGGATAGCCACTCTTTTAAAATAGGAGTTGTTTCTTGATACTAAAAGTACCCGTTCAATTTTTTCCTTCTCTTTGGAAAATTCAACCACAATATTTCTTACAAGTACTGTTCTCTCCTCTGGTGTTATTAATGAGTCTTTTTGAAAAATACTCTCAAATGCAACTTTCATGTTTCGCATTTTAGTAATCATATAACTTGCAATTGTGGAAGAGAGCCTCTCAATAGTTATATACTCCCAATTTTTATAATTTCCGATTTCAAATACCTTTGCAAGTTCCATATCCCAATCTCCAATCAATTTATTGACAAATTGTTCTCTTATGCCAAATAAAGTATTCTTAATATCAGATTCTTTTGAAATCCCAATTTTTAAGAAAAAACAGACTTGAATTAATTTTACAGATTTACGATCATTGATTGCCTCATAATACTTTATCAAGTCATGTATTAAGTTGTAATATGAATCACAATCCATAACTCTTAATTGACTGCCACAATTCATCCATACATCTTTAATCTTATTGCATAACAAAGGTTGTTGACCATATTCGTTTATAAATTTTTCAAGCAATGCCATTTTAATAACTGATTTAAACGGACTTTTTAAAAGTTTATACATGTGCCATATTGATGCACCAAAATATTCTCCAGATGGAATTGCATGTATGTCTCCCAGGTCAATATACTTGGAATTCAAAGAAGTTTTTGCAATAAAACAACTAATATTATAATAATAATTTTTACTTATGGAAACCGGAAGAACTGTCCATAAAGGTAATTTCCCGGCAACATAAATGATTGTTCTATAAAATTCTTCTTTAAGTAATCTTGCCTGGGCAGATCCAGAGCTTTCAAAAGATAACGCACCAAAATCGTTATTTAATACTTTATTGCTGTCAAGCAGAAAAAAATTAACCTCTGTATTAAAAATTTTATCAGCCCATTTTTCTATCTGGGAAAATTTAAGTTTCAAATTTTTTTGCTTGTTTGGGGTAAATGATTTTTTATTGACAACTACCCAGAAATCAAAATCAGATTGGGCAGTTTGGGCCAGGGAACCAGTACTGCCAATAGTGTAAAGCCCTTCAAGATAGCAATTGTTATTTTTCTTTAATTTTAATTGTTTGATATTTAAATATTTTGCTGCTATTTTTTTTAATTTATTTGAAGGATTATATTTAAAAATTCCATGGGGGCATTTTTTAATTAGTTGTTTTTGTCCTGGAATGGGGATGTTTTCGTGTAATAGCAAAGGAATTAATTCAAAAAGGTCCCCCTGATTTTTTTTATATATATCAAAGGCAACTAATTTAGAAAGTTTGTTTTTATTTAAAAAAAGTTTTTCTCCATAATAAAGAAATTCAACAAATATCAACATTTCAATACGGGTCATTATCTTCCTATCAAAATCAGGAATACTATCCATGTTAATTTTAAATATTCTTGCATTAAAATCAGTTAAAGTTGAAATAATAAAATTTTCTGCAAAGTCATCAAACTTTGAATATCTGACTTTTGCTCCAGTGAAATCAGACAAACTGAAAATAGAATCAATAAAAGTTGTAAACGTTAATTTAGCATTTACAAAAGATACTTGAGTTAAATCAGAACGGTCAAAGGATGTTTTTGCAATGGTTGCTCCTGTAAAAATTGAATTTTTAAAATCACAACTTTTAAAATTTGAGTTGTAAATAGAGGTTTTACAGAAACTGCAATTGCTGAATCTGGCATTGGACGCTTTTATATCAATAAGTATTGTATTATCAAAGCATACAGAGTCAAACTCAACATCTGTGAAATCAACATTGTAAATAATTGAATTTTGAAAAATCGAATTTTGAAAAATCGATTTGGAAAAATTGCAACTTTTTATAATGCAGGCATCAAAAACAACAATACAGTTTGCAAGTTCTAATAATGAAAAATCTGTATCTTCTATTAACTCTCTTTCAAAATTAAATTCCCGGGGCAATTTACAATTTTGGAGCTCAATTTTTTTTTTATCTGTCAGTGAGGAAAACAGAGCTTTAAAAAAACTTTGTGATTCCCTCTCTGTCTGGTTAACTCGTTTTATAAGGGATTTTATTTCATTTTCAATCTCTTTTTTCTCATTTTTTAAAAAATTGTTGATTTTTTCTGAAAACTCAACTACTTGAGCTCTAAGTAAATCATCAGGGTCATCATAGAACTTTTTTATGATACTAAGTACTCGTTCAGGTCTTGTCCTGGTAATTCCAAGAATGTATGCCTTAAAAACAAATATATATTTTTTCAGATACTCTTTTCTGTTTTGTGCAATTGTTTGAATTATAAAAAATGAGATCCTTGAAAAAGAGGATATCTCTTCCAGAACTTTTATTAAAATATCTTTTCGTTCCTTTGCAATTATTTCAAAAAGTCTATTTAGAGGAACTTTTTTTGTGATTACAATTGCCTTAAATGCATGGAATGCTTCAGTTGAGTCACTTCTCTTTAGTATATTTAGCATCTGGTCAGATAATTTGCTTTGGGAATAGACAGCACCACCGGAAGATTCAATGATTTTCAAGGCAATGATTCTTATGCTTTTTTCCTGGTTATTGCTAAGATATTTAATTAAAAAATTGATATCAAGGTGGTCTTGAACCATGGCAACTGCTTTTAATGTTTTTTCTCTTTTTTGCAAATCTGATGATTGCAGTTTGTCAAATAAAATTTGGTTTATATCTCTTAATTTGGGAATGTTAAACAAGAGTGAGTCCAGATTTTTGTTTTGATCAAAAAAATCTGCTAGAAAATCTATAATATCTATTCTATTATCTATTTTACAAAGCATGGTTTTAAATTCCAAAGCCCACTCTATTCGCGTCTGGGTATTGCTTTGAAGGTATTGATCTGTCAATAGAAGTTTTTCAAAATCTGAAAGAGACAACACTACAGTTTTAAATGTTTGTCTGGAGACAAATTTAGATAAACATATTTTCCAGGCATAAAAAGGTCCTTTGCCACGGGATTTAATAAGAGCCTGGAAGAAAAAATTTAATTCCGGTAAAGGAATGCCTGTTTTTATCTGGTTAAAAATTTTAGAGGAGAAACAATCAGATTCTTGTAAAGCTGTTAGATAAGCTTGTTTATTGCCTCTGTTTTTAAGGGCTTTAATCATATTTGTCTGCACCACATTAAGTGCTTCACGTGCCTTGTTTCTCAAAAGATAGTGGTATGATGAAAGTCCTGCAAGTATTGGATAAACTGCAAGAGATGGTGAAATTTTTGCAACAGATTCCAGCATAAGACATTGTTGGTCTTGATCTAATTTCATCCAATTTTTTTCAAAATTAATAAAATTAAAACCTTTAATAAAATTTTTTTTCTGGTCATTCATATACTCAAACATCCCTGTAGAATCTGAATACAATAATGATATAAGCTTTGGAAAATTTTGATATAAAAATTATTTTATATTCTTAGTTTTTACATTTATAAATTAAAATGGTATATGATCATGATTTTTATTTAATAATAATATTTTTTGAGAAATAATTCTATAATTTATGACACTTTTTGATTTAAAGCAGGAAAAAAAAGAGGGTGATAACAGCTATAATGCTGAGTCCATCGAGATTTTAAAGGGACTTGAGCCTGTACGGCGCAGACCTGGGATGTATACTGACACTTCAAGCCCTGATCATCTTGCCCATGAAGTGATTGATAATAGCGTTGATGAAGCAATTGCAGGATTTGCCGATAAAATTGATGTAATTTTATATAGTGACAATTCTCTAGAAGTAATTGATAATGGGCGTGGAATGCCTGTTGATATCCATCCAAAAGAAAAAATTTCCGGTGTTGAGCTTATTATGACAAAACTCCATGCCGGGGCAAAATTTTCCAATAAAGACTATCACTTTTCAGGAGGCTTACACGGTGTTGGTGTCTCAGTTGTAAATGCCCTTTCAAAATATTTAAGAATTATAATAAAGAGGGATAACACTAAATACAGGATTGTTTTTAAAAAGGGAAAAAAAGTCTTTAAACTCAGCCCGGTGGAAGAATCTATATGTAAAAGAACTGGTACCTCGCTTCTTTTCTACCCTGACACCTCTTTTTTTGACAACCCGCTGTTTTCCGGCAAATCATTAAAACATGCTTTAAAAGCAAAAACTGTGCTCTGCCCAGGACTTGAGATCTCTTTTTTTATTGAATCTTCCCAGGAAAAATTTTCATGGAAATATGATCACGGTTTAAATGAATATCTTACTGAAAACATGCATGGAAAAACTGTGTTTGAAACCCCTTTTTCAGGTGACAATGAAACCGATGAAGGCACTGTTACCTGGGCTGTCAACTGGACAGACGGCCATATTGGAAATATTGCTGAAAGCTATGTCAACCTTATCCCGACTCCATTGGGCGGAACCCATGTAAATGGATTTAGAACAGGGCTTTTAGATTCTATTAAAGAGTTTTGCAAATTCAGAGATCTTCTTCCAAAATCTGTTTATTTAGCTCCTGAAGATATTATGGAAAATATAGGTTTCATACTTTCTGTAAAAATCACGGATGCTCAATTTTCAGGTCAGACTAAGGAGAGGCTCTCATCCCGGCATTGTTCCAAGTTGGTAAGTACTCAAATCAGAGATTCTTTCAGCCTCATGCTCAACAAAAACACTGAGGCAGGAAACAAACTTGCAGATATTGCCATAAAAAATGCAAAAATCAGGATAAAAAAATCAAAAAAAATCAGCATTAAAAAAAGTATCAATGGTCCTGCTCTTCCGGGAAAGCTTTCAGACTGTACCAGTCGGGATCATATGAAAAGAGAATTATTTCTTGTTGAGGGTAATTCTGCAGGTGGTTCTACAAAACAAGCAAGGGATAAAAATTTTCAAGCAGTACTTCCCCTGCGCGGAAAAATTTTAAACACGTGGGATCATGATTCTTCCATGATTCTAGGATCAAAAGAAATCCATGATATATCAGTTACAATTGGTGTTAATCCCGGCTCCGACGACATCTCAAACTTAAGATACAATAAAATATGTGTTCTTGCTGATGCTGATTCTGACGGATTGCATATTGCAACTTTAATATGTGCCCTGTTCCTTAAACATTTTCCAAAAATTGTTAAACACGGGCATCTTTTTATTGCCATGCCTCCGTTGTATCGTATTGATGTTAACAAAGAGATATTTTATGCCCTTGATGAACCAGAGAAAAAAAGTATTATTAAAAAAGTTAAACGAAGAAAAAAGCATGGTAAAATCAATATCCAAAGATTTAAGGGTTTGGGAGAAATGAACCCGGGTCAACTTAAGGAAACCACTATCTCACCTGATACACGAAGGCTTATACAACTCAGCTCAGACTTCACTCAAAATAAAATTTATGAAGTTATGGATATGCTTCTTGGAAAAAACAATGCTAAAGATAGAAAAAAATGGATCGAATCAAAAGGAAATATTAAAGAGTTAGAATAATGCAAATATCATCCCCCATAAACATAGAAGGGTTTGAGACACAGCCCCTGGAAAAATTCGCTGAAAGTGCCTATTTAAATTATTCAATGTATGTAATTCTGGACAGAGCCCTCCCCCATATTGGTGATGGTCTTAAACCTGTTCAAAGAAGAATAATTTTTTCCATGGATCAACTCAAACTCTCCAATGATGCTAAATATAAAAAATCAGCAAGAACTGTTGGTGATGTTTTAGGCAAATTTCATCCCCATGGTGATGCTGCCTGTTATGAAGCCATGGTTAACCTTGCCCAGCCTTTTTCTTGCAAACATCCTCTGATTGATGGCCAGGGCAATTGGGGGGACCCTGATGATCCAAAATCCTTTGCAGCCATGAGATATACTGAATCCCGCCTTACAAAGTATTCTGAACTGCTTTTAAAAGAGACCAATATGGGTACTGTAGAGTGGATACCTAATTTTGATGGAACCCTTGATGAACCAGTCATACTTCCTGCAAGGCTGCCTAATATTTTATTGAACGGATCAACAGGTATTGCAGTTGGCATGGCAACAAATATTCCACCCCATAATTTAAAAGAGACTGCTGATGCCTTAATTCATCTTATTGATGATCCGGAAGATGAAAAAGAGAAAATTTTAAAACTTATTAAAGGACCTGATTTTCCAACTAAAGCTGAAATTATCACTGCTCCTGCTCAGATTAAAGAGCTATACAGAACAGGCAAAGGAAGAATTAAAACCAGGGCAAAATTTCATTTTGAAAAAAATGATATTGTTGTAACTGCTTTGCCTCTTTATGCATCTGGAGAGAAAATAATTGATCAGATTGCATCTCAGATGAATAAAAAAAAGCTGCCCATGGTAAGTGACATAAGAGATGAGTCTGATCATGAAGACCCTACAAGATTGGTGATTATTCCAAAATCCAATCGTGTTGACAAAGATGCTCTTATCAATCATCTGTTTGCCACCACAGACCTTGAACGATCGTTTCATATCAATATGAACATGATTGGTCTAAATGGTGCTCCTAAAGTAAAAAATCTAAAAACTATTTTGCTCGAATGGCTTGAGTTTCGGACACAAATTGTTCGAAAACGATATGAATACAGATTAAATAAAGTTTTAACAAGACTTCATATCCTTGAGGGTTTACTAATTGCATTTTTAAATATTGATGAAATCATTGAAATTATAAGAACCAGTGAGAACCCGAAGAAAAAACTGATTGCCAAGTTTGATTTAAGCGAAAAACAGGCTGAAACAATTTTAGATATCAAGCTTCGCCAACTTGCCAAACTTGAAGAGATTAAAATTAAATCTGAACAAAAAGAGCTTAATAAAGAGAGGAAAAGTATTGAGAAAATACTCTCTTCTGAAAAAAATCTCAAAAATGAGATAAAAAAAGAGATAAAAAAAGATAAGAAACAATATGGATATCAACGTCTTTCACAAATTAAAAAAAGAGAAAATTCCGAAGCCTTCTCGGAAATTGAAGTAATTGATAAAGAACCGGTAACAGTAACTTTATCAAAAAATGGCTGGATAAGAGCTGCAAAAGGGCATGATATTGACCCTGAAAAATTAAAATTTAAAATCGGGGATGAACTTTTATCCTACACTAGAACCTGGAACCATAAACCAGTTGTCTTTTTGGATTCTAAAGGTCGATCGTACAGCATTCCCTGCCATACTCTCCCCTCGGCAAGAGGATTTGGAGAACCTATTACAGGAAGGCTTACAATTAAACAAGGTTCCTATATACAATTTCTTTTAACATATAAAAATAGTGATCTAATCTTTCTTTCATCGGACAGAGGTTATGGTTTTATTACAAAATTTTCAAATTTTCTGACTAAAATCAAAAATGGGAAAGCTTTAATTAACCTTCCGGAAAATGCGCGGCTATTGGTACCTCAATTGATTCATGATATTGATAAAGAAATATTGGCAGTTGTTACATCAAAGGGAAGATTGCTCATATTTCCAGCTTCCCAGATGCCTGTTCTTGATAAAGGAAAAGGAAATAAAATAATATCCATTCCCAAAAAAGAGATTGAATCATCAGACCCTGAAACTTTAAAACTATTAAAAATCTTGCCTGAAAACTCAAATCTTGTTATAAATACTAAAAGAGATTCTCTGGTATTAAATAGCGGTAATCAGGAAAACTATATTGGAAAACGAGCTCAAAGGGGGAAAAAACTTCCCCGAGGATATCAGGATATCAAATCTCTTAAATTTGAGTCTTCAACATAACTCACACTTATATAATATGTATTAAGATGAAATTTGCTTTAAAAGAACATCTTATTCCCATTGTTGTATGCGCAATATGTATTGTCTTTGTTTTCTTTTCTGTTTTAATTAACAAAGAGGCAAAACATCAGACACACAACAGCCTTGAGAAAATTTTAAAAACTGGCAAAATCAGGCTGATTACCAATAACAGCGCATTAACCTTTCATATTTATAATGGTAAGCCCATGGGTTTTGAATATGATCTTGCCCTTAAATATGCAGAATTTCTAGGTGTTGATCTTGATATTATAACTCCTGGCTGGGACAACCTTATTTCCTATCTTGAAACTGGGAAGGGTGATTTTATTGCAGCAGGGCTGACAATTACAGAAAAACGGCTTAAACGAGTTGATTTTTCAATACCATATCTTAATATCCAGCAAAGATTGGTATACCACAATGACAAACAAAAAATTGAACAGCTAGAGGAGCTTGCCAACAAGACTATTCATGTTCGCAGAGGAACTTCATATCATAATAGATTAAAAGATTTAAGAGCTGAAGGTATTAACCTTAATTATATTCTTCATGATAATATAGCCACTGAAGAGTTTATTGCCATGGTTGCAAACAGAGAGATTGACTATACAATCGCAGATTCAAATATCGCCTATTTAAATCGTAGATATTATCCTGATATTAGAGTTGGCATGTCTTTACAGCAAAAAGAATCCCATGGCTGGGCAATAAAAAAAAAAGATATTGAACTGCAAAAAAGTATCAATGAATTTTTAGCAGAGGCTGAAACCAATGGAACTTTAAATAGACTTTATAACAAATATTTTGATAATATTTCCGAGTTTGATTTTTATGATATTAAAATGTTCCATAAACGAATTTATAAACTTCTTCCCAAGTACAAAGATATTATTATAAAACAAGCTGAAAAATACAGTCTGGATTGGAAAATCATTGCGGCAGTCACCTATCAGGAGTCACATTTCCAGCCTTTTGCAAGGAGTTATACTAATGTTATGGGATTGATGCAGGTGACCATGAACACTGCCCAGGAAATGGGTATTTCCAATAGATCTGACCCCTATCAAAGCATTATGGCTGGCAGTAAATATCTGCATAAGTTGTATAACAGGTTTACTGACATAAAAGATAATTATAATAGATTAATATTTTCAATTGCAAGCTACAACATAGGATATTATCACTTAAGAGATGCCCAGGTTATTACTGAACTTAAAGGTTTAGATAAAAATGACTGGCATTCCATAAAAAAAGTTCTTCCTCTTTTAACAAAGCAAAAATACTACAAAGCCACAAAATACGGTTATGCACGAGGTTTTGAAACTGTTAATTATGTTACTAAAATATTGACATACTATGATATTTTAAAACAAAAAGAGGAAAATAATTCTAATTATAATTGACTTCAATATAACAATTTAATACTAGAGAATATTAATTTGTTATAATTTAAACATTTTATAAAGAAAGATACTAAAAATTAATGACTAGAAAAATTCTTATTAATGCTCTGGATTCTGATGAAAGTAGAATCGCAACTATCAAAGATAACAAACTTGAACAATTTCATATTGATACATTAGCAAAAAAAGTTACCCAGGGTAATATCTATAAAGCCATTGTAACCAGTGTTGCACCAAGCCTTCAAGCAGTTTTTGTTGATTATGGTGCTGAAAAAAACGGTTTTCTCCAAATCCATGAGATTCATAGTGATTATTTTTTAGACAATGAATCCGGGAAAAAAAAGTTATCCAGCCTTATCAAAAAAGGGCAGGAATTAATTGTTCAGATTATTAAGGACCCCATTGCACATAAAGGTGCTATGTTATCGACCTATATCTCGCTTCCAGGGCGTCTTGTTGTATTAATGCCTGGCAATAGTACTAAAGGTGTATCCAGGCAGATTGATGATGAAAAAGAACGAAAAAGACTTGCTTCCATTGCAGGAAAATTAAAAATTCCAACGGGCTTTGGGCTTATTGTACGTACAGTTGGTAAAAATTCAAATAAAACCATGCTTACTAATGATTTAAGATATCTTATGAGGATATGGAAAAATATTGATAAAAAAGCAATGAAGCAGCAAGCTCCTTCTTTGCTTTATAAGGAGCAAGACCTTGCAGTACGAACCCTTAGAGATTATTTTACCAATGATATCCAGGAGATTCTTATTGATGACCAAACTGTTTTTAAAAAAGTTAAAGAGTTTATAAGCATAATTGCACCTAAATCTTCAAAAAAAGTAAAAAAATTCAATGGCAGCAAACCCATCTTTACAAAATATCAACTGGAAGAACAGATATCTTCCATATACAAGAAAAAGGTTGCTTTACCTTCTGGAGGAGAGCTTGTAATAGATCAAACCGAAGCCCTTGTTGCAATTGATGTAAATTCAGGAAAATCAACAAAGAAAAAAAATATTGAAGCAACTGCTTTCCATACAAATATTGAAGCTGCTGAAGAGGTTGCAAGGCAACTAAGGCTTAGGGACCTTGGTGGACTGATTGTTATTGATTTTATAGACATGAGAGAGAAAAAACATAAAAGCGAAGTCACAAAAAAAATAAAATTTCATCTCAAATCTGATAAGGCAAAGTCTAAAGTTGGCGGACTTTCTCAATTTGGACTTTTAGAGATGTCAAGGCAGAGACTTCGCCCGGCAATAACATTTGGAAGCTTTGAAACATGTAGTTTTTGTGAAGGCAGAGGTCAGGTACCTTCCATAAAAGCACAATCCACAGCACTTTTACGTCAAATAAATTTAAAAAGCATTAAAAAAGATATTCATAATCTTACAGCCTTTGTCCCTGAAAATGTTGCATCATACCTTCTTAATAAAAAAAGAGATGAATTGATTAATTTTGAAACAAAGCACAATATTTTAATAAACATAGAAAGTGACAGGGAAATCAAAGCAGGAAATTACAAAATTATTATTAATGGACATGTTTGATTCTATGATTAAACTTGACATAAATAATTCTTTTGTGTAACTCACACTGGCTAACTTTTTTTTTGGAGTGAATTATGACTAAAAACAATAATGGTGGAAAATCCGGGAATAGTATTTTTTTAAAAATCATTATTTCCATAATTGCCATTCTTATTGTTGCAATTGCTGTGATCTATTTTAACCCTGATAAAAATAAAGATAAACAGTCTGAAATCATCAAGCCATCCATGCAAAAAAATACCACCCTTAAAAAAGAAATCCAGCCTGAACCAGCACTTAAAGTTGAACCAAAGCCTGCAATAGATTATAGTGAGCTTGAAAAAAATGAAGAATTAAAGAAAACCATGGATAAAAGAAAAGAAAAATTTGATCTTAAAAACAGCATTGATATGATTGTTGAGAGAGATGAAACCTTTAAAATAAACGGCATTGAAATCTCCATGGATAAAATTTTAAAGAAGGCTGCACTAAAGAGAGGAGATGTTGTAGAAGAGAATATAGAGAATAATTTTGAGGATAAAGATCAAAACCAATATGGAGTCTATGTTGTAAAACCTGGAGATAATATATGGAATATACATTTTAATATATTAAAAGAGTATTATAGCCTGAAGAACATATCCATGGATATGGATTCTGATGAGCCAGATACAAAGGGTTTTAGTTCAGGTGTTGGGAAAATACTGAAATTTTCCGAAACAGTGGTCATAATATACAATCTTGAACAGGATACAATAGATTCTAATATTAATATTATTGAACCTTTGACCAAGATTATTATTTATAATATGAGTGAAATTTTCTCTTTATTAAATGAGATTGATTATGAAAATATTGAAAAGCTTCAGTTTGATGGGAAGACAATATGGATATCCACCGACAAATAAAAAAAATAAAAATAAAAATAAATTAAACTTATCTAAAATTTTTCAGGAGGTATTATTTTGATTGGAACAGCATTTGCAATGGGTGCAGGAGCAGAGGGGCAAGGAGCAGGAGGCATCGCCTCTTTTATGCCATTAATTATCCTGCTTGTGATTTTTTATTTCCTTCTCATAAGACCACAACAAAAAAGAGCAAAAGAGCATAAAGCAATGGTCAACAACCTGAAACAGGGGAACCGAATTGTTACATCCGGTGGAATACATGGTACCATAGCTTCTTTGGATGACACTACTGTAACCCTTGAAATTGCAGAAAAAGTAAAAATGAAAATCACCCGGGGTAATATTGCAATTGTATTGCAGGATACATCCCTGCCATCATCCAATTAATTAACAAATACTAATTTGGGAGTAGTTTAGATTGAAGCTGACATTTAGAAAAATATTAATAACAGTAATTTTTGCCACCGCAATAGTATATCTTCTACCTACTTTTTACCCGGATCTCTGGCCCCATAAAAAAATAAAACGGGGACTTGATCTTCAAGGTGGAATGCATCTTGTTTTAGAGGTTCAAGTAGAGAAAGCTATTGAAACAACTATTGACACAATGATCCATGAAATAAAAAAAGAACTGAGGGATAAAAATATTAAATATTTTTCCCTTTCCCGTACTGCGGGCAATATAATTCATGCAACACTTGAGGGAGATAAAAATGTAAATGGATTCAATGATACAATTAGTGATCAATATAAAAATCTGAAAGTTTTATCCACTACACATAATGAAAATAAAACTGAAATAATGCTTAACCTTTCTCCTGAAGAGAGCAAAGAGATTAAAAAACTTGCCACGGAACAGGCACTTGAAACCATTCGAAACCGTATAGATGAATTTGGTGTTAATGAGCCGGAAATAAGAATGCAGGGAATGAAACGCATTTTGATTCAACTTCCGGGAATAAAAGATCCTGAACGAGCTAAAGCACTCATAGGTAAAACAGCCCAGCTTACATTCCAACTTGTTGACCAGGACAATGATGTTAATGCTGCACTAAAAAAAGGCAGACCTCCTGTGGGTGATATAATAATGTATGAAGAACGTGAAAACAAAGCTACCAAGGGAATATCAAAAATACCTTATCTAATCAAAAGAAGAATCCTTCTTGATGGAAGCAGGTTAATTGATGCCAGGGTTGAATTTGATCGTTTTGGCCAACCCCAGGTTGGAATAGCCTTTGACAGGAAAGGAGCCAGAAGGTTTGAAAAAATAACCGGTGAAAATATTAAAAAAAGGCTTGCCATTGTACTAGATAAAAAAGTCTATTCCGCGCCAACTATCCAGGCACGCATTGCCGGAGGCAAAGCTGTTATTACAGGCAATTTTACCCTTAATGAAGCAAGGGACCTGGCAATCGCCTTGAGAGCTGGATCTTTACCTGCTCCCGTAAAAATTATTGAAGAGAGAACTGTTGGTCCAACTTTAGGTGCAGATTCCATTCGTATGGGTTTAATATCCATGTTAGCAGGTGGTCTGTTTGTAATCCTTTTTATGTTGATTTATTATAAAAAGGCAGGGTTTATTGCAGATATTGCCCTTGTCGCAAATATTCTTCTAATTGGAGGGGGACTTGCAGCTTTTCAAGCTACCCTTACTCTCCCTGGCATAGCCGGTATAATTTTAACGATTGGTATGGCTGTTGATGCAAATGTAATTATTTTTGAAAGAATCAGAGAAGAGATACTTGCAGGGAAAACTCCCATTGCAGCTGTAAAATCTGGTTTTGATAAAGCAACACTAACTATTTTAGATGCAAATGTAACTACTCTTATTGCAGCTATTGTACTTTTTCAGTTTGGATCAGGTCCTGTGAAAGGTTTTGCAGTAACGTTAAGTCTTGGTATTATAGCAAGTCTTTTTACTGCACTTATTTTTTCAAAAGCAATCTTTGAGTTCACACTGGAAAATAAAAAAATAGCAAAGCTTAGTATATAAAAAGGAATAACTAATGCAATTTATTAAGCATAATATAAATTTTGACTTTATAGGAAAAAGAAAAATTGGATTCACTTTTTCATTGGTAATAATACTTATAGGGATAATCTCTCTTGTTATACACAAAGGTCCCAGACTTGGAATAGATTTTGCCGGTGGCACAAATATCAGGGTTCAATTTTCAAAAGAGGTATCAATTTCGAAAATAAGGAGTGGGTTTAAAGCAATTGGTCTTGAAAAAGCTTCAGTTCAAAAAGTAGGCAAAGACCAAGACCATGAGTTTCAAATTGCAACCTCAAAGCCGGAAATGACTGACAAAGGATTTTCACAATCCATTTCTGAAGCATTGAAAAGTGCCACCGGCGAAACACCCATAATCAGATCGGTTGATATGGTAGGACCCCAGGTTGGCAAAGATTTGAGGAAAAGTGCTCTTCTTGCAATCTTCTATTCTCTTTTATTTATTACAATATATATTTCCGGGAGATTTGAGCTTAAATGGATTCTTTCAGGAATTACTGCAGGAGCACTAATGACAGCAGTCTACTTCCTCTCAGCCTTAAATGTAAGCATGCCTGTTATTATACCCATAGCTCTTATGATCTCTCTAATACTGTTCTGGTATCTAAAGCTGAACTATGCCATGAGTGCAATTATTGCACTAATACATGATGTAATCATAACAATAGGTGTTTTTTCCATTCTTGATTATGAATTCTCATTGCCGATTATTGCAGCACTGCTTACAATAATTGGATATTCACTCAATGATACTATTATTGTTTTTGACCGAATAAGAGAAAATATCTCGTCTGACACCAACAGACCTTTAGCTGAGACCATTAACAGAAGTATTAATGAAACTTTAAGCAGGACTATTTTAACATCCCTTACAACTTTAATTGTTCTTTTTGCCCTTTTCTTTCTTGGTGGAGAAATCATTCACAACTTTACGTTCGCAATGATCGTTGGTGTTTTAATTGGTACATATTCATCCATTTTTGTTGCAAGCCCAATCATCCTTATTGCAAAAAAAGGTGATTAAATGAGACGTTCTTTTATTCTATTGTTATTTTGTCTTTTTCTTTGTTCCTGCTCATCTATTAAGCCCACAACTGATATTAAGCAGGAACTTAACGCTCTTAAACAGGAGCTTGACGCTACAAAAATTAAGCTTGATAAGGTTGAAGAAAATCAAAAAAATCTAAAAGAGATTATCCTGAAAATTGAAGAAGAGGCTATTATATACAATATTGAATCCGGGCAAAAAACAAATTATGAAAACAAGGCTGCTGCAAAACAAAACAATGCCTATACAGCTCCAATACTTCTGTACAAAAAAGGTAGATCGCTTTTGTTAAAAGAAAAGTTTGAGCCTGCAATAAAAACCTTTACTCAATTTTTAGAAAAATATCCCCACAATGACCTTGCAGATAATGCAATGTACTGGATTGGTGAATGTTATTATGCAGCCACTGATTTTGAAAATGCTATAAAAACCTTTAAACAAGTTGTAGAAAAATATCCAAGGGGCATGAAAGTCCCGGATGCTCTTTTAAAAACCGCATACTCATACTTCTCACTTAAAGATACTGCAAGAGCACGTCACTATTTAAAACTGGTTGTGGAAAAATACCCTTTTTCTGAAGCTTCTGAAAAAGCACAAATAAAATTAAAAACTTTTCAATAAAAATTCAATGCCTGATTCTTTTGACAAATACCTTGGATGGCTTGCTTTAAAAAAAGTACCAGGCATTGGCAATCACCTATATAGAACTCTTATAGATACTTTTTCATCTCCAAAAAATGTTTTTCTCGCCTCTATAAAAGAGTTATCTGCAATTCCTCACATCAGAAAAACAAGTATAAAAGCTATTAAAAACAATAGAGAATATTTTGGTAAAGCAAAAAAAGAGCTTGCAAAAATAATAAGTCTGAAAATTAAGATTGTAACCTTGACTGATTCAAATTATCCATCTCTATTAAAAGAGATCCATGACCCACCCCCTTTTCTTACATATGTTGGTTCTCTTAATAACTCCTGCCCATGCCTTTCCATTGTTGGTTCAAGAAATGCGACTTCCTACGGTCTGTCTTCCGGAGAACATCTTGGGTTCAACCTTGCAAAAAAAGGCTTCCAGATTGTCAGCGGCATGGCAAGAGGTATTGACACTGCTGCCCATAAAGGTGCATTAAAAGCAAAGGGAAAAACATATGCTATTTTAGGTTCAGGGCTGAATCAAATATATCCTGCTGAGAACAAAGCTCTGTTTCACAAAATTAAAAAAAATGGCGCTGTTATTTCAGAATTTGATGTAAATCAATTTCCCAATCCAATAAATTTCCCCATTAGAAATAGAATTATTGCAGGTATGTCTGTGGGAACATGTGTTGTGGAAGCTGCTCAAAGAAGTGGTTCCCTCATTACTGCAAGATTAGCTGGTGAATACTGCAGGGAAGTATATGCTGTGCCAGGCAGCATTAATTCCAAAAAAAGTGCTGGCACACACCACCTTTTAAAACAGGGTGCTAAATTAGTTGAAAATGAGATGGATATCATTGAAGAACTCAACCATTTTATACACAGCAGTGTGCCAGATATTAATACAAACAGTAAAAAAAACACCCAGGAACAAAATAGATTAAATAAAATTGATAGGGACATTCTAAAAATTCTTGACCCCTACCCTGCACATATTGATACAATTGTACAAAGATCTGGTCTTGAAACAAAAGTTCTTTTACCGGCTCTGCTTAATTTAGAGCTTATTGGTAAGGTCAAACAAACCAAAGGTAAATATTTTTCAAAAATAGAGGAGTAAACGTGTCTAAACCATTACTTATTGTCGAATCCCCAACTAAAATCAAAACCTTGAAAAAATATATTGGCAAGAATTATAAAGTTGTTGCAACGGTTGGGCACATACGCGACCTGCCTCCAAAAGAGCTTGGCATTGATGTAGATAAAGATTTTAAAGGTAAATACATAAATATTAAAGACAAAACAAAAGTAATTAAAAATCTGAAAAAAGAAGCAATTGGTTCCACTGATATTCTACTTGCTCCTGACCCTGATAGGGAAGGAGAAGCCATAGCTTTTCACACTGCCCATATTTTAAAAAGCAAAGATCGGACATTCCATAGAATTTTATTCCATGAACTTACAAAAAAGGGCATTCACCAGGCTCTTTCAAATCCATTGGAGCTTAATCTTTGTAAGTTTGACTCGCAAAAAACCAGAAGAAAACTTGACAGGCTTGTAGGGTATCAACTCTCACCTCTTTTATGGAGAAAAGTTCAGCAGGGACTTTCAGCCGGCAGAGTACAATCTGTTGCAGTGAAAATCATAATTGACAGAGAACGGGAAATACGAGCATTTATCCCGGAAGAGTATTGGACCATTACAGTTGATTTGGAAGGGGAAAATCCACCGATTTTTAATGTTGCCCTTACAAAAATCAAAGGCAAGAAAGCAAAAATCACAAATGAAAAAAATGCTGTAAAAATATCCAATGACTTAAATAATCTGCCCTATGTTGTTGATGATATTAAAAAAAAACAGATAAAACGCAACCCTCTTCCTCCTTTTATTACAAGTAAGCTGCAACAGGATGCAATTAACAGACTTAGATTTTCAGCAAAAAAAACAATGATTGTTGCCCAGCAATTGTATGAAGGAATTGAGATAGGAACCGGAGGACCTGAAGGACTTATTACCTATATGCGTACAGATTCCACCAGAATTTCATCTGATGCGGCATTTGAAACCTTGAACTTTATAGAAGAAAAATATGGCAAAGAGTATTCCTTATCAAAGCCCAGGTTTTTTAAAAATAAAAAAAACACCCAGGATGCCCATGAAGCAATAAGACCTACATCTGTTATTAATACACCTGGTAAGATACAAAGATATTTATCAAATGATCAATTTAAGCTTTATGACCTGATTTGGAAGCGGTTTGTAGCATCCCAGATGGCACAGGCAAGGATTGATCAAAAAACCATTGTTATAAAGGCAGGAAGTGATTATCAACTTAGTGTTGGCGGGAACACTATCGTATTCCAGGGATTTATGAAACTTTATGGAACCATGGATAAAACAAAGGATAAATCCAAACAGGAACTTCCTGTTCTTGAAAAAGGTGATAAACTGGAAAGAAAAAAAGTAAATTCCAAACAGCACTTTACAAAACCTCCTGCTCGATTCTCTGAAGCATCACTTGTAAAAGAGTTAGAAGAAAATGGTATTGGACGACCAAGTACCTATGCTAGCATACTTTCCACCATCAGAGACAAAGGTTATGTGGAACTTATTAATAGATATTTTACACCAAGTGAGCTTGGATTTATTGTTAATGATCTTCTTGTGGATTCATTCCCTGACATTCTAACGGCTAAATTTACTGCAAATCTTGAAAACAATCTTGATAGTATTGAGACAGGTAAGAAAAACTCCACTGAAGTACTAAAAGAGTTTTACACACCTTTTAAAAAAAGACTTGAACTTGCTGAAAAAAATATGCTCAACGTTAAGGGTGTGGGAATAAAAACCAACCTTGAATGCCCTGAATGCAGTAAGCATCTGACATTAAAGCTTGGCAGGAATGGTCATTTTATTGCCTGTTCAGGTTATCCTGACTGCTCATTTACAAGTAATTATGAGAGAGATGAAAAGGGTAATATTAATATTATTCAAAAAATTATTGACAAAACCAAAGTAAAAGAGTGTGTAAAATGTGGAAAGGATATGGTTATTAAAGATGGTAAATACGGCACTTTTCTTGCCTGTACAGGATATCCGGAATGTAAACACACTGAATCCAAAGATGGCAATTCAAATGGTCGTGAAATTGGCATGAAGTGTCCAGTCAAAAATTGTTCCGGCTCAGTTGTTGAAAAAAAATCCAAAAGAGGAAAAATATTTTTCGGGTGCAACCGCTACCCTGATTGCACCTTTGCAACCTGGGATAAACCAGTTGATAAAAAATGCCCTGACTGTGGCTCTTTATACCTTTTAGAAAAAAATACCAAAAGATATGGGAACTTTCTTAAATGCCCTGAAAAAGGATGTAACTTCAAACAGATAATTTCTTAACTCTCCTGCGGGTATTTATCACTTGCTGGTGTTTATCATTTAGCTTTGAAAAAAAGTAAACTTTAAATATAAGCTAATCATTTACCCTCTCTACATATTCTCTGGTTCTTGTATCAATCTTAATTTTTTCTCCTTGATTTATAAAAGGAGGTACTTGAATCTCAATGCCGGTTTCCAGTGTTACAGGTTTATAACTTCCCGTTGCAGTATCACCCTTTGCCCAGGGTTCAGCCTTTTCAACAACAAGGTTTACAAAATTAGGCAGAGTTATTTCTATTGCCTGACCATTAAAAAGAAGAATATTACAAACTGTATTTTCAATCAATAAATCCATGCTGTCTCCAACCTGTTCTTCAGTCAGGAATTCCTGTTCATAGGTGGATGTATTCATAAAACAATAACTCTGGCTGTCAGCATATAAATATTCCATATCCTGCTGCTCCAGAGCTGCTTTGGGAAACTTGTCTCCTGATCGATATGTTTTTTCAAACTGTGTTCCAGTGATCATATTTTTCAGTTTACATTTATATAAGGCTTGACCTTTTCCAGGCTTTTTAAATTGGAAGTCAACAACAACATGGGGTTCTCCATTAATTTCAAACTTCAGCCCTTTTCTTAAATCACTTGCTTCGTACATATATTACTCCTGAATTTAATTATATTGCTTTTTGTGCTATAAAAGAGTGTTTACTTAATCACAATTTTATTGCTTTATCAATTATAACATGAAATATCTTGATTTTTTGGTAATTATATAGAAAAATCATTTTTTAAATTTTAACTTAAAATTTTTATAATCAGGGCTACTCAAAATGATAATTATTATAGATTTTGGATCTCAGTTTAACCAGTTAATTGCAAGACGCGTGAGAGAACATCAGGTTTATTGCCAGATTGTGCCCTCGGACATCACCATTGAAAAAATTAAAGAACTAAACCCCATTGGCATCATTCTTTCGGGGGGTCCTTCAAGTATATATGAAAAAAACAGCCCTGATCTAACCAAAAAGATTTTTGATCTTGAGATTCCCATACTTGGAATATGTTATGGAATGCATTATATGATCCATGCACTTGATGGAAAAATCAAGCGTGCAGAAAAGAGAGAGTATGGGTTTGCCTCTCTAAACATTCAAAAAGAAGAACCTCTGTTCACAGGTTTAGGGCAAACACTTCAATGCTGGATGAGTCATGGTGATTCAGCTGAAATTCTCCCCAAAGGTTTTTTTTCCATTGCTTCAACTGAAAATACAAAAAATGCTGGTGTTGCAAATTTAGAAAAAAAAATTTTCGGGCTTCAATTTCACCCGGAAGTAGAACATTCACACAAAGGTTCTGAAATGATAAAAAATTTTCTTTTCAACATCTGTGAATGTACAAAAAGCTGGACAATGGAATCATTTGCCAAAAAAACAATAAAACAGATTAAAGAGAAAGTTAAAGAGAAAAAAGTGATTATGGGACTTTCCGGAGGAGTTGACTCTTCAGTTGCTGCAACTCTTATCCATAAAGCCATCGATAAAAACCTTTATTGTATATTTGTTGATAACGGGCTTTTGAGAAAAAATGAAAAAGCAGACCTGGAAAATAATCTTACTTCCAATCTTGACATGAACATAAAATTTGTTGATGCAAAAGAGAAATTTCTAAAGGCTCTCAAAGGTGTGTCTGACCCTGAAAAGAAAAGAAAAATCATAGGCAATCTTTTTATTGAAGTGTTTGAATCAGAAGCTTTAAAAATAGAGAATGCTGATTTTTTAGGTCAGGGAACTTTATATCCTGATATCATTGAATCCAAATCAGCATTTGGAGGCCCTACATCAATTATTAAATCACATCATAATGTGGGTGGTTTGCCGGAAAAAATGAAATTGGATCTTATTGAACCTTTAGATTTGCTATTCAAGGATGAAGTTAGAAAACTTGGGCTGGATCTTGGATTAAATGAAGAGTTAATCTTTCGACAACCTTTCCCTGGTCCTGGATTAGCTATCCGAATCATGGGAGAAATAACTAATAAAAGACTCTCTATTTTAAGGGAGGCTGATGCAGTTGTTTTAGAAGAGATCAGAAATGCTGGTTTGTACAGAAAACTCTGGCAATCTTTTGCTGTTTTATTACCCATAAAAAGTGTAGGTGTAATGGGTGACAAACGCACCTATGACAATTGTATTGCAATCAGAGCTGTTAACAGCAATGATGCCATGACAGCAGACTGGGCAAAGTTGCCCCATGATCTTCTTGGAAAAATTTCCAACAGGATCATAAACGAGGTTGACCATGTTAACCGTGTTGTTTTTGATATTACATCAAAACCACCTGGTACCATCGAGTGGGAATAGAAAATCACTAAACAATAATTTAAGGATATATTCAATGAAAGAGCTAAAAATTGGTAATTTTGATGATGCAGATACCAAATCAGATTATTCAACACACCAGGAAGAGGCAAATACTCTGAGAATTGATAAACTAAGCAACAGAGTTACAATTATCTCCATAATTATCCCGTGTATAATAGGTGCCATACTCATATTTGGTTACCGTGACATGCAGGAGACTGTGATTGATGCAAATAATGAAAAACAGAGTAAAGTTTTAGAGGTTACACAACAATTTGGTGAAAAAACAAATGCCTTAGATGTCGAGCTTGCAAAAATGCGCTCCTTGCTTGAAAAAACTATTCCTGAAATTAATAAAAAAATCACAAAAATTGAAGCAGGTCTGGCAGAGTTCTCAGCAAAAAAGGCCGAGAAAAAAAAGACTGAGCAAGATATCAACTGGATAAAAACAAAAATAGATCAAGTGGTAAAATCAGAAAAAGATTATAAAACCTTTACTACTGCATCAAACAATAGATTTACAACAGATATTGCAAAACTTGCAAAACTGCTAAAAAAAGAATCTGATAAGATGGAAGAGTATGAAAATATGGTTGCAACCACTTTAAAAAATTTGAGCATTCTTGAAAAAAAATATGATGAATTTAAAAAAAATTCACTTACCAGAAAAATAGTTAATGCAAAACTTGATAAAATGGATAAAGCATTTAATAAAAAGTTATCCCAACTTGAACAAAGAGTTTCTAAATCTAAAAACTATAGACCATTGTCAAATAAAACCAAAATCACACCTGAAGCCAATGATACTGTTGAGCCAAAAGGTAAAGAAATAAAAAGCAAGGCTATTGTTGAAGAATCAATTAAAGAATAATAATTACTGAGACTCTATAATCAACTCATCGCCGGGGTGAATGATGCTCTTGATAGACAAATCATTCCATCGCATAAGAGAGGAAAGGCGTACATTGTATTTTTTTGCAATTAAGGCAAGGTTTTCTCCAGGCTGAACCGTGTGCTTGTCTACCCCATCAGAACTCTGCCATTTTGCATAATAATCATCAAATCTTGCTTCAAATTGATATATTAATCCTTTGGGGACTGCAATTGTATTCTTGCCTGATGCAAGATGATATCCCCTTAATTCAGGATTCATATCTTTAATGGTCTTAAAGGAAACACCAGCTGATTTTGCAATCAATGATATTGGAAGTTGGCGTGGAGAATTAATGGAAATTTCATCAAATTCAAAAAGGGGATAAAAATCTTGAGCTTGAAATGCAAATCCAAATATGGAATAATTTTCCATAACAAACTTTGCTGCAAGTATTCTAAAAATGTATCTCTGGGTCTCTTCAGAAAGGTATAGAGAGTAATAGTCATCTATTCCCTGGATTTTCATTTCATTTTTTAACCTTTTTTCTCCCATATTATATGCAGCAGCAGCAAGAAACCAATCATCAAATTGTCTGTAAAGCTCTTGTAAATACCTGCAGGCAGCCTCGGTTGATTTTAGTAAATTACGCCTCTCATCAATTTTATGATTAATTTTCAAACCATACATTCTGCCTGTAGAACGTAGAAACTGCCAATATCCCACAGCACCTTTATGTGAACTTGCATGTGGTCTGAGGCTACTTTCTATCACAGCTACATATTTTAAATCATCTGGAAGAGCTGCTTGATTGAGTATCTTTTCCATGTGGGGAAAAAACTTTGAAGCTCGTTTGATCCACAAAATGACCTGGGGTCTATCCCAGAGTGTCAGTAAAACCTCTTTTTCAAGTCTTTCTCTTACATCTTGTCTATCCACAGGAATCTTGTTACCACAGAAAAACAGAGGTTCTGAAAATCTGACACTTTTAATTAAAGAGGGTAATAAAGTTTCATCTGAATAAGCTCCATTTGTCTTATCAGCATAAGAGGATGTACTGGTAACAAAAAATAAGAAGCAAAAAAACATAACAATGTATATCAAAAACAGGGACTCTTTTTGTTGATACTTTATTTTTAATTTCATCTTTTAATATTCTCAAATCAAGAGACTCAAGTCAATCAATTACATGGGATTTGCAACCCAGATCATCTGATTAGTATTTATACTTTTATGTTTGTATGATAATATCCTTATATTTTATACGTTTAAAATCAATAATTGAGATATCAATGGAACAGAATAAATGTAAGATTT
>CAZMEX010000013.1:0-33651 GCA_964565415.1 uncultured Desulfobacterales bacterium | reverse complement strand
TTACAATGAATATTCAATGGTTTCCAGGACATATGAGAGCATCAATGGAATTGATAAAAAATTCCATCTCAAATTCAAATATTATACTTGAAGTCGTAGATGCAAGGCTCCCGTTATCCAGTTCAAACCCCTATATTGAGAAGATTTGTCAAAACACCCTGACAATAAAATTATTAAATAAAAAAGATATTGCTGACCCTGGGATTACAAAAGAGTGGCTCCAATATTATAGCGAGCATAATATAAAAGCATTTGCTCTCTCGGCAAAGAATCTTAAAGAGACAAAAAAAGCTATGGAATATTGCAAAAGAACAGCAAAGAAAAACAGAGCTGAAAAACTTAAGGTCATGGTTCTTGGAATACCAAATACGGGAAAATCAACCATTATCAACGCAATTGTGGGGAAAAAAGTTGCAAAAACCGGGAATGTTCCTGCCATCACAAGAAACAACCAGAGAATGGCTACAAAGGATATGGATATATATGATACTCCAGGCTTGCTCTGGCCTGTTCTCGAACCAAAATTACGGGGTGATATTCTTGCAGCAAGTGGAGCAATTGCAAACAGTGTTGTTGATCTGCATGATACCGGAGCCTTTACTATTGACTTTCTTTTAAACAATTACCCTTCTGTTTTAAAAGCAAGATATAATATTGACAGCCTGCCTGAAAACAACACACTTCTCATTGAGAAGATTGGAGCAAAAAGAGGATGCTTGAAAAAAGGTGGTAAAATTGATATTTTAAAAACCTATGAAATAGTTGTAAATGAATTAAGGCAAGGCAAACTTGGAAGAATCAGTTTTGAGAAACCAGTTGATATTGTAGAGACCCCATGATAAAAAACTTAAAAAAAATAATCATTTTCATTCAGTTAACTTTAGCAATATGTTTTTTCACTCAGACATCACAAGCATTTCAGTATGCTTCAAACAATCCTTCAAAATATCAAAAAGTACAATTTTCCAATCAGGATTCTATCAATTGTATTAAAATCATTAAAACCATTCAAAGTAACCATTATAACAGAACAAAATTTAATGACTCAATCTCTTCAAAAATATTTTCAAACTATTTGAAAAATCTTGATCCTGTAAAACATCTCTTTTTAAAAAAAGAGGTTAAAAACTTTAGAAAATTTGAATTCAGACTGGATGACACATTGGAACAAGGTGACCTCTTATTTGCATATATGGTTTTTAATCTCTATCTTGAACGCTCTTTTTATCGATCTTCTTTTCTCCTGGATCTTTCAAAATCATGGGAAAAAGAGTTTGATTTTACAATAGATGAGCTGTACTCAATTAATATAAAAAAACAATCTTGGCAAAATAGTATAGATAGTCTTACACTACTTTGGAAAAAAGAGCTTAAGAATACTATTATTGAATTAAAGCTTGAAGACTCCACCAATGAAGAGATTACTAAAACACTTGTAGATACATATAAAAACAGACTGAACTATATTTCACAAATTCACTCCAGTGATGCTTTCCAAATTTTCATGGATGCTGTAACAACCAGTTTTGATCCCCATACAAAATATTTTGCCCAGAGAAAATCTGAAGATTTTGACATTATTATGAGTCAATCTCTCCAGGGCATTGGTGCAATGCTGCAAAAAGAGAATCAGTTTACAAAAATCATTCGTCTTATTACTGCAGGGCCTGCAGATAAGACAAAACAGCTTATGGCAGGGGATAAAATCATAGGTGTTGGTGAAGGCAGAAATGGTAATTTTAAAAATGTTGTTGGACTGCGCCTTGATGATGTTGTTAAATTAATTCGTGGGAAAAAAGGTACTATTGTCAGATTAAAAATAATACCAATTCAAAAGAAAAATTCTACTAAAATAGTCAGTATTACAAGGGATAGAGTGAAATTACAGGAGCAGTCAGCCAAAAAAGATTTACAAACCATCAGACATAATGGCAATTCATATAAAATTGGTATTATTACAATACCAACATTTTATCTGGATTTTGATGCATATCAAAAAGGGGAAGAAAATTATAAAAGTACTACAAATGACGTATCTGTATTACTTGGTAAACTTAAAAAAGAGAAAATAGATGGACTTATAGTTGACCTGAGAAACAATGGTGGCGGTTCACTTCGTGAGGCAGAAATTTTAACCGGACTTTTTATAAAATCAGGACCTGTGGTACAGATCAAAACCAAATATCGCATGAGACGTCATTTTGATAATAATAAAGAGATCATGTATACAGGACCTCTGGTTGTCATGATAAACCGCATGAGTGCCTCGGCATCTGAAATATTTGCAGGAGCTATCAAGGATTATAATCGAGGGTTAATAATTGGCACCAGAAGTTTTGGCAAGGGTACTGTTCAAACATTAATCACAATGCCCGAAGGAAAACTTAAGCTCACAACAGCAAAATTTTACAGGATATCTGGAGAATCTACTCAAAAAAATGGAGTTTTACCAGATATTGCTCTGCCGCCAATATATAACACAAACCATATTGGAGAGAGTTCTCTTGATGATGCCCTGCCCTACGATACTGCAATTCAAGCGTTATACAAACCCTATGACAGCCTTGTCCGGGTCATTTCAGAACTAACTGATCCCTTTCTGAAAAGAACAGAAAAAAAAGCTGAATTCATATATATCAATGCAAAGTATAAACTAAGTAAAAAGATAGACGTATTAGAATCTCTCTCTTTAAATCTTGAAACAAGAACAAAACAAGAACAAAAAGATAGAGAGATTGAGCTTGAAATTGAAAATAATTATTTGATTTCACAAAACATCAGCCCTGTGGAAACCATGTCTGAGTTAAAAGATATTAAAGAACGGAATAAAGATTTTTTATTAAATGAAACCCAAATAATTACATCTGAGTTTATTCAAATCTCAAAGGATAATAATTATACATGGTAATTCATCCCCCTTATGAAGTTTAACAATATCTTAAAAGTTGTTGGATTTGCTCTCTTTGTATTTTTAACTATTATCACTATTCTGATATATTCATTCCCATGGCTCAAAGATCTCAATTCCGTACAAAATCAACTATTTCAAACCATTACAGACAAAACTCAGGTTGATATTAGTTCAGAGGACATTGACATTGATCTCTTCCCGGAACCCGCTTTAAAATTGAAGGATTTAACTGTCAAGTCTAAAGATGGTGGTATTAAATTCTTCAGTAAAACCATTATAATTTATCCTGATTTAAAACAATTGTTCAAAGGAGAACTGATTTTAGATAAAATTGTTGTTTTAGACTCTGATCTATGTTTTACACCGGAGGACAAGGAGAATACAGGTGATAAGAAGGGTCCTAACATCCCTATCCCATCAAATATTTTTAATCTGCTGGAAACACTGCAAATCCATAAATACATGAATAAAAACAAAGGGTTTGTAATCAATATTCAAAATTTCAAACACGATTTTGCTCAAAAGATTGATTTACAAATTCAAATAAATGGAGATAAAATTGTTGCAGGAGAGATTGCAATAAAAAACCTTGTTCTTAAAAAAAAATTTCTTGATAAATATGGATTCAATGGACAAATTTTCAACCTGCACTCCCAAAATGATAATGACCTGGTATCTATCCATAATTTCAACGGTAAGTTCAAAATAACGCCCCATAAGGCTCAAATTACTGCTGATCCAATTATTTTTACATATCCATCCATGACTCTTGGAATTAATTTTTCATATAATTATGACTCTAAAAAAGCTTTTATTAAATTCACAGGCAAAGATGTAGAGATTAGCCAGGCAAAGGCAGCATACTTTGACCTTTTTAATAAAGAAGATGTTAGTGAGAATCTATTTGATGTTGTGAGAGCTGGTAATGCATCAAAAATCACTGTTTTATTTAAAGAAAATAGGTTGAAGGATCTATTTAGGCCTGAGAATATGGTGCTTAAGGGTCAACTGGAACATGGTAACATTAAAATTCCCAACACACCACTTATTCCTGAAGATGTATATGGTAGTGCTGTTATAAAAAAAGGGGTATTGTATATTACAGCTGATAAAGCTCATCTTCAAAATTCAGATATATATGATGGCACCCTTACCATTGATCTTCTAAATTCCCATGATTTTCCTTTTAGCGGAACATTTGGAATCCATGCTCCTCTTTCAGATCTTAAAAATATTCTGACTCAATTATTTGATGATACTATACTTGCCCGGGAACTTAAAATTTTAAACAATGTAAAAGGTTTTGTCAAAGGAGAACTCAAACTTGAATTAAGACCTGAAAAGAAACTCAATGTCACTGTTATTACTGAAGATATTACCGGATCAGGTCAATACCCAAGAATGCCTGGCAAGATCAAAATCAATGGTGGCAGGTTCCAATATAAAGATGAGATTATTACCCTTACAGATTTTTCCGGAAAAATTGGAAAAAGTTATTACTATGATTTGTCAGGCTCCTACAAATTAGATGATACAAGGATGGTTAATATCACATCAGCAAGGGCATTGATTGATTCAGGTGAGGCTTTCAACTGGCTTACAGGATTTGACAAAATCAACCAAATTGTTCCTGATTTGATAGTTGATAAGGGATTTATAAAGATTGATTCATTATACATAAAAGGAGATGTCTTAGCTCCTGATGAGTTACAATTCAATGCAGCAGGATCACTATATAAAAGTAAAATCAGACTCAAATCAAAAGAAAATGGAATATCTTTATCGTCATGTAATTTTAATATATCAAACCAGATATTATCTTTTAAGGATATCAATGCTGAAGTTTCTGATATTGATTTAATCTCAAATTTTACTTTAAACAAAAAAGCAGATGATATTGCTACCCCATTTATAGTGACAAATGCTTTATTTAAATCATTTGAAAACAAAGCTTTTTTTCAAAGTGAGCTCAATTTTCCCGGCGGTCCTGTTGTTAATCTAGAATATAAAAAATATAATGACTCTCAATTTTATTTGAAAAACCTTTCTGTTAAAGATGGACAAATAACTGATGTGACATTTTTAACAGATAAATATAATAAAATTGATTTTTTAAAATTTACTGGTCAGATCAGTACTAAAACACTGGAAAAATTATTTAATGAAAAATCCTATATCATAGACACATTGAATGCTTATAGTGGCAAAAAAAATATAATTATCAATTCAAATAAAGAAGGATGTTTTTCAATTTTTTCTGACACGCTGGACCTGGAATTGATTTTTGACCAGCTGTTCAATAAAAATAAGATTACAAAGGATTTTACCAATAAACATATTGAGATCAAAACTGATTTACTAAAGTATAAAAAATCTTTTTTCAATGATTATACTGCTGATTTATCAATTCAAAAAAAGAGTAATAAATATCAAGGTGTATTTAATTGCAAATCCAAGCAAGGCAAAATACAGCATTTGACCCTTCTTAGTAGAATTTTATCTGTAATTAATATAACTACTTATTTCAAGGGTAAATTTCCAGATTTTTTACAAACTGGTTTTAAATATCACTCCATAAGCATAGAATCTAATATTGTGGATAATATTTTTACATTGGAAAAAGCTGTAATAGATGGTCACGATATGGCTCTTGTTTTTACCGGTACCATTGATATTAAAAAGAATAATCTTGATTTAACATGCCTTGTCGCACCATTTAAAACCATTGATATACTTGTTAAGAATATACCTGTTGTAAATAAAATGCTTAATAACACCTTAATTTCAATTCCAGTTAAGATTTCAGGCAATATAGATGACCCAGTAGTTGTTCCTTTGCATCCTGGCTTGGTTGGAAAACGAACAATTCATCTTTTAACCGGCATTATAAAATCACCATTCAAACTACTGGGAAAATTATCTGTAAATTCTTCCATAAAGGGCAATGATAAGGAGAGCTCCGGTCCATGAAGTATAATATGATATATACAAAAACAATAAAAAACTCATTTTCAAATATAAGTATGTCTGGTGAGCTGAAGATTGTTAATATAATGAATATATTACAGGACATTGCAGTTGAATATGCCCTTAAGCTTAAAATTTCCAGTAAGGATCTTGCTCCAAAAAAACTCTTCTGGGTCATATCCAGATATCAGATTGTAATAAATGCTACAGCCCGGTTAAATGAAGATTTAACTATTAAGATTACCCGGGGTGCCTATAAAAGGCTTTATGATATAAGATGTTTTCAGATTAATACAATTTCAAAAAAAGAAATTATTACTGCTTTGGGTTCCTGGGTAATAATTAATAAAAAAACTGGCTTACCATGCCATTTAGATAAATTTATGACAGATCAGATGCTTTGTGAAAACAGAGCGAATGTGAAACAATTTTTTAATAACCTGCAACCAATTAAAGCCACAGATCATGAAACCAAGTTCAAAATCAGAATGCATGACCTTGATTTAAATAACCATGTAAATAACACTGTATATGTTGAATGGGCTGTTGAAACTCTCCCTGAAAAAATACTTAACCATTTTTCAATACACAAAATAGATATTACTTTTCTAAAAGAGTCTTTTTATCCAGGCAATATCATATCAAAAGCTCAAATTGTTAATAATTTTAATGATTTTATTACATTCCACTCTATTTCAGGAGAAAACATGGCAAATGAACTTGCGCGCTTGAATATTATCTGGAAACCACTGAAACCAGTGGATAAATAAATATGCACAAAAAAGTATGATAGAGAGAAAAAAACAAGATAATCTGACCAAGGCATATAATGCTGGTATTTCATTATTAGCTGCCAGGACAAGAAGTGTTAAAGAGGTTAGAGATGCCCTTTATAAGAAAAAATTCCCCGGGGATATTATTTCTCAAGTCATTCTGAAATTAAAAAAATCCAGGCTTCTTGATGATAATAAATTTGCTGCTGAATTTGTTTTAACAAGGGAAAGATTACGCCCAAAATCCAAATTTGCTTTAAAATATGAGCTCAGGCAAAAAGGAGTTTCAGATTCGATTATTGAAAAGGCTATTAGTGATATTGATGAGTATGAATCAGCGCATAGAGCTGTTAACTTAAAGATTTCTGCCTGGTCTGAACTGGACAGGGATAAAATAAAACATAAAATGATAACTTTTTTAAAAAACCGTGGGTTTAATTTTGAAATATCTTCTGCAATTTATGAAAAAATCTATGGGGATATAAGTATCTGAGAGGATATATAATGAAAATTACATTTTTTACTACAGGTGGCACAATAGACAAAATATATTTTGATAAACTAAGTGAATATAAAATCGGTGAGCCAAAAGTTGATACCATATTAAAAGATGCAAGAATTAATTTTAATTATGAAATAATACCTCTTTTCAGAAAAGATTCACTTGATATTACTGAAAAAGATCGGCTTGCTATTTTTCATGCTGTTAAAATTGAAAAAAACAGATTCATAGTTATTACACATGGTACTGATACTATGATTAAAACAGCGAGTATACTTAAAAACATTACAAATAAGGTAATAGTATTAACAGGTTCAATGGAACCTGCAGAATTTAAATCAAGTGATGCTTTTTTCAATTTAGGGGGTGCAACTGCAGCAGTACAAGTGTTGAAAAATGGTGTTTATATCTGCATTAACGGCAGAGTATACAATCCTGAAAAAATTAAAAAAAATCGTGATTTACTTCAATTCGTTGAAAAATAAATATTAAAATTTATTGCACCGGCTTAATAACAATTACTGCTTTATCTTCTGATTTCAAAAAAAGCTCTGCCAACAAAGACACCTCTTTAAATGAGATTGATGAATAATCATTAAACATACTTTGTGCCCATTTTAATTTTTGTGGATGCTCTAAGGAGTTCGTTAATACAGAGTCAAGCCAGTATGTATTTGTTTGCTGTATGTCTTTAATGTAATTTAATACAGGCTTTCGGACAAGTTCAAGTTCTTTTTGGGTAACACCGTGTTTATTTAGTGAAATTGTAATCTCTTCCATGTTCTTCAATACAAGATCAATCTGCTCCGGATTTACAAGGACAACAGCATGTAGGATACCAAAATTTTCATATACAGAAGATGGATGATTATAAACATATGTTGAGTATGCAAGTCCAAGCTTTTCACGAATAATTTTTCTGAATTTTTCAGAAAAAATATGGGCGAGTAAATTGAGTGTTCTTGTTTGGGATATGTCCCAATAGTCATCTGTTAAAAATGCCAGCCTGATTTGCGATTTATCAACTTTAGTATCCATATTCAATACAAGTTTTTCACCTTTGGGAAATCTTGGCTGATTGTCAGATATCTTTCCTATAATTGAGTTATCTCTTTTTGCCAATGTTCCAAAGTATCTTGCAGTCAGTATTTCTGCTTGTTTGGTATCAAAATCACCAACAATGGAAAATTCAAGATTTGCCTTTTCAAAAAATGGTTTAAGCCATGCCTTGATATCACTAATGGTAATTTTTTTTATCAAATCAACTCCAGGGTTTCCAAAACGAGTATCTCCCCCTGCAAGAAATTTGTCCCCTTTAATGCGCATCAAGCCATCCGGGGTTCGCGACAGAGAAACAAAATCTTGTTTATAACGTTGTTTTATAAGCTCAAGGCTCTCTTGTCTGAACCCTGGGTCTTTAAGAGAGGAGTAGACAAGATCAAAAACAAGATTAAGCTCTGATGGTTCTGCCTCACCGGAAAAATTGAAATAACCATTTTTTATATTAAAATTGATATCTACACTGGTTCCTGCCAATATATCTTTTAACTCTTCTTTATTGATCCTGCCAAGACCACTTTCATTAAGGAGTTGTTCTGCAACTATGGAAATTCCGGGTTTTGATGCAGGTTCTGTTATTTTTCCACCCTTTATAACCATTGAAAATAAAAATTTTTCTTTTTTGAACTGAGTTTGTTTTAAATTCAACCTTACTGAATTTTCAAAATCAATGGTGGTGATATCTATTTCAGATATGACTTTTTTTGTTTTAACTTTTCCTTGTTTTTCCGGTACATGCAAATATGGAAAATCAATTTTTTTGTAATCCTTATGTCGATAAACCTTGATCTTGGCACTTTTATTATATTGAGAAAGAATTATTTTCCGGGCTTCTTTCCTGCTTTGTCCAATTCTGCTATTTCCAGTAACAAGTACAAGTTTACTCTCCTCACCCCATGTATCAAGAAAGCTTTTATTTATATCTTTAATTTTTAAATTTTCTATAAAAGGTTTTAAAATATTTAAACGTGTTTCTGGATCCTGAAAGACTTTTTTATTGTTTAAATGATAAATAATGCTTGCAGCAATAGTTTTATTCTTTCTTGTACTTGATGTTTTTACTCTGTTTTCAAGCATATTAATATATTCATTTTTTGCTCGTTTAAGCTCTTTTTTTGTGAAGCCAAAAACTAGAGCTGACCGTAAATTATTTTCAAGCAGTGATAAAGTCTTTTTCCATTTATCTGGTGTTGTTTTTGCCCAAATAGAAGCAAAGGAGATATTCCTCAAATAGATGCCGGAATCAGCACCAATATCAGAAAAAGAGGCATCTTTTTTTGAAAGCAACCTGGATAGTCGATTATTTAAAATTGAGTCAGCAATATTACTTTTAATTTGCTTTTTTAAATCATCAATGGTTGCAAGATGAAAATCAACCCGGGTAACTTTTTCAATTGAGACTTCAGTAGCACCAGATTCAGGCTCAAAATGATAAAACGTTTTTATTCCAGGAGTGTGGTTTGCAAAACTGTTTTCAAAAGAAGGGCTTTTTTGCCCCTTTGCGTGACCCCTTGCCTTTAATAAAGAGAATCTGTTTTTAATTAATTGCTCTGCAACTCTGATATCAAAATCACCAACCATAACTAAAATCATATTATCAGGGCGATACCATGTGTCATAAAATTTTTTTAGTAATGTTTTATCAGCATTATTGATAGTTTTTGTTATACCAATGGGATACCTTTTTATAATCCTTGATTCTGGTAGTTCAAATTCAAGTGTAGCTTTAAATGTTCGATATGAGATAGAATCTCTATCACGTTTTTCAGCAAGGATAATTCCGCGCTCTTTATCAATTTCTGACTCTAATAACAGAGCTCCCTGGGCATAATCATTAATTACAATAAGAGCGTCTTCCAAACTTTTTCTGTCACCATGGGGCAGTGAAAGGTCATAGACAGTTTCAAAAAAAGATGTGTGTGCATTGGCATCAGCTCCAAATTCCATCCCGATTGACTGAAAATATTCTATCAGCTCCCCTGGTTTAAAATGGGTTGAGCCGTTAAAAAGCATGTGCTCAAGATAGTGGGCAAGTCCCTGCTGATTTTCTTGTTCATTAAAGGAGCCGGCAAGAACATCAAGGTGGAGGTTTACTCTGTTCTCAGGTATTGAATTCTTATATAAATAATATCTGAATCCATTTTTAAGGGTACCGTGAATCAGTTTAGAATCAAGCTCTAGTTTAGAATCAGAACAGGCTTTATTTGATGATTGCTTGTTCTGATGTAAAAACCAAGAACATGACGTTAAAACAGAAACAATTAAAATAAGAGTTAGTAATAAAAAAAAATTCCTTTTCATATAAACTCCCGCCTCTTTTTTATTCAATAAGTTTCGGCGTTAAAATTTTAACCTCATTAACAGCTTTAAGATTATCTATCCATGCCCTGTAAATTGCCTGTTTTTTTTGATTTAGCAGCTTTGTTTTAATTTCCTGCTCTTCTTTTTCATCTTTAAAGGCTTTTGGATAGGCTCTCTTCTTTAAGGCAATAATGTAAAAAATATTATCCAAATCTATTACCTTAGAGTATGTTTCGTTTATGTTTTCAAGCTCAAATGAAGCTTTTGAGATATCTGGTGCATAACCAATTTCAGGGATAGATCCATTTCTATCGAACAATTCACTGCTTTTAATTTCCAGATTTTGCTCTTTAGCAATTTCAATCAATGTTTTGCTCTCTTTTGATAAGGATAGAATTTCATCGGAAACTGTTTTTACTTTTTCTTTCTGTAACTTCGCAATAAGGTGATTTTTAACATGATTCTGGATAATATCAAATTTTATTACTTCAGGCTCTATTCGTAAAATTGGTTTAACTAAATAATATGAGTTTTCTATTTCAATAATATTGCTGATTTCATTAATGGGTGTTGTAAAAGCAGCACTTGCAAATTGACCACCATTGTCAAAGTTGAGACCAATTCCATTTTTTGCAAATGGTCCTGTCTCTATAATCTTTCTCTGGGTCAGTAATCCTGCCTGTTCAAGGGATTCTCCATCAACTACGGCATCAAAAGCATCACCAGCATCATAGTAAGCAAGATCAGCTATTTTTTTCCCTGCAATAATTTTCTCAATTTCATCCTTGGCATCAATATAGGATTTTGTTGTTGCCTCTATTCTCTTTTCAACCTTAATAATATGCCAGCCAAATCGTGTTTTAACAGGCTTACTTATCTCTCCTGGGGTCATTGAAAAGGCTTTATCTGAAAAAGGTTTAACCATATCTTCTTTTGTAAATTGTCCAAGAAATCCACCATTGCTTTTACTTGGTCCTTCAGAATACTCCTTTGCAAGTGCAGCAAAATCTTTTTTCCCAGTTAAGGCTTTTTCATAAATTTTTACTGCCTGTTTTCTTTTTTCTTCGATCTTATCATCATTAAAAGACTCATCGGTTTTAATTAAAATATGTCGGGCTTCAACCTTTTCAGGAATATTATAAACTTGAGAGTTCTCCTTGTAATATTGCTTTATCTCTTTTTCGCTTGCTTTAATTTTATCTTTATAATCTTCATTGGAAAATTTAAGGTATTGCGCTTTTATTTGAAGGGCGGTTTTATAGTCTTCCTGATTTTCAGAGTAATAACTTTCTATCTCTTCCCTGGATGGATTAATCTCAGTATATTTTTCAGGATCGAGCTTGATATAATTTATACTAACCTTTGTATTTAAAAATTTGTGCCATTTTAAAGCTTCACTATCTGAAACCATAACAGTATCAAAAATTAGTTCCCGCATTTTTTTTTGGGTTATTTCTCTTTTGTGACCATTTTCAAACATTTCAGGTGTCATTGAATTGTTGGCAAGCACGCTTTTATATTGATCAAAATTAAACACACCATTTGTCTTAAAAAACGCAAAACTATTCAAGATGTCAGAAAGCTCTTTATCAAGAGCTTTAACCCCAAACTTTTCTACTTGTTCCAGAACAAGTTTTTCTTCGATAAGCCTTGTGAGTGCATTTTCTTTAACATTAAGTTGTTCAAGGATTTTTTGATCAGCATTATCACCAAATCTCTGGCGGACTTGATTAACTAAGAATTCATAAGATTTTTTATACTCTTCAAATGATATATTTTGATCATTTACCATTGCAACAGGACCTTGTCCCTTTGGTCCAAAACCACCAACACCAAAAAAGAATGCGAAAATAATAATAATCAACCCAAGAATAATTTTAATAATCCATGATCCTGACTGTTCTCTCAAATATTGAAGCATTGTTTTCTCCTTAACTTCCAAACTTATATAACTAATTAAAACTATGAATAAAAAAAAGCAAATATTACCTTTTTATTGTCATCTGTGTCAATGTTTTATTATTTTATTATTATTTTTGTGTTGACATAATTTTAGATTTAGACTATTTTACAGAGTTTTGTTTTGTGGGGCTGTAGCTCAGCTGGGAGAGCGTACGGCTGGCAGCCGTAAGGTCAGGGGTTCGATCCCCCTTAGCTCCACCACACACCATCCAAACAAGTTTTTTCCCAAGGTAAACTTTAATGAAGTAGTAAGCTTTACTGCAAACACCTTTTAAAATAATTTGATGGGGGATACAGTATATAACCCCCATCATTTTGACCCTGATCCTGAATTTTATTTAATGCAATTGCCATCAGAGCTATATCTATTTTTTAAATGTTACCACAAGTAAGGTCCCTGCTCTTTTTACAAACAGCATCTGAACCATACTGTCTTTTTTTAACTTATTGATAAATTGAGAGTACTCTTTTATACTGTTGACCCTGACACGATTAATCTCTTTTAATATATCACCGGGTCGTATTGAAGTGTGAGAAGCTTGACTTCCTTGTTGGATTCCAAGGACAATAAGCCCTTTCTCTCCTTGGGCAGCACCATATTTATCTGCCAGTACCGAATCAATCTCTTTAAGCTTAAATCCAAAAGAATCAAATCCTGATTTAGTTAAAACATGACCCGGTTCCATCTCACTTCTTTTGGCAAGTTTGATTTTTTTAACAATCTCTTTTTTATTTCGAACAATAGTCACCTTGATTTTTTTGTCAGAACCATACCCGGCAATTGCCCTTGAAAGCTCTTTTGCAGAATGAATCATTTGATTGTTGATTTTAATAAGAATATCTCCTGATTGAATCCCGGCCTTCTCAGCAGGATGCCCTTTAAATACATCTGTGATAAGAACTCCTTTACCCTCCGGGATATTATAATAGTCAGCAATCTCTTTGGTTATATTTTGCATTGAAATGCCAAGCCAGCCCCTTGAAACCTCACCGGTTGTTTTTAGCTGTTCAATAATAGAGCTTGCAAGGGAGGAGGGAATTGCAAAACCAATACCCTGCCCCGAAGGAATAATTGCAGTATTGATTCCAACAACTTCACCATTAAGATTTAAAAGAGGCCCTCCACTGTTTCCAGGATTAATGGATGCATCGGTTTGAATAAAGTCATCATAGGGTCCAGCTCCAAGCACCCTGCCCTTTGCAGATACGATTCCTGCTGTAACTGTCTGTTCAAGTCCAAAGGGGCTGCCTATTGCAACAACCCATGCCCCCACATTAAGTTTGGTGGAATCTCCGATTTTCAAAGGAGATAGATTATCTTCTTTTATTTTTATTAATGCAAGATCAGTTTTAGAGTCTTTGCCTATAATTTCAGCATCATATACTTTCTCATTATACAATTTTACTTTGATTTTGTCTGCATCCTTAACAACATGATTATTTGTTACAATAAAACCATCTTTACTAATTATAAAACCTGATCCAAGGCTCTTTTGTTCATAATCATCTTCAGGCATCTGCCTTAAAAAAGGACCCATAAAATCTCTGAAAAGATCCCTGTTTCCCCTTGGCTGCTGATCAAAAAAATGACGGAATACCCTTCCTCCCCCTTTAATTGTTTTTACTGTACTAATATTAACAACTGCTGGTTTTGCTTTTTTTGCAAGTTCACTAAAATCAACTGGAACAAATTGGGTTGCAGTTATACCAACTCCCTGCACACACAAAAGTATTGCCATAATTACAATTAATCTTAAGATTATTTTCCTGGTTTTATACATACCTGCCTCCTGATCTTATATTATTGATATTGTCTCTTTTCTGCTTCCAAAATCAATATAATACATAAAGATTGTTTTTAAATGATCTGAAGATTACCATTTGGTAATGTAATTTTAAATTTGCTCCCAAACCCTTTCTTACTTGAAACATCTATCTTGCCTCCATGCTCCTTAATAATGGCAAGGGAGAGGCTGAGTCCAAGCCCTGCCCCTTTTTCACTTCGAGATGGATCTATCCTGAAAAATCTATTGAAAATCTTATCTAAATTTTTATTCTCTATCCCGATACCAGTATCATTTACTTCAATTTTAATAAATTTTTCATCCTGGTTTGAAAGAGTGACTTCAATGAAGCCATTTTTTTTATTATATTTAAATGCATTGTCTAAAAGGTTTGAAAATGCTCTCTGGAGCATTCTTTTATCACCTGAAATAAAAATATTCTCTTTAATTTTAAAATTAAAATTTATACTGTTTTTCTCAGCTAAAGCCATGAAAAGCTCGCAGGCATCATTAATAATTTTTGATATATTAATCTTTGAAAAAACCAGTTGAGTTTCCCCGGACTCTGTTTTGGAGATTAAAAGCATTGTATTTATCATATCAAGTAGGCGATCAGACTCTTCGATGGTACTTGATGCCATTTTTCTATATTCCTCAATATAATTCTGTTTTATATTATTTGTTTCATGCAGAATTGTTATTTCAGCAAGCCCCCTTATCCTTGTTACAGGGCTCTTTAAATCATGGGCAATATTATCTCCCATCTCCTTTATATTTGTTATAAGACTTTCAATCCTGTCAAGCATTTGATTAAATGTTTTTGCAAGTTCATCCAGCTCATCTTCACTGCCAGTTTCAGGTACTCTTGAATCAAGGCTCAGACCTGCAACTTTTTTAGCAGTCTCAGTAATCTTATCAACACCATAGAGTGCTTTTTTTGCCATAAACCATCCCATAATTGCAGAGAGCAGAACAATAAAACCCATGGAGCCTGCAAAGACAATCTTGAAAATATTTAAAAATTTAGAATATGTTTCCATGGCAAGCCCGGTCTGCAGAATAACACCTGGTGCTACAAAATCATAAAGAATCCTTATACTTTCATCCCTGGAATTTGTTTCAATGGTTTGAAACATATGTTTTTTTGTTTGAATAACCTTGTTTAATATTACAGGATCTGCTTTGATATCCTTCCAGTAAAGCATACGAGAAGATGCAAAAACCTCTCCTGTGGGAAAAAGCAATCTGAAAAAAATAATTTTTTCACCGGCAGCCCTTGCCTTGGTTATTGCAAAGCCCCTTGCACCATTCAGCCCTTGTTTTGATATAACTTGAGAAAAAACTTTAACATTTTCCGTAAGATCAAGATCAATTTTTTGAAGCATGATTTTGTAAACAAAAAAGGAAAACAGCAGAAACATTATACAAGATGATAAGACAAATATTCCTGTGTACCAGAGTGTTAATCGAAAGGCAATTGTATGTATGAATCTAAACTTCATCAATCATCATTGCCCCTCAATACATAACCTGCTCCACGTATTGTATGAATAAGTTTGGTCTCAAAACCCTTATCAACCTTATCTCTCAGCTTGCAAATCCTGGCTTCAACAACATTGGTCATGGGATCAAAATTATAATCCCACACATGCTCCATTATCATAATTTTTGAGACAACTCTCTCTTTATTGCGCAGCAGGTATTCAAGCAGGGAGAATTCCATGGGCTGCAGCTCTATTCTCTGGTTTGCCCTTACAACCTGACGTTTTTGTATATCCAGAAAAAGGTCTTCACAAAAGAGTCTTGCAGGTTCGATGATACCACCTGCACGCCTGAGCAAAGCTTGTATTCTTGCAAGAAGTTCAGAAAAAGCAAATGGTTTTGTTAAGTAATCATCAGCTCCTGCCTCAAGACCTTTTACTCTGTCATCAATTCTGTCCCGGGCACTTAAAATAATGATTGGAGTATTTATACTCTTTTGTCTTACTTTTTTCACAAGGGAGATACCATCAATCCCTGGTAGCATAATATCAACAACAAGTGTGTCAAAATTTTCCAATAGAGCAATTTCAAGCCCCTGGTTTCCAGTTTTTTCATGACAGACTGCATATCCAGAGGCTCTCAGCCCCTTTATAATGAATTCAGCAATTTTTATATCATCTTCTATTAATAGTATTTTCATTATCATCCAAAGCTTAAATCAATTTATAAAGTATTCTAATTTAATGATATTACAAACATTTGCAAGTCTATTGTTATTTTAATTCTAATTCAATAATTATTACACAATTTCAAAAATTTTAAGTTCTCGATTCTTGAACTTATAAAGATAAATGTGTTATTTAAGGAATCAAAAAAAAATCTTAAAAAACTAAAAACAGGGATTTATATGAAATATTCATGGTGGTTTTTCCAAATTCTAATGATGATGTTTGCAGGTTTTTTTACACTCTTTGGCATTGACCTGTTAACAGGTGCATACTCATTAAATAATCCTTTTATATTTATCATTATTTTCTTCTCATCAAGTTTTATTATCCTCATAAGCTTAACTCTGTTTATAGTATTTATTATTAAAATGGTAAGAATGTATAAATATCTTAAAAAAGAAAGCGCCCTGAAATGATACCTTTTTTAACCATACGATCCATTGAGAAATCCTATGGCAATACAAATCTTTTTTCCAATTTGAGTTTTGATTTGAAACCTAAAGAGCACTTGGGGCTTATTGGAATGAACGGCAGCGGCAAATCAACCCTTTTGAAAATAATCAGTGGAGAAACTCTGCCTGATTTCGGGGAATCTATTTTAAAAAACCATACAAGGTGCATTTACGTGCCACAAAAAGATGAAATTGATCCAGATAAAACAATTGAACAAATTTTATTGTTTGAGATTGAAAAACATATTCATGGGGAAAAAGATATCCAAAAAAGTGTTAAACGTGCCATTGGCACGGGACAATTTGATCATGCCCATCAAAAGTGCAGCTCACTTTCAGGTGGATTACAAAAACGTCTTGCCATAACAAGAGCTGTTGCTTCACAACCAGATCTGCTGCTTTTAGATGAACCTACAAACCATCTTGATATCAATGGTATCCTCTGGCTGGAACAACTATTAAAAATATCAAAATTCTCTTTTATTGTTATTACCCATGATAGATATTTCTTAAATAGTGTCTGCAATAATATCATGGAGCTTGGCAAACAATATCCTGATGGTTTTTTAAAAGTAAATGGTAACTATACAAAATTTAATAAAGAAAAAATTAAATTATTAAAAGCACAACAACAGAAGCAAGTTTCACTCTCAAGTAAAATGAGACGTGAAGATCAATGGCTTAAGCAAGGCGCAAAAGCCAGAACAACAAAAGCAAAGTATCGAATAAACCAGGCAGAAGAACTAAGAGAAAAACTCTTAAGTTTAAAAAAAAGAAATAGAAAAACTTTAACTGTTGATATAGATTTTAACACCACTGGAAGAGAGACAAAAAAACTTGTTACAATTTCTAATTTAGGAAAATCTTTTAATGGGGAAAAAGTATTTGATTCAATAACTTTAAACCTTATGAAAGGTTCCTGCCTCGGTGTTGTGGGCGAAAATGGATCTGGGAAATCCACCTTTATCAACATGCTTGCAAATAAAATTAAACCAGATTCTGGTACACTCCACTGGGTAGAAAATTTAAAAATCGGGTTTCTTGATCAGGACAGAATAAACCTTGACCCTGAAATAACATTAAAAGAGGCACTCAGCCCAACTGGTAAAGATTCAATTACCTATGGAAACAGAACTATACATATTATCTCCTGGGCAAAAAAGTTTCTTTTTTCACCCCGGGATCTTGATATGCCCATAAAAAGATTTTCAGGTGGTGAAAAAGCTAAAATACTCATTGCAAAACTAATGCTTCAACCTGCAGATTTACTGCTCTTTGATGAACCTGCCAACGATCTTGATATACCATCCTTAGAAGTCCTTGAGCAGAGTATACTTGAATTTAATGGTGCCTGTGTAATAGTCTCCCATGATAGGTTTTTTTTAGAAAAGGTTTCAGATCAAATACTATATCTTGATGGTAATGGTAATGCTGAAATTGTTGCTGGATACAATCAAATATTAAAAAGTAAAGAACAAAAAAACAACAGAGTAAAAACAAAAAAGACAGGTACAATTAAAAAGAAAAAAAACTCCGGGATAAAATTTTCATTTAATGAACAATATGAACTGGAACATATTGAAAATAAAATTCTTAAAATAGAATCCAATATAGAAGATCTTGAAAAATCAATTATTGATCCTGCAATAACGCAAAATCCTGAAAAACTTGCTGATTATTGTTCAATGCTTCAAATTACAAAGGAAAAATCTGACAAATTGTATGAGCGATGGGATGAGCTTGAAACTAAAAAAACCAGTGCCCAATAACAAGCTTAGGAAATTTACCCCTTGACTTTTCCATAAAGCCTTAATATTTACTAAGATGTTACACATTTTAATAATAGTTTTCAAATATCAGAGTCATTAGAACTTTAATTTAAAATGAAATTTTCAGATCTCAAAATTATTAACGGTTCAATAATTAATGCCATTGACTCCTCAGAACCAGGTACATTTCTTACCTCTGCAGAAGTTACTACTATGAGGAGAATTTCCAACCTTGGAATAACAAGATATCTTTACACCTCAAATCTTTCTGTTTACAATATTGAAGATAACAGAGAAATTTTTTATTTTGGTGGGCGTAAAGACAATATGGTTATTGCTGATATCAGAAACAACAGAGGCAATGCACGGCAACATATCTTTAAGGGTTATTACCCTGTTGACAATTTCCAAGCCGTATTAAATGGAGTTAAAGCTGGACGGGTGTTGAGAATTGATCTCACTAAACTTGATCTGCATCAGGATAAAGACGGCTCTACATACATAACCTTAGGTACTCATACAAAAAATAATAAATACAATAAAGATTTGTATGCTTTAGGCAGAAAAGCCTTTGGAAGCACAAGAAGAAAAAATGGACAAATATTTTCAGATTTCTTCCACAACATGAATATGTTAAAAAAAAAGGGACACCCGTCAACCAGGATCTATTTCTTCCCGCCTGACAACATAAAAAAACTGGTTAAGGGAAAACCTGTTGCTTTGGTTTGCTGGATTCATACTATAGCAAAACATTCTGATCTGTATACTTATTGTACAAATATAGGAGATTTTCTTGGAAATCCAGGTATCTGTGGTATACCCATAAAAAAAACAACGCAAAATGAACAGCTAAGAAGGGCAAAAGAGCTTTCAGATTTATGTAAAACACCAATTGGCATTGAGCACGAGTTTGCTGGACTTCAACACATTGGCGGTGATTCATATATTGATGCAAGCCAGTTTAAGCAAAATCAAAAATTTACTACTCAAAATAATAATTGTAACAATGTTATCAAGGTAAGTGAAAAAAACTTGAAATACGCTTTAAGCCATATCAATACTTTTGATAAAAACATTGCCATAAGTAAAATAAAATCCCTCTCGATTTAATCTTGACTGAAAACAGCTTAAGTGGTATGTTTATCTGTTTTTATTAATATTAAGAAAATATAAATTTTATTTTAATCCTTGCTTGGATATAGTCTTAAATTGACAAAATTCAGGCTTTAAACCCGAAAGGAGTCTAAATGAGAAAATACGAAACTATTTTTATCTCAAATTCTGACCTTCCCGAGAAAAAACAGAAAGAATTATTTGAAAAAGCTCAAAATATTGTTACTCAACAAGGCGGTGTTGTTGTTAATTTTGATGAATGGGGAAATAAAAAGCTTGCCTATGTAATCAAAAAAAAGACCCATGGTTTTTATGTATGCATGGCATATGACGGCAATGGCAAAGTAGTGGATGAACTTGAAAGAGTTTTCAGACTTGATGATAATATTATGAAATTCATGACTATTCTTAAACAGGATCATGGAAACATAGACCCTGAAAAACAACCTGACAACAAAGATCTGCCAGCCAAAACAGAGGTTGAGGCTAAAACAGAAACTGAAGCTGAGACTGAGGCTGAGACAGAAACTAAGAGTGCAACAGAAATTGAATAAATTACAAAGATTTCTACAGAATTTAACACTTTGTTCAAACTTTATTCTCAAAACAAATTTTATTAGGAGCAGTTAAATGGCATATCAGAATAAAAAATTTTTTAACAGACGTAAAATATGCAGATTTTGTGTAGATGATAATCTGAATATGAACTATAAAGACCCAAAAGCATTAAAACAATTTATTACTGAAAGAGGCAAGATAATTCCCAGAAGAATTACCGGAACATGTGCAAAACACCAAAGAGTGCTTTCCACTACAATAAAGCGAGCGCGCCACATTGCTCTTTTACCTTATGTTGGTAAATTTTAGTTATATTATTTAAACTAAGGTTCACAAATTGGTTGCAGACATGACATATAATAACAAATTATTAAGGGATATTTTTATTGGTATATCTCTTTGCCTGTTGATCTTTATTTTTACACTCAGCATGCCTTTGTTTGGATTCTTTATAGCTCTATTACTGCCTTTACCAGTGATTTTTTTCCGACTTAAACTTGGAAAAATCAAAGGAGCTATAATCCCAATCACAGCTCTTTTTATTATTATTGTAGTTATTCAAAACCTGTCTGTTGACGTATTTTTCTATGGATCTTTAATGCTGACTGGGTTTTTAATCGGAAATTTCCTTGAACTTCAAGTTTCAATTGAAAAAACTATTCTTTTTACTGTTTTAACTACTGTTGGAGTGTGTTTAATACTATTTATTCTTCATGCCCTTACAATGGATAAAAGCTTTTTTTTAATTATTTCCGATTATATTGGAACCAACATTGAATTAAGTCTTAAAATTTATTCAGACTTTGGAATGCCGCAAAACCAGATTGATGCCCTTGCAAAATCATCTGACATTATTAAACATATAATTATCAGAATTATCCCCTCCGTGGTCATTGCCATCTTTGTGTTTATAACATGGTTGAATATTCTATTAATAAAGGAAATACTTAAAAGAGATGGAGTTTCAATGTCATGGCTTGGTGTATTAAGTCACTGGAAAGCACCTGAACATCTTGTATGGTTTGCAATTTTAACACTTGCATCTATTTTTATTTCAATTGAAAGCATTAAAATTCTAAGGTTAAACATATTTATTGTACTGACGCTGATTTATTTTTTTCAAGGCATTTCCATTGTATCATTTTATTTTGAAAAAAAAAATTTTCCTTTTTTTTTAAAATTTTTTATTTATACTCTGATTGTAGCGCAACAAATATTTACTCTGTTGATTATTTGTATAGGGTTTTTTGATACATGGTTTGATTTCAGAAAATTAAATTTACAACAAAATTTACAAAATTAAATCTCGATTTATTAAAAAGATCGGTTTTATGGAGAAAAGACAATGAAGATTATATTAAAAGAGACTATAAACACTCTTGGAATTATTGGTATGGAATGTAATGTTGCTCCTGGCTATGCAAGAAATTACCTTTTCCCCCAGGGAAAAGCCCTGAAAGCAACTCCTCAGAACAGAAAAATGATGGAGCAGACCAGAGCAAAATTTGATCTCCAAATAGCAAAGGAGAAAAAAATTGCCGAGGAGATGGCTGATAAGATTAAAGATATTGTAATTACAATTAAAAGAAAAGTCCACGATGAAACCAAACTATATGGTTCAATTAAAACAAATGATATCAAAACCTCTCTTAATGATCAGGATATCCAGATTGAACGCAGATCTATACTTTTAGCTGAACCTATTAAAGAACTTGGAGAATATAAAGTCCCCATCCGTCTTTATAACGATGTAGAACCGGAAATTTCTGTAATTGTTGAACTTGAGACAGATAATACATAAATTTTCTTGTTCTGTCTCCATTGGGGTCTGGGCTGATAAAGCACAACCATATTATTATATAATTTTAATAAATCATGGGGGCAGAACAGAGGTTTTCTACAATATAAGCACACTTTTAAAATGGCAAAAATAAATAAACAACATGATCTTTTACTAGATAAAACAACTCCCCACGACATAAGTGCTGAAGAGTCAATATTAAGCTCAATATTTATTGACAACTCCACTCTTTTAGATGTTTCTGACATTTTATCTCCGGAAGATTTTTATAAAAGTGCCCACCAGAAAATTTATTTTGCCATACTTGAACTTTATACTAAAGATGAGCCTGCTGATCTTGTAACTGTTGCCAACAGGCTTAAGGAAAAAGGTGAGCTTGAGACTATTGGCGGTGCTGCATTCCTTGCATCCATATCTGATGCAGCGCCAATTGCATTGAATGCAATACATTATGCAAAAATCATTCAGGGCAAAGCCTCCCTTAGAAAACTAATAATAAATGCCTCTGATATCATTGGAAAATGTCTTAAAGACAAAGGAAATTTTGATGATATTATTGATTATGCTGAAAATTCTATTTTTCAAATTGCTGATTCAAAGCAGGGGAAATCATTCTCAAGTTTGAGCGATCTTATTAATATCAATATTGATACCCTTGAAGAACAACAGGGAAAGGGAAAAGGTCTTACCGGTATACCAACAGGTTATTCGCGCCTGGATGCTATAACTTCAGGACTTCAAAACTCAGATCTTATTATTCTTGCAGCAAGACCCAGTATGGGAAAAACAGCTTTTGCATTGAATATTGCCAGGAATGTAGCATTACATGAGAATATACCAGTGGCAGTTTTTTCACTTGAAATGTCAAAAGAACAATTATCCATGCGGCTTTTAACCTCTGAAGCAAAAATTGACTCAACACGACTTAAGTCAGGCTTTATTAGCCCTGAGGATTGGGAAAGTGCCACCGGAGCAGCTGGAATTTTAAATAATCTGCCTATCTTTATAGATGATTCACCCAACATATCTTCCCTTGGGATTCGAACAAGAGCCAGAAGACTTAAAAAGGAGCATGGTCTTGGTCTTATAATCATTGACTATCTGCAGCTTATGAAGCCACCTTTTCAATCTGAAAGAAGGGATCTTGAGATTGCTGAAATATCAAGGAATTTAAAAGCTCTTGCCAAGGAACTTAATATTCCAGTGCTTGCATTATCACAGCTTAACCGTATGCTGGAACAACGCAATAACAAACGCCCTCTTCTCTCAGATCTTCGCGAATCTGGTGCATTGGAACAAGATGCTGATATTGTATCGTTTATCTACAGAGATGAAGTATATAATAAAGAAGAAGATAACCCCAATAAAGGAAAAGCTGAAATTATAATTGCAAAAAATAGAAATGGGGCAACAGGAACAGCACTTATGCACTTTGAAGGTCAATATACACGTTTTGAAGAGCTTGCTCCGGACATGTATCATCAGGATTATTAATGGGAAAAAAAATTATTGGTAACTTGTCCGGGCTTAAAGCCTCCCAGATAAAGGACATGGAAGATTTATTTCACTTTAGAACTCCGCCTGAATTTTTAATTACAGAGCAGCAAATCCTTGAGCTTACATCTATTTCCCATGAAATCAAACGTCAAATCGGGCTGCTGATTGACAGAAATGGCAAAACATCCCATGTCATAGCAGGAGATGCCCACAGAATTGTTATACCTGTGACACCTGATCACATGGCCCTGCCGGGCAAATTAAAAGGTTTAAGGTGCATTCATACTCACCTGAAAAACGAACCGCTTACAAGGGATGATTTAACTGATCTTGCCCTTTTAAGGCTTGATTATATGGCGGCTGTCTCTATTGATGACAATGGCTACCCTTTGAAAATTTATTCCAGCCATATTCTTCCTGCTGCCCAAGGCAATCCCCACGCAATTTTAAAACCATTTTTTATAAATGATTTAAATATAGACTGTTTAAATCAAATTCACTCCATTGAAAACGAGCTTTCATCAAAAAGCACTCTTTACAAAGCTGATAAAGGCGTAGAAAAAGCTCTATTAATAAATGTCACAACTGAAAATTCAAAAAATGCCCTTGCATCCCTTGAAGAACTTAAAGAGCTATGCAAAACCAGTAAAATCAATGTTATTAATTCTGTTGTCCAGAGAAGAAAAAAAATTGATTCGAAATTTGTTGTGGGTAAAGGAAAACTCACTGATATCACGATAAAAGCCATTCAACAATATGCAACCATGCTTATTTTTGATCAAGAGCTTACTCCTTCTCAAATCAGATCAATTACAAATTTTGTTGAGATGAAAGTTATTGACCGCACCCAGCTCATTCTTGATATTTTTGCAAAACAGGCAAAAAGCCATGAAGGTAAACTCCAGGTAGAGCTTGCACAAATGCAGTATCTTCTCCCAAGGCTTGCCACAAAAAACACTGCCATGTCTCGATTAACCGGTGGTATTGGAGGAAGGGGCCCCGGAGAGACTAAACTTGAAATTAATCGAAGACGTGTTCGGGATAAAATTACAAAACTTAAAAAAGATATTAAAAAAATACGCAGTCAAAGATCCCAACAAAGAGCAAAAAGACAAAAACATAACCTTCCTGTAATATCCATTGTTGGATATACAAATGCCGGGAAATCAACTCTGCTTAACTCTCTAACCAAAAGTAAAATTCTTGTTGCCAACAAACTTTTTGCAACCCTTGACCCTTCCAGCAGAAAACTCAGGTTTCCAAAAGATACCGAAGCTATAATTACTGATACTGTCGGGTTCATTCAAAATCTTCCCAAAGAGCTTATGGAAGCTTTTCATGCCACATTGGAAGAGCTTGAGCATGCAAATGTGATCTTACATGTCATTGATATAAGTAACCCTAGATACAAGCAGCAGATGCAATCTGTTGAAGAGATTTTAAATAAATTAGAATTAGCTACTACTCCGGTTATCAATGTTTTCAATAAAATGGATAAAATAGTTTTAAAGGATCTGAATAATACATGGGAGTTAAATCAGGGCATTCTCATCTCTGCAACCCAAAAAAAATCATTAACTGCCCTTGTAAGCAAGCTCGAATCTGTGATAGAAAAAGTCAGTATTAAAACAAAAAATAATAATAAATTTTAAAAAGCATATAAACAAAGATGAACAAAAAACAAGTTAAAAATATTTATATCCCAGCCTATTTAGATGATTCTTTAGATATACCTGATTGTTTTGGGGAATTTGATAAAACTGATAAGGTGTGCTTTGAACACTGCACTGTCTCTTTAAAATGTATTACTGAAAAAAATTTTAATCCTAAAATTGATATACTGGATCGATTGATTAATTTAGAGTATTATCAAATAAAACCGCAATGAAACATTTTAAAAGAACAACTTAACCTTGAAATATTTTTCCGGGATTTAAAATACCTTCAGGATCAAAAACTTCTTTTATTTTCTTCATAATTTGAATCTCAATATTTCCAATTTCGTCTGGCAGGTATTTCATCTTTGTTATGCCTATGCCGTGCTCACCTGTTATTGTACCGCCTAAATCAAGAGTGTAAGCAAAAAGTTTATCCACAGTTTTTTTAGCTCTTAACAGCTCGTCAGGATTTTGTTTATTATACATTATATTACAATGGATGTTCCCATCACCTGCATGGCCGAAACTTGCAATAAAAAGTTTGCTTTCATTTTTTAAAAGCTCGATTTTTTTTACCATTTCCGGTATCTTTTTAACAGGTACCACAATATCTTCATTTATTTTACCAGAAGCAATCTTAAAAAGTGCTGGAGATAACGATTTTCTTGCTTTCCATAGTTCAGCTGCCTCTTTTTGGTTATCTGCACTGATAATATTTAAAATATTTCTATTATTAAAAAATCCCATGAGCTTATTATAATCATTGTCAACAAGTTGGGAGTCACCATCTAACTCAATTATTAGTAATGCCTCAACTTTATCATCAAGTTCAAAACTGATATTATTTTTTACACAATCCAGAGAGGCTTTGTCCATGAACTCAATACATCTTGGGATAACCCCTTTTTTTATAATGGCAGGTACAATATTGGCAGCATGATCAATCTTATCAAAAAGCAGAGCCATGGTCTTTACTTTTTCAGGCTTGGCGATTAATTTCAAAGTAATTTCGCTGACAACTGCTAAAGTTCCTTCTGAACCAATAATAAGTCTTGTAAGATCATAACCTGCAACACCTTTGGAAGTTGCAACACCAGTTTTAATTGTCTGACCTGTTGGAAGCACAGCCCTAAGTCCTAAAACATAGTCCCTGGTCACCCCATACTTCACAGCTCGAGGTCCTCCTGCACACTCACCAATATTACCACCAATGGTACAAAAAGCTGAACTTGCAGGATCAGGTGGATAAAAAAGTCCTTCAGCTTCGACTGCGGAATGAAGATCGCCGGTAATTACGCCAGGCTCAACTATTGCGATGAGATTATCAGTATCAATATTTATAATCTTGTTTAATTGACTTAAGACCATCACAACTCCCCCCTTAACAGGCACTGAGCCACCAGTCATACCTGAGCCGCTTCCTCTTGGGGTTACATGGAAGTGATTTTTATTCGCAAGTTTAAGCACTTGCGATATTTGTTCTTCTGATTTTGGGAAAACAACTGCTCCAGGTAAAAATGATTTTCCAGTGGCATCATATGAATAACAGACAAGTTCTTCTTTATCAGTTTTTAAACCGTCTTTCCCAAGAATTTTGTGAAGTTCATTCAGGCATGAGGCAGGCAGCTGCATTTAAATCTTTCCAGCTTCAATTTTTTTTATTAAATACTTCATCTGCTCTGAAAACTCGCCTTTTTTATTTAACTCTTTTTCCACACTGTTAATGGAATGTATTGCCGTGGCATGGTATTTATTAAAACTTTTACTTATCTGCTGTAAGGGATGATCAGTATATCTTCTTGAAAGATAAATTGCCATCTGCCGAGGTCTTACTATTCTTTTTTTTCTGGAAGCTGAAACAATTTCATCTTCAGAAACCGAAAATTCTTTACAAACAAATTTCTTTATTGAATTAATAGTAACCCTCTTTTTGTTGACAGCAATATTAGCAAGTACGCTTTTTGCAAGCCTTATATCAATATTTCTTCCAAGTATGGAACTTTTAGTAACAACTCCATTTAACCCGCTTTCCAGCTGTCTTACATTACTGCAAAGTTCCTGGGCAAGATAATCTGTAACATCACCAGGGACATTAAACCCATTTGTTTTTGATTTTTTTTTCAAAATCCTGACTCTAGTTTCAAAATCAGGTACATCAATCTTAGTTATAAGCCCAAGATCAAGCCTGGATTTAAGATGTCCATCAAGCTTTGGTATATCAGCCGGGATATAGCAGCCGCTGAAAATGACTTTTCTATCTGCATCTAAAAGGTAATCCAATGTAATTGCAAGCTCTTTTTGCGTTGCCATTTTTCCTGATAAAAAATGAATGTCTTCAAGTATTAAAACATCGCACTCCTTTCTATATTTAGCTTTAAAATTATCAATTGTATTGTTCTTAAGGGAAGATATCATCTCATTTGTAAAGTCTTCTGCTGTAACATAGTATACTCTTTCAGAAAGATTGGCTGAAAGAATGTAATGCCCTACTGACTGTGCAAGATGACTTTTCCCAAGGCCTGTACCTGAAAGAAGATATAACATATTATCAGTGCTGAACTTGCCCTTGGCAAGAGATAGAGCAGCAGAGTACGCAAAGTTACTATTGTCCCCAACAACAAAATCTTTAAAAGTAAACCCTTTTTTTAAATACCTGCCCCCGTTAAATCTAATATCCAAACCAGGTAAGGGCATCTGCCTTGCTTGGGGGATTTTATTATTGACAGGAGCTGCAGTATAGGAAATTTTTTGTTCTCTATTTTTACGACTTGAATTAATTTTATCATCAACTCTAAAATCAATTTTTATTTTGTTATATCCGAGATTTGAAAACTCTTTTTTAAATTTACAAATATAATTTGTCCTGATGCGCTTTATTGAAAAATCATTGGGACATGAAATTTTAATACTATTTTTTTCTGATTTTAAAAATTTTAATGGTTTAATCCACATTCTGTAACTGTGATCTGGAATACTATTTTTCACTGTTAATTTTACAATTTCCCAAGTATTTTTCATAAGCCCTTAAAAATTATAGTTTTAGATTGGTATTATATAAAAATATCCGTGGCAACCAAGTAGTGCATACTGTCTGCAATGAGCAAACAAATCGAAAAAATGTATTTATTTTTTAGTTTATATAGATTTTATGGTCAAACTTGATAATACCATGTTAGAGATATATTAGGAGAAATGACCGCCCGGCTTTATAATTATCTGATTTTATTGAATAAACTGCCGTGGAACAGAGGAACACCCTTAAATTACAACACTTTCGATAATTAACTTAAATTACAGGATATATTGTTAATATTTAGGTTTCAAACCCGATGAATGGTTTTTATTTTCGATGATTTATTCGGTTTTTCTTAAATTTGCTTAATTTTTCGATCAAATTACTATAATATTTTATAATCTTTGAAATTCTCGATGGTTTCACAAATCAAAAAAAAATTGAATTTACTTAAGCTGTAATAAATTGTATATTACAAACTCGTTTTTAAAATTACTTGAATCATTATAAAATAATTTTCCAATGAAACTTAAAAAAAATATTCCTCTGATTGGCATTACAATGGGAGACCCTGCAGGCATTGGGCCTGAAATTATCACCCTTGTATTATCAAACCCTGACATCTATAAATATTGCAATCCTGTTGTTTTAGGTGACATTAATATTTTAAAAAAAGCCTTTGCTCTCCTGAATAAAGATCTAAAACCAATTAAAATTGAGTCTGTTAAAGCTGCAAGATTCAAGTTTGGTCAACCAGATATATTATCTCTTTCAAATCTTGACCCAAACACATTAACAACTGGTATGCCAACAGAACAAAATGGTCATGCCATGCTTTTGTATATTAATAAAGGAGTTGAACTTGCTATTAACAAACAGATTGATGGCATTGCAACATGTCCTGTGACAAAGACCGCATTAAAATTAGCAGGTTCAAGATTCCATGGCCATACAGAACTTATTGCAAATGCCACCAACACCAAAAATTTTAATATGATGTTTGTTGGTCAGCGATTGAAAATTGTCCTTGTAACAATACATATCCCCCTTGCTGAAGTTCCAAATAGCATTACTTTAGAAAATATTTTTCAAACTATTAAAAACAGCTGTTCAGTATTAAAAACAAACTTTGGTATTAATCAACCCTGCCTGGCTGTTGCCGGATTAAACCCCCATGCAGGTGAAAATTCGATGTTTGGCAATGAAGAGCATTGTATCATTGCCCCGGCAATTAAAAGAGCAAAAAAAGCAGGTTTTAATGTCTCAGGACCTATCCCGCCTGATACTCTGTTTTTTAATGCACTGAAAACCAATCAATATGATTGCATTGTATGTATGTACCATGACCAGGGTTTAATCCCCTTTAAAATGCTGCATTTTGATGATGGCATAAATACAACCATCGGGCTTCCCATCATAAGAACTTCCTGTGATCACGGTACTGCCTATGACATTGCCTGGAAAGGTATTGCAAACCCTGAAAGTCTTGTTCAAGCTATAAAGTCAGCAGCATTTCAAGCACAAACCATTAAACTAAAGTGAAAATATATAATGAATTCAGATAAAATCATCATCAAAGGTGCAAGGGAGCACAATCTTAAAAATATCGATATTGAGATACCAAGGAACTCCCTTGTTACATTGACCGGGCTTTCAGGTTCCGGCAAATCAACACTTGCCTTTGACACTCTCTATGCAGAAGGACAGAGAAGATATGTGGAATCTCTTTCAACCTATGCCAGGCAATTTTTAGGTCAAATGGATAAACCTGATGTTGATTTAATTACCGGTCTCTCTCCTGCAATTTCCATTGAGCAGAAAACTGCCAGCCATAATCCAAGATCCACAGTGGGAACTGTTACTGAAATATATGATTATCTGCGCCTTTTATATGCAAGGGTTGGTACTCCTCACTGTTATAAATGCAACAGCCCCATATCATCCATGTCAATAGACCAGATTATTGACAGGATACTTAAATTTGATGCAAATATAAAAATCATAATCCTCTCCCCTGTTGTTAAAAACAAAAAAGGCACCCATGAAAAGACCGTGATGGATATAAAAAAACAAGGATTTGCAAGAATCAGAGTTAACAAGGAGATATTATTAACAGAAGAGGTGCAAAAACTTGAAAAGAATAAAAGGCACTCCATTGATATAGTTGTTGACAGACTGATTATTAAGCCAGGGATTGAAAAAAGGTTGACTGACTCTATTGAACTTGCTCTGACTTTGTCCAATGGGATTATAAATGTTTTAAAATTGTCCGGGAAAAAAGAGATTTTATTCAGTGAGAATGCCTCGTGTGTAAAATGTGATATAAGCTATCCTGAGTTCACTCCTGCAAGCTTTTCATTTAACTCTCCCATGGGAGCATGCCCTGAATGTGATGGTTTGGGTTCAGTTACTGAGTTTGATCCTGATCTTATTGTTCCAAACAAATCCTTATCTTTAAGAGATGGTGCGATACTTCCCTGGGCAAATAGAAATTCTGTCCAGTTTATGGAGTTCTTAGATGCCCTTACATCTTTTTATAAGGAAGATATTTATACATCCTTTAATAAACTTGATCCAAAGTTTCAAAAAGTTCTCCTTTATGGATCAAAATCAGTAAAAATTCCATTTTATATTGAGAGAGACAATCAAAAGAAGATTTATAATAAAAAATTTGAAGGAATTATTCCAAACTTAAAAAGAAGATATCATGAAACTGGTTCCAATTGGGCAAGGGAGGATATCAAAAAATATCTTAATTTTAAGGAGTGCTCTGCATGCAAAGGTGCAAGGCTCAACAGAGCATCAAATGCTGTCATGATAAAAGGGAAAAATATATCCCAGTTTACCAGCCTCTCTGTTGAAAAAGCCAAAGATTTTATCTCCTCTGTAAAATTAACTGATAAAAACAAAATAATTGCAAAAGGTATTATTAAAGAGATCATAGAGCGTATTGAATTTTTACAGAATGTCGGACTTGAATATCTGACCCTTGGCAGATCTGCTGCGACTCTCTCCGGTGGAGAAAGCCAAAGGATAAGGCTTGCAACCCAGATAGGGTCTAAACTCACCGGCGTACTTTACGTGCTTGATGAACCAAGCATTGGGCTGCACCAGCGAGATAACAAAAGGCTTTTTAAAACATTAATGAATCTAAAAAATCTTGGCAATACTGTGCTTGTTGTTGAACATGATGAAGAGACTATTGCTTCTTCAGATTATGTAATTGATATGGGACCTGGAGCTGGAATCAATGGAGGAACAATTGTTTTTAAAGGCACCCCAAAACAGCTGCTTAAAGCTCCCAACTCATTGACAGGAGATTATCTTTCAGGCAGAAAAAGAATTGAGATCCCTTGTAAAAGAAGAGAGGGTAATGGAAAACAATTAAAAATAATTGGAGCCTCTTCAAACAATCTTGCATCAATTGATGTATCATTTCCTTTAGGTACTTTTACCTGTGTTACCGGAGTATCTGGATCAGGAAAATCCACTCTGATTTTTTCAACACTATACCGAATTTTAGCTTCCCATCTACACCATGCAAAAACACCGCCCGGAGTTCATAAGGGAATTCAAGGGCTTCAATATCTTGATAAAGTTATACATATTAATCAATCTCCAATTGGCAGGACCCCCCGAAGTAACCCTGCAACATATACCCAGGTTTTCACCTATATAAGAGAACTTTTTTCCCAGACAAATGAAGCAAAGGCAAAGGGTTATAAACCAGGACGATTCAGCTTTAATGTCAAAGGTGGAAGGTGTGAGGCGTGCAGAGGAGATGGGATACTTAAGATTGAGATGCATTTTCTGCCAGATGTATATGTATCATGTGATGTCTGTAATGGTAAAAGATACAATAGAGAAACCCTGGACGTAAAATACAAAAATAAGAATATTGCTGACATATTAAGCATGACCATAAATCAGGCATCCAGGTTTTTCAATAAAATACCAACCATTAGTACCAAGCTTAAGACTCTCATTGATGTTGGACTTGGCTATATTAAACTTGGTCAGTCTGCAACAACTCTTTCAGGTGGAGAAGCCCAAAGAATTAAACTTGCAAAGGAGTTAAGCAAAAGAAGCACAGGGCGAACAATTTTTATCCTTGATGAACCCACAACAGGTCTCCATACCGATGATATCAAAAAATTGTTAAACGTTCTTAACAGACTTGTTTCCACCGGAAATACAGTGATTGTGATTGAACACAACCTTGATGTAATTAAATATGCCGACCATATTATTGATCTTGGTCCTGAAGGTGGTGACAGAGGTGGCAAAGTAATAGCTGTTGGCACACCAGAACAGATTGCTGATACTGAGAAATCATATACTGGAATTTTTTTAAAGGATGTATTGGCAAGCAAAAAATCAATTTGAAATTATTTTAAAAAAGCAAGGCAGGTTTGTGCAGCCTTTTTAATCACACCAGGTCTGCCAATCATTTTTCTAACCTTATTTAAAGATTGTTTTACAGATTCTAACTCTGAAGGGTTATCCAGCCATTGTATTACCTTTTCTGATATTCTGTTTTCATTTATATCCTGAACATATTCAGGTAAAATTTGTTTATCAGCTAAAAGGTTGGGCATACCGATATATTTTATTTTAACAATGGATTTTGCAATTTTAAATGTGAGCCAGGGTAATTTATACATTATTATCATGGGAATACCCAATATAGCATTCTCAACCGTAATGGTACCAGAAGCAGTAAGGCAAAACATCAACTTTGCTCTAAGTGCATAGCTGTCCCCATAAATTATATCAATTTGTTTATTAATTTTAGAGGCTTTACAGATTTTTTCTATGGAGTGTTTTTCCAATGATCCTGCTGCAAACAATAATATTCTAGAAGATTTATATGCCTGACTTTTCTCAATAATATTCAGCATGGGAGTCAATAGTGATTTTAACTCTGATTCCCTTGAGCCAGGCATTAATCCGATAAGATTCATGCCACTATATTTTTTAAGTTGTAAATCACTCCCTTTAGCATTATATTTCTGATCTATTATATCGACAAGGGGGTTTCCAAAATACTCTGCATCAACAGAATATCTCTCATATAACTTTTTTTCAAAGGGGAATATACATATAACTTTGTTAACATATTTTTTTATTTTTTTTATTCGATATTCCCTTGAAGCGTAGACTTGCGGACTTATATAATAAACCACTGGAATGGATAATTTTTTTGCATATTTTGCAATATGGATATTAAATCCGTAAAAATCGACTAATACTATAAGGTCTGGTAAATTTAATTCAAAATAGGTTTTAATTTTATTGTTTAACAGATCACTAAAAAAAAG
>CAZMEX010000012.1:57123-62116 GCA_964565415.1 uncultured Desulfobacterales bacterium | reverse complement strand
TAAAAGAAAAGGGCATTTCTGCCCTTTTCTTTTCCACGGTTAGATTATTGGTTATTTGTACTCTTGATATTATCGTTTCATCTGAATAACTGTCTGCATCATATCATCAGTTGTGGTTATGGTTTTTGAATTTGCCTGGAAACCCCTCTGGGTGGTTATCATGGCTACAAACTCCTCGGAGATGTCAACATTTGACATTTCAAGTGAGTTGGGGGCAAGCGTACCAAGTCCATTTTCACCAGGCTTATTGGTTATTGCAGTTCCACTCTCCCGGGTCTCCCTGAAAAGATTTCCTCCTTCATTGGATAACCCAAAATTATTTAAAAACTTTGCAAGACCCACCCGGAAAAGAGGGATCAACTCTCCATTGGAATAGACACCAGTCATTATTCCATCTGATGCAACATCAACTTCCTGTAAATCCCCGGCTGAATACCCGTCTGCATTTTGGAAAACCGTTGAAGATGCCTTGGAATACTGTGTTGTTGACATTGATTGATTCTCAAAGTTAGCTCCATCGTATATTGTGCCCAGATCAAGCTGTATCAACTGTTCTGTTGTCCCATATTCACCTCCCAGAAAATCTGTCATAAAACTATAATAGCCTGATTGGGTAATGTCATCCTTCTCAATTAATCCCCATGCTGTAGAGCCTAAAATATCAAATGCTATTACACTTCTGTCATTATACGGGTGGGTATTTACTCCATGGGACAGTGGATTTGAAAAACTGAATACAATATCACGATTATCTGAATCATTTCCTGATCCATCAAGGTCTATAATTGCCTCGGTTTCATCTCCATGGAGTGTTGCTCCAGCGTATTGGGGTGGCGGTACATTGGGATCAATATCAAATACCAAAGTATCATTTGCAGCAGGAGTATTTCCTGTGCCTGCTGTGACAATAAATACAAGGTCTGTTGAAGAGTCCTGATCAAAATCTATACCAACTCCATTTGCACTGGCACCAGAAGTTGTCAATACTGCATTGGGATACTCCCTTGGGGGAGACGGATCAATCTGGAATTCAATGGTTTGATTTGCCACAGTGGTTATTGGAGTACCAAAAGTAAAATTTATTGTTGCAGCACCTGTTGAAGGTCCGCCTGCCCCCCACATCAAGGCAGCCACAGTTGTATTGTCACTCGTACTATTTAAGATATTAAAGTTCAATCCTCCCGATGCAAAGGTATCAATACCAGCGGAATTCCCCCAGGTTGTCCCGGTCCATTCAAACATTACAGCTCCTGTTGTTGCTCTTGCACCATTGCTTCCAATGTCTGAGATACTTAAGATAGGATCATTATTTGGTACAAAAGTATATACCTCACTTGTAAAATCCTGTATTTTTACAGGCATATTCCAATCCCAGGCTCCGGTAACACCATCAAACCGCATTTGAATATTTTGTGCCCACATTGGAAGATCTTCTGCATTGGTGATGCTGACTGCTGCTGTTGTTGTACCTATGTTTGCAGTATTATTTGTTGTAACACCAGTAACCAGAGCATCAGTACTGCTGGCAAAAGCTAACTCAGGATTAGCCCAATACCATTGTTCCTGAACAGGATTCCAGACAATTGCAAGATCAGCTGCATCGTGGGTCATAACACCGGGTTCATTAATCTGCAGGCTTGTATTGTCATTGGCAGTATCACCAGTATATCTTGTACCTTCTATCCCCTGAATATGTAAATCAGTGGGGTCATTAATATCAAAACCCAATGAATCAGTTGCCACAGCAGCCTGGTCCAGTTTAATCTTCAGATCCGGCTCAACATCTGTTGGACCATCTGGCTGGAGAACAATATGAATCTCTGAAGCATCGGAATATACAATTCTTGCATTATTATAATTAGTTGGTTTTTCTGATGGTGTGACAGTACCATCATTATTGGGATCATGAAAATTCCAGGTTGATCCGTCAAATTCAAATATAAATCCATACCCATCATCGGGCAGACCATCATAACTCAATATCTCATAATGGATATTATCCACTGTGTTGACACCGTTTGCTTGAAAATTGCCAATACGGCCTGTGAATCTCTCCATGGTCAGATCAAGAATATCACCACTGCTTTGAGAAAACGTTATTGTACCCCTTGACAACAAACCTTTACTATCGGTTTGCTGGACAAGATTTCTTTCATCTTCCTCAGGATTACAGGTTATGACATACTCCCACTCAGTGCCTGATTTTTTATCATAAAAAATAGTAATATCATGGGTACTGCCCAGAGAATCATAAACTTTTACAACGCTTTGATATTCGTAATTAGTTCCTGCCATAAAGACATCTTCGCCACTATCCCAGTTATTTGACAAAACAACAGATCTTGAAATCGAATCAGCATCAAGGTTATTAATTGCTGTTAATTTTGTACTTTTCCGGGGCGGACTTGTAAATGCATCAAGGATAATGTCTCTTATTGACCCTATGTCCTCCCCTGTCACATCATCAAGTCCCCACCCCTGCACAATATATCCTTCAGGGTTTATCAACTGCCCTGCTTTATCAAAATGAAAATTACCAGCTCTGGTATAAAACATATTTTCTGTTCCATTTTTTCTTAAAACGAAAAAACCTTCACCTCCAATTGATATATCGGTTGTATTTCCAGTAGATTCAAAGGAACCTTGTCCAAAATTCTGCGAGACACTCCCCACAGCCATACCACGACCCATTTGTGCACTTCCTGCACGGGTTGCAACAGATTCATACAATGTGTCGGCAAAAGTTGATTTTCCGCGTTTAAAACCCACAGTATTAACATTGGCAATGTTGTTTCCAATTACCTGCATTGCATTTCCCATGTTCTTTAAACCACTTGTTCCTGTAAAAAGTGAACTTGATAAAGACATGTTATTTCTCCTTAGTTTATATAAAAAATTATATGGTTATATTTTGTCATTAAAATTTTAATTGATGCCTGTAAGCGAGGACACCAAAGTAAGCCTCCCGGAAATATCAAAGACTAGATATTGAGATCCGCCCACAGTTTTTATTCCTGAAAGAATATCTGTTACTGCAATATCGGCATTGCCAGTTGATGTTGTAACTTTGTATGAATAGATTCCATCTTTTGCAGTTTGCCCATCGTTATCAAGCCCATCCCACTCAACAAGATTACTGCCCGAGGTTGTCCCTGGGGACGGGATGCCAATAGTTCTGATTAAGTTTTTAGAAGAATCATATATCTCTACAATTACGCTGTCACTCTTTTCAAGTTGAAAACTTAATTTACTCCCTGTTACTTTACCGCTATCCACGTGAATCAGAGGAGAAGATGAGGTACCTTTCATCCCGAGGTAATCTGTTATTGAATTATTTGCCTTGGAACTGTTTTTAACCTGTACCAGCGAATCAGGGTTGACCCAGACACCATCCACCACAAGAAATGATTTTCCTGCACTGTAAACTACCCCTTCAACTATCCCTGTTACTGTTGTTGGCACCTTTGTGAATCCATATCCCATATCAGCTCCAACTGCATATGTATATGTCCCGTCAGGCACTAACTTGCCCTGCCTATCTTTACCATCCCACTGGATTGAATGTGGTCCAGCACCTTGCTGCCCGGGAAAAAGTGTGTTAATAACCCTGCCCCCAGAATCGTAAATTTCAATCCTTACTTCCCCGGCTCCTGGCATGTTGTAATAGCCTTTAGAAGTGTTTCCACTTGTTACACTCATTGAATCCACATCACCAATAACTTCTTTGCCGATATATGATGTAACATCCCTGTCAGAATTATCTTCAAATGCAGTTTTCAGTGATGTCATGGTCTCATTCAGGTTAAGCAGCTGTTCAAGCTGGGAAAACTGTGCCAGTTGTGATGAAAATTCACTTGCTTCCATGGGATTTAATGGATCTTGATTTTGAAGTTGTGCCACCATCATTGTCAAAAACGCATCCCGACCAAGTTCATCATCCTTCTCTTTTGTTTTTGAATCATAGGGTGTATAGGGAATATTCACTTGATTATTAGCACCATATATTGTCATAGCTCTCTCCTTTTATGCAACATAATATAATACTCCGTCATGGGTAAGATATTGTTTTTGCAATAAAGTTTGTTTTTCAACCATCATATCCTCTTCACTCAAGGATTCATTTTTTGAATTTTTCCTGCCTTTAAAATCCCATGACTGGTTCTTTGCATCTGCCATGGATCTATTGAAATTAGACCCCAGGTCAACATCAAAATTCTCAAGATTAATACCACTGCCTGCAAGGGCAGCTTTTAAGCTGTTCGAATTGGAAAGAAGAATATCTTTTGCCGCCTGGTTTTCTGCAACCACACTCACCCTTATTGAATTGCCCAAATCTTCAATGGTTATCATCATACGACCAAGCTCCGGTGGTTTAAGCTGAATATTAAGTTCAGTCTGTCCCTTATTTACAGCCCGCACAATACTTCTCCCAATCTGGTTTGTAACATATGAAGGCAGTGTTCTTACCTGATTCTTTTTTGATGAACTTAAATATCTCACACTGTTTAATAATTTATCCTCGCCCGATGTTGACTGGGTAATATCTGACAATTTTAGACCACCGGACTGCTGTTTTCTTTTTTGAAAACTATTTTTTGATTCAGAACCACTCTTCCCATCCATATTTAATTCAAGCTTACCCAGAAGCTTGACAAATTTTTCTTCAAGCCCTGATTTCAAAGTTGTATGGTCTTCCGATCCATCTCCTCCCTTGGAAAAAAATCCAAAAAACTTTTCAAAATCTTGACTACTTAATTTATTCAATGGCACATTAACAATTTTTTCATCAATATTAATTTGCTTATCTATATTGTTTAATAGCTTATCAATTAAACCTGATAAATCTTTACCACTCTTCTCCATATTTACATCTGCTGTGCCAGGGTCAATCTTTACTGAAAGACTGCTGTCAATTGAATTGTCTCTCTTTTTTGAGAATGCATCAAACAAACCTGAAACCCTGTTTTTTCCATCTGTTTCTGCCGAGTTTAAA
>CAZMEX010000012.1:25111-57023 GCA_964565415.1 uncultured Desulfobacterales bacterium | reverse complement strand
TCTTTTTTGGGTCAGCAACCTCTGCTAAAATATTTTGCAGACTGTATTCTTTATTTTTACCCAGGGCCTGCTTTTTTTTATTCTCCAGGGCATGAATAAAATCTGTAAGGCTCAATTGACCATCCATGAAAGCTCTAGAGTTGTCTCCAAGGTTTAATTGATTTATTAGTTTCACAACACTATTGTTGCCTGGATCTGTTTTAAAAAAGGTTTGTGAGGCAAATGATTTTTTTTCAAACTCTTTAAAATTCTTAATCAAGGTGTTTAAATCAATCCCCTGATCGGTTTTCACATCGGAAAGTATTGTATTCCTGGCATTTTCTGGTATGCCAAGGGAGATCATGATTGTTTCAATAAAAGCAAGTGCAGATATTGGCAGAATGCTCTCCTGTTCCTGATCCTGCATATCATCCGGGATATCATTTTGCCGATCCAGTTGAGCAAGTTTATCCATTAATTCACCAAGATCTTTCAAGGAAAAGGTTTTACCCCCTTTTTCCATTTGTAACTTTAAATCATCCATCAATTCATTTATTTGACCCATTTCATATCCAGCACTTAAAAAAAGCTCCTTTAGCACATCTAATCCCTGCTCGCTAATAGTAAGGTTTGATAAATCATTGGAAGAAAACATCATCATAAACTGCTTTAATTTGTTCAAAAACTCTTCTCCTTTAAGTCCGTTAAGCTCTTGGGATACAAACAAAACAATCTTATCTAAAATAGCATTCGAGCCTTTTAAATCTTCAGCCGGCAGTTGTTTTCCCTGGAGAATGCTCGTGAACATATCTTTAAATAGAACTTCTCCTTTTGAAAAATCATTTAGACCTGCTATTAACCCGGGGGAATTTTTAAGCCCAAGTATATCTAAAAATGAATTATTTATATTCATACAATCAAAACTCATGATAATTTCTCCAAATTGATGATTTTTATACAGGTAAGAGCAACCATTGTGCCAGCTTTAATTCGTAGGACTGAAAAGGCTGAAAAATCAATATATTAGACTATTACAACAGCTATTTGTTGATGCCAGATCACCCGGGGATTTGGAAGTTATTTCCCGATAAAGTAAAAATATATGGGAAAATATTACCCCTGACAGATTAAGTTAAAAAAAATATTGGGGGGATTTGTGGGGAGGGATTTATTTTTTCTTATATGCAAGATGTTCGGTTATTTTGGCTGCCTTCGCACTATCAACATTGGCAAGAATCTGAGCAGCAGAGGTTTCCCGCATTCGTGAAAAAATTTTCCTTGCAACTTCAAGCTCCATTTTATCAACTATTTTTGCTGCATTCTTGGGTTTCATCCCTGCATATGTTTTCACAAGACTTCGTATACGTTTTTCAAATGCTGCCTCCTGGGCAATCTCTTTTTCGCTCTTTTTCTTTTCCAACAATGCAAAATCGCGGTTTATCTGTTCTTTTAATTTTTTGAGCTGTACAAGTTTCTCATCTATCTGCTCCTCATAACGTTCAAGCTCTTTTTTCTTTTTATCCACACTATCTGACTCTTTTGCCAACATTTTCTTTTTTTTATCAAGCCCTCTCAACACCACTTTGGCAGGGTCCGGGCACTCGGGGCATTCCGGACAATCACTACTTGATGGGTCTGACACAGCCTCTTTTGACCCTGACCCATCAGTTTTCTGCCCATCTGCTGCATGCACTTTTTTCACAAAATAGTTGCTTGAAATTAAAGCTCTGCCAGTAAAACCCAATGCTATAATAAGGCTAAACACAATCAAAGCTGATTTATTATTTTTTAGATGCTGTCTCATAATTCAATTCCCTTGCTTTTTTCAACGATACAACTTCATCAATTATTTTCTGTTCACTCTTGCGGAATTCATCCATGTATTCCATCTCTTTTTTCTCCTTGAGCTGCTCTATTACTTTTCTATCAACACTTTTTTTTATCAGTTCTGCAATTTGGTCATTTAGTTTTTTTTCAAGCTCTTTTTTTCTCTGTTTCTCTTGAAGAATACCATAATCCATCACATCAAGATAATTACGATAAACCTGCAGCTGTTTGGCATTTATCCCCTTGTACACTATTTCATCAAATTCCGCAGCAGTTCTTATATATCTTGCCTTTAACTCGTCAATTGCTTTTTGTGACTCATTCACATTTTTATATGCAATTGCTGTCTCTTTACGTGCCATGCGTTCCAGATATCCTCTAAAATCCAACAAAGAAGAGAGAGCAAACTTAAAACGCTTCATATCAATTAAATACCTTTTTGAGTTCCTTGATCCCTTTAACCAGATTCACCTTTGTTCCCATGTCCTGACACAAAAATCTGTTTATTGCCGGAATATATTTTTTTGCCTTATCTATTTTAGCATCACTGCCATCGGCGTAGGCACCTATTGCAATCATATCTTCAGCACTTTTGTATGTGGCGATCAGATCAATGGCTTTGTCTCTCAACTTCATGTGTTCACTATCTGTCACATCCCGCATGACCCTTGAGATACTGGCAAGAACATCTATGGCAGGATAATGTCCCTTATTTGCAAGCTCCCTTGACAATACAATATGCCCATCAACTATAGATCTCACAGTATCTCCCACAGGGTCATTGATGTCATCGCCTTCCACAAGAACAGTATAGATACCTGTTATGGATCCTCCCTTTTCTACATATCCTGCCCTTTCAAGCAAAACAGGAATCTGAACAAAAAATGATGGGGTATACCCCCGGGAAGTTGGGGGCTCCCCGGCTGCCAGCCCAACATCCCTTGAAGACATGGCAAATCGTGTTATTGAATCTATTAACAGTAAAACATCCTTATTTTGATCCCGAAAATATTCAGCAATTGCAGTTGCGACATAGGCACCTCTCATACGTACCAGGGGAGGAGCATCGGAAGTTGCTGCTATGACAACTGATTTTTCAAGCCCCTTTTCACCAAGAATTTCATTTATAAAATCTTTAACTTCTCTGCCCCTCTCTCCAATGAGCCCAATGACAATGACATCTGCATCAGTATGTTTCGTCATCATTCCCATGAGCATACTTTTACCCACTCCTGAACCTGCCATGATACAAACCCTTTGACCTTTGCCCAGAGTCATCATTGTGTTTACAGCTTTGACACCCACATCAACAGGGTCTTTAATCTGTTTTCTCTTAAGGGGGTTCATTGCCTTTCCATAAAGAGGGTATTCTTCAGTTAAATTAAGCTCTTCTTTACCATCTATCAGGTTTTCCATTCCATCCATAACTCTTCCTAAAAGCTCTTCACCAACTTTTACAACCGGTGCATCCGCCAGGGGGATTATCCTGCTGCCAGAACTTATCCCCCTGATATCACCATAGGGCATGAGCAAAGCTTTATTGTCTTTAAACCCGATCACTTCTGCCTTTATCTTTTTTCCATAATCGCCTCTTATCAAACAGAGACTTCCCACGGAAAGTCCCAGGCTGTCACCCTCTGCAACAAGCCCAATAACTTTTGAAATCCTGCCTTCAGGCACAATCGGCACTAAAGATTCAACTTGTTTAAAATATTTATCAAAGTTAATCTTATGTAGTGCATCTGTTATCATATCGATTGTTTATGACCTTTTAAACTTGAAAAAATTTTCTCAAGTTTTTCCTCTATATCTGCTGCAACATAACCTTGTTTAGTCTCAATTCTGCACCCGCCGCGTTTAATTGAAGTATCTGATTTGACTGAAACTGTTTTTAGACTTTTAATGTATTCAAACAGATCTTCTTTAATCATTTCAATGTATTCATAATCTTCAGTTGAAATGCTCAAAATAATATCTTCTGGTTCAGGAAGTGTTTTCAGTGCGTCCAGCACTGTCCCTTTGACAATCTCATCATCAATTTCGACCCTGGCAAGAACAACCTTTTCAGAGATTGCACAAATAAGTGAAATAATTTTATCTTCATACCGTTGAGCAAGTTCCTGATAGGTATTTTCCAGCTTTAATAACATCTCTTTGAAGTCTTCTGTTTTTTTTATAAACTTTACATCGGCATCTTTTTGAGCTTGCTCCTCACCTTTTGCATACCCTTGTGAATAGCCTTGTTTTTCACCTTTCTCAGCTCCTTGTTTTTCACCTTTCTCAAAACCTTTTTCATACCCTTGCTTTTCTCCATTTTCAAACCCCTGGTCAAAGCCTTTATCATAATCTGGCTGGCTGTTTATGTCATTGGAAGCTGACTTTTCATTTTGGGTGTTATCTTTACTACTCTTTGGGTCCACATCTTCAGAAGATCTGTCAGGCATCCTGTCTGTTCTCTCCTGTCCTGATTCATTACCATGGGACTCTCTGCTTTCTTCCGGTTCAATCTTATATTCTTCTGTTTTCTCTTTTTCAGTTTTCTCCGGACCAAGCTGCTCAAAACTCAATTCCTGTTTATTCCCTTTTTTTTCTCCTAAATCAAACAGGTCTTTATAAAGGTCATCCTCATTTTGCTCAGATTTTAAATCTTCATAAAAAATTTTAAACTTGTCCCAATCAAGTTCCAACTCCTTATCCTGATCCACCTGTTCATCACTCACTTTTTCCAGCGATGAAAGATCAATCTGTTGGAATTCATCTTTTACTTTATCAGACAAGGATATCATCCTTTCCTTTACCCAATGCTATGGTGCCATCTGCTTCCAACTCTTTTGCAGCTCTGACAATTGCCTGCTGGGCTTCTTCAACCTCTGCCAGCCGTATTGGTCCCATGGCATCCAGATCATCTTTCAACATATCACCTGCCCTTTGGGAAAGATTTGAAAATACTTTATCTTTCATCTCATCTGTGGCAGTTTTAAGGGCATAGGTTAACTGCTGGCCCTCCACCTTCTTTAAAATCTCTCGCATGGCTGTATCATCAATACTTACCAGATCTTCAAACACAAACATTAAGTTACGAATATCATTAGCCATCTCTGCATTATCTTCTTCAACATGCTCCATGACTGCATCTTCAGTTGCTTTATCAACCGAATTAATGATATCCACAAGCACTTGCAGACCACCAGCCTTGCCCCCGGGACCCACAGCATCACTCAATTCATATCTAAGTGCTTTATCAACATCCCTTACAACATCTTCAGATATTGTGCCAAGTCTTGCAATTCTCAATGCTATATCTCCTTTGTTATCTTCTGGAACACTCATCAATATTTCCGAGGCAACCTCCGATGGCATATGAGCTAATACCATTGCTATTGTCTGTGGATGTTCACCCTCCATGTATGATGCAAGGGTTCCGATATTTACCTTTTTACTCCAGATAAATGGAGTTTCCCGTTTTTTCTTTTCTAAATCCTCAAACACTGCATCTGCTTTCTCTTTGTCCATGGAACCTTTAATAATATTTTTTAAAAAAGCTTCCCCTTCAACAATTATTTTAGTCTCACCTTCAAATCTTTCCACATAATCTAAAGAGACTGCCTTTAACATTTCAGGCGTGATATGGTCTACCCTGGACATTGCAACGCCTATTTCACCGATAGAATCATCACTCATTCTCTCAAACACTTTTGTGGTATAATCTTCACCCATGGTCAGTAAAAAAATAGCAGTTTTCTGGACTCCGCTCATTTTTTCAGGATCTAATACATCCACCATTATTCATCCTCCTCTATTTCAGAAAGCCAGCCCTTTAAAATATTCACACTCTTGTCAAAATCCAGCTCTGCATAATATGCTGCTTTATCCATTGAAGTCATATTTGACAAGTAAGATGATTTCTCACTTGCAGACATGTTACCAATAAATTTCTTTTTCTCATCAGGTTTCATAATCTCTAAAAAATCTTTTTGCTGTGTGCCTGTGAGCTCAATGAACTTTGGTTCTTTCTCCTCCTCAACCAGTGTTGCCGCATCAAGTCTGTCCTGCTCTTCCTGATCAACAGTTGACTTGACATCTCTTATGGTTTTCAAAATTGGTCTTATGACAAACAGGAAAAGAAGAAAAACAAGCAACATGTTGGCAATGGCTCTTCCATGCTCTTTTTGAACCTTACGCCATCCTGTAAGTTCCATGCCAGGTTTTTCCATGGCAGCAATTGAAGTGAATGGGAAGCACTCCACAGTGACTTGATCCTCCCTGCTTTCATTAAACCCCATTGCTTTAATAACAATATCTTCAAACTGGCGCATCTCAGTTACAGGTCTTTGCATATATACTCTTTTTGCTTCGCCCTTCTCCTCAGTTTTAAATTCATACCTGCCATCAACAACAGCTGCAACAGAAACTCTTTTCACCACAACCATTGGTTTTACCTGCTCTCTTACCCTTTTGCTGATTTCATAATTTAAAGTATCTGCCTTTTTTTGAATATTTTCTCCACTGACAGCCTTGTTTGTTGTTTGATTCGGAGGAACTATGGGATTAACACTCGATGGTGCAGCAACTTCATTTGTATTATTAGTTAAATTTTCAGATCGTAATTTCCTGCTCCTTATAAATTGAGTCTCTCTTTCGTAGGGGTCAAATATCTCTTCGCTTACATTATCTTTGCTGAAATCCATCTCTGCTGTGACGCGGACAATGGCTTTATCCTTTCCCACAATTCTTTCAAGCATTGTCTCAATGCGTTTTGCCATATTTTTTTCATACCGCAATTTATACTTATATTGCGCATCAGCAAGATTTTTAGCTTCGATCTTTGCTTTTTCCTCTTCTGATTTGCCCTCAAAAAGAATTCTGCCTGCTGTATCTACTATTGTAACGAGTTTTGGAGTAAGATCCTGTACTGCACTTGCAACCAGATGGGCAATTGCAGCTCTCTTTCCCTCTTCTAATTCGCCTGTCAGTTCAAGTAAAATTGATGCTGATGGTTTTTTTGTCTCCTCTACAAATACAGAGTCTTTTGGTAAAACAATCATTACTCTGGCGCTTTTCACCACATCAAAAGCACTTATTGTCCTTGCAAGTTCTCCCTGGATAGCTCTCTTTCTATTGATTTTTTGAACAAATTCCGTGGTTCCAAACTCTGTTTTATCAAATATTTCATACCCAACTCCACCACCTTTAGGTATTCCCTCTTTTGCCATGGTAAGTCTTATATCATACACCTCTTTTTCAGGAACAAGGATAGTAGAACCACCATTATCAAGCCTGTATGCTGTATTAGACTCTTTTAATTTAAAGACGATCTCCGCAGCATCTGCTTTAGATAAACTTTTATAGGCAACCTTGAATTTTGTCTTGTTTGCCCAGAGAAACATTGTGATAAAGCCTGCGATTATTACAAAAATAAGGGCCCCAAGCATTACTTTCTTTACAATGGTTAACTCTTTTATAATTTCTGTAAATCTTTCTATAACTGGATTCATTTTATACCTGTGGTCTGTTTATTTTAAATTTATACCTGCATGCGGATAATCTCTTTATATGCATCCATAACTTTTCCCCGAACCTGGGTGAGGAGTCTTAAAGATGTGTCAGCACGACCCAATGCCATCATGCCTTCATGTATACCAAGCTCACCATTGACAACCTGTTCAATTGCAACATCAGCCTGATGCTGCCTTAAGTTAACATCTTCAATGGCAGCTTTCACTCTTTTTGCAAAAGATGAATCTACCTTTTGTATCTTGTTTGCAAGGGGTTCTTGTTGAAGTGCAATTTTGCCTGTATTGCCGATTTTCATTATATCCACCTTCCTTTTACATTATTTGCCTATTTCCAATGCTTTTAAAATCATGCTTTTTGTATTGGACATTGCAGTAACACTTGCCTCATAGGATCTTTTTGCAACAATCATATCTGCGATTTCAGTCAAATGATCAACATTGGGCATTGCTACATACCCTGTGACCGGGTCAGCATCCGGGTGGGCAGGGTTATAAACAATTCTGAAATCCTCCTGGGATTGCACAATCTCCTGTACCTTTACTCCATCTCCCCTGCTCTCTTTGATTTCGTCTTCAAATTCAATGGGGGAAAATTCAATGGCACCCAATTGATTTCTCCTCTCTTTTTTTTCAAGAACAGTTTTAAATTTACTAATATCCTCTCCCCGGAATACAACCATTTTTCTTTTATAGGGACCACCCTGTGCAGTCCTGGTTGTATCAACATTCGCAAGATTTTCAGCAATAAGATTCATCTTGGTACGATGGGCATTTAAACCTGTTGCACTTATTTTTAACGCATTTAAAAGATCCATGACTTATCTGCCTCCTTCTCTTATGGCATAACGCAGTTTATCCATTTTTCGTAAAAGCATTTCTGTCGAGGTACGATATTTTATGTTATTTTCCACAAGATGTGTCATCTCAGTGTCAATATTGACTGAATCCAAATGATAAATATCCACATCCTCACTATTTTCCCCTTTAATTAAAGAAGAGTTCACATCAAAACCCGAAAAATGTTTTCCATGTGTCTGTTTCATGTCAGATGGTGGCGGACCAGCCATTGCCCGCTGTAATGTCCTGTTAAAGTCCAGGTCTCTTGGCTTATAGCCAATGGTATCCATATTGGCAATATTAGAAGTGATAAGATTATGACGCTTTGCCGATATATCTATTGAATTTGATAATACTTCATAGGTTCTACCAAACATTCTTGAATCAGGCATAGATCCCTCTCTAGTGCTAAGTGTTGATAAACTGTAATTGTTTTATTAAATGCCCTGAATACAAAATCCACGATTTACTCAGGTATATATATTGTCATGCAGATAATATCCTGCAAATTACATGCCTTTTTTACGAATTTAATATTTTCTTGTATTCATTAAGTTTGTTTCTAAGAGTTCTGACACTTATACCAAGAATTTTGGCTGCATTGGTGCGGTTTCCTCCTGTTTCGTCCAAAGTATGGAATATCATCCTCTTTTCCATATCTTTTAATGTTTTATCACTGGAATCATCCACAATATCTGCTCTTTGATTCCGGGGTATTTCCATGGTGCCTCCAGAAGTCAACAAAAGGTCACAAGGCTTTATCTGACCACTCTCTGCAAGCAATACAGCTCTGTGAATAATATTTTCAAGCTCCCTTACATTACCTGAAAATTTTTGACAGCTGAGCTGTGAAAATGCCTCCTTTGTCATTCCTTTGACATTTCGCCTGTCAATTTTACTATACTTTTTTATGAAATATGCACAAAGGGGATCAAAATCTTCCTGGCGATTTCTTAAAGATGGAATCAGCAAAGGTATTGTATTAAGCCTGTAGTATAAATCTTCACGGAAATCACCGTCCTTGATTGCTGTTTCAATCTCTTTGTTAGTTGTGGCAATAATCCGTACATCAACATCAATGGGTTTGGTTCCACCAACACGATCAACTTGTTTTTCCTGGAGTACTCGAAGTAATTTTGCCTGGAGATGTACCTGCATCTCTGATATTTCATCCAGCAAAAGTGTCCCCTTGTGGGCAAGTTCAAACTTGCCGGGTTTTGTTGAGATCGCTCCTGTGAATGCTCCTTTTTCATGACCAAACAGCTCGCTTTCAAGCAAAGCTTCTGGAAGAGCTGCACAATTGACTGCAACAAAAGGCATATTCCTTCTATCGCTTTTCTCATGGACATATCTTGCAAAAAGCTCTTTGCCTGTTCCTGACTCACCTTGTATCAGAACAGAAGCTGTGCTGTCAGCAACTTTTTCAACAAGTTTCAACAACCGAAGCATCTCTTTATCATTTGTTATAATTTTAACCCTGTTTTTTGACATATCTACTAAATGCTTTTCATGGGTGGATTGCCCATTTTCCAGAAGAATTTTTTGCAGATAAAACTCTATCTGCTCTTCCTGGACAGGCTCAATCAAATAATCAAGGGCTCCCTGTTTCATGAGCTCAACAGCAGCCTGCACATCAGGTGCAGGCGAAATAAAAAGAATTTTGCAAGGGATATCACTGCTGTTGATTTTTCTTAAAAACTCAAAAGGTGTAAATTGAGGAGAGCTTGTATCTGCAATTACCACATCTGGTTTATTTTGTGATAAAACAGCTTCAGCATTAGAACCATCAGGTAAGGCATCAACCATAAAACCTGAATTTTCTGCAAGTTTTGTATGTTTAATTCTTTTTTTGGGGCTCTCTTGTATAATCAGGACCCTTGGACCAGGCATATATTAAACTCCTGAAAACCTTATCAATTGTCTGTTAATAATTTATGAATTTCTTGCGTTTTCTGCAAGTGCGAGTGTAGAAAGACGTTGTTCTGCAAGCCTTGCCCAAACCGAATCATCTTGTTTTACTATATCTTTAAATACTTTTTTAGCTTGTTTTAATACGTTTGCTTTTTGAAAAGCATCCCCCATAAGAAACTGAAGATTTGCCTTTTCATTGTCAGATTCAGAAAATTTTACTGCCAGAGAAAAAGACTCGGCTGCCCGAACATATATATGCTGCTTCAAATATGCATTGCCCATTTCTCTGTACATGGCTGAAAGAAATGTACCATGCTTGCCCGTGGCTGAAGTGATATCTTCAACCGCATTTGCCAGTACAAAAGTTACCTTGGCCCACTCTTCCTGTTTTGCGTATAGTTTTGACTTGGCTGCAAGGATTTTTGCTTTTCTGATATAGTCTTTGGTTGACTTATATGCTCTTTCAAACATACCACCTGATTGTATAAACTCGCCTTTTTCAAGATAAATCCTACCCATTCTAAGATATGCTTCTGCTCCAGCGGAGTGTTCAGGAAACCGTTTTGTAAATCCTTTTAGGAGCTTTACTGCATCATCATCTCTACCTGTCTCATCCATTGCCACACCCATGCCAAAAAGAAGTTCAGCAGGTCTTTTAGATCTTTTATACAATTTATAGGAACTGATAAGATGATTGAACGCCTGCTCATAGAGTTTTGCCTTTAAATATGAAAGTCCGACATTTAACGATATTTTTTTGCTGGTCATTCTGTCAAGACGGATAAAATTTTCTTCATATTTTTGTAGTATGTCTGTAAATTCATCTGCTTTAAGTGCTTTTTTAAAAAGAGCTTCATAGGATTTCTGCATCAATTTAATGGCTTCATAACGCAGACCCATGGGATTTGTAGAGAGTAAATCTTCTATCTCTTTGATACAATTTTCATACTCTTTATGCTCTTGATAAATCTCGGCAAGTCTCATCATGGCAACTCTTGCAAACTTATGGTCTGGAAATCTCTGTTTTACCATGATGTAAAGTTTTTCTCGTTCTTTTCTATCTTCAAGGTACCTTGCAAGCCCGATGGAACTTCTGATAAAACCTTCACCATCGGGAAACTTTTCTCGGACAAAACTATATATACTTTTTGCCTTTTTTATTTTATTTTCATTGGCATAGGTATCAGCAATTTTGCTGAACAAAATATCTCTCTCTTTGATCTTAGGAAAAAGGTTTATTGCCCTTGTAAAATTCTCTCTGGCAGCAGTGTTTCTACCAAGTTTAAAATTAGCATTACCCATGCTTAACAAAAGAGCATCAGTTTTGTATATTTTCCCCTCATCCTGTTTGATAATAAACTTAAAAATATTCAATGCATCAAGATAATGCCTTTTTTCAAACAGAGTGTTTCCATATCCTATTCCTGCATCAGCTGTATACTTATTATCAGGCAGCTCTTCAAAAACCTTTTTATAGTATCTTAAAGCCTTTTCATTAAAGCCTCTTTGTCTATAGATTCTGGCAAGATAATAATACACTTCAGCAAGACTTGAGTGCTCTTGATATCTATCTTTTACAATGGTGAGATACCCTTCTGCCACAGCAGCATTGTTCATTTTAAGATGGATAAGTCCTATTGCAGTGAATCCAAATGGTGTTAACTTCGAGTCGGGATAGGTTACAAGGGCAGTATGAAAATAGTGCTCTGCCTGAACCAGTTTCAAGGGCTCCTTTGTTTCAGCGTATTTATAATAAGCATATGCCCTTAAATATGATGCTTGTTCCAGACATTTTTGATTTTCCCCCTTAAGAAATTTTTCAAGAATAGTCAACGCTGTTTTATACTCTGCCTGTTTTAACAATATAATAGTTTTATTCAACTCATCTGTTTGGTTGCCCCTGTTACATCCAACCACATCAATTTTTAATAGCAGATCTGAAATATCGCCGGCATAATCACTTCTGCCTTTTTCAGGCAGGATATATCCTTTGCTTTTTTGATCATTTTCAATACCAGCTTCCCCAGGTTTACTTATCTCACTTGCACCATTAATATCTTTTTCGATAATATTTCTCTTGGGTTTCGTAACCTTGGGCAAAATAAGTTTATATTGTTTTTTTTCAGAACGACTCTTCAAGCTTCTCTTTACATCTGGTTTCGCATCAATTTTTCCAACAGTTTTTTCCAGATTGATGACAAAATATGATCCCCTTGCATTGTAGGCTGTTTCTGCCAGATCAAAATTACGACGACCTGTAACCAGAACAGCAACCACACCTCCTGGAAGTTTTTGCAGTACAATCTTCTTTATCAGGGCACCTTTGCTGCCAATTATTTTTAATCCTTCTCTCTTTTCAATATTTTTCAATGCCAGCAAAACTTCATTTTTGTCAACTCTTATGAATTTTGACGGTACTTTTTTTGACACATAAAGCTTAACAAGACATGGTGCCTGCTCTATCGTAACCCTTTCAAGAAATATAGTTTCTTCTCCCTGAACACAATTTACAAAAAAGGCAAAAAAGAGTGTTATAAGTAATAACAGCACCAACAAACTTTTAAACTTAAAATTTAATTGCACCATATTATCCGCATCTTTTCATAAAAGTTTATATAATTTTGTATGATATGTGTAAATTACTTTCATAGCAATTAATATGCCATAACAAATAAAATAATGATAGAATAAACTTCAAATATTATTAATAATAACATGTTAGAAGTTTTTCACAACAATTTTATTGATTTGGTCAGGTTTGATATTAAGCCTGCTATCATGTCAGTGTCAAAAAGTTTGTCAAAGAATTGACTGCAAGGGCTTAAAAGGTTGGCTTTGATTCGCCCTTTTCAATACGCATTTTTTTAATTTTTTCAACTAAAGTTGTTCTATTCATCTGTAAAAGCTTAGCAGCTTTTGCCTTAACCCAGTCAGTCTGATCAAGGGCATGGCATATCAAACTTTTTTGGAATTGATCCACAGCTCTATTAAAACCAATGCTATTTTCAAAAATCGACGAAATAGTTGGTGCTGCCACCCAGTCCGAGGATGTTAAAAAATAATCAGGTAAAGATACAGGTTCAATCACATTATCATCAACCAGAACAGCAATGCGCTCCATTAAATTTTCAAGCTCTCTGATATTGCCTGGCCAGCTGTATTCTTTCATGATTTTCATTGCTTTATCAGAAATGGTCTTCATTTTATAGTGGCTGTTTCTTTTAATAAATTTTTTCTGAAAATGATCTGCCAGACCAGGGATGTCCATAGTTCTCTCCCTCAAAGGAGGAATTTCAAAAGGGATCACATTTAACCTGTAGAACAGGTCCTGTCTGAACTCTTTTTTTTCAATGGCCCGACCAAGATCAATGTTTGTCGCGGAGATAATTCTGATATCAACATCAATGGGGTTCTCTCCTCCCACACGTTCAACAGATCGCTCCTGGATAGCTCTTAAAAGTTTTACCTGCAGTTTGGGGCTCATATCACCGATTTCATCTAAAAACATTGTCCCTTTATCTGCAATTTCAAATTTTCCCCTTCGTAATCTATGGGCCCCTGTAAAAGCTCCTTTTTCATGGCCAAAAAGCTCGCTCTCGAGTAACTCTCCCGGTATGGCACCACAATTAATGACAACCAGGGGACCGTCCCTTCTATCACTGTTGGCATGTATTGCCCTTGCAACAAGTTCTTTACCTGTACCGCTCTCCCCGGTGATCAAAACAGAAGCATCTGAGAGAGCAACTTTTTTGATCTTTTCAAGGACAGAGAGTATTGAAGGGCTTGACCCTGCAATATCATGGGTAAAAAATTTATTCTCTACAACAGCATGCATCAAACTTTCCTCTCTATCATAACTTTTCCTTGCAAATACCTGTACTGTGCTCATTTTAATATTTTCTCTAATTTCTCTGAAATTGCTTCTGCGGTAAATGGTTTCACAACATAGTTTGATACACCAGCCTGTACAGCTTCAATAACATTCTGTTTCTGCGCTTCCGCAGTAACCATTAAAAAAGGAACTTTGGCATATTTTTCACTTGCTCTGACTTTCTTTAAAAGTTCTAATCCGGTCATTTTAGGCATATTCCAATCAGCCAGAACCAGATCAATCTTCTGCTCCTCAAGAACATCCCAGGCAGTTGCACCATCATCAGCTTCCACTAGATTCTTAAACCCAATCTGTTTTAAAATGTTTTTAAGAATACGGCGCATAGTCGCGAAATCATCAACAACCAGGACCTTGATGGATGTATCCATTATGTATTCCCTCCCTCCTTAGATAAAGATTAATACAAGTCTCATCTTTCAAAACAAACTTCAATGGTAAAATCGCCATTTTCTGTTGCAAATGGAATTGCTATCTTTGGACCATTGGTATAGTGGGTAATGCTATGTTTTTCACCAGCTACAACAGACGGGATTGCTGCTTTGAAAGATCGCCCGACCTCTTCCAGCTCTCGTCTTGCCTGTCCGGATATCATGTTTGTCAGCTCTCCAACAGCATCAATGATCTCACTATTGATTTCATTCATTTTTTCCCCGAACATGTTGGAAACAATAGCAAGGATGCATTTAGACTCAAAAGTCACTGCGACAGTACCATTTGCAACTCCTGTAAGTCCCATAAGCCCTGTGATATCGCCGATTGCCACATTACCTTTTTTTAAAAACGGTTTACCAGCAGTAACTTCCATAAATGCCATTGTTTCAAGGACATTTATCGTTGCATTAATAAATGGATTAATTAAAGTTACGTCCAAAATAAAACCCTCTTTTATATGAATTAATTATCAGTACTATTATATTTTACAATATTTTTAAGATGTGTAAAAGAATCAACATCAATCGAGTCAAAAATAATTCCTGCTCCATTGTCCACGTTTCTTGCGACTATACCTTTTACATGCAGTTTAATATCATTGTCATCTCCTGAAAGAGAAATTTCAACTGAGCATCGACTGCCAATGGGAAATTCCTTTTTAGTTTCAATAAATACACCTTTCAGACTGAGATCCCTTGAATCGCCCTTAACATCAATTTTTTCATCTCCTGTGTCTATTGTCACACTAATGGAGGTGGCAAAGTTAACTCTCTCATGCTTCCGTCTTTCGATATTACTTTTATTGCCATCTTGTTTAACCATCAGAAGCTTCTCCATATTATTGATTAAAACAGTGTAATGACTTTAACCAGTAGATTATCATATTTTAACCTTTGTCTCAAGAATTTATAAATCATTTAACAGATTTTTGTCTGCGATTTTTAAAAAACTTTTTACTACTTCTGGATCAAATTGTTTACCGGAATTTATTCTGATTATTGTTATCATCTCATCATACTCCATCCGTTTCCTGTATGCACGATCCGAACCTATGGCATCAACTACATCAGCCACTGATAAAATTCTTGCAAGTTTTGGAATTTCATCACTCTTTAAGCCATCTGGGTAGCCTTCTCCATCAAACCGTTCATGGTGATGCCTGATAATTGTTTGCTCTCTATCCCATAACCCAAGCTTGCCTACAATATCAGCGCCAATAACCGGATGCTCTTTAATCTTCTCATACTCCTGCTCAGTCAATTTTCCCGGTTTTAAAAGGATATCATCCCTTATCCCTATCTTACCTACATCATGGAGATATCCCGCAAAATTAATAATATTTAACTCTTCGTCGGAGCATCCCATCTGCTCTCCAATTTTATAGGCAATCTTGGCAACTCGTGTTGAATGTTCTCTCGTATATTTGTCTCGGGCTTCAACCGCTGCAACAAATGCATAGAGGGTTGAAAAAAGATTATCATAGATGTTTTCATATAAAGCGATATTTTCAATTGCCGAGGCTGCTTTTCGTGTGATAAAAGTCATGTAATATATATCTTTTTCATCAAAACTTTTGTCTCCTTTCAGAATAACAGCACTTGCCGTCCCAAAAACCTTACCCCGAATTTTTAAGGGTGCGACCATAAGTGAAAGCACACCATCGGGCAACTCATTTCTTGCCCTTCCCTGGGAAACAAGACAAGGCTCTGCATCAGATTGGATAACACCCTTAATAAATGGTTTTATCCCTTTAGAAATATTGTTATCATCAATGTTGCCAGATGAAGCAACAGAGATAAGAGAGTCATTTGCCTCAACCCAGATGTGGAATATCACATTGTCAGCTCTTAAAATTCCTGCCCCCAGCTCCACCACCTTGGTAAATATATCATGGCTTGAGTCTGTATTGGAAAAATCTTCCATTATTCTATTTAATATATTGACGTCATCTATCCTTGCGACCAGCTCATTGTTGAGTTTTTTTAATTTTTCCTGTCTTTGAATTTCCTCTTTTAAAATGAGATTTTCAACAAAAACACTTCTCTGCTGTACAACCCGTATTAAGGTTAATTCCATCTGTTCAAGGTTAACAGGCTTAACAAGAAAATCAACAACACCATTTTTTAAAGTATCAATTGTATTTTCAATGGAAGGGTAGCCCGTCATTATTACCACGGGGAATCCATGGTCTCTTCTCTGCAACTCTTTTGCAAGCTCCAAACCATCCATTTCAGGCATGTTTATATCGGTAAAACAACAATCTACAGTCTCTCTATCAAGGATTTCAATGGCCTCTCTCCCATTAGCTGCTGTTAATACTTCATGTCCTTTTCGCTGGAAAAAACCTTCTGTAACATCAAGAATGCTCTCTTCATCGTCAACCACAAGGACTTTATATTTTTCCTGCAAAATAGTCATATACGTATTATTCAAAAAGGTAATATTATTTTTCGCTGAATCTTGGAACAGAATATATTATTATTGTCTTTATTTCAATAAAAATCTCTTTTATTTTTATGATATGTCAAAAACTCACCCATGGGGCATACTGAATATATTTCTATAAATCCCATCAATATAAAAATAATATTCTTGACAAATGGATAATATTAGAATATACTCCATAAAAGATTGCATATTAAGGAATATAAAAAAAATGGATAATATTGATCACACAATTTTAAAAATCTTACAAAAAAAAGCCCGGATTCCCAATGTTGATGTTGCAAGAAAGATTAAAATGGCACCATCTGCAGTTCTTGGTCGTATAAAAAAACTTGAAGACCGCGGAATTATTGACGGTTATGAAGTCAGGCTCAATCCAGATCACTTTAACCAATCCATGGTTGCCTTTATTCAAATCAAACTTGAAAATGCTACTATTATTCAAGATACATGCAAGCTTCTTACAGAAATAAAGCAGGTCCAGGAGGTACATCACCTTGCAGGCAAAGACTGTATTATGATTAAATTAAGGACTTCTGAACCCCAAGAGCTTGAAAAAATATTAAGGAAAAAAATCAACAATATTAAAAATATTCTAAGCACTAAAACATTTATTGCTCTTGCGACATACAAAGAGAGCGCTCAAATTGTAATACCAGAACAGACAGGAGATAAATAGCCATGCCAATGACTAAAGATTTTAAAGAGAGACTTTCCCGTGTTGTAAAAAAAACTGAGGAACATTTTGGAACACCCTTTCATATATATGATGAAAAAGGTATCAGAGAAACAGGTCAAGCCTTGAAACATGCCTTTTCAAATGTTGACGGCTTTAAAGAGTTCTTCGCAGTCAAAGCGCTTCCCAATCCAAAAATCATGGCAATCATGAAAAATATGGGTTTTGGATTTGATTGCAGCTCATCCCCTGAAGTACTCCTTTCCAGAAGTATCAACAGCTCTGGTGAGGAGATTATGTTCACATCAAACAACACAAGTTACAATGAATTTTCAACAGCGTTGAGTGATGATGGCTGCATACTTAATCTCGATGATATTTCCCTTATATCAAAAATACCAGAAATGCCAGAAATCATTTGTTTCAGGTATAACCCGGGATCAAGGCGCAAAGGCAATAAAATAATCGGTAACCCTGTAGAATCAAAATATGGAATCAGCCATGACCAGGTATTGCCTGCTTACAAACAAGCATTGGAAAAAGGCGCAACACGATTTGGTATGCATACAATGCTTGCCTCCAACGAACTCAACCATGAGTATATGATTGAAACAACCAAAATGCTTTTAGATATGGTTGCTCTGGTCTCAAATGAACTTGGAATTACGTTTGAATTTATCAATATTGGTGGTGGACTTGGTATTCCCTACCAGCCGGAACAACAAGGTCTGAATATAAATCTCATGGCAAAAGGTATTGAAAAACTTTTAAATAGTTTTAAAAGTTCAAACAACTTTGCACCTGAACTTTTCATGGAAAGCGGAAGGTTTATGACAGGTCCCCATGGCGCACTTGTAACAAAAGTTATTAATCATAAGAATATCTATAGAAAATATGTTGGGGTTGATGCGTCAATGTCAGCACTCATGAGGCCCGGCATGTATGAGACATATCACCATATTCATATACATGGAAAAGATGAATCCATGCCAAAGGAAAAAGTTGATGTTACAGGCTCTCTGTGTGAAAACATTGACAAGTTTGCAATACAGAGGGAGCTGCCAATTACTAAAGAAGGCGACCTTTTGATTATACATGACACAGGTGCCCACGGCCATGCAATGGGATTTAATTACAATGGACACCTTCGACCCAAAGAACTTCTTTTAAGAGAAGACAACACCATTGAGCTGATAAGAAGAGAAGAGACAATTGATGACTATTTTGCAACGCTTAAATTTAAAAAAGATGAATTACCACTATAAATTTTCCTGGTGGTTCTTTTTTCACTATACAGAGCCAGGCAGTAATGGGTTTGCAGTGTTGTCAGATAAGAACCCATAACAATGCAAAACACCTTGCAAAGATAGAATCAGGACATGAATATATTCAGAGTGTCAATATATTCAGGGTCCTGGGTGTCAATAACTTCAATAATTTTTTTGTGCATTCTTTTTTTATGCTCTGAAAAAATATTACGCTTCTTTTTAAAAGTTTTGGCAAAGCTTATGGCATCATCCATCAATGCAGCCTGGTCATCACTTGCTTTTTCAATAATATGGTGTTCAAAAAGCTCCTGAGCTGTGACTTTCCTGCCTGTCAGCTTAAGTTCATTAAATTTATACTCAGGCATTGCTTTTCTTACAAATGCAATCATGCCTGGTAAAAATGGAATACTAATATCAACTTCAGGAAAGCAAAAAAAACCTCTATCTTTTTTCATAAACCTGAAATCAGATGCACATGCAAGCATTGCTCCGTTACCAATGGCGTGTCCATTAATAGCAGCAATAACCGGGACAGGCATGAGAAGAAATTTTTTAAAAACATCATTCATGGCATAAAGAAAGCTTTTTATACTCTTAAAGTCTTTTTGCTCAAATCTTTTAACAAGCCATTCAATATCAACTCCCTGGCTGAAATTTTTCTTATCTGAAGATGTAATTATTATGGAAAACATCTCTTTATCATCAAGTATCTCATCAAGCAGGCTGGATAAACTTTCTGCAAACACAAGGTTCTGCCTGTTTTCACCATTTGCCATCTTAATAATGGCAACACCATCATCTTTTTCAAGTTCAAATAATGTCATCTATTTCCCTTTAAGTTTTAAGTATTTAAATTTCATATCGTGCAATATACACCCAATTGGGCTTATTGAAAAGAGCATTAACTCCCTGCAGAGAAAAATTATCAAATACGATATTTTTTTCTAAATGCAAGCTGCTTTTGATAAATTGAAAAAAATGGTACATTGGAACAATAAAAGTTAATGTCTTTTAAAATAAGGATCTTAAATTTGAACAATTACAAAGCAAAATGCCTTTTCTGCAATGGGCAGCTGATTTTAAAAAAAACCTGAAAGCAAGTTTTTCTCTGCTGCAGGTCATGCAACAAAAAATATCCTGAAAACAGGTATAAAGATTTAATGGATGATTATTTTGAAGATCAACTTGCCAATGTCCCGGTTATCAAATTATGATAAAGGATAAGATTTTTTGACAGGATGTTATGGGTTGTAACACCCTGCCAAGAGATTAATGTGACTATTTCTTATGACACTCTCCACATAAAACAGGTCCTTTTTTCACATCAAAATGACACTGCCTGCATCTTTTATGGAAAGCTGATTTCAAAGTAATTTCATTGTCAGTACTGCTTTTCATCCCATGACAATCTGAGCAAGAGTTCTCTTCTGAAGATTCATCTTCAATAAGTTTTCCATCTTCATAAACATGATGACAAAGCGTACAATTGTCTTCCAACTCTGCCATCTCATTGTGCTCATCATGGTCAAATATTGCAGCTGTTCTCTGGGGATTTTCAAAAATCGTATTATCCATTGTTGGATAATCATCTTCATTGGAATATGTAAATAATGCGGTTACCAACAGGAAAGCAGCTATTATTAACAGATATTTTTTCAATTTCATTTTAGGTCACCTTTCTGAAAAACTGTCTTTTCCATCACTTCATAAATAATATCTCCAAAAAATTTAACCTCCATACCCAACTCAAAATGTTCCACAACATCTTCGAGTCCGCTATGACAATTATGACAAGGTGCAATTAAAACCTTTGCACCTGTTGCTTCAAGCTGTCTTGCTTTCTCTTTATTATTATTCATTCTGGTGCCTTTCCAGGGGGGACCACAATTGATCACACCGCCACCAGCTCCACAGCAGTGGTTATGTTCCTTGTTAGGTGTCATATCTATAAAATTCTCACACAATATGTTCACAAGCTCCCTTGCCTTATAATGAAGCCCTCGGCCCCTGGAAACATTGCATGGATCATGGAGAGTAACACTCTCCTTAAATTTCTCTTTAACCTTAATCCTGCCTGACACAAGAAGACCATGGAAAAAATCTATGGCATGAACAAGTTCAAAGGGAGGCATCCTCCAGCTAACCCATCTGTTTCCAACATCATAAACCGATCTAAAGGCATGACCGCATTCGCCCATGACAATTTTTTTCACATGGAGGTTTGCAGCTGCATCATAATGTGCCTGGGCAATGCGCCCGGATATTTCAAAGTCTCCTGTAAACATTGCCATGTTGCTGTTATCCCAACCAGGTGCCGACGGCATTGTCCAGTCTATCCCTGCAGCATGCATAATAGTTGCTGTCTGATAAATAAGTCCTGCCTGGAACTTGGGTTCAGGAGCAATAACAGAATACATTATATCTGCACCATCTTTATCCAGGGGAATTCGTAAATTCTCAAACTCTTCCCTGGCATCCTCTTCCTGCCATTGAAGAGTATCTATCCATTCATCCTCTTTGACCCACATTTGATTCATGGTGGCAGAGTGGGAATTAACTGTATCCTGAATATAAAGCGGAGTGATTTCCAGCTTATGGCATATACGCCTCACAGTCAGCATCATATAGGCAATATCAATGCCAAAAGGGCAGTACATGGCGCATTTTTTACATACATTGCATTCAGTATAGGAGATTCTTACTGCACTCTTTAAAAACTCTTTTGACACCTCTCCTTTTTTCTGAATCATCTCAAGGATGGTTTGTTTTATTTTTGCTGCTGGTGAATACTGGGGTCGCCTATCATTGGATAAAAAGACGCTGCAGGCATCTGCACACAATCCGCATCGCATGCATGTTTCCACATATGCTTTAAAACGTGCGCCGGTCTCTTTTGTTAAGACCTGATTGATAATCTCAGATATTTTTTCTTCTGTAAGTCTTGCCAATCCTTTTTCAATACCATCATCAACAACTTCTCTTGCCATGGTTTCCGGATCTTTTTTCTCCAAATCTTTATCTATTGTATCCTGCATGGATATCTCCTTAAATATTTTTATTACCAATCTTTTGCATGGCGGACATTGCCAAACTCAGAACCAATATAAGCTCTTGTAAACGGTGCCATAAACATATGAAAAAATCGGGTAAAAGGTATTAAAATAATCATGAGCTCGCCTGACAATACATGGGCAATCACCATGAATTTATAAGCAAAAAACTGATGATATGCAAAAAAACCTGTAACAAATGGAAGAGCCACAATCAAAATAAAAATAAAATCTGAAAATTTCGTTAAATATTTCACCTCAGGAACTGCAAATCTCCTGATAATAAAAAACAGTAATGCAAAAATAACAAAAATTGTCAGGATATCAGCAATAGAATCACCAAAAGCCAACCATGACCAGCCCATTGAATCTTCAAGAAGTGTTATGTGGGATAATAGGAAAATTGGTACTAAAAACAGCAGGAGATGGAACAGGTAAGAGACACTCCAAAAAACAGGGCTCTGTCTGGTACTTCGAGGAAGAAAAGGTGTGAGCCATGCAAAAATTGACCTTAAACTATATTTCAGAGACATATATGAGAAAATAAAATTTTCTGTTTTATCAACAAGTCTGTACATGTTATAAAGCCTGAATACGACTCCGACAAAGAATATTAAAAATGAGATCCAGACCATGGGTCCCATTATAAAATTGATAAAAGCATGCATGTTTTGTTCTCTCCTTTATAAAACGTTGTCTATCTTAAGTATTTGCCTTGTATAAATACCGTTTTCAACCGCTTTTAAAAGAATCTTATCATTATCCGGGCTGATTTTCGGCTCAAAGATCATGTCAAAATCTTCTTTATAAACCTTGCCATTCACAATAAGATAAAACCTTCCATCTTTCTCCATCCTTGTGGCAAATATTTTATCATCCAGGCTTATTGCAGGGTACCACAATTTGTCTGCCCTTAAATTCCATGGCTTCCCGTTTACAACAACATCCCAGGATCCACTGTTCTTATAAAGTGCCACAAGGGAATCACCACTATCTGAATAGCAAAGCTCTGATATCATTGTGTCACAGTGGGGACCCCAGATCATATCATCTTCTGCAACACTCCATTTTCCAAAAGAGTCCGAAACAATTGCAGCAATCTTCTTTTTATTGCCATGCACTGACAACTTCCATAGCTGGTCATATTTTTTTTCCCAGAGAGGAGCCTGATCCTTAAACAGAAACCACTTTCCTCCCTGCCTGACAGGAGCAACCAATGCATTACCATTGTCAACAAACTCAGGCTTCCAGGAAAACTGAAAATTCTTTTCCCACGGTTTGTTATCATTGGAAATAGAATAATCAACACGGTTTTTTCTTATGGAGCAGGCAAGTTTATCATTTATGCTGTCAAAGGAGAGATCCCAGATGTTCATAAATTTTTCAGACTGGGCAATGGAATCCACAGCAACAGAAAAAAGCCCTCGGCTGAATCCCTCAATATCACCCTGCCCCATTGGTTCCACCTGGACAATACCTGCTGATATGCCTTTATCACTCAAAACAACACCTGATATATTGTGATAAAGAGTGTCCCAGGCCTTATCATTAACCACAACTCCATATTCACCTTCCTGCTGGATAGCAGCAGCAATAAAAGATCCATCTGAAGAGCATTTTAAATCCCATATGTAATCAAACCTTGTTTCCCAAAAGTTGCCATCCACACAAACAGTCCACTCTTCATCATTTGCGACCAATGCAGCAAGCCTCCCATCTGGTAAATATCTTAAAGACCAGGCTTTTTCTGCTGTCTCTTCCCAAACCTCACCATTTACACAAATGTTAAATTCCATCTCATCACTGTTTACAATTGCGGCAATTTTCTCTCCGTCCGGGCTGACATGGAACTCCTCCACCCAGTTAAACTTGCCTTCCCACTCTTTTACCGGTATATCTTTTTTGTCTGTCTGCCAATCCCAGTTTTTTTCATCTTTCATTGTTTATCTCCGGTTTAATAAAAAATAAATTTTAACAAAGTGATAACAAATGCAATTCAGGTTGTCAAATACAGTTCACTCATTTTGCAACACTATATCGGTTTCAAGTTCAGGGTGCTTACCACGGATACCATCATAAAATTTCCGAATTTTATCCATATCTTTTTTAACGTCTCCTGTGGGAATAAAACAGAGTCCCACATGCACCTCCTTTTTAGTGAAATCCAGCCCCCCACACAATATCGGAACATTTGCAGTGTGCGCAATCCAATAGAACCCTGACCTCCAGTGTTTTCCTCTGCTTCTTGTTCCAGAAGGTCCTATAACAAGAACAAGGGTTTCAGATTTTTCAAACAATTCAGCTGTCCTACTCACAAGATCATGATTGCTTTTTCTGTCAATTGGTATTCCGCCAAAGTATCCCATGATTGATCCAAAAGGTTTTTTAAAAAGTGTGTCTTTGCCCAGCCAGGAGACTTTTAACCGAAGTGAATATGCTGCACCAAACATTAATAAAAAATCCCAGTTACTGGTATGGGGTTCGCCAATCAGAACAAATTTTTTGTCCTTTGGAAGCTCACCTGTTACTCTCCAGCCTGTCAGCCACATTAATAATCTTCCCAGCATACATTTAATCACCCCACAATCAGGAGCGTTGTGAGTATTCACAAATTTTGATTCAAAAAATCTGTTATTGCTATATTTATCCATGTTAAAAATCGACATTAGTACATTGAGTCTATTATATGTTTATACTTTTCATTGACAACCTGTCGTTTTACTTTCATTGTGGGTGTTAACTCACCGGTTTCAATGGAAAAATTGGCAGGAAGAATTCTAAAATATTTAATTGTTTCAAATCTTGCAAGGTTTGCATTAACTTTATTAATATATTTTTGAACAGTTCCAATTATTGTCTCATTTTTTACAGCTTCACCAGGGCCTAATCTGCCAACTCCAATGTGGTCACAAAACCTGGGCAGGCTCTCTTCATCCAAGGCAATCAAACATGTGAGATATTTCCTTCTATCCCCGATAACAACTGCCTGGGAAATGCAAGGGTATCCCTTAATAAGACCTTCAATATTTTGGGGTGCTGTGTTTTTCCCGCCCGATGTAATGATGATATCTTTTTTCCTGTCAGTTATCTCTAAATACCCATCATCATGGAAACAACCGATATCACCTGTATGAAGCCAGCCATCTTTTAAAACCTCTTGGGTCATCTCTTTATCCTTCCAATAACCCATGAAATTATTATCTCCCTTGATAACAATCTCTCCATCGTCAAGAATGCCCACTTCGCATCCTGGCATGGGGGGACCAATTGTACCCGGGACAACTTTGCCAAAGTTCGTTGCATTGGAAATACCTGTACATTCAGTCTGTCCATACACTTCATTTATATCCATGCCCATTGAACCAAAGAATTTTGCCACATCAATGGAGAGGGGAGCTGCTCCGCTTAAATAAAAATGTGTTCTGTCAAGCCCCATTTTCTTTTTAACTTTGGAAAAAACAAGTTTATCTGCAAGGGCCCACTTTTTCTGTTCAATAAAAGGTATTTTTAAATTATTATTTCTGTAAAGTCTGATTTTCTCTCCCACTTTTAAAGCCCAGGTAAACAAAGAGCGTTTGATAAAGGGAGAGGTAGCAACTGAATCTGAAATTGCAGAATGCACTTTTTCATAAAGACGGGGTACTGAAAAAAAAAGAGTTGGTCTGATTTGAGTCAAATCATCTTTAACAGTTTCAATACTTGTTGCAAAGGATACAGTAAATGCAAGGGCAATACCACAACTTATGGTTTGAATTTGCTCAGCAATATGTGACAGCGGAAGAAATGAAATTGTCTCTTCCTCAAATATATTATCATATAGAGTTGATAAACTCCTGGCTTCAAAAATATAATTCTTCTGCAAGGCAATGGTTCCTTTTGGGGGACCAGTTGTACCTGAAGTATAAATAATACCCACCGGAGACTTGGGTGTTAATTTTTTAATGTGATCTTCTAAAAATGATGGAGGGTTATTCTTGATCCAGACTAAACCTTTATTTATAAACTCATCATATTTGATGGTCCCCTTAAAAGGCTCCCCTGACATTAAAACAATCTCAGGCATATTGTTGACCTGATCATGCCAGCTCTCAATCTTTCTCAATTGTCCATGATCTTGTACAATCAACAGGTTAGCTTCACTATGTTCGACAATATGTTTTACCTGGTCTGGAGTACTGTTGGGATAGATCGGAACAAGATACGCTCCAATACTCTGCAGTGCCATGCTGATAAAAAGCCACTCAGGACAATTTGTAGATACAAGACAAACCCTGTCAAGCGGTTTAATCCCATAGCTTAAAAACCCGGCAGCCACATTTTGAACATTATCAAAATAATCATTCCATGAGTATTCTTTCCAGAAACCATTACTCTTTTTCGTCCTGAGGGCAACCCTGTCAGAGCCATATAACTCTCTCTGTTTTAAAAAAATCTCAGGCAGTGTCTCTCCAGGTACCGGCAGGTCATTTAAAGGTTTTCCCTTAATAATTTTTACCATCTTATTATTTATCCATTTCCATTTAAAATAAATACCAAACAATTATCTCATTTCTAAAATGAACATATAATATAATATACAATTTGTAAATTGATTGATTTAATGGTATAAAATAGATTAACTCTGCTTTTAGCTTCGTATTTTCAAGTGCGTGTTGATATCAGTAACTACTTTTTGCTTTGTCTCCTTTTTCTCCTTGGTAGCTGGAGAAAAAATTATTGTTTTCTGTTAATAATAATTTTTTATGAGGGTTTTCTATTATGGTAATCTTGAAACAATCAATTGATCATGAAAAATATGATGCTGTCCTGTTTGACCTGGATGGTGTGGTCACCAAAACAGCAGATACCCATGCAAATGCATGGAAAAACCTTTTTGATGAATACTTGAACAAAAAGAGTACAGCCGACTGCTTTCTTCCCTTTGACCCTGGAGATGATTATTTAAAATATGTTGATGGCAAACCACGCTACAAGGGTGTCCAGGCTTTTCTTGCTTCCAGGAATATTGATATTCCCTATGGCTATGTTGATGATGCTCCAGATCAGGATACCATATGCGGGCTGGGTAATAGAAAAAACCAGCTCTTTTCTGAATTACTGAAAACAGAAGGTGTAAAAGTTTATGACTCGACCATCCATCTGATCAAGCAATTAAGAAAAAACGGGCTGAAAACAGCCATTGTGAGTTCAAGCAAAAATTGCCGTAAAGTTCTGAAGGCTGCTAAAATCGAAGCTTTATTTGATACCAGAGTCGATGGAGTCGTGTCTGCAAAGCTGGGGCTTACAGGCAAGCCTGAACCAGATATTTTTATAGAAGCTGCCAAACAGCTTGATGCTGACCCAGACAGATGTGTGGTAGTAGAGGATGCTCTTTCCGGTGTAGAGGCAGGGAAAAAAGGCGGGTTTGGCATGATCATCGGTGTAAACCGTGCAGACCATGCAGAAGGTCTCAAGCAAAAAGGGGCCCATCTGGTTGTCAGCGATCTTTGTGAAATCACAGCAGGCATACTGGTTAAAAATCTTCCCCAGGCACTGCAATCTTTTTGGAAAATCATGAAATTGATTGATGGCAAAGAGATAGTTGTTTTTCTTGATTACGACAGCATTATTTCGTATATGTCCCCCCTTCCCCAAGGCAATGGATTTTCCAGTGACATAAAAAAAATAGTGACCACCCTTGCAAACCAGTACACAGTTATCATTGTAACCTGTAAAGGGGTGAAGCATTTAAAAGAACAGATCAATATCAGCACCATCTATTATGCTGACTGTAAAAAGTATGAAATCCATGGACCTGACGGGCTTATAATAAAATTAAATAACAGGGATCATGAACTAAAGCAAGCCATGGACAAAGATAAAGGCAAGGCTTTTGTGTGGTTTCTTAAAAAACTGAACCTTATAAGCAGGATTATTCTTCCAATTTTCCTGGGAGACAATGCAAATAACCTCCATGCGTTTGAGGCAATGGGGGAAAACAGTATCGGCATTGTAATAGGGGATGATTTACATAGTTCAAAAGCTTGCTTCAGGCTGGATTCTCCAAATCAAATCAGACGTTTTCTGCTCAAGCTTTCACCCAACCTGCACAAAGGAACCAGCTGGACACACATATATGTAAACTTTGACCCTGAAGATGAAGGCAGAAGAGAAGCGTTATGTGCTCTTGGAAACGGATATTTTGTAACCAGGGGAGCTGCACCAGAGGCAGAGGCTGATGGTATACACTATCCTGGTACTTACCTTGCCGGAGGATATAATCGTCTTAAGACCAAAGTTGCAGGCAAAACCATTGAGAATGAAGATCTTGTTAACATCCCCAACTGGCTGTGCCTAAACTTTTGTATTGATAAAGATGAGTGGTTTAAAATAGAGGATGTAAAAATTCTTTTTTATCGCCAGTATCTCAATATAAAAAAAGGCGTTCTTAACCGTATTATCCGCTTCAGGGATAAAAAAGAGAGGGAGACAATTATTTCTCAACAGACATTTGTCCATGGAGAACAGATGCATCGTGCCGGGCTTAAAATTATTATTACACCTTTGAACTGGGAAGGTGAAATCAAGATATGTTCTGCCCTGGATGGCAAAGTCACAAATAGAGGAGTCAAGCGGTACCAGGCTCTTAATAACAAACATCTTGACCTGGTTGAATCAAGGCATGTTGACAAAAAAAATATGTGTTTAAAAATGCGCACCAATCAATCATGCCTGGACATTGCCATTGGTGCAAGAACAGAAATCTTCCATAAAAATAAAACTGCTGCAATAAAATATGTTCAAACTGCTGAACCCGATGGATATATTGCCAAACACTTTGTTACAAATATCACAAGAGCAGAAGATATTACAGTGGAAAAACTGATCTGTATACATACATCCCGTGACACTGGAATTTCCGAATGTCTGGCAGAGGCTGAAAACACCATTTTAAATGACACCTCAAACTATGACTGCCTGTTGGAGTCCCACGCCACAGCCTGGGGTCTGTTATGGCGCAAATTTGATGTTAAACTGGAACTTGGCAATTGCAATATTGAGCAATACACACAAAAAGTTATTCGCTTATATATTTTCCATTTACTGCAAAGTTCTTCTGTGCATTCCCTGGATATTGATGTGGGAATGCCTGCCCGGGGCTGGCATGGTGAAGGGTATCGAGGACATATATTCTGGGATGAAATGATCATTTTTCCATTCTTGAATTTCCGGGTCCCCCGCATTACAAAGACCTTGCTTATGTATCGTTATCGGCGGCTTCAGGAGGCAAAACATGCAGCAAAAAATGCTGGTTACAATGGTGCAATGTATCCCTGGCAAAGCGGAAGCAACGGTAGAGAAGAGACCCAGCAAGTGCATCTTAATCCTGAGTCAGGTCGCTGGCTTGAAGACAACACCCATCTACAGCGCCATGTAAACAATGCCATTGTTTATAATATCTGGCAGTATTTTCAAATCACACACGACATAGAGTTTTTATCCTTTTACGGAGGAGAGATGATTGTGGAGATTGCCCGATTCTGGGCAAGTATTGCAACCTACACTCCTGAACTTGATCGATATGAAATCTTGCATGTCATGGGACCTGATGAATATCATGACTCTTACCCAAACGCCTGCGAACCAGGGTTAAACAACAATGCCTATACTAATTTAATGGTAATGTTTGTAATGAACCAGGCACTTAACCTGCAGCATGTTATTCCTGAACAGGATTGGGATTATTTAAGGAAAAAACTCAAAATAGAAAATGGAGAGCTTGCTAAATGGAAAAAAATGAGCCGGAGGATGAAAATAGTATTCCAGAAAGATGGTATTATCAGTCAGTTTGAAGGATATGAAGATTTAAAGGAGTTTGACTGGGATGGTTATAAAAAAAAATATGGCAACATCCAGCGCCTGGACAGAATTCTTGAAAAAGAGGGAGACAGTCCTAATAATTATAAACTCTGCAAACAGGCAGATGTTTTAATGCTTTTCTACCTTTTCAGTGCTGAAACTTTAAAAAAAATGTTTAAACATCTTGATTATCCCATTGAAAAAAATTTTATTCAAAAGAATATTAACTATTATCTGAAACGCACCACAAATGGGTCATCACTGGCAATGGTAATCCACTCCTGGATTGAGGCACGTCAGGCAAGGGCACGTTCCTGGAATCTTTTCAGCCGAGCCCTTGAGACTGATATGGTTGACGACCAGGCAAAAAGTACAAAGGAAGGTATTCATCTGGCTGCCATGTCAGGGTGTATTGACATTCTTCAACGGGGCTATGCAGGCATGGAAATAAGAAGTGATATCTTTATCTTAAATCCCCTGCTCCCAAAATCAATCAATCGCATCTGTTTTCACATTCGATACAGGAAGCACTGGCTTGACCTGAAAATCACCCACAAAGAGGTCAGGATTAAAAGCCTGACCAGCAGGGCAAGACCCATTACAATCATGATTAAAGATGAAATAATCAGATTATACCCAGGTAATAAAAGTATTGTAACTATCTGATGATTGCCTCTAAAAAAGGTTGCTTCAAAGGTTTCAAAGGAGTAGAAAAATGAGAAAAAAACTTATCATTGTGTCCAACCGACTGCCACTGGTTATAAACAAGGGCGTGGACGGAAAAATAGAGGTGAAAAAAGGTGCCGGTGGTCTGGTAACAGCCATGACACCAATACTGAAAAGTTGTAATGGCATCTGGATTGGGTGGCCCGGCTATGTGCAGGAGGAAGATAGTGATGGCACCATGTTGTCAGCAATACAGTCAACATGGCCTGGATATAGTGTAGGGTCAGTTATGCTTAATTCAAATGAGTTGAAAAATTATTATGAAGGTTTTTCCAACTCTATTTTATGGCCACTTTTCCATGATTTTACTGGCAAGTGCGTATTTGCTCCGGAATACTGGACAAGTTACCAGATTGTAAATAAAAAATTTGCATTGGAAATTTACCGCAATGCAGAATATCAGGATTTTATCTGGGTCCATGATTATCAATTGATACTTGTTGGAGGGCAATTGCGAAGGATGCAAAAAAAAAGTAACAAGATTGGTTTTTTTCTGCATATCCCTTTTCCTCCTGTTGATACATTTGCAAGATGTCCATGGCGTTTTGAGCTTCTGTCTGCGATGTTGGAGTATGATATTATAGGTTTTCACACAATTCAAAGTAAGCAAAATTTCATTGGATGTATAAAACAGATCATCAAAAATGCAAAAATTGATGCCCAGGTTGCATTTGATGAAACCATAAGTGAATTAAAACTCAACAATAGGATTGTGCGCCTGGGGGTTTTCCCCATCAGCATTGACTTTGATGAGTTTTTCCTTAAATCCTGGGACATGACTATCTATAAAAGATCAAAGGAAATAAGGAGTAATGCCCATGGTGCTAAAATATTATTGGGGGTTGATCGTCTGGATTATACCAAGGGCATACCTGAAAAATTAGAAGCTTATAAAAGATTTTTAACACTGTTCCCCCAATTCCATAAAAGGGTGCATTTTATTCAATTAGTTGTCCCCAGCCGCAGAGAAATAACAGCCTATGCTGACCTGAAACTTAAAATAGAACAACTCGTGGGAGAGATTAACGGCATATTCAGCACAAATGACTGGCTTCCTGTCCAGTATATGTTTAGAAACCTTGACAGGGATGAACTTATATCATTGTACAGGGCGTGCAGTATTGCCTTTATCACACCTTTAAAGGATGGCATGAATCTGGTTGCCAAGGAGTATTGTGCCTGCAATATTGATGAAAAAGGGGTTATAATCCTAAGTGAATTTGCCGGTGCTGCCCACCAGTTCTTCCAGGATGCAATTATTGTGAACCCCCATGACATTGAAGGAACCGCAAGGGCAATTCATAAGGCAGTTATCATGCCCCAGGGGGGGAAAAGCCAGCGGATGCGCAATTTACGGGAAAATGTAAAAACCGAAGACCTCTTCTGGTGGCTCAACTCATTTTTAAAGACAGCAATTGGAGAGGATCTGTCAAACTTTTCCAGATCAGATGGTTATTATCAAAATGAGTCAGTCAGTTGACCCGTGATTTTTATCTGCAACTGATCTGCAACTG
>CAZMEX010000012.1:0-25011 GCA_964565415.1 uncultured Desulfobacterales bacterium | reverse complement strand
CAACTGGTCTTCAGTGTCAGTTGATCACCTGGATACAAATTTGATTGTAAAAGATTTTTTTGCCACATCATATATTTCAATGCCAAAAGAATCAAAGGTCTTTAGCAGTAGAGCTTGTGCAAGCTTGTCAGCACTGCCTTTAAAGATAATACTGACGATTGCCTGATCAGCACCCAGCTCTTTTGTCTGAACACTTTTTACCTCTGGCATATCATTTAATGCTTTTCTAAGCAGAATAAAGCTTGAAAGATAATTTTCTCCTTTAATCCTTGTCTCGATTCTCTGCTCTTTTTTTAATATGTTATCTCCCCAGTATTTATCTGCTTTCAGTGTGATCTCTTTTGCAGCAAGCTTGCCAATTTTTTTCAATACACTTTTATTGCCCTGGTCACTATTAAAATTTTTAGTAGCAGTTTTTAATTCCAAAGTTCCAATTTTCTTGTGTGTGCTGACACTTAACATATCAAGGGCAATATCTGCTTCATAGGTTTTTTCTTCACCCATTTTGTTCAACGCTTCAAAAGATTCTGCTTTCCCCATAACAACGATATCTGCCTTAAACTTTTTTCCAAGTTTTAGTGCAGCTGAGGTGTCGTAAATGGTGTTGAAAACCACGCCATATTTTTTCAAATCAACTGCCCCGGCATTATGTCCAGCAAGATCAAACCCGTTTTCAATTAAAAATTGTATGATTTCATCTGCAACCAGGGACTCGTAGGGTAAGGGGTTTTTACCCCACCAGTATTGAGGCAGGATATCTTGTTCAGTTTTTTCACTTATTAGAAGAAGAACAGAGGGTTTTTCTTTTTTACTTTTAATTATTCCATATTTTTTTAAATGTTTTTTCAGAAGAGTTAAGTTGACCCTGGTTTCCACAGCAACTACATATTTAGCTTTTTCTCTTAATTCGGCAATAACCCGATATTTCCCGATATACTCTGATGGGTTTGCTAATATTTTTGCATCCAATATTTTAAAACCAGATGCAAACTCTTCTAAAGAGAGTAAATCAGCCACAGCTCTTTCCACTGCTGATCTGCGGGCAGCAGTCTCAGCATTTTTTTTCATTTCCGGCGAGAGCTCAGAGTCAACAGCTTGTGTACCGGTTGTGATTGTACTTAATATTTTTTTGTTTTGTCTGCATTCAGCATTTTCAATACTTACAAAAACCAAACCTGTTATTAAAATAGAAAAAATAGACAATCTTACCTGTTGAATTAACACCTTTCTAATCATTGTGTTTTTATACCTTTCTTGTAACAGAATAATCTGCAAGCATGGTTAATAAATCTTTTTGCTCTGAGGGTTCAAATATCTCAAGGAATGTTTTTGCATTTACAACATGCTCCATTGCTTTTTTTTGAGTGTGGCTGACACCTTTATATTTGTGAATCATCAAAACAAGTTCATCAAACTCTTTTTTAGTAAATTCCGGGTTTTCAAATACATTTTTTATTATGGCTTTATCTTTTTTATCAGCCCTTTGCAATGTTTTTATTAAAGGGAGAGTTAATTTACCCTCTCTTAAATCAGCACCAAGGTTTTTCCCCAGGGCTTTTGCATCTGCTGTATAATCAAGAAGATCATCAGCCATCTGAAATGCCATACCAAGATTGTGTCCATAATTAAGTAAAGCATCTGTTTTCTCTTTTAAAGCATTTGCAAGCAATGCACCGCATTTACATGCACCCTCAATTAAAACTGCTGTTTTCCGTCTTATAATACTTAAATAATCTTCTTCGGAAAGATCAAGTCTGCCTTTTTGATTGAGCTGATCTATTTCACCCTGGGACATCTCCTCTGTTATGCGGGCAATTGTAGAGACGATTTCAAGATTTTGAGTCTCTGCAGTAATACTTAAAGAGCGGGCAAGTAAAAAATCACCTGTCAGAATAACCTCGGGTACTGGCCAGACTTTATGGGCTGCCTTTGCACCACGCCTCATGTCTGCTTCATCTATGACATCGTCATGGAGCAGAGTTGCAGCATGCAGATATTCAAATACAATTGAAAAATCTATCAGGGATCTGGCTGATTCTCCTCTTTCATGATACCCACACATCTTTGCACTGTTGATCATCAAAAGAGGTCGTAATCTTTTCCCATTGCTGAATAAAAGATGACCTGCTATTTTTCGGGCAAGATCAAGATTGGCATTCAAATTTTTCCCAAGGGAGTTTTCAATTCTCCCAAGATCATCTTGAATCTTTACCATTAATTCAGCTTTTAAATCCCTGCTCATACGACTTCCCCTGCAATATCATACTCATAGCTTTCAGTAATATTTACATCAATAAAGGTGTTGATTTCAAGATCAAATCCATAAATAAATGTTAACCCATCAACTTCCGGGGCCTGAAACTGAGTCCTCCCAAGATAAACACCATCATCAGATTTTTCTTCAACCAGAACTTTATAGGTTTTACCTACATGGTTTAAATTAATTTCATGGGATATTTGAGCTTGCTTTTCCATGATAATATCATGCCTTTTTACTGCAATATCATGGGGGACATGGTTATCAAGCCCATGGGATTTTAAGTCACCTGAGTCTGAATAGATAAAAACACCAAGATGATCAAATTTAACATCTTCTATAAACCCCAGCAGATCATTAAAGTCATCCTCACTCTCCCCGGGAAAACCTGTAATAATAGTGGTGCGAAGAGCAGCACCAGGATCTTTTTTGCGAATAAAACCAAAGAGATCATATAAATCTCTCTTTGAATATCTTCTTCCCATTCTTTTTAGAATCTTTGAAGATGCGTGCTGAACAGGAATATCAAAATATGAACAGATTATATCTGAGTTCAGAACAGTACTGATTATACTTTTACTCAAAGTTGAAGGGTATGCATACAAAAGTCTTACCCATACTGACTGTTTTGCTGGTGCTGCTATCTGCGCTTTTTCCTCAATTTTTTTAAGCAGGGTTTCAAGCCCAAAATTTTCTTTTAAATCCAGACCGTAATCTGTTGTATTTTCAGCCACAAGCGCTATCTCTTTTGAACCCCTTGCAAAAAACTGCTCAACTTCTAAAAGGATATCATCAGCAATTCTGCTCTTCTGGGTCCCACGCAATCTAGGGATTATACAATATGTACATTTTCTATTGCACCCGACTGAAACCTTTATATATGCAGGAGTTAAAGATGAAAATTTCCTGGGCAGGGCAGGTTTGTGAAGTTTTTGTTCATCTGGATCAGGATAGGAAGTGAAGATTTTAGAAACTCTATCTTCAACTGCATTTACAATTTTATCGACAGCACCAGTGCCAAGAAAAGCATCCACCTCCGGCATGGTAGATGCAAGATCATCATTCTTATAACGTTCAACAAGACAGCCCGTAACAACAAGGCGTTTAAGCTGCTCCTTTTTATATTCAGCCATGGCAAGGATTATATCAACAGCCTCCTCAGACGCTGCTGATATGAATCCACAGGTATTTACCACAATCACAGAAGCTTTGGATGGATCATCAATTATGCTGTGACCAGCTCTCTCAAGAAGACCTGCCATAACTTCGCTGTCAATATTGTTCCTGACACATCCAAGGCTTTCAATATAGATTATCTCATGGCTTGCAAGGCTATTCATACAGCGTTTGCCATCAGATCTCCCACAAGTTTACTGAATTTTGAAGGATTACCAACTTTTCCACCTTCACTGACAACAGCAATATCAAAAAGGAGATCACTGTAATCCTGAAGCATGGGATTATTTGTATCAGTTTCAAAAACAGATTTAATTTTTTCCATTACAGGATGTTTTATATTTACTTCCAAAGAACGCTTTTGATCAGGGGCATCCTGTCCTGAAGCTTTAAGAATTTTCTCCATATAAGAACTCATGGCAAAATCATCTGCTGAAAGGCAAGAGACAGAATCCTTGAGTCTGCTGGACACTTCAACACTTTTTACCTTGTCACCAAGTTTTTCTTTAATAAATTTTAAAAGTGCTGAATATTCATCTTTCTCTTTATCATCAACTTTGTTAACATCAAGGTCACCTTTTTCCGCACTCTTTAATTTTTTCTCTTTATATTCAGTAAGAGACTGTACAACCCATTCATCAACCGGGTCAATCATTAAAATAACTTCAAAATCTTTCTCTTTTAACACCTCAAGAAGGGGACTGTTGGAAAGAGAATTAATATCTTCTCCTGTAATATAATAGATCTCTTTTTGATCATCCTTCATATTCTCAATATAATCATCCAGAGAGATGTATTTACCATCAGATTTTGTGGTTTTATATCTTAATAAAGAGGCAATCTTCTCTTTATTTTCAAAGTCGGTGGGGACTCCTGCCTTTAAGGCTTTTCCAAACTCATCATAAAACTCTTCATATTGCTCTTTTTCCATCTCTTCCAGGGTTGAAAAAATCTGTTTTACAAGGTTTTTTCTAATACTTCTTACAAAACGATCTTCCTGGAGAATCTCACGACTTACATTTAGATTCAGATCAGGAGCATCAACAACACCATAAACAAATCCAAGGTATTCAGGTAAAAGTTCCTTGCAGTCATCCATTATAAAAACACGTTTGCAATACAGCTGCATCCCATGCTTTCTATTTGCCTGGAAAAGATCAAAAGGTGCTTTTGAGGGTAGAAACATCAGTACATCGTACTCTGTAACTCCTTCAAATCTCTTGTGGATCCTGGCTGTGGGTTTATCCCAGTTATGGCTTATATGTTTATAAAACTCTTCGTACTCTTCCTCTGTTACATCATCTTTACTCCGGGACCAGATTGCCTTCATGGAGTTTAAGGTTTCATCTTCTTTTTTCGTTCTTGTGGTCTCTCCCACCACCTTACCGTCTTTATCTTTAATCTGCTCATTTTCAGGAATAGGCTCTCTTTTTTCCACATTCATAATGATAGGATACTGAACAAAATCAGAATGCTTCTTGACAATGTGCCTTAGTGTGTACTCCTCAGTAAAATTTTGTTCACCATCTTCTGGATCTTTAAGTTCAAGAACAATTTTTGTTCCACGGGAGTCTTTTTTAACCTCTTCAATAGTATAAGAGCCCTGACCATCCGAGACCCATTTAACACCCATTTTTTCTCCGGCAGCCCTTGTTGTCAAAGTGATCTTTGATGCCACAATAAAAGCACTGTAAAACCCTACTCCAAACTGACCTATCAGATCCGGTGAAAGAGTGTTTTCAGACTTTGATTTCTCCAAGGCTTCCATAAACGCTTTAGTCCCACTCTGGGCAATGGTTCCAATGTTTTCATTAACCTCATCGTAGGTCATGCCAACGCCATTATCATTTATTGTAAATATCTTCTTATCTTTATCTGCTGAAATTCTGATATGATAATCAGTATCATCTTTATAAAGATCAGGCTCTATCTGTTCTTTGAACTTTGCCTTATCTATTGCATCAGATGCATTGGAGATAAGCTCCCTTACAAAAATTTCCTTATTTGAATATAAAGAATTAACTATGAGATGCAGCAATTGCTGAACTTCGGTCTTAAATTCACAGGTTTCTGGTTTTTTTGCCATTTTTTCCTCTCAATAAATTTAGTTTATTTAAAAAAAATTATTTTTATAAAATTGGCAATATTTTTAAAATGTCAAGCTATTCTCTTGTAAAATACCAAGTTTCATATCTTTTAATTTGATTTAAAACAATTTTCACAACTAAAACACTGCTGCTTTTTTTAACCGGGAAACATTGAGTTGATATCCTCAAACTCTCTGCCGTGGCAAAGCCCATTGCGATATATTTTTATGCCCTAAAACGAAAAAAGTATTGATGTTTCACTATTATTCAGATATTATTTTAGTAATAGAAACTATATTTCTATAAAGATTCAAAAAAAATCGCCATAGCATTCATACTGTTTGCCATTTCAGGGAGAACCATGAAATTAATTTTAAAGCAAGATGATATATTAGAACTAACATAAATAATTCCAGAGGTATAAAAATGAACTTTAAATTAAAAATTCTCTTTTCCGTTTTAATGATTACAGCATTTATATTTGGATTTATTCACATCTATTTTCCATTGATCAACTATAGTTTTGAACGAATTCATATTTTCCTTTATAATCTCTGTACCGGCGGAACAATCCTGCTGTATTATACACAAAGGCGTACTGAAGTGTCTAAAATTGTAGTGCTCTTCTTTTTTGGCTCGCTGGTCTATGCATTATCAGCATTTCTTAAAATCTACCCTGTCACGATTATTATCTCAGTTTTTCTATTTATACTTGTGGAAAAAATTCGAATTGAAAAATTTTCGCTTCTGCCCCTGGGTTTTTTCAAACCCAAAGAGTCAGTGTCGCAGAAATTTCACCAGGCATCGTTGCTGTGCCTTTCCATTGGTATTATAATGGCTTCACTTGTGATTTTAAATAATGAGTATTTAAAAATTGTAACCATTGAAAAATTAACTCTGGATATATTTTTTCTGGGTTTTTCTTTTCCTCTTTCCCTGATCACGCTTTCCCTTGTATTTGCCCAGCTTGAAGGAGTGGAGGGTACATCAGCCAAGATGGTTATGGAGACATGTTTCTGGACCATAACACTTGGTGTAATCTCCTTTTTTGTTTTTATTTTAGCTGAAAAATATCTTCCCCAGATATATATAACAGCTGCTCTTTTTACAGCAGTGTACACTGTGTTTCTGCTCTATACAAAACTTGCAAAGAAAATTCAGCAAAAACTTTTTTTAACATCGGGAATTGGATTTTTGATTTTAACTGCAATAACAGGGATAATATACATATATTTTCAGATGTCAGATGGTTATGATCATCAAAAAACAAAATGGCTGCTTCACATCCATGTTTTTGCCTCGTTGTATGGCTGGAACCTTTGCGGACTGTCCATCATTTGCAGGTTTGATGATTTCCCCATAAAAATGCACTCTTTGACTGTGATAACTGCCCACTGGCTGACAGCAGTTGTGCTTGCACCATTGGGTATATTTTACGGATTTTTTGCAGTTCTTGCTGTTGCGGGGTATGCTTATATCATACTGACACTCTTTTTCAGCAGCCATAAAGATATAATCAAAGATGGACAATTAAAACAATGAAGTAAAGTAAGGGTCGGTTATATTTAAACAGACCGACCCTTTTTTTTTACAATAGATCTGTTTTTTTTAAAGTAAATATAATCCCTTTATAGGATGCTATAATCAGAACAACATAAAGTATTAAAAGCAGTGCACTCATCAATATAATCTCCTAAAAATTAATATGCTTCTTCATCGGTTACTTCCTGAACAGTCAGTTTTTTCGCATCCATATGTTTCCATACATATACAATATAAGCAAGGACAAGAGGTATGCCAATTGCAACATAGGTCATGGTTACCAAAGTATACATACTGGAGGATGCATTATAGATTGTAAGGCTTGACTGAAGATCAAGTTTTGACGGATAAAAAGCAGTATTATTAAAAGCAGGCAGGCATAGTACCACAAGACCTACAAATATAGTGCCCAGCCCACTGAACCATATTCCTTTATCGCTGTTTTTAAATGCACCAAGAATAACTCCGTATAACACCAGCACAACACCTGAAAGCAGCAACACAAGAAAATACGGCATTGCTAAAAGATTTGACAGATACTTATGAGACACAAGAGAGACTGTGCCTGAGTCATCAACATGAAATCCCTTCATGACAAGAATGGAAACAATGACATAGAGTAAAAACGGCAGAGCAATCAAAAATGAGTTTAAGACGTTTTTCCTCAATCTGTTTTCCAGGTCAGGTGTTGATGAAAGATCAATACTGTTTAGAAGATATAATGCTCCCAAAACCCGTGCATTAAACACAAGGAACAATCCAAGGCTTAAGTTAAACAGGGAAAAAGCAGCTTCAAGCCCCCTTAAATTTATACCCAGTAAGGTATAATCCCATGTAACTCTATTAAACATATCCAAAGTAAAATTTGAACCTGTGTAAAAAGTACCAACTGCTGCTCCAATCAGAAGAACACCAACTGAACCATTAATGAACAGGAACATCTCATAGGTTTTTGCTCCTAAAACATTGTCCTCTTTTTTACGATATTCATAGCTGACTGCCTGGATAATGAATGAAAAAAGAATCAGTATCCATACCCAGTAAGCACCTCCAAAACTGGTAGCATAAAATTTTGGAAATGCTGCAAACAATGCTCCACCAAATAAAACCAGGGTTGAAAAAGGCATTTCCCATTTACGCCCCAGGGAGGTTACAATCAAAGTTTTCTCAAGGTCGGTTTTAGCCACCTGCCACAAAAGAGTCTGTCCTCCCTGGACAAGATTTAAAAATAAAAAAAGAGCGCCAAGTATGGCACAGATTATCCACCAAAGCTGCTGCAAGGTGACATAGTCGAGATTTGATATCATTTTAATTCTCCTTCCTTTGGTCCAATGGATATTTGTTTGAGCATGATCTTTATTTCAGCGGCAAGCAATAGAGTAAATATGGCGAAAAACATAAAAAACGTTATCTGAACATTGCCTGTTGAAAGATTGGTTGCTGACACTTTTACCGGCAAAAGACCGTTTATCGCCCAGGGCTGGCGCCCGACCTCTGCTACAATCCACCCTGACTGCTGGGCAAAAAGCCCCAGAAGAGCTGATATTAAGCCAATGGGAAGCAGCCATTTCTGCCGGATAAGGGAGTCTTTATAGGAAAAAAACAAAAAGAGAGCAAAAAGAACTGGAAATAGTGTACCCAGAGTCACCATAACATGGAAGGCGTAGTAGGGAATCGCCACAGGCGGAACTGCCTCCTCAGGGCTTTCAAGATATCCATATCCCATATAATCCTGATTTTCTTTAAACTTAGACAATGCTGTTTTTGCTACCTGTTCATCTGTATCCTTTTTTGCCTTTTTAAAGAGAGCAAGGTTCTCAATGGCGATTTTGCCCTTTGCTATTTTAGAACTTACACTCTCTATTTCATGTTTTTCATTACCATAGACAAGATCATCAACTCCCGGTACAAATGAATTTAAGGAACGATTTGCAAGGATTGAAAGAATATAGGGGATTTTAACTTCAACAAGAAAGGCATCCTGATCATCTCCTGGCTGTTTTGCATAGTTTAAAATACCTGTACTGATTGATGCCCTTGTCTCTCCTTTATATAACCCTTCGATGGCAGCAAGTTTCATGGGCTGTTTCTGGGCAACCTCATAGGCTGCTTCATCTCCTGTCAGAGCAACATAACTTGAAGCAAGCAGACCAAAAACAGATGCCACAATAATTGATTTTTTCGCCATTTCAACATGCCGATTCTTTATAAGAAACCAGCATGAAACCGTAAGAACAAACAAAGACCCCATTACAAACCCTGAACTTGATGTATGGACAAATTTGGAAACTGCCACAGGATTAAACACAACTTCATAAAAATCGTGCATCTCAAACCGTGCTGTTTCAGGGTTGAACATCATGCCAACAGGATTCTGCATCCATCCGTTTGCCACAAGAATCCACACTGCAGAAAGATTTGAGCCTAGGGCAACCATCCATGTGGAGATAAGATGAAACTTTTTAGAGACCCGGTTCCAGCCAAAGAACATCACAGCAAAAAATGTTGCCTCCAGAAAAAATGCAAAAATACCCTCTATGGCAAGGGGTGCACCAAAAATATCACCCACGATCCAGGAGTAGTTTGACCAGTTTGTTCCAAATTCAAACTCCAGAATAATGCCTGTTGCAACCCCTATGGCAAAATTAATTCCAAAAAGAGTCATCCAGAATTTTGTAATATTTCTCCACTCTTTATTTCCGGTGCGCACATAGATGGTTTCAAAAAAGGCACACAAGAATGAAAGCCCAAGGGTTAAAGGTACAAATATCCAGTGATACAAAGCTGTAAGAGCAAATTGAGCCCTTGCCCAGTTCACCATACTTAAATCAATATCCATTGTTATTTTCCCTCCTCATAAATAGGATTTGGTTTCTCTTTGGGTGTTTCCCACTTTTCCAATTTTGTTGCTTCATGGACCTCTTCCCACCCTGTTATCATGCCGGCAATATGACCAAAAATTGTATGACCTGTGGTTGTCATATAAAGATGTATCACTAAAAAATTAACCACTAAAATAGCAATTAATGTGTGGACAACAGCAAGCACTCCAAGGGGTATTGTGCCCTGAAAATTTGAACCTTGATAATATAAAATTCCTGTTAAAAGCTGTATGGGAAACAGAAAAGTTGATATGCCAAGATATGATAATCGCTGCAAGGGATTGTGCTTTGAACCCGGGGTCTTCTCCACCGGGTGTTCTTTGCCCTGAAAGATACCAAACGAGTAATAGATTATCACAGACAATAATTTTTTTGTTGTGGGAATGTATTGTTTCCATTCTCCTGTTGTAAGGAGCCAGAACACGAACAGGACAAACAGGACAACCCAGGACAACCCAATGTAATTGTGAATTGTAACGGCTGTTTTGAATCCAAACAGGGTATAGGTACCATGGATTTCAAGGCCCGTTACAACCAGTGAAATTATCATTGCAGCCTGAAGCCAGTGCCAGAAACGTTCAAATTTAGTATATAGATAGATTTTCATTGTTTTATGATTTTTCATTTAATCCTCCTTGTTTTTGCGCATGATAATACGTCCCAGCCCATGGAGCAATACACCGGCAAAAGCTGCAAAAACAGCTGCCCAACCCAGAGTATCAATCAATTTTAATCTATCTCGCCCAGGCAGGTAAAGCCCTGTTATATTGGCAAGTCTTGACTTCTCTCGGACGTGGCATTGTATACATTTTAACGCGTTCTCTTTAGGGGCTACCATGTGGGTTATGGGTATCACATAACTGGTCTCAACATAACCATATTCCCCGGAAAAGGGAAGATCCAGAGTTTTACTGCCGTGGAGCAGAGCACGATCCATATCAAGGGTTACCCAGAATCCATGTTCTCCTGTAACCAGGGGTGCCAGCAATGTTTTATGAACCTTGTCATAGGGTTGTTTTCCCCGGTGGACTTTAAAGGGAGTAATCCTGGCATCAGGATCATTTACATCCCCCATCGGGTAACTGATTTTCACAATTTGAGTTGGATCAATCACTTCATTAACCAATGTGCTTTTTACAGAACCATTATACCATCGGTACTCAGGTATAACATTTTTTTCCCATCTGAATTCACCCTTAATTGTTCGATAAACATGTTTTCCATAGGGACCATCTTCCTGAAATCGCTTACCATTTTTTAATTTTCCTGCCTTGGACCAGTCCCACCACATCTTTGTGGGATTTTCCCTGGCAAATTCAGGAATATGACAAGTTTGACATGCAATCTTACTTGTGTGGTCATTCATTTTTGAATTAGTTTTATGGGGATATCTGCCGTGGCAGGATTCACATGCGATTTTTGATGCCTTATCATCATCAAGCAAAGTCTTTTTATCCTCAACAGCTGGATTAGTATAAACTCTGCCATCAATATTATGATTTTTTGTGGTGTGGCACCTGGTGCAGGGAAAATTATTTCCATCAATATCCATATGCACATCAAGTTTATGATTTGGTTTTAAGAGGGAAGTATCCAGGTCGCCATGTTTTACACCATCACCGCCACCACCATTAAAATGACACTGCCCGCAGTTTTTCCTTTCAGGCCGGGTAATATCTGCCACAGCCTTCTTAACTTGCTCCTGGAGTTGTTTTTTTGTTTGATCAACATATTTGCGCCCTTTGATATCACTGAAAGCTTTATTAAAATTAAAGCCTGATGAATTATGGCACCTTAGACAGTTTACCTGACCTTCAGTGCCTTTTAAATTCCAGCCCGGATGACATTTAAGGCAAAATTTATCTTCCATTGCATTTGCTGAGATACAAAAATTGTTGGCTGTATACCCTGCTTTGCCGTAGCGCATATCACTTTTATCTCCCGATGCAAGCCATGTCCAGTGGATTGTTTGATGGATCTGGTTAGCAGCTTCTACATGGCATGACAGACACGCTTTTGTGATCTCTTCTCCCGATGTGAAATTTTGGTTCAAAGCTTCAACCTTTGAGTGATCTGTTGTGCTCCAGTGTTTGTTTCCTTTAATCACATGCTTTGCAAGCTTGCGCCCCAATGCTTCGTTGTTTCCACTATTTGTTGATGCAAGGACAGTATGGGAACAGAAAATAACTGTCAGAGCAATTAAGAAAATATACTTTTTAAAAAGATAAACCATTTTCATAAATTCCCCCTTTTTTTGAAAATTGACCAATATTTAAAGCCTGAAATAATTTCATAAAATAATTTACTTTGGAAACAACCACACAACACCAGCACTATTATCGAGTAATTGTCCATGGATGTATAGAACAAAATCTTATATATTTTAATTCGCCCACTCTTTTCAATGCTTGATTTCCCCTAAGAATATTAGATTTTTCAACTCCTGTCAACTTAAATTCGTAACTTTTTTATTTCAAAACCAGACAGGCTTTATTGATTATATATCTCTGCTCTCTGCTACCAGTTCTATTCCACACCCCGTACAAACCTTAACATCTTGATCGTGCTGCGACAGGTTACGCAAATCGCAACCAATATTTTATTCAACACGCCTTTAACACACTTTGTATTAATTAGAAAAAAGAGTTTGCTGTTTTAACAGCCTGGAGATATAAATCAGGCAGTTTCGCCTCAAAATTTGTGTCTGACAGCCCTTGAAATAGGTTGTTTTCCCAGCTGCCTTTTTCAAAACTTGTAACAATATCCATAATTTTATTAAATTCATTATTCCTGCCAAGCAGTGCAGACTTGATTTTTTTATCAAATGCAAGGTTATCAATTATATTTTCCATTTTTTGATCCAGGACAGCTTCCATGATTGAGAATAACCCAAGAGTAAATGCATCCTCTGAAGAGAATGTTGTATGTAAAACAGAAGCACATTTTTCACACATATAGGCACGGATAACAGCAAGCCTTACCAACTCATGTGGTTTTCCTTCGCAAAGGTCAGACAATACAGCCATATTGATAAATTTTTTAAGCTCATCTGTTCCCAAAAAAGTGATGGCATCCTTTAGGTTGCTGACTGGATTGGTTCTCCTGAAATAAGGTGAGTTAATAAATTTTAACAACCTGTATGATAAAGAGACATCATTTTTAATAAGATACTCGATTTTTTTAAAATCAACCTCTTTTTGAGATACCATACTGATGAGTTCCAGCTTTATGATATGGTTTACACATATCTCTTTTTTTGAAAGCATTTCAGGTTTTGCAAAGAAAAACCCCTGGAACAAGGTAAACCCCATTTTTTTTGCCAATTTAAACTCTTCATATGTTTCAACTTTTTCAGCAAGCAGAGTCAAGTCCCAGTTGGATTTTATATATTCAATGATTTCCCCAAGACTTTCCAGGGGTGTAGCCATCAGATCAAATTTTATTATGGTGCACAAATCTATCATGGGTTTAAATTTTTCATGGAATATAAAATCATCAAGGGCAATATTAAAACCCTTTGCCTTGATCTGCTCCAAGGCATTAAGGATATCCTTATCAGGTTCAATATCCTCAAGCACTTCAACAATAATTTTATTTTCAGCAAAAAGAAGTGGTACTTTTTGAAGTATTAAATTCCTTGTGAAATTGATTAAACCTGGTTTCTGGTCTAAAATTTCATTCAATTCAAAAGAGATAAAAGTGTTGGACAAAACATGGGAAGTTGCAATATCACCATCAATGATGGGGCAAATATTCTCAACACCCTGCCTGAATAACAATTCGTAACCAAAAATTTCTTTTTTTATGGTGAAAACCGGCTGTCTTGCAATAAAAACTTCCATTTTCAAATTTCCTGATTATATCGTTCCTGTTTGCATCGCTACCAAATTAAATTAAGGCTGTTTGTATCAGGCAGAATAAATAATTTTTTTTAGATATATTAAATATATCATAAGGAGAATTCCAGAGTCAACCAAAATCCCTCATCTTAAATGATAACAAAAAATTATTATTATTATTTAAAAATCTGACGGTCAAACCTATAAGAGTGATTTATCTCTTGCAAAATCAAACTGTTTGGTGCATAAGGATATGATGATTAGTCAATGGTATGAACCTTTAACGTTGATAGAATGGTTTAAAAGGATATTCTCTGTTTTAAACCTTATTGTTGTTGCTGCAACCTTTATATTTGTTTTCTCTGAATTTCGATATAATTGGGGAGAGAAGCTTCTTGGTTCATATCTTGCCTCTACAAATCACAGCCGCCCTGAAACAGGGACAATATGGGAAACCGGGGATAAAACCTCAAAAGCAAATACCCGATTAAAAGAGATTATTGACAAACAACGCAGCACAAAACAGCATGCATTGAAGTCTTCATCATTTACCGAGCTTGGAGCAGGCATCCTGCCCGGGGAATGGATTAACCTTGATAAAGAACGTTTCAAAAAAATGTATCTTGAACTTCCTGACTATGCGGCTGAAAGACTCATCTCCTCTGTAAAAATTCTTTTTCTGCTTAATGATCCAAAACTTGATAGAATATTTGTTGAGGGTGATGGTGATGGTAACTTGATTATCTTTTTTCTCAATTCAGACAATCTTGTTTTAAAAAAAGTCAAATTCAACAAGGAGATACTTGAAACACCTGAGATGGGAACCCAGTTTGTATTGGGGGCAAGCCTTGATGATTTTGAAGAGTTTAAAAATCGTATATACCCGGCTGATCAATTTTTTAAGGCAATGGTGGATTTATCTTTTGATAAAATCAATGACCTTATTGAAAAGCCGGATATCCTTCTTGAAAAAAAAGGGAAAATTATAAGAGCTGGTATATGGAATGAAACTAAAGCAGGCTATATCAAACTGGGTTTTGAATTTAAAAATGATTTAAAAACCAATGTCCTGCTTGTAAATGGCAGGGAATGGGCTGTGTGGGAACTTGTTATTAATCTTAAAGGGAGTAATCTATGAAATTATTCCCGCTGTTTTTAAAAACAGCCAGGCTTCTTTTTTATCTTGGCTTATTGTTTGCTGCATGTGTAACAATTGCCTTAACTCTTCTAATTTTCATCTGCTCAAAAGATCTGCCAAAACTTCCCCAGCCCCTGAGTCGCATAATTGAAACTCCAAAGACTGAGATCTTTGCTGCATCGGGTCAAAGGTTGCTTACTCTTGGCGTCAGGGAATCTGTCCCTCTAAATAGAGTTTCTCAAAATTTCAAAAATGCTATTCTTGCTGTGGAAGATCATAAATTTTATGAGCACCATGGCATAAATAAATTAAGAACTCTGAAAGCACTGTATATTACACTCTTTAAGCCTGGAAAAATCCAGGGTGCTTCAACCATAACCCAGCAACTTTCAAAAAATCTCTTTTTCAGTTTTGAGAAATCATACCTAAGAAAATTCAAGGAACTTTTAGTATCTCTTCAAATAGAGACCAGTTCAACTAAAAATGAAATTTTCCATGCCTATATCAACCAAATTCACTTTGGTGCTGGAACCCAGGGTATTGAAAAAGCTTCAAGGGTATTTTTTGATAAAAGTGCCTCGGACCTTTCCCTTAGTGAATCTGCACTCCTTGCAGGGCTTCCTAAATCACCCACTGAATATAACCCCTATAATCACTATGAAAGAGCCCTGAAGAGAAGAAATATTGTTTTAAAAAGGATGGTGGATGTTGGTTTTATTTCAGACCTCCAGAGAATAGCAGTACTGGAAACAAGACCTGAACTGTCAAAGGAGCATGCTGACTCAAGAACAGGTAGTTATTTTCTCGATGCACTGATAAAAGAGCTTGAACAAAAATATGGCAAAGAGGTTGTTCATCATGGTGGCATTAAAGTAACTGCTACAATTGATATAAATCTGCAAAAAGCTGCTAAAGAGGCAGTCAGCAATGGACTTGTCCGCCTTGATAAGCTAATGGGGCTTGGAAAAGATGTTAAAGAACGCCCCCAGGCAGCCCTGGTTGCAGTTGATACAAATTCTGGTGCTATTAAAGCCATGGTAGGCGGGAGAAATTACTATACAAGCGAATATAACCGGGCAGTTAATGGTCACAGGCAGGCAGGCTCTGGTTTTAAACCTTTTTTATATTATACGGCATTTGAAAAACTGAATATGCATCCTGGTACAGTGGTTGCTGACATGCCTGTTTCCATATCTGTAAAAGGGGCTCCAAACTGGCAGCCAAAAAATTTCACCAAAAAAAATAGAGGAGACCTGATACTGAAAAAGGCTCTTACTAAATCCATAAATACTGTTGCGGCACGGCTTGTTGAACAAACAGGACCTGCATCAGTCATTGAAACTGCAAAATTATGCGGAATAAAAAGTAAACTTCATAATGTTTATTCGGTTGCCCTTGGTACTTCCCCTGTAACCCCCCTTGAGATGGCATCAGCCTTTGCAACCTTTGCAAAAGAGGGAGTCAGACATGAACCATTTATGATATGGCGTGTTGAAGACCCCTTTGGAAGAGTTATCCATGAACATATTGTCCAGGAAAAACAGGTGCTTGACCCAGATATCACCTACCAGATAATAGATATGATGAAATCAGTCATTGACAGGGGGTCAGGTGCTTCAGTAAGAAGACTTGGGTTTACCAGACCTGCCGCCGGCAAAACAGGTACCACTGATAGCTTTAATGATGCATGGTTCATAGGGTTCACACCTGGTTTATCAACATCAGTATGGACAGGGTTTGATAAAAAGAAAAAGCTTATTAAAAAAAATGGAGGTGGAATAACCGGAGGAGTTGCAGCTGCACCCATCTGGACAGAATTTATGAAAAAAGCTTTGAAAAATTCACATAAAAAAGATTTTCCAATACCAAGAGATATTAAATTTGTTACAGTTAATACTATAACAGGTGCTGCCCCTGGACAAGAAAGTCTGCAAAAAAATAAAAAGTCTGGAAACAGCCAAGCTGAAATATATACCATAGCATTAAAGAGGGGACAGAAACTAAATAGCATTCAAACTAATCCTTTAAAAAACAATGTATCAAAACCTGCTGCTTCTCGAGGCTTACCCCTTGATTTGTCCCTTGACTTGCCTCCTGCTTCCAATGCTGACAAACCTGATATCACTGTAACCGACATCTTGATTGGAATTAATGACGAAAAAAAAGAGTCCGGGAGTGAAAATTGATCTGGTTCCTAAGACATATCAGTGTACGGTTATGGATCACGGCTCTTCTCTGTATGCCTGCATCCCTCTATATTGTTTTTAAACTCAGCAGCATTGCGCCGGATACAAATCCTATTACCCTTATTTTATCAATGGTTTTATTTATCTTTATTATTTTGGGATTAATCCTTGATTTTCTAGGAAAAAAAATAATCTCACGCTTGATTAAGGAAGGAGATGTATGGGAGAGGGCTGGAATTCATCAAAGAAGTGAAGAAAAATTTTATAAAGCTTTGCGCGTATATGACTCTTTTCTTATTTCACCATTGTCTGCCAGGGGTTGTGCCCAAAAGCTCTCCGGAGCAATGGCAAGATTCATGGCAGTATCTAAAAACAATGATGCATCTTTTGAAAAAGCTTCTACACTGTTTTTAAAGCTCTCCCCCGGGGATGAACACATGGCATTATTATGGCTGAGGAGACTCTTTAATACGGTTGACCTTGACTTTAATACAATTGACCACGATGTTCTTACCCTTATTGCAGAAAACCACTATCAAAATCAAAAAATTCTTCCATCACTTACAAATATTTTCATTCAACTGAAAAGAACTGATTTCACAGCTCAAAAAGTTTACAAACAAGCCTTAACCTATCTGAAAAAAAACAGTACCAAACGAACAGAGATACAAAAACTCCTCAGGGAAAATGAAGATAGCGACACAATGCCTTCAAAGCTCACATTTGCTGACTCTTCACCCCTTAAAAAGCCTGCATCAAACAGGAAATTCAAGATATCAAACTTTCTTGAAAAAACAGGCAATTATATCCATGTTATAATCAATCAAACCAGGTCATCATTAAATAAATTTTCCAACCTGCTAATAAAACATAAAAACATAAAAACCTATATCCAGCTTTCCCTGATAATTATCTGTCTGCTGCTGGTTACAAGCCTTTTATTCAGCACTTTTTCCAACTATCTCAAGCCAGATATACAAAAAAAAGATGCTCCGGGACAAGTCACAATAACAGCTGCAGTTCCTGATATGCCATACACTATACAGATTGCAGCATTTTTAAGCCAATCCCATGCTGAAAAATATACAACCACTTTAAAGAAAACAGGGCTTGATGCAAGGTTTGTAAAAGTTGATGGTAAAAATAAAGCATGGTATCTTGTACGGATATCTAAATTTAATGATAAAGCAAGCGCAGCAGCATATGGACAAAAACTTAAGGGTGAAGGATTAATTAAAGATTTCTTTGTTGCCAATAAATAAAAATCTGATTGACATCATTCTCTTTTTCTGACAGGAATTAGTTTTGTGATTTACTTTTACTATTATTAACTATTATTCAGGAACAACAGTATGATAATTGGTCTTGACGTGGGTGGCACACATACCGATGTTGTGCTTTTAAATGATAAGGGTGTTATAAAAAAGGTAAAAGTACCAACTGATCCTTCTGATCTTTTCAACACTGTTCTTACAGGAATAACTGAGCTTTTAGCTGATACTGCTCCTGAAAATATCAAAAAAATTATCCTCTCCACAACTCTTACAACCAATGCTGTTGTGCAGCAAAATGTCGACCCGGTAGGTATTGTTGTTACAAGTGGACCCGGCATAAATGCAGAACTTTTCAGCAGTGGTGAACACTATTATAAAGTAATGGGTGCAATGGATCACCGGGGAAGAGAGACCCAGAAAATTAATAAACAGGAAATTGAAGATATTGGAAAAAAGCTTAAAAAAGCAGGAGTCCAATATGTGGCTGTTGTTGGAAAATTTTCCGTGAGAAACCCTTCCCATGAAATCTTAATTAAAAGAATATTAAACAAACAGTTTAAAAAGATATTCATGGGTCATAATGTTTCAGGCAACTTGAATTTCCCCAGAAGGATTTCTACTGCCCATCTGAATGCTGCTGTCTACAGTATGCATAAAAAATTCTTTAAAGCTGTTAAAAAGTCCCTTGATGAAAAAGGTATAACAGCGCCCATTCAGGTGCTTAAAGCCGATGGTGGAACCATGAGCCTTGATGCATCAATTGAGTTCCCTGCCCAGACAGTGCTTTCAGGTCCTGCAGCAAGTATTATCGGCTCCATTCCCCATGCTGAAGAAAACAAGGACACCCTTGTTCTTGATATTGGAGGAACAACAACTGATATCTCTATTCTTGTAAACAAAACCCCGATCCTTGAACCCGTTGGAATAAGGAGAGGAGTCTACAAAAGCCTTATCCGATCTTTAAAAACATATTCCCGCGGCTTGGGTGGTGACAGCTTTATCAAGGTTGAAGATGACAATCTTGTGATAGGACCTGAAAGAAAAGGTGCTGCCATGGCATTTGGCGGTAATGAACCAACCCCAACAGATGCTCTTGTATATCTTGGTATAATGAATTCTGGCGACAAATCCCTTGCTGAAAAGGGTATCCTCCAGATTGCAGACAAACTTAAATTGTCTTTAGATGATGCAGCAAAATTGATCATTAAAACCACAGCAAAGATGATTATGGATCACTCTATGGCAATGGTGGAACGTATTAACAGCAAGCCTGTTTACACAGTACATGAATTCATGGAAGGCTATAAAATTAAAGTTGCAAAGATACTTTTAATGGGGGGACCTGCTAAATATCTTGCCAAACCAATTGAAGAGATATCAGGTATTGAAACAAAAGCTGTCCCTCTATCTTCTGTTGCAAATGCCATTGGAGCAGCACTTGCCAGGACAACATGTGAAGTATCGCTCATAGCTGATACAGAACAGGGAATTGCTACAATCCATGAAGAAGACTATGCAGAACCTGTTTCCAACTCTTATACTGAAGAGGATGCCATGGAAACAGCATATACTATTTTAAAAGAGAAAGCATTGGGTCTTGGAGCTTCTGAAGAAGAACTCAAAGAGGTTGAAGTTATAGAATCTTTGAATTTTAATATTGTCCGCAATTTTTCACCAAAAGGTAAAATATTTAAATTAAAAATCCAAATCAAGCCCGGACTTATCCACGGATTTGAAAACATGGATTTAAAAAATTATGATAAGTAATTTAAGGTGGCATAATGCTTAAAGCAAAAAATAGTACCGGACTTGTTTTTTTCCCTGCATTTGACTGGGCAATAGACCCAATACATCCTGAACGGGAGGAACGTCTCTTATACACCCAGGATCAGGTCGAAGAAGAGGGTATTTTTGATATTGAAGGTATTATTGAATTCAAGCCTGACATTGTAACCAAGGAAGATATAAGACGAACTCATTTTTGTGTGCCTGATGAAAAAACCATTACAACGGAATCACATCTTATCAGTGCTGGCGGAGCCAAAGCAATTGCCAGAGCTGTGATGGAAAAGAGAGTTAAAACAGGTTTTGCCCTTGTACGACCTCCGGGACATCATTCCATGCGCATAAGTCATGGCGGCAGAGGCTTTTGTCATATCAACATGGAAGCTATCATGGTTGATTACCTAAGGTCAAAACATGGTATCAAAAGGGTTGCTATTGTGGATACAGATTGTCACCATGGCGACGGCACAAACAATATTTTCTGGCATGACCCAAATGTTTTATTCATATCAATGCATCAGGATGGCAGGACAATGTATCCGGGCTCGGGTTTTTCCAATGAACTTGGTGGACCCAATGCCCTGGGAACCAACCTTAATATCCCCCTTCCTCCAGGCACATCAACTCAAGGCTACATGTATATTATGGAAAACACTGTGATGCCTGCCATAGAAGCCTTTAAACCTGAAATTATCATAAACTCGGCAGGTCAGGACAATCACTATTCTGATCCCCTCACAAATATGTGCTTTTCTGCCCAGGGATATGCTGATCTTACAACAATGCTTAAACCTGACATTGCTGTACTTGAAGGAGGATATTCCATTGAAGGGGCCCTTCCCTATGTCAATCTTGGAATTATCCTTGCACTTGCAGGACTTGATTACTCTTCAGTTATTGAACCTGATTTTGATGCTGAGAAATTAAAACAATCACAAATTATAACCAACAGCATCAAAGCCACCTCCAATGAAATAAATGCAAGCTTTAAAGATAGAGAAGAGTTGAGAGAAAAGAGTGGAAAACATGGTGAAATACAGCAAAAAGCAAGAGAAATCTACTATGACACTGATAATATTTTAGAAAAACAAAATGAAAAAATAAGGGTTTGCAAAAATTGCGGAGGTACCCTTGAGATAGAATCCAAAGCAACTCCAGGACAGCACATACTTGCCATACACATTCCATATTTAGCTTGCAATGAGTGTATTGAAGCTGGATACGACTTGTTTGAAAAAGCTGATAAAAATAAATATGATAATATTTTTCTCCAGGATCGACCCAAAGACACATATACAATTAAAGAGAAATAAATTAGTATTGTTTTGAAACACCTCAAAAAACGAGCAGTTATCATTAATGCCATCAGAACTTTTTTCCAGAATGATAACTTCCTTGAAGTTGAAACCCCTCTGCGGTTACCCTCAATTATTCCAGAAGCCCATATAGATTCTATTGATACAGAAGGATGGTTTCTCCAGGCATCCCCGGAGTTATGCATGAAAAGGCTAGTAAGCATGGGATATGACAAGATTTTTCAAATCTGTAAATGTTTTAGAAGAAATGAACGGGGTGAAAAACATCTTCCTGAACTTACAATGCTCGAATGGTATGTGAAAAATGAAAATTATCATGACCTGATGGAGAGATGTCAACATCTGATACGATACGTTGCAAGAAAAACCCAATCTAATGGAGCACTATTATACCAGGATAAATCCATTGATTTAAACCATGACTTTACAAGGCTTTCTGTTGAGGATTCTTTCCTGAAATATTCAGATACAACTTTAGAAAAAGCATGTGCAAGGGGGATATTTGATGAAATCATGGGTTTTGAAATTGAACCCAATTTAGGAATTGACAGACCTGTTTTTTTATATGACTATCCTGCATCCTCAGGCTCCCTTGCAAAATTAAAACCAGATAACATAAAATTTGCAGAACGATTTGAATTATATATTGCTGGAATCGAACTTGCCAATGGATTTTCAGAATTGACTGATCCAAAAGAGCTAAGAGTAAGGTTTGAGTCTGAACTTGCCCAGCGAAAAGCTGCTGGTAAAAGCAATGCATCCATGCCTGAAAAATTTTTAGCTGCCCTTTCAAAAATGCCTGAAACAGCAGGAATTGCCCTGGGACTTGATCGACTTGTCATGGTTTTCTGCAACCTTACTTTAATTGATCAAGCTGTTTCATTCACCCCGGAAGAACTTTAAGAGCAGCTTAAAATTAATCACTAAAGTTTAAACCTTAAATTGCCCTATCATGTCATTGAGTTTCTCAGCTAATTTTGACAATTTTGTAGAGCTTACATTAACATCCTGACTTCCATTATTCATCTGTTCAGCTGCCTGACTGACATCTGAAATATCGCGGGTCACCTCTCCTACTACGGCTGAAGTCTGATTAATATTATCATTAACTTCCTGAATACCTTCGGCTATCTGACCCACATTATTTGAGATTTCTCTGGTGGTGGCAGATTGTTCTTCAATAGCTGTGGCAACTGTTGTAACAATATCATTTACCTCGTTAATGACCAGGACAATTGATTCAATGGCTGTGACAGACTCTGCAGTAGTGGTTTGAACGTCTGATATTTTATCTTTGATTTCACTGGTGGCTTCAGCAGTCTGCTGGGCAAGTGTTTTGATCTCTCCTGCCACCACAGCAAACCCTTTGCCTGCCTCCCCGGCCCTTGCTGCTTCAATGGTTGCATTGAGAGCTAAAAGATTGGTTTGTTCGGAAATGTCGGAAATGGTTTCTGTAACCTTACTGATTTCTATTGAAGCTCTGTCAAGTTTATCAACTTTTTCCGAGACTTCCCTGGCTTTTTTAACTGCCTGGGATGTTGTTTCACTGCCCCGGGCTGTATTGCCCGCGATTTCGTTAATGGTGGATGTCATCTCTTCTGAGGCAGTAACAATCAATTGAATATTTGCTGTTGCCTGCTCAGTGGCAGAAGCCACACTATCCATATTAGTGCTCATCTCTTCAGAAGCTGCAGCTACACTGTTTGATTTTTCTGCGGTCTGCATGGAATTTGTTGCAATTTTCTCTGAAGTAGTTAAAAGCTCAGCCGAAGAAGCAGTCAGAATTTTTGTGTCAGCAGCAATGTCAGCAAACATTGTTCTTAGATCTTTTGACATTTTATTTAATGATTTCGCAAGTATCCCTATTTCATCACCCTGGTCAATCTCAAGGCGCTGGGTCAAGTCTCCCTTGGCAATTGTTTTTGCCATGTCCACACATTTAATAATGGGAGCAGATAGAGTCCGGCTGATAAACAATGCAATAACAGCAATAACCAGGCAGGCAATCACTACAGTTATTAAAATTTTTATTTTTAATGCTGTAATGGCTGCAAAGGCTTCTGATTTATCAATTTCAACCAGAAGACCCCAGGTAAAAGAGCCAATATTTATCGGTGTAAAGGCTGACAATACAAGCTTGCCATTATAGTCCACAATGATCTTTTCACCTGTTTTACCAGACAATACATCTCTGCTTGCTTCTGTGTCAACAGAACCTTTGCCTGGATTAGAAAAACTTGCCTGAACCGAGTGGTTGGTCGGGTCAAGAAAGGAGTCAGATCGCATCAGTTTATCCTGTCCAATCAGATAAGCTTCGCCGGTTTTACCAAGTCCTGATCTCTCTTTCATAACATTATTAATCTGATCCAAAGGCAACTGGATGGCAATAAGACCAATAACTGCTCCTGCCTTATTTTTTATCGGACAACTTATGAACATGGCAGGATCATCATTGCTGGGAGCATAGGGTGCCATATCCACAAAAGATGGTTTGCCGGAATTAATGGTTTTTGCATACAATTTACCAAGCCCAGAATCCTTGTACTTGCCATGGCTCAGATTTTCGCCAAGATCACTCTCCCTGGCAGCACTATACATGACATGCCCATGTTTTGCACAGATTAGAAATACATCGTAAACTTTGCTTTTCTCATAAAAACGCTTAAGTGGTTTTCCAAGGGTGTCCCAGATTTTTTTATACTCTGCTGTTGTTACATCGTAGTTACCAGTTGGAGACGTTTTCATATCATTATGATATGTCAGCAACCTGTCATAAAGAGATATAACATCGCTGCTATCGGAGAAAATCTCCATCTCCAGAGCAATATCATTAAAATATGTGTTAATTGCATGTTTTTTTGCCTGTTGAGCAGCCTCAAGTTTGGCAAAAGCTTCACTGGATAATGCGGTGGAAGCTGAATTGATTGCGATACTGCCCAGAATGATAAACGGCAGTATACTTACTATTAAAAAAGCGCTGATCAATTTAACAGATAACTTAAGGTTTTTAATTTTCCCCATTACAATACTCCTTAAATTAAAAAATTATTTTTAGTTGAAATATCCTGCTGTTCCAACAGCATTCTCTACTATTTAAAAACCATGGGCTAATACAATACCATTTTTAAACTAAAATATTTCGCATTCGCAACTCACATTAGCATTCGCATATTCGCAAGATTATTTCGTATTTTTTTATTCTACCACACCCAAATAAAGATGCAAGGAAAATTTAAAACAATAAGCAATTGTGAAAAACTTTTTGATCTGGTAAGCTGCCTAAATCATGAATCTTAATTTAGAAGATATTATAGACCTTGAGTATCTGCTTCATCATGATGGGCAGGTGGATACAATCGAAAAAACCATTGAGCTCCATAAACGGGATCGTGATATTTATCTTTTGATAAATAAAAAAGGGTGTGATAAAAAATATCTTCTTTTAAACTGGCTAAAACATCAAAGGGAATATACAGGGAGTAAAAAAGGGGATAAAAAATTTTCTTTTCTGCCGGGAACACTGTTTTCA
>CAZMEX010000011.1:0-62902 GCA_964565415.1 uncultured Desulfobacterales bacterium | reverse complement strand
CTTTTACTCCTAGGAGACTTTATAAAAAGGATTGTTTTTTGTCAAGGCAATTAACCCGGTCACGATATTTTGTGACCGGATTAGTGCATTATGGGCAGATCTATTACATTTGGGGTCTTGGTAGCACATTTGCTCTCTCTGCAATTTCCGGGACTTTGTGTTCCCATTCGATTGCCATCATGTGGACTCCTGCGACCCCTTCCATCTCTTTGAACTCTTCCACCTGTTCCAGGGCAAACTTGATACCCTCTTCTGACTGATCTTTTTTATCAACACCTTTGAGACGTTTGATAAGGTCATCCGGGATATCCATGCCAGGCACAAACTTTGACATGAAATTTGCCATACCTGCATTTTTCATTGGTGTGACTCCGGCAAGGATATAGCATTTTTCATGGAGACCCATGTCTACGGTTTTTTTCATGAAATCTCTAAATTTCTCCATGTTAAATATGCATTGGGTCTGAATAAAATCAGCACCTGCCTCTATTTTTGTAGCAAGTCTGTGGACTCTGTACTCATAGGGATCAGCAAAGGGATTACATGCTGCTCCAATGAACATTTTTGGCGGGACATCAATATCATCGCCATTCAGGAATTTGCCTTCCCTCATGGTTTTTACAAGCCTTATGAGCTGCATTGAGTCAATGTCATGGACATTTTTTGCTTCGGGGTGATTTCCAAAGCTCTGGTGATCCCCTGAAAGACAGAGCATATTTCTTATGCCAAGCGCATATGCCCCCAGTATATCTGCCATGATTGCAAGCCTGTTGCGATCCCGGACAACCATCTGGAAATTTGGCTCCATTCCCTCTTTGATCATCAAAGCTGATGCTGCAAGGCTTGACATCCTTACGACTGCAGTTTGATTATCAGTTATATTTACTGCATCCACATTGCCTTTAAGAAATTGAAATTTTTCAACAAGATGTTCTACATTAGCACCTTTTGGCGGTCCGCATTCTCCTGTAAAAGCAAAATGACCTGCATTAAGAACCTTTTCAAGATTACTCCCTGATTTAAGTTCACTCATTTTGTCTCTCCTTTTTATATATTTCCTTGAACCAGCTCTTCTCTTATGCTTCTTCTTGGACCACCATCTCTGGCGCTTTGCCAGTCCTTCAGGTCATTTACAACAAGAAGGTCTTCAAGTTTTCCCTGCTCCATTTTCTTTCTTACTATGGAATCCCAGATGCATTCAGTATCTTTTGATATCTCGCATACACTGTTTGATGAACCTCCACAGGGTCCATGGAGTAGACTTTTGGCACATCTTGCAATGGGGCATAACCCATCATACTTATGAATTATGCATGTTCCGCAGCCTGCACACCTCTCTTCCCATATTCCATGTTCTGTTGCACCGCCAAAAAAGGTTGTATTGAGTGCCGGGAAAAACCTCTGCTCTTTGTACATCTCTGATAAAAATTGTGGTCCAACTCCACAAGCCATGGAAACAACAGCATCATAGTTATTAACAGTCTCGCTGAGCTGTTTCACATACTCATTGTCACATTGTCTTTCCAGGGTCTTCATGTCAATGGAGAGCTCACTGCCTGCTTTTTTCCTGGCTATCTTTAAGGATGATGACAAAATCTCAACCTCTTTGGAACCTCCAGCGTTACAGACTGTAACACACCCTTTGCATCCTACAATAAGAATTTTTCTGCAATCCTCTACCATGGTTAGTATCTCGTCAAGAGATTTGCGATCTGCAACTATCATTTCTCACCTCTTTTATGGTTAAATAGTTCTTTTTTATGCTGCATTACTTGTAACTGGTGTAGGTCCAAGTTTCTGTATTGTCTCAACCATTTCATTTGCAATCTCGGCAAACCTTGCACCCTGGGCCGAAGAGAGATTGTACATGGCAACTCTTTCCGGCTCAATGCCAAGCTCCTCAAGGATTTTTTTAACATATTCAACTTTTTTTCTTGCCTTTAGATTCCCTGATATAAAATGGCATTCACCTTCCATACACCCTGCAACATATACACCGTCTGCTCCATCCTCAATGGCATTCAATATATGGATAATATCTACCCTGCCAGTGCATGGCACCTGGATGATCTTTACATCAGCAGAATAAGAGAGTCTCATGGAACCTGCCAGGTCCCCGGCTGCATATGCTCAGTATTGGCAGCAAAATGCAATTACTCTTGGTTCAAAATCTTGAGTCATAACCCTATTCATATTTTTTGCCTCCATTTATAGTGCTTCTTCAAAAAGCGCATCGGTTTTTGCTAAAATCTGCGGGTCTGTGAAGTGGTTCAGTTTTATTGCCTTACCCGGACACTCTGCCACACATGCACCGCATCCATGGCACTCTGAAGCTGCAATCATGGCATATCCATCTTCATGTATATACGGTATGTCGTAGGGACAGGTTCTGACACAGGTCAGACAAACGGCACACTTTTCAGGTGTCACTTCTGCCACGACTCCACCAACCATTAACGAATCTTTTGAGATGATTGTCATGGCTCTTGCAACTGCTGCACGGGATTGGGCAATGCTCTCTTCAATTGGTTTTGGGTAGTGGGCAAGACCTGCAACAAAAAGACCGTCCGATGCAAAATCAACAGGTCTTAGTTTGGCATGGGCTTCCACAAGAAAACCTTCATCATTCACAGGTACTTTGAACTTTTCAAAAAGGTCTTTGTTGTCACCCGGTACGACACCTGAGGCTAAAACCACCAGATCCGGGTTAATTTGAACCGGCATCTGTAAAACATGGTCAATCACATTAAACTCTAATTGTCCCTGGCTATCTTTTCTAAGTTCAGGCATCTTCTCAAGATCATAACGGATAAACAGTATACCTTTTTCCCTTGCTTCCTGGTATATATCCTCTCTAAATCCATAGGATCTGATATCTCTGTACACAATATAAATCTTTGCCCGGGGGCTTATTTTTTTAATTGCCAGGGCACTTTTCAGGCTGTGGGTGCAGCACACCTTACTGCAATATGGATTATCATTGTTTCTTGAGCCCACACATTGGATAAAGATAATTGCCTTGGCTTTATTGATTCTTTGATCACCTTCATGCAAAGCTGCATCCATATCCAAATGGGTCAATACATCTGGATGGTCAGAGTAGAGATACTCCTCAGGTTTATACTCCATTCCTCCGGTACAAATAATAGTAGCACCATGTTCAATGGTAATTTTTTCTCCCTTTTCCCTGTTTACATAAACAGCAGTAATAAAATTACCCATGGACCCTGTGGTTGATGCAACTTCTGAGTCCAGATAAAGCTTGATTAAATCATTACCATCTATTTTTTTTATAAGGTTGTCCAGATATTCCTGGATCGGCTCGCCCTGCCAGGTTGTATTGAGGTTTCTGGCAATGCCTCCTAGAGCTCTGGTTTTTTCAATCAAGTGAACTTCAATTCCCTGTTCAGCTGCGCCTATTGCTGCTTCCATACCTGCCACACCACCTCCCACCACAACCATGGATTTCTTAATATCAAGGCTTACCTGGTGGAGGGGTTCCACAAGGGCAGCTTTTGCAACTGCCATGCGAACAAGATCTTTTGCTTTTTTAGTGGCTTTTTCCGGTTCATTCATATGAACCCAGGTATTTTGATCGCGGATATTTGCCATTTCAAAAAGGTATTTATTTAAACCTGCATCCCTGATTGTTTCCTGGAACAGAGGCTCATGGGTTCTTGGCGAGCAGGATGCTATCACCACACGATTGAGTTTATTCTCTTTTATCACCTCTTTTAAATGATCCTGGGCATCCTGGGAACAGGTAAAAAGATTGTCCTCCACATGGGTCACAAAGGGTAAAGTTGCAGCATAATCTCTTACTGCCGGAACATCTGCAATACCGCCTATATTAATACCGCAATTACAGACAAAAACGCCTATGCTGGGCTTCATTCCTGAAAAATCACTCTCCGGAGGCAGCTCCTTTGTCTTTGTCATTGACCATCTGCCCTCTTTTAAAGACATGGATGCTGTTGTAGCAGCAGCCGATGCCTCCATTACAGATGCCGGAATATCCTTTGGCTCCTGAAATGCGCCACAGACATATATTCCATCCCGTGTTGTTGATACAGGAGAGAGGTTATCTGTTTTTGCAAACCCATGGCTGTTTAATTCAATACCCATTTTCCCTGCAAGTTCTTCTCCTCCTTCCAATGGAGAAAGACCAATGGATAGAACAACCATGTCAAATATCTCTTCTGCTGTTGAACCTGCCTCTGTTGCATAAACTATTCTGTATTTATCCCCAGATTCCGGGAAAACAGAATGAATTCTGGAACGAACAAATCGAACACCAGTGTCATCCTGTGCCCTTATGTGATATTTATCAAACTCTTTGCCATGGGTTCTCATATCCATGAAGAAAATAGCAGTATCAAGGCTTTCCCCACTATGCTCTTTTGCAATTACTGCCTGCTTATTTGCATACATGCAGCATACACCGGAACAATATGAGTGATCCCCCTTGTTAATATCCCTTGATCCAACACATTGCAGCCAGGCAATCTTTTTTGGCTCAACATTGTCAGAAGGTCTGACAAGATGCCCTGCATAGGGACCCGATGCAGACAAAATACGTTCAAACTCCACACTGGTCACTACATTGGGACTGTGTCCATAACAATAGGCTGTATAATCAGATGGGTCAAATGGTGTGAATCCAGGTGAAAGAATAATTGCTCCAACATCAAGGTTAAGCTCTTTTCCCAGCATATTATGATCAACTGCGTTTGCAAGACATGCATCCACACACTGCATGCACTCGGAACAATAACCGCAGTTCAGACATCGAGCCGCCTCTTTTTTACCCTCTTCTTCTCCATATCCAAGCTCAACCTCATGGAAATTACCTGCCCTTTTTGCAACTTCAAGTTCAGGCATTTTGTAGCGCTTTTTTTCAAGCATGTTTTCTGAAACTGGAATATATTCAGGGTTTTCAATAACAGGCAGCTCTCTTGCTTCCATCATATCTTTACCCTTAAGATATCTTGCGATGGAAATTGCAGCTTCCATACCAGCTGCAATTGCGCTGATTGCAACTCCCGGACCTGTCTGCACATCACCACCTGCAAACACACCTTTCTTATCTGTTGCAAAGGTCAAAGGATTTACTTCAGTTGTTGCCCATTTTGAAATGTTAATATCAGCTATATCTTTAATGGAAGAGATATCAGGTCGCTGCCCAATGGCAGGAATCAACTGGTCAATTTCAATATCATACTCACTGCCCGGAACAGGAACAGGTCTTCTTCTTCCTGAGGAATCAGGTTCACCAAGCTCCATCTTCAGAACTCTCAGGCCTGCAACCTTACCACTGTTTTCCAGCACTGTTTGAGGTGCTGCAAGATAGATAATTTCAACGCCCTCATCTTCAGCAGCACAGATTTCTTCCTCCCAGGCAGGCATCTCTTTTCTGGTACGACGATAGAGAATTGTTACATTTTTCGCCCCAAGCCTTACAGCAGCTCTTGCAACATCAATGGCAACATTTCCGCCCCCGATTATGGCAATATTCTGCCCGGTTTTTGTTTTACCGGCAAGATTGAGTTCCCTTAAATAATCAACACCTTGGCGGACACCGTCAAGGTCTTCGCCTTCAATGCCAAGTTCAATGCCTTTATGGGCTCCCATGGCAAGAAACACTGCATCATGCCCGTTTTCAAGCAATGAATCCACTGTAAAATCTTTACCAAGGGCGGTATTGACCTTAATTTCAACCCCCAGGTTTGTAATTACCTCAATATCTTTGTCAAGGATTTCAGGAGGAAGGCGATGATCAGGAATACCGACCCTGAGCATCCCGCCTGCCTGGGGCAAAGATTCATAGATAACAGAATCAACACCCTGTTTTGCAAGATGATATGCTGCTGCAAGCCCTGCAGGTCCAGAACCTATAATGGCAACTTTTTTTCCTATCTTGCCCGCACATTTAATCTCTACCTCCCTGGGGTCAAACTTGTCTGCTGCCAGACGTTTTAAATCCCTGATGGCAACAGGTTCATCAACTTGGCACCTTCGACATGCATCTTCACACTCATGGGGACAGATCCTGCCTAATGTTCCGGGCAAAGGAAGCTGCTCCATGATAATTTCAAGGGATTCTTTATATTTGCCCTCTTTTACCATCTGGACATATCCCTGGACATTGAGTCCAGCCGGACAAGTCAGACGGCATGGTGCTTTATCTTTTTTCTCAATGACATATCCTGACGGCATTGCCTGGGGATATAATTTAAATGCAGCTTTTCTATTGTTAAGCTCTTCATCAAATGCATTTGGAAGCTCAACAGGACAAACATCAGAGCACTCACCGCAAGCAGTACACTTATCAAGATCAATATATCTGGATTCCTGTTTTAATCTTACTTTAAAATCACCTTTTTCACCTGTTACCTCCTCAACTTCAGTCATATTTAGAAGCTCAACATTCAAATGTCTTCCAGCTTCTACAAGTTTCGGGGAGATAATACACATGGAACAATCATTGGTGGGAAAAGTTTTATCAAGTTGAGCCATTGTTCCACCAATGGCAGTATTTTTATCAACAAGGTATACATAGTAGCCAGAGTCAGCAAGGTCAAGGGAAGCCTGTATACCTGCTATACCTGCACCTACAACCATTACAGAGCCTTTAGCGTTTTTGGTCATTTAGATCTCTCCTTAAATTTTTAATCCGACTTCAGCCAGATCCGGTCCAAGATAAGTTCTCTCATCTTCTCCCAGCACTCCCATGGCAAGACATATTACTGTCCATAAATGCACAACATGATAATCAGCACCAAAATGCTCTCCAATATCCTCAATTTGTGCGTGGCAATTGTGGCAAGGGGCAATTATATAGCTTGCACCGGTTGCCATGATCTGGTTAAATTTTATTTTTCCGTAGGCCCGCCTTGGCTCGGGGAATCCAGCCTGTAAAGCCCCGCCTCCGCCTCCGCAGCAATAATTGTTATCCCTGTTGGGCACAGTATCAACAAAATTTTCCTCACCAACCACGGTTTTAATTACAAATCGCAGGTCATCCACAATTTTATTGGATCCGCTTTTTCTTCCAATGTTGCAGGGGTCCTGTAAAGTAAACTTTGCTTTAATATCTCTGTTCCAGTCAGAGTTTACCTTGAGTTTTCCCTCCCTTATCCACTTTGCATAAAGTTCGATTATAGTTATCAATTCAAAATTATGGGGTATTTTGTATTTGCGCAACCCTTCCAGGATTGCATAGTATGAATGTCCTCATTCTGTATTGACTACATATTTACTTTTCAGATTGTTATCCACATGGTGGACAAACTCCTCCATAATATATTTCCAGCCCTCATCATCGGCAAGAAACATGCAATAATTTTCACCACCCCACATTACTGACGGATATGTCCAGTCTGCTCCAACCATATGAAGCACCTTCCACAACGGTCCCAGCTCTTCAGGTTCTGTAACAGGCTCCCTGGAATTTTGATTCAACACCATGTGAGCACCTGCACGATCCACAGTGACCTGGAGGTCTTCAAACCCGGGATGTTCTTCCCTTATCTCTTCGGCAACATCCTCCACAGTGAACTTGAAATCCTCTTTATTTGCCCCCATGGCATTCCCGGTTCTGATGTGCTGATCACATGAGCCCAAAATACCCTTTGGGCGCTTGCTTCTCTCCACACTTCCCCTGATATTATAGATTAATTTCGGTATTGCAATATTCATTGGGCAGACACTCTGGCATCGCGCGCACATGCTGCAAACCCACATCCAACTGCTTTTTTTCACCTCCTCATCCATACCAAAATTCAACATTCTTATAAGTTTTCTGGGATCCATATCAAACTGCTCTGATGCAGGACACCCTCCGGTACAAGTTCCACAGGTTAAACACAAGTCAAAATTAGCATCTGGAATACGAGATAGAACATCATCTTTAAATTCAGGCACAAGCTCATCAATTTTAATAACTGCTTCCATTTTAAAGCTCTCCCTTATCTTAAGTTTTCTATTTCAAGTTTGCTGCATTGAGATATTGTCCCAGTTTTTCCTCACCACCAATTGTGATAATATGTACACCCTGGCAAAGATCTTTAAGGCTGTTTACAGTATCTGCAAACAACTCAATGCTTGCTTTTGTTTTATCCGGTGCATCCATTAATTTTTTAATCACCCATTCCGGTATAAGCCCGGATTTAAAATGACGGTTTAAAAATTTTCCCATGCCTGCTGTCCTGAGAATCATGACTTCAGCAATAACAGGAACATTAAAAGTTCCCACCTGATTCATAAATCGGTCAAACTGGTCAAGGTCAAATATTGGAGTGGTGAGAAAATACCCTGTACCCACATTCATCATATCTTCCATCTCTTCCATGCCGCGTTTGGGAACATTTTTCCCCCAGGGTGTTTCAACGCCTGAACCAAGAACAAAATCAACTTTATTTGGCAACTCCTTACCATCAATGGTCTGCCCCTCTTTCATATGGTCAAGAACCGATGCAAGTTTTCCTGAATCCACATGGAAAAACATGGACTCCTGGAGTGTGTCTCCGGAAATTCTGTAGTCTTCAGTAAAGACCAGCAAATTTTCAACACCGGTTTCATGGGCAAGGGTCAAATCCTTTTGGAGCTGAAATCTATTTTTATCCCTTGTTGTTGTCTGATAGATAGCATTAAACCTGTTTTGCTTTAAAAGGTCACAAGTTTTAATGGTATCACCTACAACACCTTCTAATTCAACATCTGAAACAGAGACACCATCAACACGACCCCGTATTTTTTTTAAGTTGTCAATAAGCTCCTGGGGTTCATCAGTACCAAGAGGAGCTTGTATCTCAGACGTTACTACAAATTTCTTCTTTTTCAATGAGTCCTTTAAATTCATAATCTGCCTCCTCTTATTTTAAGTCGAGTAATTTTGCCACTTCTTCTTTGAGCTGGGGCAGAGGTAAGGGCTTGGAAAAGCAGATATCCGCACCATTCTCCTTCATCTGCTTAAATTTTTCATCATCCAGATATGCAGACAAAACAATGATTTTTGTATGTTTGGTTTTATCATTGGTTTTAATCTTTTTACAAACTTCATACCCTTTGATATCAGGCATCATAATATCCAGAATCATGAGATCAGGGTTAAAATGATTAACCTGAAGACCTGCCTCAAACCCATCAGAAGCTGAAATCACCTCATAGTTGAATTCATCCTCCTCAAGGGCCTGGACAATGGATTCTACGATGATCATGTCATCATCCACTACTAAAATTTTCTTCCTGTTTCCCTCATCCTCTTCCACCGGAATAGGTATCCCCTGATCCCTCATGAAAACTTCGAGATCGCTTTTTTTTATCCTGCGATGACCGCCCACAGTCTTATACGCCTTGATATGACCGGACTCTACCCAATTAATAATGGTTTTTGACGAAACATTGCAATACTTGCTTGCAGTAAAAACTGTTAAAGTATCTTCCATAACGCCTCCTCTGTTTTACTTAAAATTAGCCAATTTGATATTCTATTTATTTTAGTTATTATAGATTTTTCATCGTGTCAAGTGTTTTTTTAAAAATATAATAAATAAAATAACTATAATAACTATACACTATTCTAAATAACAATTAAAGCCTTTGATGTTTTGCAGGTTATTGCAGAATTAAAATATGATATTTTCAGCAGAAGTTGTGAAAAATCTTAAGGTCACAATTTGATTTTGCTCTTCTATTGGAGTAGTATTCAGCCATGGATCCAGATATTATTCAGTTTATTGAAAAGAAAATCATGGGTATCCTTTTAAAGGATGAACCTGAAATCAAGCTATGGTGTTGTAAAATATCTTCAATTTTAAAATTAGTTTTTTGTGAAGAAAAGCATCATATTTTAAACCAGGGCGATTTTATGGTTAAAAATCAAACAATAAAAAGGGATGATCTTACAATAAATTTTCTTTCTGAATCTGAATTTCAAATTTTAAATAAGTTTAAAAGCCTTAAAAAACAGATGGAGTGGCTTTCAGGTCGGTTCTTATTAAAAAGCTGTCTTTGTTCCTTTGTGGATAATATTGACAAACTTGGCAAATTGGAGGACATCATAATCTCTTATGAGAAATATGGTGCTCCATTCCTGCCTGATTTTTCCGATATAAAAATATCTCTTTCCCACTCAGGCAATTGGGTATCTATTGGTGTATGTAAAAAGAAAAATGTTAATATTGGTGTAGATATCGAGCAATTCAGGCAAAAGCCGGATAAAAATTTTATTAAAACTGCATTTACCAAAAAGGAGATAAGCTGCATGGGCAACTCTGTTGAGGAGATATTAAAAAAATGGACTGCTAAAGAGGCATTTTTAAAATATATTAAAAAAGGGTTCAATGAAAATCTTCACCGGGTTGAAGTTATCAAAGAGAGGGTGTTTTATAATCAAAAAGATGCCTGCATCAGCATATTTTCGCAAACAGTGGGAAAAATCTTTATTATTTCTTTGGTTACAGGCAGAACATTAGAGCCATGATAACAATTGTGACCACCACTCGTTTTCAATCATCATGGTTAAATATATATCCCACGGACCGCATGCTTTTAAAAAATTGTGGTTTCTTTGGGTTTTTTTCAAAATACTTTCTGAATCGTACAATGAAATTGTCTATGGTTCTTGTTGATGTGTCGCTTGAATAGCCCCAACCAGCTTTAAGAAGTTCTTTTCTTGAAAGTGGTTTGTCTTTATTGGTTATAAATATTTTAAGCAGTATTACCTCTTGATCCGTAAGAATTATCTCTCCTTTTTTACATTTTGCTTTGTAGGTAATAAAATCAATTTCATTCCCGCCAAAACTATATTTTTCCTGGGTGTATAAATCTTCTTCCTTATTATGATACCAGTTTTGTTTTGTAAGAAGGCGATCAATTCTTAAAAGAAACTCATCCAGATCAAATGGTTTTGAAAGATAGTCATCAACACCAAAACGCAGCCCTTTTATTTTATCTTCAGCATTACCCTTTGCCGAAAGAATCAGCACAGGAAGTTTTTCATCTTGTGCCCTTATGTTTCGCAGCACAGAGTATCCATCCATAACAGGAAGCATTATATCAAGTACGATTAAATTTGGATGCCAGGATTCCCAATTTTTAAGACCTGTTACTCCATCAGATGCAATTTTTACATCATACCCCTGCAACTTCAAATTAAGCTTGAGACCATCTGCTATGTGCTTTTCATCTTCTATGACCAGAATGCGTTTCTTTTCAGAAGTTTCCATAAAAAATTCCTTACTAAATCATCAGGGTTCAATTTGGGGATTACAAGTGTGAATGTGGAGCCTTTGCCGTGACCATTGCTGGAAGCCATGATTCTCCAATCATGAATTCTTGCAATATTAAAAACAAGATAGAGACCTAATCCGCTTCCTTCGACCTCCTCTTTTTCCCCTCTTTTTGATTGATAAAATTTTCTAAATACTTTTTTTATCTCTTTTTTTTCTATGCCGATACCATTGTCAATAAATTCAATCATTATTTTGTGTTTTAAATAATGAAATTTGATTTTTACAAAGGGGTTGGCAGATTCATTGTACTTTATTGCATTGGAAACAATATTCATGAGTAGCATTTCAAATAAAAACAGGTTTACAGGACAGATAAAATTCTCTTTTTTAGAATCTTCAATGATTATTTCACAATTATGGAAAAGTTTAGCATTCTTCTTACAGAAGTTTTCCACAAGCCTGGTTGGGCTGTCATCTGTCAGTTCTGATCCATAGCTTCTGCTTTCAATTTTTGCAAGGTTTAAAATTGAGTTAATGTTTTCAGTCAGTTTATTAATGTCTTGAAGCATATATTCTGAATATTTTTTGATGTCCTGGGCTTCCAGGTTGTGTCGTGTAAAAGTTTCAAGGTATATTTTTAAAGATGTTACCGGGGTTTTAAGTTCATGGGTAAAATTGTAGATAAAATTATGCTGGAGCCTGAAAAGATCAACTGTTTTTTGATAATATATGTAGGCAAGTAAAATTCCTGTCAGCACCACTGTTATCAAAGCAGTCAGAACAAGAAGAATCATGCCTGTTTTTGATGGGAAAATCAGCTCAGGGTTAATATTGAATCTTTTCACTACTATTTCAAGCCCTGCTGTAATTTCCATGTACCATTGGACTGTAATAAGCAGGGAAGCTGCCAGGGCAAGGGTGGAACATGTGAAGATAAAAAGAGGGTGAAGATACCACCTTGAAGGATTAAATATCTGCATATTTAATTACCCCACTCCTACCCAAAAAAAGTCAACAGGCCAAACCTGGTTTAAGGGGAATTTGGATCTGAAATCCGATGCCGTTATTTTCTGAACTTTCACACTCAATACTGCCCTTTAAGGTTTGTGTTATCAAATTGAAAACAATCGACATGCCTAGACCTGTGCCCCCTTGTCCCCGTGTTGTTGTAAAAAAAGGATCAAATATTTTCATGCATTGATCTTGGGTCATGCCAACCCCGTTGTCTTTATATATAAAATATAAAAAATTATTCTTTAGAGTGAATACCATATCAATTCTACCTTTGTCCATGCCTTTAAGTTCTCTGATCCCCCTGAACCCATGGAGAAGTGAATTTAAAACCAGGTTATTCACTATCTGGTAAAAAGCACCTGGCAGGGAATTTATTTCAATATCAACAGGGCATGACAGCTCAATTGTGTGACCTGTCTCTTTAAATTTTGGTTTTAAACTTAATAAAACACCTTCAATATAATTATGCAGGTTAAAAAGCCTTGGTTTTTCAATTGATTGATCCACGGCAATCTGTTTAAAACTGCTGATAAGCTCACTTGCCCTCTCCATATTGATTAATATAGTGCTGGAAATATCCTCCACAATTTTCAAGTGGGATTCAAGCTCACTCTTTTTCAAATCTCCTGATTTATATTTTTTTCCAAACTCTTTTGTTCTTTGATCCAGGAATGATGCTGCAGTAACGCCAATTCCAATGGGGGTATTAATTTCATGGGCGACCCCTGCGACAAGCTCACCCAATGCTGCCATTTTCTCAGATTGTACAAGTTTATCCCTGGTTTGATTAAGTGTGTCAAGGGAGATATTAAGTTCTTTATTGGCTTTTTCAAGATTTATCTGGTGTTGATGTTTTTCCCTGATAAAATCAGCCCGCTCAAAAGCTTTGTTTATGGCATGATAAAGAACATCCATGTTTGGTATGGGTTTGATTATATAGTCCCAGGCACCAAGCCTGAGTGCTTTTACTGTATCTTTAATATTTCCTGCACCTGAAATAATAATTATGGGGGTTTCAGGCTGGCTTTGAGTCACAGCTTCAAGGACTTCAAGACCATCCATTCTTGGCATACGAAGATCACATAAAATTAAATCCGGTCTATTTTTTTTGCTTTTTTCAAGCCCTTCGCACCCATCTTCTGCCTCGATCACCTTAAATCCATAATCTTCCAGAAAACTTTTTGCACTCTTTCTAATATAAACTTCATCATCAATAATAAGTATGGTTTTTTTAAGTGTTGGATTTATCATATCGAGCTTATTTTTAACCATTAAGGATCTTCTGAATGACATTGGAAAGTTCATCCACGGAAAGAGGTTTTTTAATGAATTTGCTTATTTCTGCTGTATCTATTTCTCCCTGGTCAACTATATCTGCATACCCGCTGCAAAGAACAATTGGAATTGTCTGATTAATTTTCCTCATCTCCCTGGCAAGCTCAACACCTGTCTTGTCAGGCATTGTCTGGTCTGTAACTACAATATCTATATTTTGATGCTGTTTTTGAAAACACTCCAATGCAGCAATGCTTGAAGAGAAATCTTTTACTTTATAACCAATCTCTTCAAGACCTGTTTTGCACATTTCTACAATATCTTTATTGTCGTCAACAAAAAGGATTTTCCCTCCCTTTATATCCCTTCTAATATTTAATTTTGAAATATATGTCTCTTTTTTTATTTTTGAATAATCAACAGGGAGCATAATAGTAAAAGTGGTGCCCTGATTTAATGAGCTCTCTACAAAAATAGTACCATCATAGCTCTTTACAATGCTGTAGACAGTGGCAAGTCCAAGTCCGGTACCCTTACCCTCTTTTTTTGTTGTAAAGTAAGGATCAAAAATTCTCTCCCGGGTTTTATCATCCATTCCATAGCCAGTATCTGAAATCTTAAGGGCGAGATAATTGTTTAAAGTTAGATTTGGGTGGTTGGTTAAATCTTTGTTTGATAATGAGACCTCTTTTAAGGATATGGTAAGTTCACCACCGATCTCTTCCATTGCATGGAACGCATTGGTACATAAATTCATTATAACCTGGTGTATACGTGTCGGATCAGCATCAATATACCCACAATTTCTATCAATTTTATCGATTATTTTAATTGTAGATGGTATTGAGCCTTTTAAGAGTTTGATAACTTCTTTGGCAACAGGGTGGATTTTAATGGGTCTTTTCTCCTCTTCGCTGCTTCTGTTAAATGAGAGTATCTGACTTACCAGATCAGCAGCCCGAAGCGCAGCTTTTTGGATTTTTTCACTCTGCTTATAGACCTTACTATCAGCTTCCACATCCATCATCGTCATCTCTGAATATCCCAGAACAGGGCTCAAAATATTATTAAGGTCATGGGCGATTCCCCCTGCCAGCGTTCCTATCGCTTCCATTTTCTGTGCGTTTCTTAATTGTTTTTCAAGGTTTTTCCACCTCTTTTCAGCCTCTTTTTTTTCAGTGATATCCAGCAGCGAAACTGTGATTTTATTAATACCAGGTAAAATGGCAAATGTGGAGTATGTAAACCGTGTCTCCCCATTTTTATTAACAAATAAAATTTCATGCTGTTCAGGACCAGAACTTGCCCCTTCCTCTATTTGGCTGCTGAATTTGTTTATTATCTCCTTGTGCTCATAAGCTACAAAGTCATGCCACTTTTTTTTAAACTCTATATCATCTTTTTTAAGGTCTGCAATCTCGCAGAACTGAGAATTTGCCATGGATATTGTAAAATCTGATTCCAGAATTACAGCTGCTGTTCCTGTGTGCTCAAATATTGCCTTGTATCTTTTTTCGCTCTGCTCAAGCTCCCTGGTCCTTTCTTTTACAAGCTCTTTAAGACGCTCCTGATAAATTTTATTCTCTCTTCTAAGGTTTGCTTCAGTAAGGCACTTTGTAACAGAATGTAAAAGGACATCCATATCTTCAATGGGTTTTAAAATATAATCCCAGGCACCCAGGTGAAGTGCTTCAACTACAGCAGATATATCACCCGTGCCCGAGGCTGCAATCAAAGGAGTGTCAGGAGATATGGAGTGTAATGTTTTAAGTACTTCAAGCCCATTCATATCAGGCATCCTGAGATCGAAAAGTACAAGATCAATTTTATTTAAATTAAAAATTTTCAGACCTTTTTTTCCGTTTGCAGCTTCAAAAACTGTAAAACCAAAATCTTCCAGATATGATCTGATGCTTTGCCTGATATATGCTTCATCATCAATGGTTAAGATAACTTTATCTGTGGTGATATCCATAGAGGGAGTTTATCCTTTAAGCTGTTTTCATCCAGCGATTTTTTTTACAATGTATTATATATATATCATGGAAAAATAAGATTCTGTCAAGTACAAAGTAAATTCTCATCTACGAATTCCAAAATAATATTTTTATCTAATGAATAAATTTTTTGTGTAATTTTGTGTATATGGTGAGAAAAAATTGTTAATAGTTCATCATTTTTTGTTTTGGCTCCCCAGCACGGACTTGAACCGCGGACCCATTGGTTAACAGCCAATTGCTCTGCCGACTGAGCTACTGGGGAGCATGTCAAAAAGACTTTTAGGTTCTATATCAGTGGTGTACTTTTGTCAAGAAAAAAATAAATAAAATTGACTAAATCTGTTTTTACAATTATTATGGATCCCAGGGTAGCAAAATAGATGCAAAGGGAAATACCATGACAATAAACTCCATGCAAAATCCGGGTGAAAACCAACATTTGAGACAACAGGTAATAAAAACACCCCGGGCAGAACAGGCAGCAGTTGAACAACAAAATCAAAAGGCTGCAAAAACTGATTTGAATCATCAGGCTGTAAATCATGTCCAGAAAGCCTTTAAGTTGAATATCAGCAGGGAAGGGGAGTCAATGCTTAAAACCGTTGACAATATTGATAACAAAAAAGGAGATGCTCACAAAAATGAAAACCGGGAGCCTTTATGCCTAAAGCATTTCCCAACTCCCTATCAGAAACAAGAGCTGCAAACCAGGCAAATTGTAAATATAATTGCTTGAGCAGAGGTATAATTTAACAAAAAGAGCAAAATTTTAAACAGGAGCACTGCAGAGCAGTCAAACCTGAAACAGTGGCATGACAAAAAAAACCAGAGACTTGACAAACAATATTTACAGGCAAAACAAAAACTTCTGGCAGAATAGAGACAAGAATCCCAGGGTCTTAGTTTATATGCCTGAACCCACCTGCAGGATAGCTCTATTATGGTAAAAGAAGAGGGTGTGGTTACAAACGCAACCAAGTCAATCGCCTGGATAAAAACCGTTAGAACAACCGCATGTGATGCGTGTGCTGCAAAAGATAATTGTGAAATATTAAACAGTAAAGATACAATGCATTTTAAGGTTAAAAATACTTTAAATGCTGGAAAAGGAGATAGAGTTGTTGTTGGAATACAAACCAGACCCATGCTTCTCCTTACATTTATGCTTTATGTTTTTCCTGTTTCCCTCCTGCTTATTGGTGCTTTAACCGGGGAAAATATAGCTTTTGCTTTAAATACAGATCAAAATCTAACCTCCATGTTTTTTGGATTCTCCCTGTTTTTTTCAGCTGTTTTTATTATAAAAAAAATAAATAATAAAGTTGCTGAAAATTGGAAATATAAGCCCTTCCTCATTAAAATTGTTAAACCAAATCAGATACAAAATAGATAATAAATATAAAATTTTTTTCTTGATATATTATTTTTTTTAATATATGACACTGATTGTGCTGTAACTTTGCTTAGTGCAGAGATTAGACTCTAATAATATGAGGGAGTATCATGACATCACAATCCAGTCTAAAGATTTCCGTAATTTTAATGATTATTTTTTTTATCGCCGGGATTGCTTGCTATGCAGCCTTTTCACCTCCTAACCCCGATGAACCGGTCCGGTTAATGTTTCAAAATAAAGCAGGTAAAGTTTTATTTGAACATACAGGACATTTGGGAGAATATGGTCTGGACTGTATGGAGTGCCACCATAACCTTGAAGATGATGAAATTTACAACTGCAGTGAATGCCACGAAGCTGGTGATGATGATATGCCAGGCAGAGCCGATGTGTTTCATATGCAATGTAAAGGATGCCACGAAGAGTCTGAGGCAGGTCCGGTGGAATGTAATTCATGCCATTCACCATGATTTATATACTTACAAAACGAGGATAAAAAATGATTAAACGACCTTTTACAGGCTTATTCCAACCCCGGCTGAAATATGATGTGGTGGAAGCTGACCCTAAAGATCCAATTGTCGTTCCCATACCATCGAATATCTTACTTTTGCTGAATGACTCTCTGGACAGCTTAAGAATTGCTCTTATTAAAGAGGGAGACACAGTTAAAAAAGGAGAGAAGCTTTTCCTTTATAAAGAAAGCACAGAATACACAATTGTGCCAGTATCAGGAGTAATCAAAAAAATTGAGTCCTATGCCGGTGAATTTGGAAATATTAAAACCAGCTTGGTAATAGCAGTTGAAGAAAACAGTGATTTTCTTAATAATTTTGAGGAGCATGCAGATAAATTCGAACTTGAGTCTGCTGTAAAATTATTAAAATTATTACCCGGTGCTCCTGCTTTTGAAACCCTTGCTGATCCAGAAAGAAAAATACACACCCTTGTTATCTCAGGAGTTGATGAAGATATCTCATCCACTACAAACCAGTATTTTTTGACAACTGAATCAAAAGATTTAAAAGAAGGCATAAAAATCCTTAAAAAGTTAACAAAAATTGCAAAAATTATTTTAGTTGTTCCGGAAGGTGTTGCTGTTCAGACTGAAATCCCTGGGATGCGAGTGCTTAATATATCACAATTTTATCCTGATGCTCTTCCAAAAATGATAATGAAAAATCAGCTGGGAACAATTGTACCCCAAGGCAGGACATGTGAAGATGAGGGTGTTTGTTTTATAGGAACTGAAGCAGTTGTTTCCATTGCAAAGGCATACAGGGATAAAAAAATTCATTTTGAAAAACTTGTGTGTGTAACAGGAAAAGATGGTGTGCAAAGACGGATAAAAGCATCAATTGGAACACCTGTTATATCAATCTTAAAACAACTCGGCATTCATATTAATGAGCAGGACAGGATTGTAATTGGAGGGCCCTTTAGAGGGTTTTCAGTATTTACGGTTTATCATCCGGTACAGCCCTGTATGGACTCAATAACCATTCAGGCATCCTACGAGATACCTTATGTTTCAGATTCTGCCTGTATCAATTGTGGCAAATGTATAAAAACATGCCCGGCAAATATTCCTGTCAACCTTCTTGTACGTCAGCTTGAAGCAAGCTTGTTTGAAGAGGCAGCAGAAGCCTTTGACCTTGAATCCTGCCTAGAGTGCGGATTATGCAGCTATGTCTGTACAGCAAAAATACCTATATTCCAGTATATAAAGCTTGGAAAGCATGAACTATTAAAAATAAAAGCCCAGGTTGAAACGGAGGGTGTTCAATGACTAAAAGAATAAAACTTACAGTATCCCATGCTCCTTTCTGGCATGACGGCGATTCAATTTGTAAGATGAATTTAAACATGATCCTTGCTGCAATGCCAGCTGTTATTTTTGGTATTGTGAAGTTTGGCATGCCAGCTCTTGGTGTCATACTGCTTGCAATATCAGCCAGCATGTTCTTTGAGCTTGTTATGAACTTTGCAATGAAAAGACCCATCTCGATTATGGATTATGATGCTGCATTAATTGGTCTGCTTTTTGGCATGATGCTCCCTGCTACAACTCCATGGTGGGTTGTTGTCACAGGAGCATTGGTTGCAATTGTTATTGGCAAGCAGATCTATGGAGGGCTTGGTGCAAATCCTTTTAATCCTGTCCTTGTGGGAGTTGCAATTTTAATGATTTCATGGCCGGGATATTTTGATGCAGATGCTGCTCTTTTAAACTATGAGTTTGATTTTAAGGCGTTAGCTCCACTTGCAGCGCTGAAACATCAGGGAGTGTCTGCCCTTGATTTTTTCTCCATCAAGGATCTTATTATGGGCAATCAGGTTGGCTCAATCGGTACTACATTTGGACTTGGTCTTATCATTGGTGGAGTTTTCCTGATAGTCAGAGGATACATAAGATGGGAGATAACAATCTCTTATATTGCAGGAATTATTATCACTGCTTTGATTTTTAAAATGTCAAATCCGCAAGGTTTTGCAGGTCCCATGTTTCATCTGTTTTCAGGCTATACACTATTTGGTGCTGTTTTTCTTGCCACGGAGAATTCCTCTTCTCCGGTGAATCTGATTCCCATGCTGATTTATGGACTCCTCGGAGGTACTATGATTATCCTGATAAGAAATATTGGAGCTTACCCTGATGGAACTGTTCTTGCCATACTTTTAACAAATCTTGTTAATCCACTCATTGACTTTATCAGACCAAAAGCTCTGGGAAGGGGAGTGAACAATGCGTGAAATGATAAAAATGATTATGGTACTGACAATTATCACAGCTGTTTCAGGAGGTGTTCTTGCTGCCCTTAAAACAGGAACTGAAGAGAAAATAGAAAGCCAGGTCTTAAAATTCCAGAAAGCTCCTGCCATTGAAGCCATTTTCAGTACAGCAACCAATGATCCTTTAAAAGAGCGCTTTAAAATTAAAGTAGAGGATAAAGAGATCACTTTTTTTCCGGCTAAACTTGAAAATGGTTTAAAAGCTGTGGCTTTTGAAGCTTCAGGAGCCGGGTTTGGAGGAGATCTTGGTTTAATGGTCGGCATTAATCTTGAGACCGACAAGATAATTAAAGCCAGGGTCACAACTCATTCTGAAACGCCTGGTATTGGTTCCAGAGCAAAGGATGATACCTCCTTTGTATCCCAGTTTGCAGGGATGGGGTTTGATGCAAACTTCAAAATAAAAAACAGTGGTGGAGATATTGATGCAATGTCCGGAGCAACTGTCACATCAAAAGGTGTATGTGTAGCAGCTACCCGGTTACAAGAGCTTTACCTGAAACTTAAACCGCAAATTATTAATAAGATGAAATAAGATAATTTAGGAGAATATAAGTTATGGCACAATCCATAGCAAAAGAGTTTACCAAGGGGTTATGGACAGAGATTGCTCCTTTCAGAATAGTTCTGGGGCTATGTCCTATCCTTGCTGTAACAAAAACAGTTGAGAATGGCATTGGAATGGGGCTTGCAACAACATTTGTTCTGGTTTTTTCTAACCTTTTTGTATCTCTATTCAGAAATTCCATTCCTGCAAAAGTCAGGATTCCATGCTTTGTTGTTATCATAGCTACCTTTGTAACTATTGTAGAACTTTTAATGCAGGCATATACTTACCCGCTTTTTTTAAAACTTGGAATTTTTATCCCTCTTATTGTTGTTAACTGCATTGTGCTTGGACGTGCCGAAGCATTTGCAAGTAAAAATCCACCTGTTTTATCAATAGCAGATGGACTAGGCATGGGAATAGGATATACACTTTCTCTGATTGCCATAAGTTCTGTAAGAGAGGGTTTAGGAAGTGGAACAATTACATTGACAGGAACTCCAATAGTATTATTTGGACCTTCATTTGAGCCATTTACCTTCATGGTTGAAGCACCTGGAGCCTTTGTCTGTCTGGGGTTACTGCTCTGTATCATGAACATTGTAGGGAAAAAATAAAAGGAGATAAAAATGGATCTTATTGTATTAGCTATAGGTTGTATTTTCGTAAACAATATTCTCCTTGCCCAATTTCTTGGAAATTGTCCATTTCTAGGCACATCAAACAAGATGGAAACGGCTGTGGGTATGGCAATGGCAGTTGTCTTTGTATTGGTTATGGCAGGTGTTATTTCGTGGATGGTGGACCATTATCTCTTAAAAACACTTGATCTCGAATACTTGAGAACTGTCTCTTTTATTCTTGTAATTGCATCCCTTGTTCAATTTGTTGAAATGTTTTTAAAAAAGAGCATACCTGCTCTCTATGCAGGGCTTGGCATCTTTCTTCCTTTGATTACCACAAATTGTGCTGTTATGGGTGTCTGCCTGATAAATATTAAAGAAGATTATACCTTTGTTGAGACTATTGTCTCTTCCTTCAGTTATGCTGTGGGCTTTGGTCTTGCACTGATTCTTTTTGCAGGCTTAAGGGAGAGAATTAATATAGCCAGAGTTCCAAAGCCGCTTCAGGATACTTCAATAGGCTTGATTACAGCCGGAATAATTGCCCTCTCCTTTTTTGCTTTCAAAGGCATGGCGTAAATATAAATTACAGGAGTTTTAAGTTATGATTGAATCTTTTCTGTTTATGCTCGGTATAGGTGCTGCATGCAGTATCGTACTAAGCTTTGCTTCAAAAGTTTTCTATGTTTATGAAGATCCTAAAATTGCTCTTGTTGAAGATAATCTGGAAGGTGCCAATTGTGGCGGATGTGGATATACTGGCTGCTCTTCAGCTGCCCAGGCTGTTGTGTCCGGCGATGCTCTTCCAACTGTGTGTGTGATCTCCTCCAGTCGTGAAAAGGCAGAAAATATTGCTGAAATTGTTGGAATGCCTGTGGGAACTGCTGAATCATCAATTTCATATAATATGTGTAATGGTGGAACCCGTGCAACTGACAAATATAATTACCTTGGTGTTAATTCATGCAGGGCAATGGATATTGTATTTGGCGGCAAGAGAGATTGTCATATTGGATGTTTAGGGCTTGGCGATTGTGTTAAAGCATGTAAATTTGATGCTCTTATTATAGGAGAAAAAGGGTTTCCTGTTGTAGATGATGATAAATGTGTGGGCTGTGGAGCGTGCGAAACAGCTTGTCCCAAGGGAATAATTGAGGTAAGAACTCTATCTGAAAAACTTTTAAAATTAAATCAGCAGAATGATCCCCTTGCACCATGCTCCCAAACCTGTCCTGCTGAAATTGATATCCCAAGATACATCTCCCTTGCAAAACAGGGTAAATATAAAGAGGCAGTGCAGGTGATAAGAATGCGTAATCCTCTTCCTCTCACATGCGGCAGGGTTTGCCCCCATCCATGTGAGGATGAATGCAGAAGAGGAATTGAAGATGAACCTGTCTCAATAAACCAGATAAAACGTTTTGTTTCAGATTTTGAGATGGAATCAGGCTCACGTATTCCCATTAAATGTGCTCCTGATACTGGTAAAAAGGTGGCTGTGATCGGCAGCGGACCCTCTGGCATGAGCTGCGCATATTTTTTAAGAAGACTTGGACATAAAGTGTCTATCTTTGAAGCAATGCCAAAACTTGGTGGCATGGTACGATATGGAATTCCTGAATACAGACTTCCTGATAAAGTGCTTGATTGGGAATTGGACGGTATACTGAACCTGGGTATAAATGCTTATACCCATGTTAAATTTGGAAAAGATTTTGGTTTGGGTTCCCTGGTTGCTTCTGGATACAGTGCTGTATTTTTAGGCATTGGTGCATGGGAAGATTACTCTCTTGGAATAGATGGTGAAAACCTTGAAGGATGCTTTACAGGAATTAATTTTCTTGCAAGAAATTCCCAGGGCGAAAGTTTGGGACTTGGGAAAAAAGCTTGTGTAATAGGCGGTGGTAACACTGCCATAGATTGTGTTCGAACACTTCTTAGAATCGGGCTTGAAAAAGTTTATCTTGTTTACAGAAGGACTAGAAATGAGATGCCTGCCAATGAAGTTGAAATAGTTGCATCTGAAGAAGAGGGAGTAGAATTTGTTTTTCTTGCAGCCCCTACTAAAGTTGTGGGAGATGATTCAGGGCATGTAACTCAACTTGAATATCTGAAAATGGAACTTGGTGAACCTGATGACAGTGGCAGAAGAAGACCTGAGCCCATTGAAGGCTCCGAGACATTAATTGATGTTGATACAATTATTACAGCAATCGGACAATCACCTGAAGCATCATTTAAAGAACATGATCCCCACCCGAGAATGACTGAGCTTGAGCTCACAAGATGGAACACCATTGAAAACGACCCTGAAGTATTAACAACCACAATACCCTATGTATTTACTGCGGGGGATGCGGCAACAGGACCTTCCCTTGTTGTGGAAGCAATTGGTGGAGGACGACGTGCTGCAAGATCAATAGATATGTTTTTAAAGGGAGAAGAGATTACCCCTGTACCAGACTCATTACGACAAAAACGTATCCGCGAATCTATTTTTACTAAGGTGGAGGGCATTGAAAAAAGCAAAAGAGCTAAAATGCCTGAGCTGCCTGTTAAGGAGAGGTTGGATTCCTATATAGAAGTTGACCTTGTTCTGCCTGAAGAAGATGCCATTAAAGAGGCAAATCGCTGCCTTGACTGCTGTAGATTATGCTATAATCCAGACAAACCGCAACAATTGCTTACTTAAAATATCAACAGAATAATATAAGGGGTTAATGTGTAATTCATTAACTCCTTTTTATTTAAGTATACTACTTATAAATTTAAACCTTGCTTTTATTTGAAAAATTTACTATCAAAAGGGTGAATGATTGTTTAGTTTTTTCCATATTTTGAGTAAAATATAAACTAGAATTATCGGAATATTATAGATAATATGAAAAAATTTTCCGGATTAACCATAGCCACTAAAATGACCCTGGGTTATCTTCCCCTGGCATTAATTATTATCATATTATCATTGTATACACTCTCCAGTTTAAATGAACTCAGTGATATTAACAGAGGAATTGTCAACACTAATATTGCCATTATCGAAGCGTGTGACAATCTACATGACACTCTATTTGCCCAGGAATCATGTGCCCGGCGATATCTGATTTTAAAAAACGAAGAGATGTTAACGCTTTTTTCAAAAAGAGATTTTGAATTTAAGAAAATCTTAAAAGGATTAACTGATATTCCCCAGGCAGACAGAAAAAAAATAGAAATAATAAGAGTCTTACATAATAGATATAACTCTTTTTACTTTGCCATGTTTGACCTTGAGAAAGAGGCTCTTCACCAGGCACAAGCCAATAATGGAAAAAAGATTAAAAAAAATTTAAATGCTCAATTGGATACAATACAGACAATGATGTCTGATACCAAAAGAAGTCTTACAAAAAAAACGTTTCAAGCTAATGTTTTCAGCAAAAAAGCTTTTTATGTTGTAGCCTTTTTTTCCATACTTGGTATCATTGTGGGAATTGGAGCAGCTTTATTAATTACAAATCATGTTGTTCGTTCCATAAATCAGTTAAAACTCGCAGCCTTAAAATTTTCCCGCCATCAATTTGATTTTGTTCCGGAAATTAACCAGAATGATGAATTTGGTATGCTGGCTAAAGCGTTAACTTCCATGGCAAGACAGCTTGAAAAACTTAAAGCAGTAGATATTGATACCAGCCCTTTAACCAGATTGCCCGGAGGCATGGCAGTTGAGAATTTTTTACATCAGCAGGTTATTGGCAAAAAACCAATTGCATTCTGCCTTATAGATATTGATAATTTCAAATCATTTAATGACAGGTACGGATATGCAAGGGGCAATGATGTAATCAAATTTACAGGCGATGTTATACAAAACATTGTGATAGAAAAAATATCATCTGGTTTTTTTGTTGGGCATATAGGCGGTGATGACTTTGTTACAATTGTTCCCTCGGATAAATATCAAGTAATCTGCCAGGCAATTTTAGATGAGTTTGATAAAAAGATCAAAACATTTTATGATGAAAAAGATCTTGAACAGGGTTATATAATATCAAAAACAAGGAAGGGGACAATTGACAAGTTTCCTATCATGTCAATTTCAATTGCAGTTGTAACAAATAAAAATGACCTGGGTTTAAGCAGTGTTAAGATAGGCGAGCTTGCTGCCGAAATAAAAGAGTATGCAAAGACATTTAAAGGGAGTGTTTTCCTTACTGATAGAAGAAAACTGGATAACCTTTGAGATGAATTTATGAAGATACTATTAGATAATATTTTTATTCGATTGTTCCTGACTTTTTTGTTTATGTCTCCTTTTGCATGTACCTTGAAAAAAAGCCCGGAGCAATTAATGTATTCTCATTTATCATCTATTTACTATGCATTGGGTGACAACGCATTTGAAAATGAGATCACCCAAAGAGAGAAATTACTATCAAAACCTGATAAGACCTTTTCTGATAGAAACCATAAAAAAGTATTATTACAGCTTGCCATGTTATATTCACACAAAAGCAACCCAAATCCTGATTTCTCCATGGCACTACAATATTTGAACCAATATGCTTTGCTTGACGATCAAGTCAGCGTTGAATACAGCAAAGCTCTTCTACGCTACATGGTTGAAAATAATTTAAAATATAATGAATTAATTAAAGAAAAAGAAGAGTTAGCTGTAAAATGTTCAAAGCTTGCTCGTAAAATAGACTTAAAAAATAAGAGCCTTCAAAAGCAAAAAAGAATTCTGGAGAAAAATGCTGAAGATATTAAAAACAAGAATGAGATAATTGAAAAATTGAAAAAACTTGATATTCAACTTGAAAATCGCAGGGCAGACACAGAATAATTTTCAAACACTTTGGCTGCTATTGTTTAGACCACCTCATAAAATCTTTATTGGAGTACTTTGATGGGAGAAGATTCAAACCCGCAAATAAAATTCGGTGGCATTGCTATAAAAATGGGTTTAATCAGTAAAAATAATTTAGAGTTTATTCTTGAGGAGCAGGAGAGTGATAAAGCTTTATCAAGCAGAAAACCAAAACTTGTTGGGGATATGCTTATTGAAGCAGGTTTAATTACTGGCAAACAGCGCGATTCGGTTTTAAAAGAGCAAAAAAAACTGCTGAAAAAAATAGAGAAGACCATTAAAAACAAAGAGGAATTATTACTGGAGCCTGAGCTGGTATCCCATGGTTTAAAATTACAAATTACAGCTGATTTTTTAGCTGCATTTCTTATTAAAACAGACCAGTTTGATAAACGTTGTACAGTGAAGGATATTAAGGATATTCTAATTGATAAAGATATTATTTCAGGAGTAGTCACCGACCCAATGATTATCAGCTTTTTAAAATCACCTGTATTTAAGGAAAAACCTTTCAGGATTGCAAAGGGTATTGTACCTGTTCAGGGAGAAGATGCAAAGATTGATTTTTTCTTTGAAACAGAGCATTTAAAAGCTGGTGGGGTTGATATGGATGGTCAAATTGATTTTAAAGATAGAGGAATAATCCCCCAGGTTGAAAAAGATATGGTTTTAGCCATAAAAACTCCAATGATTGAAGCAGAGCCGGGTAAAAATATTTATGGTGAGACTGTTTCTGTGGAGCCTGTATGTGATATTCAAATAAAAGCAGGAAAAGGGACGCAATTTTCCAAAAATAATTTGCAGGTATCAGCTGCAGTTAAAGGGCATCCAAAAATTTCCCACGGTGGTGAAATCTGCGTCCAGGAAGAGTATATCATTGATGGAGATGTTGATTATGAAACCGGTCACATTGACTATGAAGGTAACATTCATATTAAAGGGTCCATTAATAGTGGCTTTAAGGTAAGAGGGAATAATATTAAAGCTAATGCTATTGACGATGGTATTATTGATGCCCAGGGCAATATAAAAATTTCAGATGGTATCAATAGTGGAAAAATATTAGTCAATGGGGATCTATCTGCTACATTTATTCATAAATCCCATATCAGCTGTGTGGGGGACGTGGTGGTTAAAAAAGAAATTATAGATGCAACCATTGAAAATAGAGGCAGGTGCACCATGGAAGCCGGGAAAATAATCTCTTCTAAAATCACATCAAAGATGGGTGTATTTGTTAAAAATATTGGAACAGAAAAAGGCAAACCAAGCACTATAAGAGTTGGTTTGGATATATTTTCTGAAAAAGAGCTGCAGGAAAATAAAATTTCAATTGCGAATTTTAATGAAGCCCTTGAGGATATGATTGCCAAACAAAATAAAAATGAAAAAAAAAGAGAAGAGATTGAGGAAACAATTTTAAAATATACTAAGATCAAGAATAACTCTCACATATTTAAGCAGAGGATCATCTCCAAAATAAACTCTTTAAAAAAAGGGGGGGAGGAGATAAAATACCCTGAAGCCATAAAAAAAAAGCTGATGGAGTTGAAAGCTGATGGTAAACTTGCCATGGAAAAACTTGAATTATGCAGCAAAACAAATAATAATCTTATAAAACAAATAAAAGAGTTGACCCAAAAAATCGGGAAACAGAAATTAAAAATCAAAAATCTTGAATTTGCAAGAGAGAACATACTTAAATGGATAAAGAACAATCCTGGTAACCCCGTTATAGAGGCAAGAGGCATTATTATGGCTAAAACAATAATTCAGGGGATATCTTCAAAAAAAATACTCGAAGAAGAAGTTAAAAATGTTAAACTCAAAGAGATAAGGGATACTGCTCCTGGTGTGGGTCAAGACAGTTATAAGATAGAGATCATACATTAAAATCACATAAGTAAAAAATGGTGAATAAGCCTGAAATCAAGATCATTGGGGTTAACAGATCCATACTCATCTTCTATTTCATCAAACATTTCATTCACAACCAGGATAAAGTTCTCTGGTATTCTTCCACGATCTATCTTACTTGTTTCTGATATCCATAAAAGAAAATCTTCCTTTTTTATGGCATGGCTTTTAAATTCTTTATTATCATTATTTAAGAACAGGGCTGTAAAAAATTTTCTGAACTCATTTACAGGGATGGGGCTTAATGAATCTTCAAGATTCATACGGGTCTTTGCCCACAAGGTAAAAAACAGAGACTTATATGTTAGAATACCCCGGGAAAATGATTGTACATCAACATCCATTTTTTTAAGTATATTATCTGTGGCAATAATTTTTTCAATCTCCTCTGCTGCATCAAAAGTTTCCTGTAATGATTTAAAATTTCTATATGATTCTTCTGCATTTGCACTATCGAAAAAAAGAGGTCTTGCAAGCATCAGCCCGCCAACAACACCAAGCCATCTTTCGTCAAGGAAACTTAATGGCAGATTGTTTTTGTTTGAAAAACTATTTTTATGCCACTTATTTACTTTTTGACCAAGCCTTAAAATCTCCCGTGACCCTGCCCTGAATATATCTTCAAGAAAATATTTTTCCACCACCAATTCAGGATTTTTCTTGTTTAATTTTTCAATGCCAACTGAAAGATAGCCACACGCTTTCTCTATTACTTTTTCAAGGTCCTGCCGGGCACGAATTTTAATTTTATCCGCAGATATTATTTTATTTACTATTGATACAAATTCGATTTGTAAATCCAGAAGGGCAGCATTGCCAAGCTGTTTAAGTGTTGCTGCAAAAAGGTTATCCTCTTTGATAAACTGGTAGGTATGGTGCAGCACCATGGGGATATCAGGGTTATAAGATTCTTTTTTACCCACGGGTCTCTTTTTTAATTTATGTGAAGATATTGGCTGATAAATACCAACTGCTTCATGGGCAGGTAAAAACCCTTTTTCTGCCAGCCTGACATTTTTAAGCCTGAATTGCTCCTCTTCAACTTCGGGTGCCAATACAGAGCATGTCTCAAGTAAAAGTGCATGGAATACTGAAATATCCATTTTTGCAACACTCTCTAGCATATCAGTAATTAACTGTTGCACGGGTTTCTCTTTTTCATCTGCCTGGGTTTCTGGAAACCTGAAATAAAATTTATCATCAAATGTGAGAAAATCATCTTCATCTGGTGGTACATCATCATGCTCCCGGATTCTTATTTCCATGTTTTTTAGAAAATAATACTCCAGTAAATCAACTTTCTCTTTTACAAACCACCGCATGAGGCGTTTGGAATCAGCCTGAAAAAGCAGACTTAAAACTTTAGTCATATTGGTTATATCAGGTTTGTAATCTTTCCATATATCCATATCTAAAATATATTCCCACTGCTCTGAGGAAGATAGGGACAAAACAGGAATAAAATCTTCCCCCCCAATTGAATGCATTAGAAAATAGAGATCCTGGCTGGGAAAAGACTGAATGAGTGTAGCAGGTTGTAAAGAACTCAAAATGCTATCAATCGCTGCGTCTGGCTCAAGTTTTAATATCTCTTCTCTTTTTTTTGAAAGTTTCAGCTCTTTTTTTCTAATATTTGCTAATTTATAATCACTCATTTTTTTATCCAATAATAATTGTCTTACATTTTCTTATTACATATATTAATATACTGCTTTACCGTTGAAATATCTTTAAATTTATTAAAATAACTTAAAGCAGCCGTAAAATTTCCTCTGTTCATCAAAGTTACTCCGGTACAGATATTCAAATCAAAGCTGTCAGGAAAAAACTCCAACCCTTTTTCAAGAAAAGCTAGTGCCTTTGCAAATTGTCCCTGCTTTTGAAAGAGCATCCCAAGCCCAAGGTAGGCATCCAAGTCATGATTATATGTCAAAGCTCTAATAAAAAGCTTTTCAGCAATAAAAGTATTATCATTGTTTTCTTTATACTTATTGTCTTTATATTCACCATGGCTGAATGTCATACCAAGCCTTGACAAAAATTTTGCATGGTCGGCATAGAGCTCATCTATATCAACAAGTTTAATATCCAATGCAAACTTGTCAAGATTTTCAAAAAAAGTTTTCCTAAGCTTCTCTCCAAAATTTTTCACATCTTCAAAGCAGAGCTTTGAATCAAACTCAAACCAGGGAATATCCTCAATCTTCTTATTCCATATTTTGTCTGATATAAGAGATTTATTTTGAAGTCTGCAATAAAATTCAGTCCCGGGAAAAATAACCAGAAGATAAAAAATTGCACTCAAAGGCTTTATCTCAAGAATTAAGTCACAGGTCTTTTTTATTGTTTCCAGAGTTTCACCGGGGGAACCATAAATAAAGTATGCTCTTGGTAAAATCCCATATGAACATGTCAGGTTAAATGTTTTAATAATTTTTTCTTGAGATACTGGTTTGCCAAGATTTTGTCGTATCTGCAAAGAGCCACTTTCAACACCAAAACTAAGTTGAATGCACCCTGCTTTTCTCATGTAAAAAAGAGTTTCTTTATTAATGAAATCAACCCTTGATATTGCAGCAAAGGTAATACAGATCTCCCTTGAGATTATCTCTTTACAAACTGCAATTACTCTGTTTTTATCCATTGTAAAGGTGTCATCCGAGAAATAAAAATGAGTTATACTCTTTTTATACAGTGTCTCAATTTGATCCACAAACCATCCAGGCGAATGAAACCTCACATTGCCTCTCCCCCAGAACCTTGGCGACCCGCAAAAATTACATTTACCTGGACAGCCTCGTGATAAAGAGAGATACTGAAAATCAAAAAATATTGCGGGATTGGGGAGTATATCAAGGTCTGCAATCAGCGCTCTTGTTTCAGTTTTTACAATTTTGCCGCCTTCTCTGTAATAAAGACCGTTTATCTTACCAACTTGATCAACACAGCCTGATTTGATCTTTTGAGCAAGCTCAAGAAAGGTAAATTCACCCTCTCCTGCAACTATATAATCAAGTGCAGGTAAAACTTTGAAAAAATGTTCCCATAAAAAAGTTGCACAGGGACCACCAAAGACTATTTTCACATTTTTATCTATTTTTTTTGCCTCTGATACAGCTTCAAAGGCTGCAAATCTGCTGGCATTTAGAATTGAGAAACCGATTATGGCAGGCTTTTCTTTTTGAAGTCGTTTTTTCAGATAGGCAAGTGGTTGCTCCTGAGGTGCAAGGTTAACTATCTGTACATCAAAATCATGTTTTTTTAAGAGTGCACCAATATAATAAAGCCCTGTTGGAACAGAAAAAGCATCATACTCTGCTGGTCTATGATCTAAAAGAAAAGGGTTTACAAGAAAAATCTTCAAACTAATAAGAAGAGATAATTATCTCATCAAGTGATCTTTTAGGGACATGATGCACTGAATTTTCATCACGGAAATATTTAATATCACCATCCTTGCCAACATCTTCCAGAACTACTTTTTCAATTGGTTTTCCCATGGCAATTACAAGAAGAATCTCATAATTATCACTAATTTTAAGAACTCTTCTTAAGTTAGGATGGTTTATGGCTGCAAAAATACACCCGGCAAGACCTTTATCCCTCGCTCCCAGCAAAATAGTCTGGGCTGCTATTCCATGATCACACCAGAAATTTGTTGCAACAGATTTATCTCCAAGAATAGTGATATAACCTGTTGGTCGCTCAGGTTCAACAGGTCCCTGCCACTCTTTCAGGTATGCTGCCCATTTAAGGCAGGAGAAAACCTCTTTATTCTTCTTCTCATCTGAAGAGAGAATATATTTCAGAGGTTGCATATTACCTGCTGATGCAGACATTCTTGCAAGATCAACAAGTTTGGTTAATATTTTCTTATCTAATTTAACAGAGGTATCAAACCGTCTGCAGCTTCTGTTTTCTTTTACAAGTTTAAAAAAAGACATAATTCCCTCTTAAAAAGCAATCTTAACCAATACATGAAAAATTCCCCTGGGATTGTGCAGCCTCTAATGATCATATATTAACTAGGGCATATGAATATCAATCCACTCAAGGACTTTGTCAAACTCAGATACAAGCTCTTTTAAAGCTTTACCCCGGTGACTGACCATACTCTTCTCCTCAATACTCAATTGGGCAAATGTTTTATCAAGTCCGGGAAAATAAAAAACAGGGTCATATCCAAAACCATTATCACCTACAGGTTTTGAAAGAATTTCCCCCTGGCAGCTTGCCTCGTATGTAAGAGCTGCTCCAGTTGGTATGGCAAGGGAAAGCACACACTTAAAAGAGGCTTTACGATTATCTTTACCTTGCATTTTTTCCAACACCTTTTCAAGATTTTCTTTATCAGTAGCGTTTTTACTTGCATACCTTGCTGACCTGATGCCAGGTTCTCCGCCAAGTACATCAACAAGAAGCCCTGAATCATCAGCCAATGCCGGAAAGCCAAGTACCCTTGCAGTAAATGATGATTTCTTATAAGCATTCTCATCAAAGGTTTCACCATCTTCTGTTACTTCCGGGATAGGTCCGAAATCATCAAGGTTTTTTATTATAACAGGAAAATCTTTTAACATATTTTGAATTTCCCTGGTTTTTCCTCTGTTTGTGGTTGCAAGAACTAAGATTTTATTCAAAATATATCTCCAATACTACTTAAGAATCAATTTAAAATGAATATTACTCCAACGTAATTTTTAAGATACTATAAGGCAGGAAATATGCTTTGTAAAGGTTTTCTCTGAAGAGTTCACTGTTCTAAATTATTTTCTAAGGAGACAATTGCTGAGACCAAATTACCACTACCATGGTACTCAACTTTATCAAAACTATAGGTACATGCCATGGCAATTCCTCTGCCATGGCTGTCAAACGCTCTTTGCGGTGACAGATCTAAATAGTTGTGCCACTTAAAACCATCACCCTGGTCCTGAATAATAAACTCTATGGAATCTTCATAGCGATTCATCTGAATCTCAACAGATTTTGTTTCATTCTCTTTTAGAGACAAACGCCGATGAATTTCTTCAAGCCATTGATTATCCTGGTTCAGCTTTGATTTTTCTTCATAGGATATCCCAAGATTCCCATGTTCAATCCCATTAAGAATCAACTCCCATAGCCCCACAACAATTTTCTTAGGTCTTGGACAGGCGCTTGATAAAAGAGCTGATAATTGTTCGCCCTGCTCAGGAGTATAAACTTCAAATTCTCCTTTTTTAATACATGCAAAAGCTGCGAAAACTTTAGCAGTCTCACCCTTAAGCTTTTGATATTTAATGGAATCAGAAACAGCAGCATTTACAATGTTTCTTAAATCATCTCTTTTATATGGTTTTGTAAGATAGTAATATGCACCAGCTTGAAGACCTTCCAAAATATCGTCCTGGTGCTTCATTGCAGTTTGAAAAATCACTGGAATTGTATTGAAAAGCTTATGGGATTTTATTTTTTTCAAAAGCTCCATTCCACTCATTTTCGGCATACTGCGATCTAAAAGAATTGCATCAAATTTTTCAGGATTATTATTTAATAAGTCCCAGGCTTCGAGCCCGTCACCAGCTGTAATGACTTCAAAGTTTTCATTTTTCAAGTGGTATGAAATTATTTTCAGATTATAAGCTTCATCATCAACAGCAAGCACTGTGGCTTTTGAGTTTTTCATCCATTATTCCTCGTGCGATATATCAATTTCCATACCCTCTTTGACAAAAAACACCTGCATACCTTCTAAATCGCTTGAGTTGCACAGTTTTTCTGACAATCCATCAATTTTCTCATCTGAATAGAGCGGTTCATGGTGGATAAGAGCTAATTTTTTAACTCCTGCTTTTTTTGCAGCTCTAATGGCGTACTCCATGGGAGTGTGTCCCCAGCCAACCTTGGACTCATTATACTCCTCTTCAGTATATTGTGCATCATGAATCAAAAGATCTGCTCCTGCAAAAAAATCACTGACTTCCTGGTTCATCTTGTCTGCTATCTCCTCTCCCTCTCTGCACCTTGATTCATCATAGGCAGGATCATCAGGAGATAAAAAAAACAAATTTCGAAATGGTTCAGTATCATAAGCTGTACATACTATCTTGTCTTTATATTCAAACTTATAGCCAAAACAGCGAATCGGATGGTTTAAATATTTAGCAGTTAACTTAATTTCATCATATCCCAGGTCTATAACTCCCTCTTTAGAATCTATATATTCAATACTTGATCTAAGCTCACCATGATTGATTGGAAAATATTTATACTCTAACTGACCACCTACAATTTTTTCTAATTTTTCATTTTTAATAAACTCAACAGGTCCAAACACCCGCAATTCAGTGTCAGGAATAAACAGAGGTGCAAAAAAAGGAAACCCCATAATATGATCCCAGTGGGTGTGGGTTAATAAAAGGTCCATCTTTATTGGGCCCTTGGGGTGATCTTTTTTCATAATATCATTGCCAAGTTCCCTTATACCTGATCCTGCATCCACAACAAACAGCCGATCAGGATTATCAAACCGTATCTCAATACACATGGTATTGCCACCATATCCTACAGTTTGTGGTCCAGGACATGGTATGGATCCCCTGACCCCCCAAAATTTTATTCTCATATTGTTACCCTTTTTGAGCTATATGTAAAAACTCTTTTGCCTTTTCAAGTTCATCTATAACTACTCCTTTAATCGCTAACAAGCTGTTATGATCTATATTCATTTTATCCAGCATATTAATCAATAAAGAATCATTCAACTTACATACCATATCAGGTTCTCCTGTTAATCCTTTATCCTCTTTTCCGCCAAGAGTTTTTGCAAAAATATCTGCAAGGGCGATAACCTGCACCAATTGCGTATTATCAACATCAGCAGTAAAGCTAAAATGATGATAACATATTGTTTCATAAATAGCACCTGAAATACCCCATTTCCCAGCAATCTGCTTCCCAATTTGAGAGTGATTTACCCCAAGAAACTTATTCTCCGCTCGGATAATTGCAACACCATCTTCCTGAACAGCCTGATCTACAAGGGCATAACTATCTGGAAAACAATTAATTAAAGGTATCTTGCCTATGTCATGCATAAGCCCTGCAACAAAAAATTCGTCTCTGTTTTTCAACCCAAGTTCGGGCATTGATGCAATAATCTTTGCAGCTGTTCCCACACTGATGGAATGCTCCCAAAACGCATCAATGGACGATACTTTGACTGGTTTTGTTTTATTTAAAGTACCAAGAATAGCTGTGCTTATGGCAAGGTTTTTTATTGTATTCATTCCAAGCATAATTATAGCTTTTGTTAACGAGGTTACACGATCGCGCATTGAATAGTATGCAGAATTTATAAGCTTTAACACATTCCCTGTTAATACAGGGTCCAAAGCGATTACTCTGTTTAAATCATTGGCAGTTGTGTCTGGGCTGTTGCAAACTTTCAGTACCATTGCAATGGTTGTTGAAAGGCTGGGCATGTTTGCAATGTATTTTTTTATTCTTTTTTCGCTGTCAGCTTCTGTGATATCCATAATTAATCCGATGTAAAATCTGAAGAATATTCCGTAAATTTTTATGATATTCAGTGATTAATTTTTACGAAATCAAATTACTATATAAAAAATTATACATCAGTTGAATTTTTTATACAAACGAAATCTATTAAATTATTTATGCAGCAGTTCATTGCCTTGCGTTATCAGTTGTGGCATCTTATACCACACCATTTCATTATTTTTTTTAAAAAATCGTTTGCACACCTTTACGATTTATGATAAATATAGAGAATAATTCCCCAACTTGTACGAAAGGATATAACAATGGCTATAAGATATAGATTAGGTTTAATTGTTGCAGGCTTGTCATTTATAATTTTATTCATGTTTCTGGTAACATGGTATACAACTTCAGCTCAAAAAGCAGATGGTCTTGTTATTAATCTTGCCGGCAGGCAACGCATGCTGTCACAAAAAATGTCAAAAGAGATTTTTTCATTTTCCATTGCAAAAAAAGCTGATGGGAAAGAAAAGTTATTGTCAGGTGCTAAAAATACAATGGAAATTTTTGACCTTACATTGAACTCTCTGCTTGATTCTGGCAAGGCACCTCTCTCCCTTGATTTAGGAGGAGAGTATGCACCTGTTCCAAAATCTTCAGAACCTGCACTTTCACAACTTGGCAAGGTAAAAGAGCTATGGAGTCCATTCTCAGGATATATTAAAAATATCATTGAAAAAAAGGGAGATCCTGCAGTAAGTCTCGAATATATTAAAAATAATAATATAGCACTTTTAAAAGAGATGAATAAAGCTGTCGGGATGCTTCAGGAACTTTCAGAAAAAAAAGTAAAACGGTTGATTGCCTTTCAATTATTCAGTTTAAGTCTAGGAATAATTCTGATGGTGATCACTGTTTTTCAAATCTCCGGCATTGTTAAAAATCTTTTGCAATCCTCGGATACAGCTAAAGAGATGAAACAAGGAGATTTGACCAAAAGATTTAATACAGCAGACAAACCTGAAAACAAGCTGGATGAGCTTGATTTTCTCGGGTATAATTTGAATATTTTTGCCCAATCACTGCAAGACAGCATGAAAAACATCTACCAGGAAGCCCTCAGCCTTAATAAATCTTCCTCGGAGATGAATAGTGTTGCAAAGGAACTTTCCAAAGAGAGCGGTGACTCTTCTGAAAAGATTTCCAATGTTGATCTGAACGCTAAAACCATGAGCGAGGACATGAATGCGGTGGCAGCAGCCATGGAGGAGCTGACAACAAATACTCAGTTAATTGCTGAATCAACATCCAGCATGAGCAAAACAAGTAAGGATATTGCACAAAATGCTGATAAAGCCACCCATATTTCAAATACAGCAGTTGAACGAGTTGATTCTGCTTCTTCAAGGGTCGATGATCTTGGGAATGCTGCCCAGAAAATAGGTCAGGTTTCAGAAACCATAACTGACATCTCGGAACAAACTAACCTTCTTGCTTTAAATGCAACCATTGAAGCTGCCCGTGCAGGAGAAGCAGGAAAAGGGTTTGCAGTTGTTGCCAATGAGATAAAAAGCCTTGCCAACCAGACCACTGAGGCGACAGAAAAAATAAAGGAAAATATTGACTGGATACAAGGATCAACTGCATCCACGGTGGAAGATATCAAAGAGATCGCTAAAGTTATCAGTGAAGTTAATAATATTGTTAAAAATATTTCCGCTGCGGTGGAGGAACAGACCGGCACAATTTCAGAGATCAGCAGTAATGTATCCGAGGGTGCCCAGGCTGTTCAGGAAGTAAGTTCAAATGTTGCAAACACATCTGCAGCATCAACTGAAATTGCCCGGGACATAAATGAAGTAAGTGGTTCAATTGCCCATGTGTCGACCAGTTCAGACCGCATTGCTAAAAGTTCTAAGCAACTTTCCCAATTTGCAAAGGAGCTGCATGCCTTGGTGGGTCATTTCACAATAGAGTAGGGTTTTCTTACACAATAGGAAGGACTCTTCCATAAACAAAAATGCCCTGGACAATATTTTGTCCAGGGCATTTAATTTTCAAGCAATAAAATGGTTAACTATAATACAGTTACATTTGTTGCTGCAGGGCCTTTTTGTCCCTCTTCAACATCGAACGAAACACGATCTCCTTCATTCAATGATTTAAAACCTGTTGCATTAATGCCTGTGTGATGTACAAATACATCTTTTCCGTCTTCCTGTTCAATAAATCCAAAACCTTTTGAGTCGTTAAACCATTTTACAATACCGTTAGCCATATTGGCACTCTCCTGTAATAAAAAATAAAATAATACCAGTTTCTAACTCAAGGGTAATACCAACATTATTGTCGGGGATATACGCCTTTCGGATGAAACCTTTGTACATGCGCTTTACGTAATACAGCGCAATCTTCATGATAATAATGAACATTTCTCAAAAAGTCAAGGATTAAATAAAGTTTTTGTTTTCATGGAAAATCTTTTATGGCGGAGCAATAAATTTTTTGAGAAAATAGAGGGATAGCATGGTGATATTTAATTTTGAGGTGCTGGCAATGAAAATACTACTTTATCAACCCCCTGCTTTGATAGTAAACATAATCTTCAAAATCATCCAGGTCCCTTTTTTCCTGGAGATAACGGGTGTTTAACTTGAATTGCAAAATAAGCTGCTTTGTTTTTTCCAACACAACAGGAGTGCTCCATGGGATATCCTGGAAAATATTTTCTATCCTGCTTAACCCGACAAGGTAATACCCGCCATCACAGGAAGGACCTACAACACAATCTTCAAATTTGAAAGCATCTTTTATAAATGGTTGATCCAGGAGAATGTCTGAGCCTGTAATCATAACTTTTTTATAATCACACAACTCTTTTTCAAGTGCATTAAACATCCGTTTGCCTAAATTATTACCCACTTGTTGCTCCACCTGATCTTTGGCAAGATACCTTAGAAAATACTCTTTTTCTCCCAGGGCAAACAGTTTAAATTTATAGGGGGCTGAACTATGGGTATTAATAGATTGCAGCAGCATCTTCTCATATATCTTTTGTGCTTTTTGCCCTAGCCTTTTTGCAAGTCTTGTTTTCACAGGTTCTGTCTCAGGATTTTTTGCAAATACTATCAAAAGGTTGTCTCTGCTCATTTAAATAATTCCCGCACAGCCTGGCTAATCCACACCTTTTGATAAAAGAGCACTCTTTTTAACCAGTTTTTATTATTATATTTTCTTGCGCTGGTTCTAAGACTTGCTCCTGTAGAACGTATTGGAATCTGATGATGTTTGATTTTCCATACAAAAAGATGATCTTCACCATAGTGCACCTGTTCATCAAATTGCCCTGCTTTGAAAAAAAGATCTTTTCGGATACAAAACCCCTGATCCCCAAATGGAATTTTAAGAAAAAAAGAACGAAGATTTGCACATATCTCATTAATCTTCATCTGTTTTGGACCATCGTTTATCCATTTTAAATTAAAATATAAGAGAGCTTCAGGACATTTCTCAATGGCATTAAATAAAAGTGAAATCGTGGAGGGATTGAGCCTCGAATCAGCGTGGAGAAACCAGAGAAAAGTGCCAGTAGAAGCCATGGCCCCCTTATTCAATGTTTTTCCCCGACCAACCAGTGATGTTAAATAGCAAACCTTTAAAGATGGGAGTTTTTTTTGTAAGACTTTCTGCCCTATGCCCGCAAGTTCAGGCGGTTCAGCACCCTTTGTTCCCACAAATATAATTTCCGTGCCAGCAGGCAGCAAATCCAAATCAAAAATTAAAGTTTTATGGGCAGTCTCCTGGGGTCCCAATGGGATAATTACTGATAAATGTGTCATTGTTTTAAAATTGTCAGCATCTCTTTTTTATTATCACTTAAAGTGTCAACAGGTGTAATTATAGCAGTTTTCAGGGCATTACGGCAAGGGCAATCCAGTAAATCAAATTTTTTGGCAAGAAAATTTTTTATCAGTTTTTCAGCCCTTTCCATGCTTTTACCATAACGGGAAAATACCATCTCTACACTAACATGCTGTGCAGGATCATCAAGCCAGCAATCATAATCCGTAGCAATGGTTAAGCTAACATAACAAATCTGGGCTTCCCTTGCCAGAAATGCTTCGGGTATATTTGTCATCCCCACAAGGTCACAGCCAGCAGGACCCCTTAAAAAAAAACTTTCAGCCCGTGTGCCAAGACGAGGACCATCAACACACCCATAGGTTTTTTTTGTATGTATGTGCATATCAAGCTCTTTGCCTGCTTCAAGGATTTGCCGGCTCAAGCGATCACAAACCGGCTCTGCTGTAGAAATATGCCCGACAAGACCCTGACCAAAAAACGTTCTCTCCCTGTTACCCTTTACAAAATCAAAATATTGATCCGGGATTGAGAAATCCCCTGGTTTAATCTCTTCTTTTAAGCTGCCAACAGCTGAAACACCAATCACACTGGTTACACCCAATAATTTCAAGGCAAAAATATTGGCCCGGTAATTAACCTCATGGGGCAAGAAATCATGGTTACTGCCATGGCGGGGCAGGAAAAAAAACTTGTTGCCTTTATAATATGATTCAGCCACTGGTGCCGAGGGTTTTCCAAAAGGTGTTGTTATGGCATGTTCTCTCCTGATCTCTGAGTTTTCCATGGTATATAAACCTGTGCCACCTATAATACCAAGCATTGTTATGCTCCTGTAATTAAAATTTTATCATTAAATGTATACTAGCATACCCATAAAGTGCAAGCATGTTTTAATTAATTGGAATCTTCATTTGCCAAAGGACGAGAAAATCAGATGCAGCAGGGGTTATTAAACCAATAGCCAACAAATATTAAGTGTAAAATCAAATTTCTTATGGCAATATTCAGATGAGTCCTCAGCAAATCTTGACTTTTTTTTTAGTTTAAGATAAAAGTATATGTTTTATTTAAGTTGATATATTTATGTAACGTATAATAATGGCTAGGAGAAAATAAATGGCTGTACCAAAACAGAAATCTTCAAAAAGCAGGGGCAGAAAAAGACGTACTCATCAAAAAGTTGCCGCCCCAACTGTTGTTCTATGTCCTGAGTGTCAGGAACCTAAACTTCCCCATACTGCATGTCCTGAATGTGGAGTGTATAAAGGAAGACAAGTTGTAGTAGATAAAACTGAAGAAGAAGATGATGATGAATAATCATGACAGATGAATGTTTTTAAGGAGACTAACCTGACCTATGACTGTTGAAACAAAGGTTAAAAAAGTAATAGCACAGAAACTACAGGATGTTGATATTGAAGATGTTATCCCTGAAGCTTCTCTTATTGAAGATTTAGGAGCTGACTCCCTTGCAATAATTGAGCTTGTAATGTCAATGGAGGAAACTTTTAACATTGATATAGAAGATGAAGATGCTGAAAAACTTTTAACTGTACAGGATGCGATTGATTATATTAAGGCAAACTCATAAAATAGAGGTAAGCAAGTGAATGCTGAGAATGTCAGAAACAACAAACAATCTATAATAATTGGCAGTGACCATGCTGCTTTTGAACTCAAAGAAAAAATAAAAAAATTTCTTACGGATTATGGATTGAGTGTTACAGACATTGGTACTTCAAGCGATGCATCGGTTAACTATGTTGATTTTGGTAAAAAAGTTGCAACTGCTGTATCTGATAATGAGTTTGAAAAAGGAATACTTTTATGTGGTACAGGGCTTGGTATGTCAATGACTGCTAACCGTTTTCCACGAGTAAGAGCTGCCTTGTGCAGCGATATCTTTGGTGCAAAAATGAGCCGGCTGCATAATGATTCCAACATCCTTGTTCTAGGAGGACGTGTTATAGGCGATATCCTTGCTTTTGAAATTGTTGAAACTTGGCTTAAAACTCCCTTTGAAGGTGGAAGACACCTCCAGCGCATAAAGACCATAGACAGCTGACAGATCAATAGCAGATCAGATATTGCCTGGTTCAACCCACATAATCAATCAATTATTTTTTAATTTAAGATGTGATTAGGAAAAAACATGAATGACCTTAATGCTGTTGATCCTGAAATCAAACAAATAATTGTAGCAGAAGAGCAAAGGCAAGAGCTTGGGATAAACCTTATTGCTTCGGAAAATACTGCCAGCCAGGCAGTTATGGAAGCCCAGGGTTCTGTTCTCACCAACAAATATGCCGAAGGTTACCCTTCAAAAAGATATTATGGAGGATGCGTTCATGTTGACAAGGCTGAAGACCTTGCAATAGAGCGCGCAAAACAGCTTTTCGGCACAGAATATGCCAATGTCCAGCCCCACTCCGGCTCCCAGGCAAACATGGCTGTATATTTTGCACTGCTTAAACCTGGCGATACTGTTCTTGCAATGGGTTTATCCCATGGAGGTCACCTGACCCATGGAAGCAATGTCAGTTTTTCAGGCAGGCTTTTTAATTTTGTACACTATGGACTATCTCCTGAAACCGAAACAATTGATTTAAAAGAAGTTGAAAAACTTGCAAAAAAGCATAGACCCAAAATGATTGTTGCAGGTGCCAGCGCCTACCCCAGAATCATTGATTTTAAAGGTTTCTCTGAAATTGCTAAATCTATAGATGCCTTGTTCATGGTTGATATGGCCCATATTGCAGGATTGGTTGCAGGGGGTGTTCACCCGTCTCCAATTCCCCATGCTGATGTTGTAACCTCTACAACCCACAAAACCCTGAGAGGTCCCAGGGGTGGATTGATTTTATCTTCAGCAGACCTTGGTAAAAAAATCTCAAGCCACATATTCCCTGGTATTCAGGGAGGACCTTTAATGCATGTTATTGCAGCAAAGGCCGTGGCATTTAAAGAGGCTTTATCACAATCATTTAAGGATTATCAGGTTCAGGTAGTGAGTAATGCCTCGGTTCTTGCAGACACTCTGATAAACAGAGGGATAAAACTTGTTTCCAATGGAACAGACAATCATTTAATGCTTGCTGACCTCACAAATAATAGTATTTCCGGAAAAGACGCAGAAGAAAGGCTTGGAGCTGCCAACATAACAGTCAATAAAAATACAGTACCCAATGAGACCAGAAAACCTTTTATAACCAGCGGTATACGAATAGGAACTTCACTTATTACATCCCGCGGCATGGGTAATAAACAGATGGAAATTATTGCAAATTCAATATTTGATGTAATAGATAACCCTGCAAACATCAGTAAAGTTGCCCGGCAAATGCAGGAACTTTGTACTGAATTTCCACTATATAAAAAGGTCTGAAGTTAAAATTATGGATAACAATCCCCTTGATAGACCATCCTGGCATGTCTATTTTATGAACATAGCTGACCTTGTTGCCACACGATCCACATGCACAAGGCGTAAAGTTGGAGCCATACTTGTCAAAGAAAAAAGAATTCTAACAAGCGGATATAACGGTGCTCCTTCAGGGGTTCCACACTGTATTGAAACCGGTTGTTTGCGAGACCGCTTAAATGTGCCCTCGGGAGAAAAACATGAACTGTGCCGTGGTGTTCATGCTGAACAAAATGCAATTATCCAGGCTGCAAACCATGGGATAACAGTAAAAGGTTCTTCTCTTTACTGTACAAACCAGCCTTGTTCAATTTGTGCAAAAATGCTTATTAACGCTGGAATAGAAAAAGTGTATTTCAAGGATGGATACAATGATCCCCTTGCCTTGGAGATGTTTGAACAGGCAGGAATTGCCCTTATTCAACCAGACCTGTAATAAGGAGGTGCTAAGTTGGAATGTCCATATTGTGGTGAGCCCAATACACGGGTCGTAGATTCACGCCAGGGAAAGATAAAATCTGAGGTGCGCAGGCGTAGAGCATGCATTGAGTGTTCAAAAAGGTTTACAACATTTGAACGAGTTGAAGATATCCCTGTAATGGTCATAAAAAAAGACAACAACCGTGAAGAATTCAACAGAAATAAGATCCTGTCAGGAATAAAAAAAGCTTGTGAAAAGCGAGCCATAAGCATTGATCAAATCGAAGAGCTTGTTGAAGAGATTCAGCGCGAATTAAGAGAAGACAATGATAAAGAGGTCCCTTCCACATTAATCGGTGAAAAAATCATGGAAAAACTTCACAGGCTTGATGATGTTGCCTATGTCAGATTTGCATCTGTTTACAGGGAATTTAAGGATGTTGATGATTTTGTTCAGGAGCTGAAAACCATTATTCTGCATAAAGAGAAAAACCAGAACTAAAACATAAGCCTAAGCAACCTGCCAAGGTATCCTGAGCATAAGCTGGCTTAAAATTGGGTTACCAAATTGAGATCAAATCAAATGAATGATCAAGAATATATGAAACACGCTTTATCCCTGGCTCAAAAAGGTAAAGGATTTACATCACCAAACCCGGCAGTAGGTGCTGTTATTGTTAAAAACAACAGCATTATAGGCACAGGATGGCACAAGGGTGCAGGACTAGCCCATGCTGAAGTTGAAGCAATAGATGATGCAGGTTCCGATGCAGAACAAAGCACCCTCTATGTTACATTGGAGCCGTGCAATCATCATGGAAAAACTCCTCCCTGCACTGAAAAAATTATTCAATCCAATATCAGGCGTGTTGTGGTGGGTTGCAAAGATCCAAACCCCCATGTAAGCGGAAATGGAATTTTAAGATTACTGGATAATAACATTGATGTTGATGTTAATATTCTTCAAAAAAAAGCTGAGACATTGATTGAAGATTTTGCCTGGTATTCATGCAATGGCAAAAGACCTTTTGTAACTCTAAAATGTGCTTCAACCATTGATGGCAGGATTGCAACATCTAAAGGTGATTCAAAATGGATTACAAATAAATCCTCCAGGGCATATGTTCACAAACTAAGACATGAAAACGATGGCATATTAATTGGTGCAGGAACTTTCCAAGCTGACAACCCTTCTTTAACAGCAAGAATTGACAATTTTGATTCAAAAGATCCCACAAGAATAATTCTTGATCCTGATCTTGTAATTGATAAAAATGCAAAGATGTTAACCCAGCAATCAAATGCATTGACCATAATTGCAACTTCAAGGCAGGCATCTTCCATAAAGAAAAAATCTTTACAAAATGCCGGTGCAACAATAATTGAAGTTCCTTTAAAAAATAACAACTTTAATCTTGCTTTCCTCCTTGAAAAACTTGGACAAATGAATATAGTTAGTTTACTTGTGGAGGGTGGCAGCACTGTTATAAATGCATTTTTAAAGGCAGGACTTATAAACAAGGCTTGCTTTTTCATTGCTCCTAAAATTTATGGGGGCAGTGATGGTGTGCCAATTTGCAGCGGAAAAGGACCAGAATTAATGAAAGATGCAGCAACTCTTTCTGATATCACTGTCTCAAGGTTTGAACAAGATATTCTAATCCAGGGATATTTAAAGTAATATAGGGAGATATGGCTTGTTTACCGGAATAATTGAAGGATCAGGCATAATAAAAAAGATTGACAAAAATAATCAGGGAGCAGTTCTTGCCATTGAAACAGATATTAATCTTTCAGAATCCAAAATTGGGGACTCAATAGCAGTCAATGGGGCATGCCTTACTGCTGTCAGTCTTCAAAAAAATCTATTTAAAGTTGATATGGCTCCGGAGACGATTGAGCTTACTACATTTAAAAAAGCCTCTGCAGGAACAAAGGTAAACATCGAAAGAGCATTAAGACTCAGTGACAGACTTGATGGACACCTTGTCTCCGGTCACATTGATGGGACAGGTACCATTGCCTCCAAAGTGAAAAAAAGTAATGCCTGGATCATAACCATTAATGTATCGGAAAAACTTGCCCATCAAATGATTGAAAAGGGCTCTATTGCAATTGACGGAATAAGTCTTACTATTAACAAGTGCTCAAACAAGGATTTTGAAATAAGCGTGATCCCTCATACAGCTAAGGTAACAACCATTGAGGAGAAAAACACAGGAGATAAGGTTAACATTGAAACTGATATGTTGGGAAAATATGTCCAGAAGATATTAGATAAAAGCTCAGGCACAGAAAATAGAGATATCATTGATAGTGATCACAAAGATATCAGTTTGGGACTTTTAGCAAGAAAAGGATTTTTATAAACAATTTAAGGATACAAAATAATGCTGCATCTAACAATTAAACAGGCGCTTGAAGATATAAAACAAGGGAAGATGGTCATCCTTGTTGATGATGAAGATAGAGAAAACGAGGGGGATCTTACCATGGCAGCTGAGGCTGTCACCCCTGAAGCTATAAATTTCATGGCAACACATGGTAGGGGTTTGATATGTCTTTCCATGACAGGAAAAATGCTTGATACACTAAATTTGCCAATGATGGTAGAAGATAACACATCACAATTTGAAACAGGTTTTACCATATCCATTGAAGCCAAGAATGGTGTAACCACAGGTATCTCAGCTGGTGACAGATCCCATACCATTTTAACTGCTGTAGCTGATGATGCAAAACCTTCTGACATTGTCATGCCGGGGCATGTTTTTCCCTTAAGAGCAAGGGAAGGCGGTGTCATGGTAAGAATAGGGCAAACTGAAGGCTCTGTTGATCTTGCCCGCCTTGCAGGGCTGAAACCTGCCGGAGTAATCTGCGAAATCATGGATGACGATGGCACAATGGCAAGAATGCCTTCCCTTGAAAAATTTGCCAAAAAACATGGTATAGGCATTTGCACAGTGGCAGATCTTGTTGAATACAGACTTAAAACAGAATCTTTTGTTAAAAAAGCTGCACAGACGGAATTGCCAACAAAATATGGAGGCAACTTTAAGATTATTGCCTATGAAAATGATCTTGACAGCCTTACTCACATTGCCATGGTAAAAGGTGAGATTGATCCTGAAAAGGAAATCCTTGTAAGGGTGCATTCAGAGTGTATGACAGGAGATATATTTGGATCTTTAAGATGCGACTGTGCTGACCAGCTTCATAAAGCCATGGAAACCATGGAGAAAGAGGGTTCTGGAGTTATTCTCTATTTAAGGCAGGAGGGGCGTGGTATTGGTCTTGTCAATAAACTTAAGGCATATGAATATCAGCGGCAAGGTCTTGATACAGTTGAAGCAAACAGAAAACTTGGGTTTAAAGATGATCTGAGAGATTATGGCGTTGGTGCTCAAATACTTGTTGACCTTGGCATAAAAAAAATGAGACTCATGACAAATAATCCTAAAAAAATGGTAGGGCTTGAAGGATATGGATTAAGTGTTACTGAGCAGGTACCCATTGAAACTGAACCCAATGAGTATAACAAAGGTTATCTCAAATGCAAGCAGTTGAGAATGGGGCACACCCTCACAATGGTAGAATAATTTAATAACAAAAATATAAAAGGATAGAAAATGCCACAAATCATTGAAGCAAGCTTAAAAGCAGATGGGAAGAAATTTGGAATCATTGCAGGCAGATTCAACGATTTTATTACTGAAAAACTTGTGAGCGGAGCTATTGATGCTTTGACCAGAAGTGGTGCCGAGGACAAAGATATTACACTTGTTAAAGTACCCGGAGCTTTTGAAATTCCATTAATAGCAAAAAAAATGGCTCTTACTGGCAAGTATGATGCTGTTATCTGTCTTGGGGCAGTAATTAGAGGAGCAACCTCACATTATGATTATGTGTGTGCTGAAGTCTCCAAGGGGATTGCAAGCGTTAGTCTTGACCATGATCTGCCAGTAATATTTGGAATTCTTACCACGGAAACAATTGAGCAGGCAATTGAACGTGCCGGTACAAAAGCAGGTAATAAAGGATTTGATTCAGCACTTGCTGCTGTTGAAATGGCAAACCTCTCAGTAAACTTATAAAAATTTTTAGAAAGATTAATAAAAACAGTGGGTTATCGCAGAAAATCAAGAGAATTAGCTTTGCAGGCGCTTTTTTATTTAGAGAGCAACCAGTCTGATCAAAATCAGGCTGATCCAGACGGGTCTGAAATAGAAAAAGAAGATCAAGAAGAGTTAGAAGAGTTGATAAATCATTTTTGCCTAAGCTTTGAAGAGAAGATCACCGAGAGTACTAAGCCTTTTTTCCTTCTGCTGGTTAAAGGAGTTATAAATAATAAAGCAGAGTTGGATTCTCTTTTAGACAGTTGTTCAAAAAACTGGAAGCTGTCCCGCATGTCTTCTGTTGATAAAAATATTATGCGCATTGGAGCTTTTGAACTATTAAAATGCCAGGACATTCCATCAAGTGTTACAATTAATGAAGCTGTGGAAATAGGAAAAAAATTTGGTGCCAAAGATTCAGCTTCTTTTATTAATGGCGTGCTTGATAAAATACGCATACTGAAAAATATAGAATAAAACTATTAAGGAGAATATTGTGATAATTAGAACGCTTGAAGTAGGTCCCATAATGGCAAACTGCTATATACTTGGATGTGAAGATACAAAAGAGGCTGTTGTCATAGATCCAGGAGATGAAGCAGATAGAATACTCATGACCCTTGCTAAGGATAAACTCACAGTAAAATACATAATAAATACCCATGGTCATTTTGATCATATCGGTGCAAACAAAGAGCTTAAAGAAGCTACAAAGGCAAAGCTTATGATACATGCGGAAGATGAACCCATGCTTTCAGAGATTGCCCAGCATGCAGGTTCCTTTGGACTTACTGCTGAAAACTCCCCTCCGGCTGATATACATATTGCAGATAATGATGAAATAAAATTTGGAAACATTACCTTAAAGGTTATCCATACTCCGGGACATTCACGTGGCGGTGTATGTCTTTTAACAGACAAGGTTCTCATTGCAGGGGACACTCTTTTTGCAGGCTCAATCGGCAGAACTGACCTGCCCGGTGGTGACTATGATACCCTTATCTCAAGCATTAAAACCAAACTTTTAACCCTTGATGAAGAGACAATAGTATATACAGGTCATGGTCCTGAAACTTCAATCGGCAGAGAGAAAAAGATAAACCCATTCCTCTCTTAACATCAATTTTTTAGTTCAAAACTTCAGTTGGTAATATCAGTGGACAGTTATTATGACTAAGGATAACAAGTTTATAAATCAATTACCAACCCTGGTGTCGATTCATAGAGAAGAGATTGAGCTTGCCAGCCCTTTTTTACAAGTTGCAGAAAAATTTGCAATGGATGATGGCACTGTTGCTCTGCTGAGCGGCAGCCATTCAGATTGCTCAAGACATCATATACTTGCCATAAAACCATGGCTTGAACTTACAGGGAAAAACAATCATCTTAAACTCAAATACAACAATAATTCCATTGAATTAAAAGAAAATCCGTTCACAGTACTGGATAAATTAATCAGCCATTTTAAACTCTTGTACTCAACTTCCCTTCTGCCTGTCAGTGCTGGTCTTTTTGGATATTTTGCCTATGACTTGAAAAATTCAATAGAGAACCTGCCCCAGACTTGTATTGGCAATGAATTGCCGGATATTTGCCTCTATGCACCTTCAGCCATAATAATTCATGATAAAAAAAAGAACAGAACCAGCCTGATCATTGGATGCCTTAATTCAGATACTGCAAGCCATATTGATAAGATAAGAAAATTTGTCTTTAAAAGAATTAATAAATCAGAAAGCAGAGCAAAATGTAAAAATATTTCCATTAATAGATCACAACTGAAATCTACATTTTCAAAAAAAGAGTACATTGAAAAAGTCCATCAAATCATAAAGCACTTAAAAGCTGGAGATATTTATCAGGCAAACTTATCCCAGCGTTTTGAAACAGATTTTTCAGGAGATCCCTTTTCTCTGTTTAAAAAACTTTATAAGAAAAACCCAGCCTCTTTTTTTGCCTATATTAATGCCAGAACCCATCAGGTATTATCAACTTCACCGGAAAGATTTATTAAACAAGAGAATAACAAAATTGAAACAAGACCAATAAAAGGAACCATTGCCAGAGGAAAAACAAAAAAGGAAGATAAGAAAAATGCAGAGGTGCTCAAATCCAGCATAAAAGATGATGCAGAACTTACAATGATTGTTGATCTTATGCGCAATGACCTTTCACGAGTTGCCAGACCAGAAACAATTGTTGTAAAAGAGCATAAAAAACTTGAAGCCTATGATAATGTTTTTCATCTTGTTTCTGTTGTACAAGGGATGCTTTTAAAGGGAAAAACATCTATAGATTTGTTAAAAGCTGCTTTTCCGGGCGGATCCATAACAGGGTGTCCAAAGATTAGAAGTATGGAAATCATTGATGAACTGGAACCCACACAAAGACATATCTACACAGGTTCCCTGGGATATTTAAGCTTTCACAACACAATGGATTTATCCATTGCCATAAGAACCGCCATAGTTTTTAACAACAAGATATCATTCTCTGTCGGGGGTGGTATTGTCTTTGATTCAGACCCGGAAAAAGAATACCAGGAGACACTTGATAAGGGCAAAACCATTATGGACACACTCTCTTCAAATACAGCCAATGATTTGCAAAAAATTGATAAAGCATGGATTAATGGAAAAATAGTTGATAAAGCAGACGTGTGTATACCGGTCAACTGCCCGGGATTTCAGTATGGAGCAGGTCTGTTTGAAACAATTAAAGCAGTTAATGGCAGAATCATAAGACTTTCTGATCACATCAAAAGGTTAAACAAAGGCTTAAAACAACTCTTTAGTCAGAAACCATTAAATATTAATTTTAAAGATGTGGTATCAATGATTTTGGAAAAAAACAGTTTAAACTCCTGTACAGCTGCGGTGAAAATAATTCTTGCTAAAAATAACGATGATAAGGAGTTTCCCTTTTCTGTAGTGGTATTTGCAAAAAAATATGTTCCCAGACTCAGTATTATTAAAAAAAGCGGCCTGGAGCTGATTAAATACCCTTATCCGCACCTCACACCCATTGCTGATCACAAGAGTTTAAATTATCTTTACTACTATCTTGCCGGACTTTTTGCAAAAGAAAATAATAAGGATGAAGCATTAATATTAAATCCAGACATGACAATTTCTGAAACAAACACATGCAATATCATGATAATTCAGGCCAATACAGTGATCATACCGCAATCTGAACATTGCCTTCAAGGCGTTACAATTAGTGCAGCCATTAATATTCTCAAAAACAAGGGTTATACAATTAAAGAGAAAATATTAAAACCCGATGATCTTCTCTCCTGTTCAAATATCATTCTCACCAATTCTCTCATGGGAGCTGTGCCTGTAATTGCCTTTGGAGACATTAAAATCAAATATACAAAAACAATACTTGAAATGATAAATAATAATCTGTTAGAATGCTAATCTGTTTTATTTAAACAACGTAACTTAAGATTGGGAAAAAATTATGAAAAAGTTATTTTTACTGATTGCAGCATTGTCGTTTATTTTGCTCACATCAGCAAGTTTATTTGCAACACCAAAATCATCAGTCCCCCAGAAAATCTATAAATTTGAATCAGTACCTGAAGGGACTATTATCAAACATAAATTTATAATAAAAAATATTGGCGATGAGCCTCTGATAATTAAAAATATTCAAACCAGCTGAGGGTGCAGTACTGTCTCCTATGACAGAGAAATCCCCCGTGCCGGGGATGGACAGATTGTAATTTCAGTAAACACCAGAGGGTATGGTGGACATGGTGGAAAGATGCTTTCAAAATCAATCACTGTTTATACCAATGACCCGGAAATGAGCCAGGTAACTCTAAAAGTTCAGGGAAAAGTTGAGAAAACCGTACTTATCTCATCGGAAACCTTACGTTTTGATGGCAGCCCGGATGAAGATTTAAGTCAAATTGTCACTATTGTTCCAGCTGAAAAATATAATTTCAACATTCTTTCCACCAAAGTAGTTAATGGTGAGAATATAGAAGTTGAACTAAAGCCAATAGTTTCTGACAACGATGATGTCAAAAATGCAGGATGGGAACTTCACATAAAAAATATCAGAAAAACAGAAGGCAGGTATTATGAAGCAATCAATCTTGCAACTGACCTGAAAATCAATCCCACAATCACCATACGTGTTTTTGGGAGTATTAAATCGGAAACCAAAACAGAAGCAACCTATGAGACACAATAGGATAAAAGCTGTGGTGTTTGACTGTGATGGAGTAATGTTTGACACAGCTATGGCAAACAGACGGTTTTACAATGCGCTTCTTGAGCACTTTAATAAAGCAAAGCTTACAGACGAACAATTTGCTAAGGTTCATATGTATACTGTTGCAGAGGCACTGGAATATCTTTTCTCTGAAATGGCAAGTCTTGATAGAGTATACAAACGTTTAAAAAAAATCGGGTATCATAAATTTATAAAATATATGCAGATGGAAAATGGGTTTCTAGAACTTTTAAGTCAGCTGAAAAGCAATGATTTTATAAGGGCAATTGCAACCAACAGAACAGATACCATGGAAAAAGTTTTAAATGATAATAATATTGCAGACCAGTTTGATATGGTAGTTACTGCTTCCGATGTTAAATCACCCAAGCCTGCACCTGACCAGTTGATAAAAATTATAGAACATTTCAGAATTCAGACCGAAGAAATTCTTTTTATTGGAGATTCTGAATATGATCAACTTGCAGCATCAAGTGCAGGCACTCTGTTTGGAGCATTTAAAAATCCATCTCTCAAAGCTGATTACTATTTTACAAATATGAACCAGATCGGAGAATTATTAGGTATTTGCTGAACCTTGATGGTCTGGCAGCCTGATTTTCCTTAAAACAATAGATACAATTTGATTATAGATACAGCTCTTAGTCAAGAAAAATCAATAATAATTCTTGACAAATTCCTTAATAAAAATTAAACCTTATAGGATTGTTTTTATGAATTTTTATAAATGTTTGGAACAGGCATTTATTATTTTTTAATATAAAAAGATGAGGAGAAGTATATGTCTAAATTAGTAGCCCCACATGGCGGTAAAGGTCTTGTATGTTGCAAGCTCGAAGGTAGCGAACTTGAAGCTGAAAAAACAAAAGCAGCTGGTCTGAAAAAAGTAGAGATTTCCTCCCAGGTTAAAGGTGATCTTATTATGCTTGGTATTGGCGGATTCAGCCCTCTTAATGGTTTTATGACACAAGCAGACTGGAAAGGTGTCAGTGAAAATTTCCTTCTTGCCGATGGTACTTTCTGGCCAGTTCCTGTAATGCTTGATGCTTCAAAAGAAGATGCTGATGCAATTAATAAAGGCGATGAGATTACCCTGGAAAGAAATGGTGAAATCTATGCTACCATGAAAATCGAAGAAAAATTTGCAATGACCGAAGATGACAAAAAATGGGAATGCGAAAAAGTTTATAAAGGTCATGGAGAAGAATCAGAAGGAGATAATTTCTGGAAACTTGCCATGGAAGATCATCCTGGTGTTCAGATGGTTATGGCAAGAAAAGAGTTCTGCCTTGCAGGTCCTGTGAAAGTTCTTTCCGAAGGTGAATTTCCTGAAAAATTTAAAGGTGTCTATCTTACTCCTAAGGAGACCCGTGCTATCTTTGATGAAAGAGGCTGGGCAAATGTTGCTTCCATGCAGCTTAGAAACCCAATGCATAGATCCCATGAGCACCTTTGCAAAATAGCTCTTGATGTATGTGACGGTGTTTTAATCCACTCTCTTATTGGTAATCTTAAACCAGGTGATATTCCTGCAGACGTTCGTATTGAATGTATTGACAGACTGATCAAAGATTACTTTGTACCTAAACATGTTGTAAATGGCGGTTATCCTCTTGATATGAGATATGCAGGCCCCAGAGAAGCTCTTTTACATGCAACATTCCGTCAGAACTACGGCGTTAACAGAATGATCATTGGTCGTGACCATGCCGGTGTTGGTGACTTCTATACACTTTTTGAAGCCCAGGAAATTTTTGATACAATTCCTCAACCTGAAGGAGAAGGAAAAGCTCTTATATGTGAAGCATTGAAGATTGACTGGACTTTTTACTGCCACAAATGTGACGGTATGGCTTCCATGAGAACCTGCCCCCACGGTAAGGATGACAGGGTTATTCTTTCAGGAACAAAACTACGTCACGCACTTTCTAACAACGAAGAAGTGGTTGATCACTTTGGTCGTGAAGAAGTGCTTGTTATCTTGAGAAAATATTATGCAGGCTTGGAAAATAAAGTTGAAGTAAAACTTCAGAGTCATGCAGAAGGAAGCAAAATGTAAATTACTTACATTGAAAATACAAAGGGGGTTTTCTAATCAGTTTTTTTAGAAAACCCCCTTTTTTATTCTTTTTTATTATGATTCACACCAATTTCTACATGCTTGTCGATTGCATGGCTTTACCAAAACGTATCTGTGCAGCCCGCACATCCGGGTCTGCCATATATTTCAGAAGGGATATGAATGATCCGGCAAGTTTTTCTCCAACTTTCTCCATATTTTTCTCTGACTCAAGCAACTTTTCAGGCAAATCCTTGTTTGTCATGAGATCAGGATATTTTTCTTTAAGTTTCTTCATCACAGGTGCGATTTTTTCCAAATCAGCTGCAACATCATTGATTGCTGCTGCAACATCTTTTGCATTTTCAGCTTTTGCCAGAGCCTCTGAATAATCTTCCAGTATTTCAATGAAATCTTCATTGGCTTCGATAACGTCATCATACTTTCCACCACAGCCATAACAAAAGAATACCAATAAAAATACAACAAGGGTTGAATTAACAAGTTTTTTAAAATTTTTCACTGATCTACTCCTTTTATATTAATTTTTGAACTTTACCAAATTTAGATTTTATCAAATCTGGAGAACTGCATTGTAAACGTTCCCCTGCCTTGTGTAATGGATCGTAATGCAGTTGAATAGCCAAACATCCTGGAAAGAGGTGCTGTAACATTTACTACCTGGATACCGTCCTTGGAATCTATTGCATTAACTTTGCCACCTCTGGAATTCAAATCACCAATAGCATCTCCCACAAAAGAGTCAGGTACAAACAACTCCACATCCATGATTGGTTCGAGAAGATAGGAAGATGAATTGTGCAATGCATTCTGGCATGCCATGGAGCCGCATACGGAAAATGCAAGTTCTGAAGATTTGTTTTCATCAACAAGGGCATTTTTGAGCACTATTGTAACATCCACCACAGGATATCCCCGAACCGGTCCGCTTCCTAAAGCCTCTCTCGCACCGGTTTCAATTGCTTTTATAAAATCAGTGCCCAGATTATCTTTAGATATTTTTGATATAAAATTGACTCCATCTCCCCTGTTTCCAGGTATGATTTTAAGCATAACTTTTGCGTAGTGCTCTCTCCCTGATATCTCCTTGGCAAATTCAGCTTCTCCCTTTACTGAAGAGCTGACAGCTTCTCTATAGACAACCTGGGGAGTACCTACATTCACATTGGTTTTAAACTCCTTTTGCATTCTGCTGGTGATGATCTCCAAATGCAACTCTCCCATGCCAGAAAGCAATGTCTGACCGGTCTCTTCATCTTTACTGACCTTAAGGGTTGGATCCTCTATGGTGAATTTTTCAAGTACAGCATCAAGTTTTTCCTGGTCTGCATGGGTTTTAGGCTCCAGAGCAATGGAAATCACAGGATCTTCATACTCCATCTTTTCAAGAAGAACCTGATCTGTTGAGGAGCACAGAGTTTCACCGGTTGATGATTTTTTAAGACCTACAATACCCACTATATCACCGGCAAAAGCCTCATTGACTCTCTCCCTCTTGTTTGCATGCATTACAAGAACCCTTGAAAGTTTTTCTTTTATACCCAGGGATGAATTGTAAACATCCATACCTGCTTCAAGTTTTCCACTGTATATCCGCACAAAGGAAAGTTTTCTCCCTTCAATCATGGAAACTTTAAAAATCAATGCAGCAAGTGGTGCTGTTCTGTTTGCAGGAAAATCAACCTTTTCACCGGTTCGCGGGTCCTCCCCCCTTACAGGCGGCACATCCACAGGGCTTGGCAAAAAATCAGCAATGGCATTAAGAAGAGGCTGAATTCCTTTATTTCTAAGCGCACTGCCGCACAAAACAGGCACAAGCTTATTTGCAGTAGTTGCTTTTCTGATGGAAGCTTTAAGTTCATCAATGGATATTGTCTCTTCAGACAAATATTTTTCCATTATGTCATCATCAGCCTCGGAAAGAGTCTCTAAAAGATGCTCACGGTGTTCTTCAGCCTGGTTCAGCAAATCAGAATCAATATCATTAATCTTAAATTCAGCTCCAAGTGTTTCATCATCCCACACTATCTGCTTCATCTCAATCAAATCAATAACACCTGTAAATTTATCTTCTTTGCCCACAGGCAATTGAATAATAAGAGCTGTTGCCTTGAGCTTATCTTCCATCATGCCTATTGTATTAAAAAAATCTGCTCCGGTTCTATCCATCTTGTTTACAAATGCCATTCTTGGAACTGAATATTTATCAGCCTGGCGCCATACTGTTTCCGATTGCGGTTCAACTCCACCCACTGCACAAAAAACTCCTACAGCTCCATCAAGGACTCTTAAAGCACGCTCAACTTCAATGGTAAAATCAACATGCCCGGGTGTATCAATGATCTGAACCTGTTTATCTCTCCATTTACATACAGTTACAGCTGATGTGATAGTAATTCCACGATTCTGCTCATCTTCCATCCAATCCATTACAGCTTCGCCGTCATGGACTTCACCAATTTTATGAGACTTGCCAGTATAATATAAAATACGTTCTGTCACAGTTGTTTTACCAGCATCAATATGCGCAATGATTCCGATATTTCTCAATTTCTCAATTTTTATTGTTTTACTCATTTTACAATCAACATATTTGCTTCATAAAAACAGTCAAGGTCGATATGCCCCCAAAGCATTTGAGCAGTCTCTCCCGGGATAAGAATTTTTACCCTTTTTATTTTCTCAATATTTAAAATAAGAGCATCAGCAATGGAAAAAATTGCTAACATCTCAGATTGTGCTGAATAATCTCTTAATGTCTTGATATTTTGATCAAAATCCATAAAAGCTCTGCCATTATCAAGGATAAACAGAGAGTTGATTTTTTTACCCCTGGGAGCTGCTGCTTCAAGCTCTTCCATGATTCTCATATCTTTTGCGTAACATGGACCGCAACCCAGACCTGGTATAATTAACAAAAAAAATAAACTGAAAAATATATGTTTCATAATTATATGCCAGGCACCTATAATGATTTGAAAATAATAATTTTTACAGTATCAACCAAGTTGTGTCAAGATAAAGTGAATGATCATAATGATTTTACTTTTGATTTCCCCTTGCAAATCTTATATTGTTTTAATAAAATATCAAAATTATCAAGATTGAAATAAGATAAACCACTTTAAAGGTGACAATTTAAGCATATGCTCCCAGGATTTGAAGGAATAGTTGAAAAGAGGATAAAACAGGCTCAGGAAAAGGGTGAGTTTGATGATCTTGAAGGCAATAATAAACCTTTGAAGTTTTCTGATGCCAATGTACCTGATGAGCTGAGGCTTGCCCACAAAATTTTAAAAAACTCTGGATTTACACCACCGGAAGTAGAGATTAAAAAGAAAATCAACAACACAGAAGACTTACTTGACAACACAAAGTATGACTCTGATGAAAGACGTAAACTTACAAAAAAACTTAATTATTATTTAATAAAACTTGAGACTGCACGAGCTGCCAGTGGCGCAAACCTTTCACTTACTACTGAAATGTACAGAAATCAGATGCTCAATAAAATATCATAATTTTTATTTTTTAATTTCAGGAGGATTCTTTATATGGGTAAAATCAACCTTGCACTCTTGTCAGGAGGGATATCCTCGGAAAGGGAAGTATCATTAAATAGCGGAAATGAAGTGTACAAAGCGCTTAATAAAACAAAATATGAGATTTTACGGTATGATCCGGCATATGATCTTAAAAAACTTGTTAATGATTCTGAAGATATAGATGTTGCCTTGATTGTCCTGCATGGTCCCTTTGGAGAGGATGGCACTGTCCAGGGACTTTTAGACCTGCTCAAGATACCTTATCAGTGTGCCGGCGTTATGGGCAATGCAATAGCCATGAACAAACTTGCATCAAAAAGACTTTACATGCAGGCAGATATCCCAACACCTGAATATACTGAGCTTCAATCCAAGGGTGAGATTAATGTGAGTGAGATTAAAGAAAGATTTGGATTCCCAGCAAATCATCTGGTTATAAAACCAGTATGTGCAGGTTCCAGCGTAGGTCTTTCCATTGTAAAAAAAGAAGAAAACCTTATTTCAGCAATTGATTTAGCCTTTGAAAATGATGAAACTGTAATGATAGAAGCCTATATAAAAGGTATTGAACTTACCTGCGGTGTTATTGGCAATAAAGAGATTGAAGCATTACCTGTAATAGAAATTGTACCTGGCAAAGGATATGAGTTTTTTGACTATGAAGCAAAATACAAACCAGGAGCTACTAAAGAGATATGCCCTGCCCGTATTGATAATGATACCACAAAACAAGTCCAGATGCTTGCAGTCAAAGCACACCAGGCTCTTTTTCTCAAGGGTTATTCCAGGACTGACTTTATGCTTTTAGAAAACACAAATGAACTTTTTGTGCTTGAGACAAACACTATTCCGGGGATGACAGCAACAAGCCTTTTCCCCCAGCAAGCCAGTGTCGCAGGGTATCCATTCCCTGTCTTACTTGATAAACTTATTGATCTTGCCATGGAAAATAAATAACAGGAGAATAAAAAATGAAGATTTTAGTTGTTGGCGGTGGTGGAAGAGAGCATACACTGGTATGGAAAATTGCAAAAAGTAAACTTGTTGACAAAATTTATTGTGCTCCTGGAAATGCAGGAAGTCTTGAATTTGCAGAATCTGTTCCCATCAATGCCGAGGACATTGAAGCCCTTGCAGATTTTGCCGAAGAAAAACGAATTGATCTTACTGTGGTTGGTCCTGAAGCCCCTTTAGTTGCAGGAATTTCCGACCTTTTCAAATCCCGTGGACTGAATTGCTTTGGACCTGATAAAAACGCTGCGCTGCTGGAAGGAAGCAAAGATTTTGCAAAAAAGCATATGCAAAAATACAATATTCCAACTTCCATGGGCAAGGCATTTACTGATGCTGATGAAGCTAAAGCCTATGTGAAATATATGGGTGCTCCTATTGTTATTAAAGCCGACGGGCTTGCAGCAGGGAAGGGTGTTATTATCTGCACAACTGAGCAAGAGGCATTTAAAGCCATTGACTCTATGATTAAAGACAAACTGTTTGGCAAAGCAGGCGAAGTTGTTGTTGTTGAGGAGACCCTGGAAGGTGAAGAGGCATCATTTATCGCACTTTCCGACGGAAAAACTGTATTGCCCCTTCCGGAATCCCAGGATCATAAGAGAATCTTTGATAATGATGAGGGTCCCAACACAGGTGGAATGGGAGCATATTCTCCTGCACCTGTTCTTGACACCATGCTTAAAGAGAAGGCAATGAAAGAAGTTATGATACCGTGTGTTGAGGGTATGGCAAAAGAGGGAACGCTATTCAAAGGCATCTTGTATGCAGGTCTGATGATTAAAGATAATAACATCAAAGTTCTTGAATTCAATGTACGCCTTGGTGATCCTGAAACCCAGCCCATACTGATGCGGCTTGAAAATGATATTGTTCCCTTGCTGGAAGCTTGTGTCGACGGAACCCTGCACCTGCACGAAACCCGTATAGATCCAAGAGCTGCCATGTGTGTTGTTATCTCTTCAGGTGGATATCCATCAGATTATGAAAAAGGAAAAGAGATAAAAGGCATTGAAGAAGCTTCTAAAGATGACCAGACAGAAGTTTTCCATGCCGGGACAGCAGTCAAGGATAACAAGGTTATCACATCAGGAGGCAGGGTCCTTGGTGTAACTTCCCTGGGAAGCAGTGTCCAGAAATCAATAGACAGAGCCTATGAGGCATGCTCAAAAATATCATTTGAAGGACATTTTTATAGAAAAGATATTGGTGCCAAAGCAATTAAAAAACTTGAAACCCCGCCACAAGTCGGTATTATCATGGGAAGTGACTCTGACTTTAATGTGATGCAGGAGACCTTAAAAATACTCAAGAAATTTGATATCCCCTATCATGTTACTGTTGCCTCGGCCCACAGAACCCCTGCAAAAGCAGCTGAATTTGCATCCACAGCAAAGGGTAAAGGTATAAAAGTCATCATTGCAGGTGCAGGTCATGCAGCACACCTTGCAGGAGTCATTGCAGCCCATACAACTCTTCCTGTGCTTGGGATACCCATTGATTCATCAGCCTTAAAAGGCATGGATTCACTTCTTGCAACTGTGCAGATGCCACCGGGAGTTCCGGTTGCCACAATGGCTATTGGAAAGCCTGGAGCCATCAATGCCGGTATCTTTGCAGCCCAGATCATTGGAGTTTCAGAAGAGCAGATAGCTGAAAAATTATCTGATTACAAAAAAGAGATGGCAGCAAAAGTTGAAAAAAAGGCTGGAAATATTGCCTGAACATGAGTTCTCAAATATTGCTGGTAATATTGTAAAGATAAACCCAACCGACCCTGAAAATAAGGTGATAAAACAGGCAGGAGGGATAATCGCAAAAAAAGGTGTGGTTGTCTTTCCTGCTCAATACTTTTATGGAATTGCCGTTGATGCTCTGAATATAGATGCTTTGCAAAAAGTATTTGATATAAAGCAGCGACCATTAACTAACCCCCTTCTTGCCCTTATTAAAAATAGAAAACAACTTGAAGAACTTGTAAGCTCAATCCCTGACATGGCAGAAAAAATAATGAAAAAATTCTGGCCGGGCAATGTCACAATAATATTTAATGCAGCTGCCCATATCCCCTCCCTTATTACTGCAAGTACTCAAAAAATTGGTTTGAGAATGCCACTTCACCCTGTTGCAAAGGCGCTTGTCAATGCAGTAAACTCACCTGTCACAGGAACAAGTGCAAATATTTCAACAAGACCTGCCTGCAACACAATTGATCAACTTGACCCTGATATAGTTAAAAATACAGACATTATCCTTGATGCAGGCAAACTCAAAACAGGTCTTGGCTCAACAGTAGTTGATGTCACAGGAGATTTTCTCAAAATAATCAGGCAGGGAGAGATTACAAAATCCGAGATTCTAAAGACCTGCCAAAAAAAACATAAATCTTGACAAAATCATGATTTTCCCATAAAAAGAGGGATGTTTTGCCGGAGTGGTGGAATTGGTAGACGCAGAGGACTCAAAATCCTCCGGGCTTTGGCCCTTGCGAGTTCAAGTCTCGCCTCCGGTACCAATAATATCAAGGGTTTAGCTAATTGCGGCTAACCCTTTTTTTTCGAAATTAAGCCGATTGTGCCCAAATTGTGCCCGCGACAAATTTTTAGGTAGCTTTCATGCCTATTTGCCACACTTTTCAAATCAGTTTCATTAACAATATTATACAGCTCAAATACTGATCTGTTTTTATGTCCTGAAATCATAATGGCAACTCGCTCAGGAATTCCAGAGCGTACCATGTTGCGAATAGCGGTTCTCCTAAAATCATGAAAAATCTGATTTGGCATACCAGCATCTTTACAAGCTTTCTTCCAAGACTTTCGGAAATCAATAATTTTGCCCTTTCCTCTGCTACTTGGAAGAACATAAGGTGTAATTTTATTAGTCTTTTTTGGTTTAACTGATACAAATTAAAACTGGTTTTCATTAAGAGTTGAAGAGATAATAATGTATTAGTTTTGGATTTTCTTCTTTCATAATAAAATTCTAAACCATTCTTAAATTTCGGAGGGATTTGTTTACAATTCATAATAAAGCTAACTTTTTAAAAAGTGCTTGACAAATATTTAAAAATGCATTAATGTGGGCATAATAATTAATTTTCAAAGGAGAATTGTTTTGAAAAAACCATGGGAAGTCAACCAAGATTTAACTAAAAAAAGAATCATGGAATTAGCAGATTATCTAGTATCAATTCGTGAAGAAGTCATTGACATGCATGATGAGGAACTTGGTGACACACGCTTATCTTTAGGCATGCGTGCATATGAATGCTGTAGAAGTAGACTTACTATGCTATCTGATAGCAAAAAATATCCATGGTTATCTATATTAACCCCTGATGGAAGATTTACATTTTGTATTGGAGATACACCAGTTAGGTTTATACGACACGAACCTAAAGAAATCCCAAATAAAAAATTAATCATCTCCAAAGAGGCAGGTAGAAAATTTGAACAGCTATCTCTCTTTCCTGGTTATAAGTGTAAAAATTCTTCAATACGATGGTTTTTCGTTATCGACACTTATTATAAAAATCCAGCTGATATTGTTTTTTTTATCGGCTATGATGAGAACGGAGACATTCAATCTCAGTGGATTGTTCCTATTGAAGATAAAGTTTCAACATTTTCTACTCTTGATAATTACAAATCAGAACCAGTTGAAATCCCTGCCCCACAGCCTCATTATAAAAAGGAAACAATTATAAAAATTGAAAAAAACAATGGAAAAAAATAAACTATTTTTTGGAGATAAATTAAGATTAGCAAGACTGTTAAGGGGTATCACCCAACAACAATTAGGCGACCTTGTTTCTACAACAAGGCAGTACATCCATCAATTAGAGAGTGGAAGTAGACAGCCAGCCAAAGATGTTTTATCTGCTTTGTGTGAATCCTTACGAGTAACACCCTCATTTTTCAATTCTTTTTTAGAGAATGACGTTAAACCTGAGCAGTGTCATTTTCGAAAAAGAAAGACAACACCTGTTGGTTTAGCAAATCGAGTATTGGCATATAGCACTATTTTTGAACAATTAATAACTTATATTCAAAATTATATTGAACTTCCAATAACTAATTTCCCACAAGCTAATAGCGATATCACAAAATATCCAAATTTAGAAATCGAGCAAGCTGCCGAATCATGTCGAAAACTTTGGAGATTAGGCATAAATTCACCTATATCAAATGTTACAAGAGCTCTAGAGAATAACGGCATTATTATAACCCAGTTTTCTGGTGTCTCAGACAAAGTTGATGCTTTATCTATTAATAGAAAATATCCGATCATTGTACGGAATGATGCAAAAGAAAGTGTTTGTCGAATGAGGTTTGACCTATCTCATGAGTGCGGTCATTTTATTCTACACGACGGTATAGAAACTGGAGATACAAAAACAGAAAGTGAAGCTGACAAATTCGCTAGCGCATTTTTGTTTCCACGAGCGGCTTTCTTTAAAGAATTTCCTGATTTTCGAGGTTATCGGCTTGATTGGGAGCTGATCTATGACCTAAAAAAAAGATGGAAATTAAGTGTCAGGGCAATTATATATCGGGCTCATTATTTCGGGCTTATTACAGCCCAACAATACCGCAGCGCAAATGTCTGGCTTAATAAAACTGGTCAAAGTAAGAAAGAACGTAATGATGATTTAATAACCCAAGAGCCTCCTGAGCTTTTAAAAAACGCTATCACCTTATTAGATGAACAATTAGGTAATAGTTTTAAATATATCTCTGATAAACTTGGGGTCTATCCAGAACTATTAGCCGAAATAACAGGAATTGATTACCATGACAAAAATTATCATGACAATATAATCCCATTTTTTGCTCAATAGATTAACGCAGGTGGTACCTGATTTATTGAAAATCAAGATAGGAATAATATTTTTTTAAAAAACAATTTGAATTTCAAATAAAAACTGTTCACTTTTTATTATTCTTAATAAAATTAATGGATCCCATAACTACACATAATCTGATTTTTAAGAAAAATAAGGTTCATCAGGAAATTGCGTACTTTATCTAAATTAAAGAATGGGTGGAATTTAATAATA
>CAZMEX010000010.1:10767-65064 GCA_964565415.1 uncultured Desulfobacterales bacterium | reverse complement strand
TTGTAGCTCTTTTCTGGTTTTTCATGACCTATACCAGGACTGGAATGGCTATCCGGGCAGTCTCCCAGGATATAACAGGTGCTCAGATTGTGGGTATAGATATTGAGATCATTGTCCTTTTAACAATTTCTCTTGCCTGTGCACTCTCAGCAGTGGCTGGAGGCAGCCTTTTATTCATGTATCCTTCATACCCCACAGTGGGACTTGAGCCTTTATATCTGGCATGGTTTGTTGTTATCCTGTCAGGTCTTGGAAATATTCTTGGAGCAGTGGCAGGTGCTTTTATGGTGGCTTTACTAAAGGTAGTCACAGTGGAATATATCGGTGCAGGATGGGATTTTGTAGTTCCATCAGCCCTGATCATGTTGGTTTTGATTTTTAAACCCAGTGGAATATTTGGCTCTGATGTCCGTGGTGCCCTTGACAAATAAACAGACAAATAATCAGGCAAATAGGAGAATATATGAATAAAGCAATAACCCCCTTTGATAAAATACTTGATAAATTATGTCTGACTCCAGCAGGTCTGTTGGGACTGGCCCTACTATTTATCCTTCCGTTTATCCCGCCTTTTAACCAGGAGTATATGCTCAGATGGTTAATTTACTGCGGGTTCATAGCAGCCATGAGCGTGGGCTTTGACTTTACAGCAGGCTATATCGGTATTGTTAATTTTGGATATGCTGCAGTATCAGGATTTGGAGGTTATACCTCGGCACTGCTAGTCATCAACCTGGGATTATCCCCATGGATTGCAATGGCAGCAGGTGGAATAACAGCTGCCATCCTGGGACTGATTATCGGCATGATATCTTTGCGGCTCCGGGGGATTTTTGCAGCATGTCTTTCCTGGTTTTTTGGTCTTGCAATCATGGGTCTTACCACTAAACTGGTCTGGTTGACCAGGGGACCTCTGGGACTTCGTACCCCCCGTCTTTTTGAGACTGATTCCAATGCACCATTCTATTTTTTAATTATTATAATGTTGTTTTTAATATACCTTGTCTGCAAATGGATTGTACGTTCCAAAATGGGACTTGCATTCCAGGCAATAGGTCAGAACATGGATGCTGCCAGAACCTCAGGAATCAATCCAGTATATTACCGGGTGTTTAATTTTAGTATGTCTTGTGCCATAGCAGGTGTGCTGGGCGGATTTTATGCTCATTTTTACGGTATCCTGACTCCAGATGTCATGCATACAGGAAAAACAGTTGAAGTCCTTGCAGTGGCATATATCGGTGGAAGAGGGAGTCTGTGGGGAGGAGCAGTCATTGCGTTCCCCTTTATATTTCTTATGGAGATTGTCAGGTCTTCCTTATCCAATCTACCGGGACTGAACCTTATCATATACGCCCTGGTTCTGATCTTGGTAATGATTTACTATCCAGGCGGATTTGCTTATTTTTATGACAAACATATACGGAAACCTAAAAACAGAGTGTTACGTTATTTTTTTAATGGGGCAGGCAGTTGAGTAAAAAGAGTAGAGATTGAATAAGAATTAATTAGGGAGAAGTAATAATTATGAAAACCAATGCAAGGGCAGTGATAATAGGTGGCGGTGCCATAGGTGTAAGTGTTGCATACCATTTGGCAAAATATGGATGGAAAGATGTTGTTCTGGTTGAAAAGCATGAATTAACTTCAGGTTCAACCTGGATGGCTGCTGGGAATGTATCTTTTTACCACCCAAGCTTTTATTGTACCCAGGTAAATATGAAGAGCATAGAAATATTCAAGCAGCTGGAAAAAGAGACGGGGCAGCCTTCAGGCTGGCATACCACAGGTTCTATTCGTACGGCAGATAATCCCGGTAGAATGGATGAGCTTGGATACTATTACTCTATGAATCGCTGTCTTGGTCTGGATGTAAGTTTTGTAACACCAAAAGAGATGGGCGAACTCCACCCCTTGATGAATACAGATGGACTTTTAGGTGGTCTTTACTGGCCTGATGACGGGGATGTTGATCCCAACTCCATGACCCAGGCCATGGCAAAAGGCGCCAGAAAATACGGTGCAGAACTCAATCTTCACACCATGGTCACTGGCATTGAACAGAAAAAATCTGACGAATGGATAGTTAAAACTGATAAAGGGGATATCACGTGTGAATACGTGGTAAATGCTGCAGGGCTCTGGGCTCCTGAGGTTTCAAAAATGGTTGGTATTGAGATTCCTTCCATTGCAATTGCCCATACACACATTCTTTATGAAACAATCAATGCAGTTGAAAAGAGAGATACCATGCTTCCTCTGGTTCGCGACCCAGATAAATCCGTCTATCTGAGACAGGAGATGGACAGCTTGATTTTAGGAATGTATGAGGCAAATGGACAGCAGTGGAAAAAGAGTGGTGTTCCCTGGGATTATGCCCAGGAGGAGCTGAACCCGGATATTGATAATATTGCTGATTGCATTGAGGCAGGCATGGAAAGGTTCCCCGTCCTGGGAGATACTGGATTTAAACATGTCACAGCAGGTCCCATTACGTATACACCTAATGGTGATCCCCTTGTTGGTCCTGCAGCACCTTTAAGAAATTTTTTCCAGGCCTGCGGTTACAGTTTTGGTATTACCCAGGCAGGTGGTATAGGGCATTATCTTGCCGGATGGATCATGAATGGTGAACCGGAAATTGATCTGTGGCATGTAGATTCGCGACGATTCGGCTCCCATGCCAATTGGGCATATAACCATGAAAAAATTGCTGACATCTATCCAAGACTTTATTCTACCTTCTTTCCCAATGAGTTCAGGGATGCTGCAAGACCAAACAGAACAAGCCCGATCTATGAATACCAGAAAAAAGCCAATGCAGTATTTGGTGACTACTATGGCTGGGAATGCCCCAATTATTTTCCTCCTGAAGGTGAAGATCTTTATGAAACACCCTCCTGGAGACGTTCCAACGCATTCAAGCATGTTGGTAATGAATGCCGCCATGCCATGAATAAGGTGGGCATCATCGATCTTACCCGTTTTGCGAAAACCAGGATTTCAGGAGAGGGTGCCAAAGCCTGGCTCAATAATATGACCTGCCAGAAGGTTCCTGAGAAAGATGGACAAATTGCATTAAGCCCCATGCTGGATCATAATGGAAATTTCAAATCTGATATGACCATAACCCGTGTTAATGAGGAAGAGTTCTTTTGTGTGACAGCAAGTGTCGGCAAAAAGCATGATCAGCACTGGATGCTTACCAATCTTCCCACAGACGGATCTGTCCTTATGGATGACCTTACCTATAAAATGGGCTGCCTGGTTCTTGTGGGACCTGACAGTCGAAAGGTATTGGAAAAAATAGTTTATGGGGATGTGGGAAAAGATACCTTTAAATTCTCAACCAGCCAGGAAATTTATGTGGGCAGGGCAAAATGTCGCATCAACCGCATGAACTATGTGGGAGAACTGGGATTTGAGATTTTTCATCCCATTGAACAGCAGATTTCAATTTACAACTCCTTAATGGAAGCAGGCAAAGAGTTTGATATTAAATTAATTGGTATGCATGCCATGGATTCCATGCGTCTTGAAAAAGGATATCTTGCCTGGAAGAGTGAGATGAATGTTCATCATACTCCCCTTGAGACCAATGTTGCCTGGACTGTAAAGCTTGATAAAGATGATTTTATTGGTAAACAGGGTGTGAAAAAGCGAAAAGAGGAGGGTATCCCTTTAAAACTTGTCTGCCTGGTGGTTGAAGCAACAGATTCAGACCCCTGGGGATATAACCCGATTTTGAAAGATGGTGAGCGCATAGGCATGACCTCCTCAGGCGGTTATGGTCACAGAGTGGAAAAAAGTATTGCATTGGGATATGTAAGCCCAGAGTTTGCTAAAGCCGGAACAAAAATGGACGTGGAGATCCTGGGACGGGCAAGGAGTGCAGAGGTTGTTACCATGCCGCTCTATGACCCTGAAAATGAAAAAATGAAGAGTTAAAAGGAAAAAATATATGAAAATTTTTGTATGTGTCAAACATGTGCCTGATACAGCAGCCAGTATAAAGCTTACCGGGGATAATACCTTTGACGACACGGAGATTAAATTTGTAGCAAACCCCTATGATGAGATTGGTCTGGAAGAGGCAGTTACCCTTGTTGAAAAAGAGGGTGGTGAAGTAGTTATTGTGACTGTGGGGAAGCCTGAAGCTGCCACAACCATCAGAAGCGCCATGGCAATGGGAGCAGACAGAGCAATTCTTGTCAAAACAGAGAGCCAGTTTTTGGACAGTGATATAACAGCAAAGGCTTTAAAAGCAGCCATGGATAAAGATGGGCTGCCAGATATGATTTTTACAGGAAAAGGGTCTGTTGATACAGAGAGTTTTCAGACTCAATATCGTCTTGCAAAAGCTTTAGGTCTACCTGTAGTAAATGAAGTTTCTGCTTTGACCATTGACAATGGGAAAGCAATTGTTCAAACAGAAACCGGGGGCGGTGCAAAGCAGGTTATTGAGATGAGTCTCCCCTGTGTAGTAGGTGCCACAAAAGGATTAAATGAACCAAGATATCCAAAGTTTCCAGACATCATGAAAGCCAAGAAAAAAAAGATTGAAGAGATTGAATTTTCAGACCTTGATATTGATGCATCTAAAGGTAAAGTTGTGATTGAAAAACTCGAAATTGTGTCTGAACGATCCAGAGCAACTATGCTTAAAGGATCTGTGGACGATCAGACAACCGAGCTTATTAAAATTTTAAAAGAAGATGCAAAGGTTTTATAAATAAGGAGAAATAGATATGGCAAGGTGTGGCGTTTTAATTGAAATTGAAAACAGTGCAGTAAAAGAGACAAGCTTAGGTGTATTAACTGCTGCTGCGGGGCAGGAAGTATATGCTGTGGTTTTAACTTCAGATGCACAATCATATAAAGAGGAGCTATCTTTGTATGGAGCTTCTAATATTATTGGTGTTAAAGCTTATGACGACTCTTCAGCAAGCCCTGATATGCAGGCTGAAGTTCTGGCAGCAATAATAAAAGAGTATAATTTTGAAACCCTTTTAGGAACTGCAAGTACAGCAGGCAAAGATCTGTTTGCAAGAATTGCAGCAATTATTGATGAACCATTGGTGTCAGATTGTATAGAGATAAATATCACGGAGAAACAGGTGAAAAAATCACATTTTTCTGGAAAAACTTTTGCCACACTTAAGGTGGATTGTTCTGTTTTTTTGTGTACTCTCCGTCCCAACTCCATTGAGCCTGCAACAGCACCTGCAGCAGGCAGAGTGATTGAATTCGGCAATGATGTGCAAGAGCCGGGACTCATAAAGATTACTGAAATAAAAAAGAGCGGTAAAGAGCAGCTTGATTTAACTGAGGCCCCTATTGTAATAACAGGCGGCAGGGCAATTAAGGCTGCTGAAAATTATAAAATGCTTGAAGAGTGTGCCAAAAAGATGGGAGCGGCTGTGGGAGCATCCAGAGCTGCTGTTGATGCGGGTTTTGCTCCCCATTCCATGCAGGTGGGTCAGACGGGCAAAACCGTAAGCCCTAAACTTTACATCGCATGCGGAGTATCAGGAGCAGTTCAGCATTTTGCCGGCATGAAAACATCAAAGGTAATTGTTGCCATAAATGAAGATAAAGATGCACCAATTTTCTCCAAGTGTGACTATGGAATTGTGGGAGATATTTTTGAAGTTATCCCGGCGCTGACAGAAAAGCTTTAATAAACTTACTTTAAGGGAGGAAGATTTTATATGAGTGATAAAGTAATAGATTTATTAAAAGCAGCTCAAAAAGAGGAGACATATTTTAATTTTGAATCTGCCAAAATATCGTATTCAGAAATTATAACCTATTTTTCTGATTCAAATGAGGCCAAGCTTGCTCAAGGAAGGCTTTTGGTCATGGATGAGCTCATTAAAGAAAAATCGATATATCAGCGCATTGATGAAAATGCTAAAAAGGTTCTGACAGATATAGGAATCAATATAGTAGAAAATCAGCGTCTCATGGATATTCTTATGGAGGCAGATGCTGTTGACTTTGAAAGTGAAACCGCAGTCTTATTACCCCTGAAGAGAGATTATATTGACTCCTGCCTTGAAAAAGTTGCAAGAGATATGCCGGGAGATCCAGGGAAGAATGCTTTTGGAACCGGTGCAACACCTCCTTTTTTAAAACGCCCGGGAGATGAAGAGTTAAGGGCTGCAACAAGGGAAGAGTTTCAGGAAATTGTTAATACTGTGGGTGATAATTCAGATGTAGTTAAGATTTTTTCACTGCCCGTGGCAACAGATAAAAGCATCACAGGATTTGAAGTGGCAAAATGTATGGACAGAGGATTTAAAGGTTTAAAAATGACAGCTGCTAAAAGTTTTGCCGATGATGAAATAGTGTTTTTAAAAGGCAAAGATGACTGGCTGGACGGTACAAGCCTTATTACTTCCCTTGCACCCATGGATACCATGGTAGAGCCATTTATCAGGAGTGCAAGAGCAGGTGTTAACCTTCTGCTTCTTGATTTAACCATTGCAGGCTCGGCAGGACCGGGCAGCCCTGAAGCATTGTTGACTCAGATTCATGCCCAGGTGCTGTTTATGATGGTTCTTGCCCAGACCATTAATCCCGGCGTTCCATGTATCCACGGCGGTATACCTGGAGTTGATGAAACTGGAGGCGACCTCTCATACAGCTCGAAGAGTCAGCCATTGATCAATGCAGCCATGGCAAGAGTGAATCAATGGGTGACAAAATTTCCTTCTGCCCAGTCTGGAGGAAGCACAAGTCTGCTTGAGGTGAATGATGAGTCTGTGATGGAATCTGCTCAAAGCCGGGATACTTTGAGGAAATACGGAGTACACATCCTTCGCCATGCAATGGGTGCTCTGGGAAGCCTCAATTATTTCAGCGAGGAAAAATTTATTAAAGATTGTGAAATGGAAAGAGAGAGCATTAAAGCCTTTGCAAATGATTCGAAAAGTGAGTTTGTGAGTCCTATCTATTTTCCCGAAGATAATGAAACCATGCAGGGTATTCGAGAGATAGCTGAAAAAGGGAATCCCAAATATGCTGATCATACATTGAAAAACGTAGAATCATTTATGAAGTGGGAAAGAGCTGTACAAGATAAAGTTTGATTATATTAAAAAAGCAGTTTTCGTTATTGCAGCAGCACCAGCCTCAGGTATGTCAGAAATTCTTTTTACAGGAGTCTATACCTGGCTTCTGATTCAATATGTAATTCAGCAGGGACTAATATTTAAAAATAAAAGTTGTTGATAAACCATTAGTCTGATATATTTTCCAATCAGTGGATCATGGTCACAAAATTAATTTTAGGAGCAATCACATGCCAGCATCATTAGAACCATTGGTTATAAAAGCCACAAGCCTTTCAGATGCATGGTTTCAAACTCTATACAGGTGTGTGGAAAAAGGGAAATCTTTTACCATCAACCGTGGGTCCTTTGAGGGTCAAAAAAGACTTGAGTTTGATTTTATCACCATTCATATTACCCATCCTGAAAGTGTACCTTTGCTGCCAAAGGTAAACCCTGCATTGGGATTTCCAGACCCTGTGGAAGAGGGATATCTGGATGATTATCTGCCGTATCTCATGACAGGTGAAGAAAAAGAGGGCGAATCTTATACCTATGGTCAGCGTATCTGCAAATGTTCCCTTGAATATCTGCCCGATGATTATAAAAAATTTACGAAAATTCTGATACAGGAAAAAGAGATATGGGAAGATAAAAACATTCTAATTAAAGACCAGGGTAAATACTTTGTAAACCAAATGGAAATGATGATCTTTACTTATAAAAATAAGGGGCACAGAAATAACCAGATGATTCTCCAAGTTGGTGCACCTTCTGATATGACCCTGATTGATCCTCCCTGTCTCAGACACATTGATACTCGAATACAGGATGGCAAACTTCACTTTTTTCCCTATTTCAGATCCTGGGATCTGTTTGGTGGGTTTCCTGCAAATCTTGCAGCCATTGAAATGATGAAACAATATTGTGCTGCTCAGATTGGAGTTGAAAACGGTGAGATCATCGCATCTTCCAAGGGCTTGCATATTTACGATTATGTGTTTGAAATTGCTGAGGCTCTTCGGGGTCGCTCAATAAAAGAGTTTCGTGAGATGAATTAATTTAACGATTCTTTTTATCAAAGTCATCCCAGAATTCTTTTTCAGAATTTTGCCACGTATTTCCAAAGAGATTATTAAAAAAGGGTCTGAGTTTTAAAAACCACGTATTAGAAGCTGTTTTGCTTTGTTGCCTGGCATTTAATACATCTTCTATGTAAAGAGTGATATCCACAAGCTTATCCTTGGGAATATATGCATCTGCACCCAAATCAATTGATTTTTTTAAATTAGCAGAGCTTAATGCATGGGCTGTAAGCATCAGGGTTGGAATCCCAAGTTTATTTGTTGCCTTAAGCAGATCATATCCCCTGACACCCATGATATCCAGAATGGCTATATCATAACTATTATTTTTAAGACATATTACAGCATCTTCAAAAGAAGAGGCTGTTTCAACATTGAAAGTATCAAGCAACTCTTCTAAGGTTTCAAGGATATCTATCTCATCATCAACGATCAATATCTTTTTTGGAAGTGGAGTTTTCGTGTTATCCATGCAGCTATTCTACTACGTAATCCCTATAAACTCAACACTGGTTTTTTTCTGAAAGTTTTCAATCCTTTTAAAAATTTCTTTCAGCATGGTCTGATCAATGCGGGACAAATTTTTTGGATTTATAAAATTATTTGGAGGTTTTTCTTCGTCTATAATTGTAGTAACCTGTTTAACAAGCCTTAAATTCATCAAATAATTATAAGATTGAGTAATATCATTATATTCCTCTGTTGTTAAAATGTGTTTTGTATAGAGTCTGAAAAGCCTTGAAAGAGTATTTGTCTCTTTGATTCCGTTTTTTAAAGCATAAATTCTTGAGCAGTCAGTTATAGGCAGCATTGCCATTTTAAGGTCAAAGGAATCTTTGTGTTCTCCTTTTGAATGCACAACAAAATTTCTGAAAAACCCCATGGGAGGTTTAAAATAAATAGCATTTTCCGTTAAATTTCTGAAAAAGCCAGGCCAGTTTTTTAGTGATTTATAAAGATAGGATTTAAGCTCATCAGTCAGGTATGTATCTCCCCAGGCACCCTTAAAATCAAAAAAAATACTTGAATGGAGAAGGTCCTCAAGATTTGCTGTGTGAATCCATTTAAAAAAATATTTTTTCCACACTGAAAGAGGCTGGCACCATTTGGGGTTCATTGCCATATTATTGCCATCACAGAAATCAAACCCTGCTTTATCGAGCCATGTGCATATAAGATGAGACAATTTGTCAAAATAGGACTGAGCTTTTTTTTGCAAACCTTCGTCATCAATGTCTTCATATACAATGGCATTGTCTTGATCAGTCTTTAAAGTCTGCTCTGCTCTTCCTTCACTTCCCATAATCATAAAAGCAAATTTACATGGTGGCTTACCTGTCTTGTCAATGGCAAACCTTATGATTTTATCTAAAATTGCATCGGAAAAAGCAGTTATCAATTTGGTTAAATTTTCAGTATTTATGCCATTTTTAATTGAATCCAGCAGCATTTCAGGGAGCCTGGAATGAATATTTTCCAGCTGTTCAAATTTTGTTGCAGATTTAATCTCTTTTATTAAAAGATAGGGAGATTTTCCCTGGGCATCCATAAGATCATTGTCAGTAAGTACTCCTGTTATCTTTCCCACTTTATTACGGACAGGAAGATGATTAAGGGTCTTTTTCATCAATATCAAGTATGCTTCAAAAACCTGGGCTTCTGCATCCACAGTTATGAGCGAAGTTGACATAATCTCAGATATAGGCTGAGTTATATCATACCCTTTGGCAACAACCCTTTCTCTTAAGTCACTATCTGTTACTATGCCGGTGATTTTATTATTTTCATCTTTTATAAAAATAGAACTTATTTTATTCTTTGTCATTTTTTGGGCTGCCTGCCTGATTGTACTTCCAAAGGAACAGGAAACCAGATTTGGTTTAAATATTGCTGAGACAGGCTGATTAAAAAAAAGTGGGGCATACTCTTTTTCTTTTGCCTGCCTTGCCATAATCCCTGCATAGGACTTATTCTGCATCCATTTTCCAAAAGTATTTGTAAAAAACTCTTTGAAATGTTTGAATTTCGAACATAAATCAAGAAATTTTTCAGCAGGCAGAGTATAAAGAACAGAATCTTCTGCAACTTTAAGAGTTACCACAGAGTAATAATTGTTAATGAGCATGGACATGCCACCGTAGACATCCCCTTCTCCTAGTTCACCACTGAGTTTCTTTCCTTTGCTGCTTTCATAATACCTTTGTAGAGAACCTTTTATAATTACATATAATTTTTCAACCTTTGATTCCCCCTGGACAAAAAGAGTCAACCCTTTTTTGTATTCTTCAATGGAAAAATGCTCAAACAATTCCCCCATGACTTTTTCAGAAAGAAAAGAAAAAGGAATGGTTTTTGATAGTATCTCTAAATTATATTGTTTCATAGGCAACTCTTTTAAATATAAACTGATACTTAATGCATATTATGTTTTTTATAATGATTCAAGTTTATTTTTTATTGCAGCCGGGTTGGTTTAAATATTCCATAAAAAAACCTTCTGCCAGCTTTGCGTTTTAAAGAATTTATGCTAAGGTCAAGCACTTAAAAAAGATTTGAATATCTAATCTCAGGAGACAGAATATGGAAAAAAAAAGTATAAAAGAACAACAATTAAAAAGCGTATATTTACATTTTCGGTTTAAATTTTTAGCAATCACTGTAATATCGTTTATATTGTATGTAATTCTTTCAAGCCCCGGTGACTTTGGTCAGTTTTCTTCAACTGACCAGTTTAAATTATTGGGTCCTTTTCTCATATTAAGCGGAATTTTTTATCTGGTTTTTAAAAAAGTCCCTGTTAGATGCCCAAATTGTTCTAAAATATTGCCAACAAAACAAGACTGGTTTTGTCCTGATTGCAAAAAAAAACAGGGTAAAGAACGCTATTTAATTGATAAATGTGCTCACTGCAAGCAAATGCTAGCCACTTTCTCTTGTAAACATTGCAAAAAAGAGTTCCGACTTTAACATAAAATAAAAGTTTTTTATTACCCTTGGTCTTCAAAGGTTTTGTCAGCTCCTAAAAATAAGTCTTTGGAAAGCTCAAAGTATTCTGATTTATTAAAACCGAATAATTTTGCAATTAAAAACCCGGGAAATATTTTTGTTCTTCTATTAAAATATCTAACTTCTGTATTATATCTCACTCTTTCAACAAACATTTTGTCCTGGGCAGAAAAAAATTGCTTTTTAATGGTTTGGAATGCTTCTGTACTTTTTTTACTATTGGATTGTTGCTCCAATTTTAAAAATGTTTTTATAAGCTCTTTTGTCAAAGCAGACTGTGATTTTTCAAGTTTCAGAGTCAATACTCTGTCCAGAGGTGATTTTTGAGAAACCGCATGGTGCAGGACAGTATTTGCCTCTTTCCCGGTCTGTTTTAGTTTTGTAAGCATCTCTTTGGCTTCGCTCTCTTTTAAAAAATCTAATAATTGTGGAAGTAAATCTAACCTGCTCTGGCAACTGCCTAAAAAAAATTCCTTTGTGATATCAATCCTGCCCTCAGATCTGTGTAAACTCGAGTATCCACCAAAAATCACACTGGCCAGTATAATCCCCACCAAAACTAAAGAAAACCAAACGAAATTCATCCATTGCTTACCCATGAACCACTCCTTTTAAAATCATCTATTTTTGTTCACTGTAGTAACACTTATCCTTAAAACTTATCAAGAATATTCTTTTGCAGATGTAAATAATTAATATTTCAGTCTGGCATAATATGTTTTTTTTGATGCTGCAATTGCATCTTTTAAAGTTAAGATTCCGTTACTTTTTAAAATTGGCAGCAGTTTTAAAAATATCTCTGCTGTGGCAATGGCATCACCCAATGCAGTGTGTCTGCCGATAATATCAACTCCAAGCCGTTTAGCTATATTTTCCATATCATGCTGTTCATGGACAGGATGCAGTACAGCAGAAAGTAAAAGAGTATCAATAACAGGGTTTAAAAATTTAATCCCGGTTGATTTCTCTTTAACCTTGAGCATTTTCATATCAAAAGCAATATTATGTCCCAAAAGAACAGTTTCTGAAACAAATTGCCTGAATACGGGTAAAATAGTATTTATATCCTTTTTCCCTGTTACCATTTCATAATTAATACCATGTATTTTATATGATTCGATGGGTATCTCTCTTTTCGGGTCTATCAGTTCTTCGAAAATATCATGATAGACAATCCTTGAGTTAACAATTCTCACAGCAGCGATGGAAATAATCTCATCGCCGCCGTCAGGGTTTAAGCCTGTTGTCTCAGTATCAAAAACTGTATAAGTAAGTTTGTCCAATCTTGTATCTGCAAGATCAATATTTTCATCATCGGCTTTAAACAAATCAAAATCATAAAACTCCGGTCTGCTATTTGCAATCACCGGTGCTCTCATACTCTGTTCTATTGGTGTTTCTAATTCAGCTCGTACTACAATTTTAACCTGTAAACATAGATCATTTTTATCTGCAATAATAGTAAAAACTGCTCTATTCTGTTTTAAAACATAGGAAAGACTTGGGAGTGCATTAATTCTTTGTGACAATATATTTTCAATTGAATGTTTTGCAATGGAATCACCTTTCCATGTAATTTCAAACTTTACAGTCTTGTCATCTGAAAAACTTGACAGATTAAACTCTTTGCCTTGGGTTAAATCTGATAAATTTTTAATTAAAAAAACAAAAGCTGCGGTCAGAGAATAGGTGTCAGCCAAAATTCTACCACCACTTGTTTGATCCTTAAATGTAAGGTCAATTTTATGCAGAGACTTAGCCCTGCGCTGGACTGTTTTAATAAAGTAAGTTAAAAAAAGTTTTGTCAGGGGAATAGGTGTAAGTATTGATTCAAGAATACTTTCAGAAACCTGTTCATATTTTTTTTGAATACTTGTCTTGGAAAACTCTTTTCTAAAAGCCAAAAGATGTTCCTGGGTGGTGTCATATCGATTAATCTTGTCTGTTACATCCTGAAACATGAATATGAATCCTGTCATATTTCTTTTCTCATCAAGCATGGGAATAGTCTCTATACTAACCAGGCGGCCTGTATGAATGGGTGTGATAAAATAGGATGCTACACTTTGTTTGTCATTCTGCAGGCGCTCTTCAATCTCTTCTAAAGCGTGGGCTACCAGTTCTTTATCTATCAAGTGAAAAATAGATCGACCAAGTCCAATAAAAAATTCTGCCCGTTTTAGGCTTGCGCCTTGTGTGAATATTTTTTTTGCAAGGGAATTAAACAGGAGAATCCTGCCATTATTGTTACAAATAATCACTCCCTGGGGGAGTTCAGCCATTATTGCAGCCAACAGATTTCTCTCTTTTTCAGTCTCTTTCCTTGCAGCAAGAATCTGTTGAGTAATATTTCTGTTTAGATTTTCAAAAAGATCTGCAAAATCATTTATAACGATTGACAGCTTTTTAATATCTTTGACACCCTTTATCACTAAGCGATGGGAAGGATTGGACGAATAAATTACAGAGGCTTCAGCAGAAATTTTTTTTACGGGTCTGATATATGTTTGATATATAATTTCAAGTCCGATAAAGCCTACAATAACCCAGAGGAGAAAAACAGTAAGAATAAATACAGGATGATTATTCAAGGTAGAAAAAACAGCAATTGCTTGTTCTTCACTTAATGCTCTAAAGAAGAAAAACAGGAGACCACCTGTTATAATCATTGTCACAAACAAGGTGGCAAAAACAAATTTCCAAAACCGATTAGTCTGCTTCATGAAATCAAAAGAGAAGAAGAATTCCAGGCAGAATAACCTTGCTTGGAATTCTTCTTTTTATAAATTACTGATTATTAAATATTATTATCCCCACCATCCCCAGCCAAAACTGGCCACCCAAAGGATGGAAAAGACAAGTGTTGCAATTAAATATAGATCTTCTTTTGCCATGATATGTCCTCCTTAATTGTTAAATTAACAATCTATGCGGCATCTGCCTCTTTAGTTACGTCCATTGTCTCTTCATCCGCACGTCTGATCTGTTCTTCAGAAGTAGTAGACATTTCAGCTTTAAAGCAAACAGCCCACATCATCACAATACCAACGATCCACCAGACAATCTGCCATGACCATATTGCAGGAAAACCGCAGAAAGTGAATGCAGTATTACCCCATAAAACACCTGGTCCAAGAGCTAATAAATACCATACAGGGACAAGGAATTTCATTGCGTTACGCCATTTCTGGCCGCTTTCAGTAGGTGAATCAATGCTGTTAATCCATTCTCTTACTTCTTTTTGTCGGGCATCAGTTTCCTCAGTGTTTTTGAAACCAAGTCCGCGACAGCCATATGCTACGACTGCTCCTGCAAAAAGACCCCAGAATGCTGTATGCATTGATAAAGGGTATTTCCAGACAAAATAAGTCAGCATGTTTACAATGATACCTACCAGGAGACCAAGAGCAGCACCAATGCTTGGAAATTTAAACCCATAATGAACACCGACAAGCATCAGGTACATAATGGTTCCAAAGGTGGTTGCAAACCCTCCGACCATAACAATGGCATCTGATGATGTCAGACTTACTATAACAGCTGCTACGGTTAACAGTGTTGCCATAACACGGTTAGTCCAGATCTGCTCACTATGACTACCTTTCTGTCCTCTGACATATCTCCACCATACATCTCTCTGGATGATGGTTCCACCAGTTCCGATATAAGGAGCTGCTGTGGAGTGAATTGCTGCAATGGCACCGAGAAAAACAAGACCAAGAACAGGCCCTGGCAAGAATTTTGTCATAAGCTTAGGAACAACATCACCATTGTTGGCTATGACCATTTGTCCACCAAGTTCGAGTATTTTTGCTCCCATTCCCTGGAAAGCTGAGAAGAAAAACAGACAGATACCAACAATAAATGTTGACATGAAAACCTGCTGCCATGCCAGAGGTTTAGGACTTGAAATACCAAAGTTCCAAAGAATAAATGCCGGAGATGACTGAATACCCATAAGAGCAAACATATAGGTAAGAATCATAACTGCTGTCCAGCCGCCACCAATACCCCAGTTAATCAACCTTGGTACCTGGCTGAATTTTGGGTCAAGGGTCTTAAGAGATGCTGTAAAGCCTGAGAATCCGCCTATGGCATCTGATGTAACAACAAAGTATCCAAGAAGCATTATACCGATTACTAGGAGTAGGAATTGAAGAACACCAACCCAGGTACTTGCTTTAAGACCACCGGTTACAACATAAAACCATACAATAAAGGCCATGAAAATCAGACCCCAGAATGGAGGTACGCCTGCTACCCAGTAGAATAGCTTTGAAGCTGCAATAAGCTGAATGCCCGAATAAAAAATTGAATATAAGAGTGCTGCAAGCACAGTCAACCATCGGACAAGCTCATTGTTATAGTAATATGCGAACATATCACCAGGAGTGATAAAACCATACCTTTTACCCATGAGCCAGTTTCTTTTTGCAAAAAAAGCTCCGGTAATTGGAATAGTCAAAACGTAGAACGAGGCATATGCATAAACAAGCCCCACTTTCCAGATCAAACCTGGATGCCCTACAAATGTCCATCCGGAAAAGGATGCGGCAGTTGCTGCCATTAAAAATGCAATAAAGGGGATGGAACGCCCTGCAATTCCATAACCTGAAGCAGTTTTTTCAGTAAAGAATCCTTTTAAACCCCACCAGAAGCAATAAATAATGTATATTCCCAATAATAGAAATACCCAAGTTTTCGGTTCCATAAAAATTTTCCTCCTAATTCATCTTTGCGTTTGAGTTGATCTGATAACCCTCATGATTATCATACGTACAACTATCAGCAGAGCATATATTTCATCACCTCCCCCGCAATGCTTTAAACTTTTAAACTGGTTAAAATTATATTCCTTGTCACTAATCATTATCAGGCCTTTTTCCCATATCCTATCTTGCCAAGGGACTCTTCGATTTCATCCAGAGAAGCAGGATCATCTATAGTAGCAGGCAGTTTCCACTCTTTTTTATCTGCAATGGAACGCATTGTTCCCCTTAAAACTTTTCCTGATCTTGTTTTGGGCAACCGTTTAACAACCGTTGCAGTTTTAAATGCAGCAACAGGTCCAATCTGGTCCCTGACCCTTTGAATCACCTCTTTTATAATATCATTCTCATCTTTTGTTACTCCGGCATTAAGTACTAAAAGCCCAAGGGGAATTTGTCCTTTAAGCTGATCTTCAACACCCATTACAGCACATTCTGCCACATCAGGATGTCCTGATATTGCCTCTTCCATACCTCCGGTGGATAGCCTGTGTCCTGCAACATTAATGATGTCGTCTGTTCGTGCCATGACAAACACATAGCCCTCAGAATCAATAAACCCGGCATCAGCTGTCTCATAATATCCAGGAAAAGTTGTAAGATATTTATCAATATAGATTTGATCTTTTTCCCACAGGGTGGGCAGAGTGCCCGGAGGCAAAGGCAGTTTTACAACAATTGCCCCTATCTCACCGGGAGCAACATTTTTTCCATCAGGATCAAGCACCTGAATATCCCATCCCGGAGCTGCTTTTGTGGGAGAGCCTGGCTTTATGTCGAATTGATGTATTCCAACACAATTTGCTGCAATTGCCCATCCTGTTTCCGTCTGCCACCAGTGATCAATCACAGGAATTTTCAAGCTGTCTTCAGCCCAGGACAAAGTATCAGGATCAGTGCGTTCTCCAGCCAGAAAAAGATACTTAAAATTAGAGAGATCAAATTTTTCCATTAATTTGGCCTGGGGATCTTCCCGTTTGATGGCTCTAAAAGCTGTTGGGGCTGTAAACATGGTGTTAACTTTATGATCGGCAATCACACGCCAAAATGCACTTGCATCAGGAGTTCCAACTGGTTTGCCTTCATACAGTATAGTTGTGCACCCCTGAAACAGAGGAGCATAAACAATATATGAATGACCTACAACCCATCCAATATCCGAGGCTGCCCAGTAAACATCACCTTTTTTCACACCATAAACTGCATCCATTGTCCATTTTAAAGCCACAAGGTGCCCGCCATTGTCCCTTACAACACCTTTTGGTTCTCCAGTTGTACCAGAAGTGTAAAGAATATATAGCGGATCTGTAGCTTTAAGTGGGACACAGTCAGCAGCCACTGCCTTTGCCATCTCATCGTCCCAGTCATAATCCCTTCCTGTAATAAAAGAAGCTTTAGCCTGGGGACGTTGAAAGATCACACAAGATTCAGGTTTAAATGAACTGAGCTCAATTGCTTTGTCCAAAAGCGGTTTATATTCAATCACCCTTGCAATCTCAATACCGCAGGATGCTGAAACAATTGCTTTTGGTTTGGCATCATCAATACGTGTTGCAAGCTCATTTGCTGCAAAGCCCCCAAACACAACAGAGTGAACAGCACCAATACGAGCACATGCAAGCATTGCTATTGCAGCTTCCGGTATCATGGGCATATATATTATTACCCTGTCACCCTTATTTACATTTTTAGATGCAAGCACGCCTGCAAATTTTGAAACCTGCTCTTTAAGCTCAGAATATGTAATCTTTCTGATCGTATCAGTTACAGGGCTGTCATAAATAATGGCATCATTATCACCCATACCGTTTTCAACATGGAGATCAACTGCATTATAGCAGGTATTTAGCTCACCTCCTGTAAACCACCTGTAAAAAGGCTTATTGGAATCATCTAAAACTTTATCCCATTTTTTATACCAATGGCAATCTTCTGCTATTTTGCCCCAGAATGCATCAGGGTCATTTATGGATTGGTTATAAGCTTCAGTATACAAATTCGACATACAAATCCTCCAGATATTGGCATTATACTATTAAGATTTATCAACCATATCTTTTATGGTTTCAACAACTTCAGGATTGGCAAGGGTCATTACATTACCTACATCCCCCTTGTTGGAAATTGCTCCAAGAACCCTTCTCATGATTTTACCTGACCGTGTTTTTGGCATATCAGGAACAAGCCATACTTTTCTTGGTTTAGCAATCTTGCCTATTTGCTCGCATATAGCGTCTGATATTTTCTGTGCAAGCGCATCAGTCGCTTCAATACCTGGTTTAAGAGCTATATAAAGATCTGGTTCTTTACCTTTTATTTCATGGGCAACTGGTACAACTGCTGCTTCTGCAACCTCATCAACAACCAGAGATGCAGATTCTATCTCTTTTGTTCCAAGCCTGTGACCCGAAACATTAATAACATCATCAATGCGACCAAGCACTCTGAAATAACCATCCTCGCCAACTGTTGCAGCATCACCTGTCAGATATGGCCAGTCTCTCCAGTCTTTACTGTCAGGTTTTGTATTATACATTCCAAAATAGGTATCAACAAATCTGTCTCTGTCCCCCCATATGGTCTGGAACATTCCAGGCCATGGATTTTGAATGCAGATATTACCAGCAATTCCAGCACCCACCTCTTTACCTTCATCATCATAGATAATCGGATGGATACCTGGAACACCAGGACCTGCACTTCCGGGTTTCATAGGGGTGATACCTGGCACAGTACTGCATAGGAATCCGCCAGTCTCTGTCTGCCAGTATGTATCGACAATTATAGCCTCTCCCTTACCTACAGTACTCTCATACCATTTCCATACAGCGGGTTCTATGGGTTCTCCAACAGTTGTCATGTGTTTAAAATGATAATTGTACTTTGCAGGTTCATCAGGACCAATTTTCCTTAAAGCCCTGATTGTTGTAGGAGCAGTATGAAATATATTTACATCCAGCTCCTGGGCGATTCTCCAGGATCTTCCTGCATCGGGATATGTTGGAACGCCTTCATAAATTACGCTTGAAGCACAAAGAGCAAGGGGACCATAAACAATAAATGAATGACCTGTTATCCAGCCGATATCAGCCATGCACCAGTAAACATCTTCCGGGTGAATATCCTGAATATATTTTGACATGGCTGTAACATAAGCCAGGTAACCACCGGTTCCATGCTGACATCCCTTGGGTTTCCCTGTGGTTCCACTGGTGTACATTAAAAACAGAGGGTCTTCAGAAAGCATCTGCTCTGGCTCTACCCTTACACCATAATATTTTTTCAACTCTGTATTAACAGAAATATCTCTTCCTTCAACCATTGGAGTCTTTGAAGAGTATTTGCCTGGATATCTTTCCCATACAAGAACCGTATCAACTGTCTGCCCTTGCTCTGCTGCAATTTTTACTGCATCATCAGCATTTTTCTTATGTTCAAGAAGATTTCCTGCTCTGTAGTAGGCGTCAGTTACTATTAAAACTCTGGATTGGGAATCAACTATTCTATCGGCACTCGCACTTGCGGAGAAGCCGCCAAAAACTACAGAGTGAATAACGCCAAGCCTTGCACAAGCCAGCATAGTAATTGGAAGCTCTACTGACATCGGCATATGAATAGTTACTCTATCACCTCTTTTAAGTTTTGCTGTATCTCTCAGTAATGCAGCAAATTCATTCACTCTGACATAGAGTTCCTGGTAAGTTATATGCTCCACTTTTTCATCTTCAAGTTCAGGCACGAAATGGATGGCAGTTTTATTTTTATTATCTTTAAGGTGCCGGTCGATACAATTATAACTTGCATTGATCTTTCCGCCTTTAAACCATTTATAGCACGGGGCATCACTGGTATCTAAAACTTCATCCCAGTATTTGTACCATGTAAGCAATTCTGCAAATTCAGTGTAATAATCTGGAAAATTTTCCAGACTGAATCTATCAAAAATCGAAGAATCATTAAGATTTGCCTGACCGATAAATTTAGAAGAAGGATAGTATAACTCCTCCTCTTTCCAGTGAACAGCGATTTGTGCTTCAGTGGTTTCTAGAACTTCCTTTTTACTCATTGAGCTTCCTCCTGCTTAAAGATTAAAATGTAAGAAGTAAAATGAAAATGAATAAAAAACTTCTTTTAATAAAAATATCTTCTAATAAAAAATATTTTGAATCTTAACTTTTAAAGTTAAGATTTTATTTTAAATCTTTGGCAGGTACCAGAAAGTGAAGCTATCGAGCATTCAGGTCGCAAATTGTGATTAAAAACTAAATCTTATTCATAACTTTAATAAAGCTGTAGTAAGAAAATTCAATTTAGTCAATAGCAATGTTGATTTTTTTTTAAAAAAATTTCAATATTGCTGGTTGCTGCGGTTAAATCTAAGATTTTTTTTAAGCTTATATCTGCTATTTTTCAACCAGTTACTGATATTTTAATGAAAAACAGATATTCAAAGGTTGATATTCTGTAAAAAATAGGAAATAAAAGATAAAAGATACTATTATAAAAAATAATATTGCTATTTTTTAAAGAGGGCAAATGATTAAATCCATGAATATTGCCTGGTGGGTTCAGCGCTGGGCAGAGCTCACACCAGACAAACCTGCAATCATATTTAAAGATCAGGTTATTTCTTATAAAGGGCTTTGCAGCAAGGCAGACCATACCAGCTGCTGGCTCCAATCCATTGGAATCGAAAAAGGCGACCGTGTTGCTGTCATGCTAAACAATTGTCCAGAGTTTCTTGCTCTGTTCCTTGCTTGTTCACGGCTTGGAGCTATTTTTGTCCCAATTAATTTTAGAATTACTGCTGTGGAGCTGGATTACTATATTACCAACTGCCGCCCCAGAATCTTTATCCATGGGGCAAAATTTTCCGATGTGATCAACGCTCTTAAGCTTGAGAACTACCTGCCTCCCATGATTACAGCAATTGTGGGAGCAGCTCCCCTTAACAGCAGAGTTTTTAATTTTAAAGAGGAGACACAAAAGTTTAAAGGCAAACGCGCGTTTTTGACAAGATCCCTTGGTCCTGCAGACCCTGAAGAGCCCCAGGTGATCATGTATACATCCGGTACAACCGGGAAACCCAAGGGCGCAGTACTTTCCCACCGGAAAACTTTTTTCAACTGCCTGAATGCTGATATTTTTTTTAAACTCCATTTCAGTGATATCATGCTGATTTTTCTTCCTCTGTTTCATTCAGGAGGTCTTTTTATCCAGGCAGCTCCAATTTTTTATAAGGGAGCCACCATTGTTCTTCACTCAAAATTCAATCCCCTTATGATTTACCAGGATATTGAAAAATACAAAGTTACCAAGTTTCTTGGTGTTCCCACAGTATACAGAGAATTATTAAAAGTAAGCCCTGAAGAGCGCAAAGACATCTCCTCTCTACGTGTTTGTGCCGGGGGAGGAGAAAAACTTAATCAGGATTTGATTAAAAAGTGTGCAAAAGCAGGCCTTGCATTCCGTCAGATAATGGGTCAGACAGAAACCTCTATTTTGCTGTGGGCTTCTGAGGATGATCCATTAAAGAAACCCGGAACAGTGGGTCGACCTGTTTTCCATGCTGAAGTCAGTATTCTTGATAAAAGAGGGAAACTTGCCAAACCCAATGAAGTAGGTGAAATTGTGGTACGGGGTTCCATCATGATGAAGGAGTATTGGCAAGATCCTGAAAAAACAGAAGAAACCATAAAAAACGGTTATCTTCACACAGGAGATCTTGCTTATATGGATGATGACGGATTCTTCTATCTTGCAGGCAGAGCCGGAGATATGTATATCTCAGGAGGTGAGAATGTTTATCCTGCAGAAGTTGAAAAAATTCTAAAACTTCACCCGGATATTGAGGACGCAGCTGTCAAAGGGATACCTGATGAAACGTGGGGTGAAGCAGGACACGCTTTTGTTATTCCGTCACCTGGTAAAACTGTTACACAAGATGATATTATTTCCATGTGCCGCAGTAAACTTGCAAAATATAAATGGCCAAAGAGGGTTACATGTAGAACCCAATTTCCACGAACCTCCCTTGGCAAAGTAAAAAAAGGAGAGCTTTTCTAATTTTCAAGCTGCCCTGGTCATTGCTATTACTCTTACACTCTGCTCCAGAATAAAAAAAACAAGGGGCAAAACAGATACGGTTGACATGAAAATTTATCTAAAAATATTCTGCTTTATTTTTATCACTATATTGGCACTGAACATGTTTGTTTTTGCAGCAAGCCAGGAAGATTTATTCAATAAGGGCATACTTCAGCTGCAAAACAACCAGTTCTCAAGTGCTGTCAAAACTTTCACACAATTTTTAGAACTTTTCCCCAATGATGCCAAAGTTTATAAAAACCGTGGTGTTGCCTATATGAAACAAAACATGGTTGACCTTGCCATTACTGATTTTGAAAAAGCGCAAGTAATCTTGCCAGAATTACCAGGTCTCAGTATAAATTTGGGTGCTGCCTGGTATTATAAAAAAAAGTACCTTATATCCATTCAGTACTATGATCAGGAAATTCAACAAAACCCGGACACCTGTATTGCAATATTTAATAGAGGTTTATGCTGGGAAAAACTTGGAAAATATGACAAAGCACTAAATGATATGGATAAAACCCTTGCAATAAAGCCAGATTTTTACTGGGCACTTTGCTATAAAGGAAACCTGCTAGTAAAGACAAATAATAAGAGTATGGCAAAAGCAGTATATAGAGAAGCAGTTAAGCTCGAACCTGAAAATTCCTATGCCAGAAAACAGCTAAACATCTTAATGGAGCAAAGTAAAAAAGATACACTGGATAAATATTATCTGCAAGCTGGTGCTTTTAAAAAGAGGCAAAACGCTGAAAAATTATATAATCAGCTTCAACTAAATCAATTTGATACAATTATTGCTTTAAAGAACGTAAAAGGGCAAACATGGTATGTAATAAAAGTTGGAAGTTTCAAAAACGCCCTGGCTGCAAAAGATATAAAAAATGCATTACAAAAAAAAATGGGCATAAAACCTTTGATTATGCCCTTGAGCAATCTTCAATATTAACTTTTGCAACAATTTACCCCGGATTCAATTTTTTTAGAACAGCTTCAACAATGGTAATCTTGTTGGTTTTTATATTTGATGTCATTGTTGTGCCAAATTTTTTTCCCTGGCTGCCAAAAATTATGTGGCTTCCTAAAGGATTTGGGTTTTCAGCAGACTTTTCAGCAGCATTCTTTACTTTTTCAAACCACTTTTCAGCCTTTTCAAAATTATCAGAGTAATAAACAAGCTCAAATCCTGTGTTTTTACAAATTTCAAGCAGAGACTCCCAATTAACAAGAAAAGAGGTGTCATGGTTTTTTGCCCACGGAACAGGGAGATCAATGGGCAAACTGTTTTTTTTTACAACTTCATGTAACAATAATAATGCCCCGGGTTTTAACACTCTGTAAAACTCTTGGAATACAATATCTTTTGATTTGATATTCATCAATGTGTGCTGGGACAGGATCGCATCAAATGAATTGCCCGGCAAAGGGATATCCATAATACTGCCCTGTTTGAATTCAACTGATTTATTTAATCTTGTTTGCTTTGTTAAAAATTTAGCTGCATTGATAAATTCATCAACAAGGTCAATTCCTGTAACAACACATTTAAACTCTTTTGCCAAAAGCCTTGATGAACCGCCTATACCGCAGCCTGCATCAAGGACATTGGCACCCTGCGCAAGGTTTGCTTTTTTTGCAATATCCATGGTTGCAAGGTGCCCGCCTGTGTGAAGCTGGTCAATAACTGCAATATCTTTGAGTTCAAGGTTATCAAGGTCTTTGCCAGCCTTGTTAAGAGCTGACTCAATCTTTGCCGTAAGGTTTTTTGATGAATAGTGTTCCTTTACCTTATCTGATCTGTCTGACATTTCTCTGTTTAGCTTTGCAGCTCCTTAAGATTACCAAAAAAATCAAGCGCCTCAGGATTTTTCAACGCATCTTTATTTTTAACTTCCTTGCCTTCAATCATCTTTTTTACAGCAAGCTCAACTTTTTTCATATTTAAAGTATAAGGGATATCCGGGGTTTCAATTATTTTAGCAGGTACATGCCGAGGGGATGCAGTCTGCCTGATATCTTTTTTAATTTTATTTTTCAACTCGTCAGTAAGCTCAAAGCCCCTGGCCATTTTAACAAAAAGAATCACACGAATGTCGTTATTAAAACTTTGTCCCACAACAACACTGTCTTCTATCTCTTCTGTCTGATCGATTCTGCGGTAAATTTCTGCTGTGCCTATCCTGACACCACCTGGATTCAGTGTTGCATCAGACCTTCCATGCATTATTACCCCACCCCGCTCAGTTATCTCAATAAAGTCTCCATGGGCCCATACATTGGGATACTCTTCAAAATATGCAGCCTTATATTTTTTATCTCCCTCATCTTCCCAGAAATAAATTGGCATGGAAGGGAAAGGTGCTTCACATACTAACTCGCCCTGCTCTCCAATAATTGATTTTCCAGCATCATCATAGGCAACAACCTTCATGGCAAGTCCACGGCATTGGAGTTCCCCTGAATATACCGCTCCCATGGGATTTCCCAAAGCAAAACAGCCATTCAGATCAGAACCGCCGGAAATTGATGCAAGCTGAAGATCTTTTTTTATCTCATCATAGATAAATTCAAAATTTTCATTGGAAAGAGGAGAGCCGGTTGACAATAAAGACTTTAGGGCTGAAAGGTCAAACTCTTTGCCTGGCTTCACTCCTGCATTTTTAAGTGCTTCTATATATCCTGCACTTGTTCCAAATACTGTGACTTTTTCTTCTTCTGCCATTTTCCAGAGGGCATCAGGTCCGGGGTGAAAAGGATTACCGTCAAAAAGAACCAGGGTTGCACCAACACCAAGGGAACAAGTCAGCCAGTTCCACATCATCCAGCCACAGGTTGTAAAATAAAAAATTGTATCTTCCTCTTTTAAATCAGTGTGCAGAACCAGCTCTTTTAATTGATGGAGTAATATCCCGCCGGCACTCTGCACCATGCATTTTGGCAAACCTGTTGTGCCAGAAGAGTACATGATATATAGAGGATGATCAAAGGGGAGCTGCTCAAATTCAATTTCTGCTGCATCCTTATCTATAAAATCACCATAATGAACACTGTTTTTGAGGTTGGATATGTCTGGTTTTTCATTTGTATATGATACAACAACCACTTTTTCCATGGAAGGGATCTGATCCACAATGCCGCTTATGCGTTCAAGGGAATCCAAAGGTTTGCCTTTAAAAAAGTAGCCGTCTGCTGTAAATAAAACCTTTGGTTTAGTTTGACCAAACCTGTCCAGCACGCCTTTAATTCCAAAATCAGGGGAGCATGATGACCATGTTGCACCTATACTTGTGGCAGCTAACATTGCAATAATTGATTCAGGCATATTTGGCATAAACCCTACAACTCTGTCACCAACCTTTAATCCAAGTTTTCTCAGTGAGGATGCTACCCTGGCTACTTCTGTATAGAGTTCATTATAGGTAAACTCCCGCCTTACACTATCTTCACCCCTGAATATTAAAGCTTTATTATCACTCCTGTATTTTAAAAGATTCTGGGCAAAATTAAGATGGGCTCCTGTGAAAAATTTTGCACCTGGCATTTTATCTCTGTTTTCAATAACATTATCATATTGTCTTGAAGCATTAACATCCAAAAAATCCCATGCAAGTTTCCAGAAATCTTCAAGGTTTTCGCAGGACCAGTCATAAAGTTCATTATAGTCTGAAAAGTTTTTATTATACTCTTGATTAACCTTTTGCATAAAGGCATACATGTTTGTGTTCTCAATTCTTTGGGAATCAGGTTTCCATAAAAGTTTTGCCATTTTTTACTCCTTTAATTATTCATACAACACTGCAAGTATCACAGCTTTTCCTTTTTTAGCACATATTTGATGTTTGGTTGTGGAAAGATAATATGCACTGTCTCCTTGTTCAAGGTCATACTCTTTATCAGCTATTACAAGTTTTGCAACACCCTCAAGAACAAAGACAAACTCCTCACCATCATGCACGGAAAGCTCTTTATCAGGGTTTTCCTCAAGCTGAACGATCAAGGGCTCCATGTGTCTTCCCTTTACTTCCGGGGCAAGACCCATGTATGAATATAGATTTTTCTTAGCCTTTGGCGAAGATGACCTTGTTATATTTTTTCTCTCATTTTTCCTGGTAATGGAGTATAGGCTTGTCCCAGCACCTGAAACCAACCTTCCAACAGCACTGTCCAGGGATTTTGATAATTTCATCACAGTGCCCAGCTGGGGTTTAAAACTGCCGTCTTCAATAGCTTGAAGTCTTGCAGTATCAAAACCTGTAAGCTGTGAAAGATCTTCAATGGAGATTCCTTTGGTTTCTCTCAACTCTCTGATGCGTTTGCCAACCCCATCAACATCTTGCTGCTCTCCATTGTCAATATCTCCTGTTAAATCTTCAAAGTAATCAACATTAATATGGGGAGTTTTCTCTTTTTTTTCCATGTTTTCTCCTTAATTAAAAACTATTATTCAGGAAAATTCTGATTTGGCTTTTCTCCAAGTTTTTCTTTTAATTTTTCAAGTCCCGGGCGTGCAAACGCCATATGACCCTCTTTCAGTGTTCTGCCATTAATGGCAGCTTCACTCCTCAACCGTTTGCCCATGCTCTTTTCCATCTGTCTGCCCAGCCATAAAACCCTGTCAACATCCCAGCCGTGCTCAATGCCCATTTCATCGATTTGCACCAGGGTATCTTCAAGACAGATAAGCCCTACAAATCTCTCATCATCATAATAATACTCTCCTGTTCCCTTTATGGGACGATCATCCATAAAGTTAGCAGGCTGTCCACCAAGTCCGCCAAGGGTTGCCTCAAAGCATGTTATACCTGCCTGCAAAGCTGCAAGTACTGATGCTGAGGCTACTCTTTTAGTTTCGTGAAAATGTGCAATATGATACCTTGGATCAGGCATCTCATCAAGTATCATGGAAAAATATCTATAAACATCTGCTGCAGAGGCACTCCCGTCATGGTCAGCATGCTCCACATCATGGGCTCCTATGTCAAACCATCTTTTTGTAAACTTGACTGCATCTTTCATGTCTGTAGCACCGCCAATGGGGCTGCCCCATATTGTGCTTACAGTTCCGCACATTTTAATTCCTGCATCATTGCAATTTTTTATGCATCTTTCAGCTTCTGCCCAGTAGTTTGGCAGGGTTGTACCTGAATTTGCAAAATGGTGTTCCTCTTCTGTGGAGACCATCATGAGAATTCTGTCAGGACCGACTCCTTTTTGTTTTAATGCAATTGCTCTGTTAACAGAAGCTTCTCTGATTGTTATTGCAGTAAAACAGATATCATCAATATTGATACCTCGCCTGTCACATTTTGTCTTAAATCTATCTCCTTTTACATAGGCAAGGAGTTCCTCAGCATCACCAAACTGCGGCATGGAATAGGGGTTACCAAGGTTGGTAACTTCAATGTCCCGACACCCTGCAAAAATAAGTTCTTCAAGATAGGTTTTTTTTGCTTCGGTTGATATGAATCTCTCTTCATGCTGAAACCCGTCCCTAACAGTTATGTCGCCAATTGTAACCTTTTTTGGCATTTTTGGAAAAATTTTCCAATAATCATATTCAGTCATATATCCTCCATTAAACAAAGTATCTACACTATACTTATACTAATAATTTAAAATTTAAAATTTCCAAAGGAGGGTTCTCCAACAGGTTTGATATGGCTTACTTCTAAAGCCATGGCAAGCCAGTCTCTAATTTCAGAAAATTTCAAAACCCGGTCATTTAATAATCTTGAGCCGCAGAAAAATGGATGTGCATCACCCTCATAAATATCAATCATCTTCTTTTTAAATTTTTCCCTCTCCTCTTCAGACATGGGATTATTTGTAGCTTTTCGTTTTGCATCCTCAATGGAAAGAAGAACACCTCCTGCACTCTGCCCGCTCATTACAGCTGTTCTTGCCCGCATTGTGGAAAAAAGAAAATGGGGTCTGTAAGCTCTTCCGCACATTCCATAGTTTGCAGCACCATTATCAGGGCCTATTACAAGCTGGATTCTTGGAACCTGTGCACAGGCAACAGCTTTTACCATATCTGCTCCGTACTTTCCAATACCTGCATGTTCTGAGTCTGAACCTATCATAAATCCCGGTGAACTCTGGATAAACAGAAGCGGTAACTTTTCATAGGAGCACCTTACAACCCATTCAGCAACTTTCTGGGCTGCTTCATGGAATATAATCCCCACCTGATTGGATGCCACAACTCCCACAGGATTCCCCTTGATTCTCATGGTACCTGTCAATACATTGGAGGCCTTCCCAACAGCATAGTTCTTTTTATATTCATGGAAATAGCTTGCATCGGCAATACATTTTATAACTTCCCTTGTGTCTATTCCCTGCTGGGTAGAAATCGGCAAATGATCATAAATGTTATCAGGGCTGTGTTCAGGTTCCTGGCTCTGGTATTGATGCAGGTGAATTTTTTGAGGTTTTGAAAGGGCAAGTATCTCTCTTACTGTTGCTGTTGCATGTTCCTGGCTTTCACACAAGTGATCTGCTCCACCGGAAACTTGCGTATGAACCTTTGCACCACCAAGATCCTCGGCTGAGATCACCTCACCTGTTGCCATCTTGACCAATGGCGGCCCACCTAAAAATGAAAAAGAGGATTTGTCAATCATGATTGACTCGCAAGCCATAAACACAATATAGGCACCACCGGCTGTGTTTCCGCCCGTGCTCATTGTCACCTGTTTTAGCCCCTTTGAAGCCATTCTTGCCATGTTATAAAAAATCGATCCAAAATGCTGGTCATCGGGAAATACCTCTGCCTGCATGGGAAGAAATACTCCGCCTGAATCTGCAATATATATACAATTTAACCCACACTTTTCGGCAATTGCCTGGGCTCTCATGTGCTTTTTAAGTGTAATGGGAAAATATGTTCCAGCCTTTACCCTTGAATCATTTGCCATGATCATTGTCCAGTTGCCATGGACTTTGCCGATTCCTGTTACAATACCACCGCAGGGTACATCTTTTACCCCCGGATAATCCATGTCAAAGCCTGCAAGCAGAGATAACTCATAAAACTGGGTGTCAGGATCAATTATGTCAGTAATTAAATCTCTGACAGGGCGTTTCTTTTTTTTGGCAAGTTTATCAACCGCCTTTTGCCCGCCGGGCCATGTAGCTTCGTATTGACGCTGCTCAAGCAGCTTTTCCTCATTAAGCCAATGTTCTCTGTTCTCACTCATATAGTTTTCCCCTATGGTTATCCTTATTTCCCTTTATAAACAGGTGGTCGTTTTTCCTGAAAAGCTTTTAAACCTTCGACTCTATCTTCTGTCGGGATTGTAATTCTATAGGCATTGGATTCAATGGCAAGCCCTGTTGCAAGGTCAGTTTCCATACCTTTATTAATCGCATACTTTGCCTGCTCCACAGCAATGGGACCTGTCTTATTTATCATCTCTGCAAACTCCATGCATTTGTCTATAAGCTCTTCTGATTTACAAACTGTATTTGCAAGCCCGATATCAAGGGACTCTTCAGCACCAATTCTTTTACCTGTAAAAATCATCTCTTTAGCTTTTGCAACTCCCACAATCCTTGGCAATCGCTGTGTTCCTCCACCGCCGGGAATTATTGCAAGCCTTGCTTCGGTTAATCCCATTGTGGCGTTATCTGATAACACCCTTAAATCAGATGCAAGGGCAAGTTCAGTGCCACCCCCCAAAGCAACACCATTGACAGCAGCAATCACAGGTTTTGGAAAATCGTGGACATCTGACAAGACACCCCTTATGGTTAAAATAAATTTTTTAACCTCATCCTGGCTCAAGGTTGCCCTCTCTTTTAAATCAGCGCCGGCACAAAATGCTTTTTCCCCTGCTCCGGTAATAATCAGACATCTTAAATCACTCTTAAATTGCAGATCAAAAAGCTGGTCCCGCAAAGCATATAAAAGATCAAAGTTAAAAGAATTCATTGCCTTGGGTCGATTCAATGTCAAGATAACAGCGTTATTTTTTTCCTCTTTTAATATAAGTTGTTCTTTTACCATAAGTCACTCCTTAAATTAAAATTAACATCCAATATATCTTGAAATAACCAGTCTTTGCACCTCTGAGGTCCCCTCACCAATTTCAAGAAGCTTCTGGTCACGATAGAATCTTTCAACATCATACTCTTTCATAAGCCCGTATCCACCATGGATCTGCACTGCATGATCTGCAACACGGCTCATAACCTCAGAACAATATAATTTTGCCATGGCAGCCTCTTTTTCAAAAGCTCTTTTTTTATCTTTCAGCCAGCATGCTTTGTATAAAAGGTTTCTTGCAAGCTCTAGCTCCATTGCAGAGTCAGCAAGCTTAAAAGCCACTGCCTGAAACTTTGAGATGGGCTGATTAAACTGTTCCCTGTTTTTTGCGTAATTCAAGGCAAGATCATAGGCACCCTGGGCTCCGCCAAGCCCCATGGAACCAATGGAAAGTCTTCCACCATCCAGAGTTTTCAGCATTTGGTGAAAACCATCTCCTTTTTGCCCAAGAATACTATCTTTAGGAATTCTGACATCGTCAAAATACAATTCAGCTGTATTTGATGCTCTCCACATAAGTTTTTTGTGCATTGGCACGGCTTTAAACCCGGGAGTTCCAGCCTCCACAAGAAAACAGGAATACTCAGGCTTTCCATTTTTCCTTGTGCCGGTAATTGCCTGGACAGTAACTCCTGCTGTCATATCACATGCAGCATTGGTGATAAATATTTTTGAACCGTTTATCACCCATTCATCACCCTCTAAAACAGCAGTTGTTTTACTGCCTCCTGCATCGGACCCTGCTGTGGGTTCAGTAAGCCCAAATCCCCATAAAGTCTCCCCGCTGCACAGTTTTGGAAGATATCTCTTTTTCTGCTCTTCAGTACCAAAGTAATATATGGGACCAATCCCAAGAGAGTTGCCCGCTGCAATGGTTGCAGCCTGGGAACCATCAATTCTTGCGATCTCTTCAACTCCAATTATGTATGAAATATAGTCCATGCCCTGACCTTCATATTCGTCAGAAACAAACATTCCAAAAAGACCAATCTCCCCCATCTTCTTTGTAAGTTCAGATGAAAATTCCTCTTTTTCGTCCAATTCCTGGGCAATGGGAGCTATCTCCTTCTGGGCAAACTTTCTTACTTCCTTTCTGATCATTTTTTGTTCTGTTGTAAGATCGAAATCCACCCTGTGCCTCCTTTAGGTATTTAGTTAATTTTTCCGGCGCTGGCTCATACATCAGGTGAGACCTTAAAGCCCTGTCAATCCCACACTCAAAAAAGTGATCGAGCGCTCAGTCTACTTTGCATAATAGCTATTAACTCAACACTTTGTCAAACACTTTTTTTAAAATAAATACTTTGAAAATTAATAGAATGATACAACCCAAGTATTAGTTGAGGAAGTCATCAGCAAGCAGTGCAGCCTTTAGTTAAGCAATTTGGACAGTTTATATGCATATTACTGCACAGCCCAAAGGAGTATGTGCTTATACCACAGGATCGACAGACAATGGGGTCTGCTTTCTTTGTCCCGGGGTTATATATTATTGTTATGTCGTGTTTTTTACGTCCGGCAATCAGAGTAACAAATAGTTTAACACACGGTGTATCCACTGTCATTGCTGCAACAGGGCTAAAATCAATATTGATACTGTATTTGTTTAACAAATCTTTTTTTTTTGTTGCAAGCTCCTGGGGCAGCATGGCAATCTTCTCTTTTCTCTCTTTAATGAGTTTGTTTGAAATTCCTGCTCTTTTAAGGTTTTCACGCATCTCTTTTTCCAAAGCTTTATAATATTCATCCAGACTTTTGTTATCTCTTTTAAATCTTCGCTTCATGCTTGCAATAAAATTTTCAAGCTTGAAAGAGACAGCATTATAACCATATAGCTCAACCAGATTATGAATTTGCTTAATCTGATTTTTTGTATATCCGCTTACAGCATTTAATTTGTACTCTTTTTCAATACTGGTCAACATTTTAAGCATGTCTGGCACATAAGCATTGGTATCAGTATTAAAAGCAAAATCAATTAATCCCTGCTTTTGTTCATCACTTTGAGCTGTAAATTGACAGGTTAAAAAAATATATTGAGTTGTGGTTTCTCCTGCACCAGTTATTTTTGGCTTACATTTATGGAATTCAAATTGTTCGTTTATAAGGTTTTCAAACCCCTGGGTTTTAATATAGCTAAATTTTAAGCTTACATTGAGAATGGGTGGCTTTGAACCTGCCATGAATACTATCCTATCTAAAAGAGGGCTCCCAAATTGTATTTTATGCAGATTCTGTTCTTGCTCTGAGTCGGTTTCTGAAAGCGTAACAACATCATCAGGTGTAATTAGAATATACTCTTCAACATTTAGAGAATCACAAAGCTTTTCTGGCAAAAGTACACTTGTTGTCTTTTTATTTTCTTCAAGGGCAGCACCATTTGCTTCTAAAAAATTTAAAGCAAACCTTGTTAAGTCAAGTTCGTCTGCGGCAAGATTAGAGTTCATAAGTATCTCCAAAAAGTTTATCATCTAATTCTCTGGTTTTATTATAACCTGTTTTTGCTCTTTTCAATTTAGCTCCAAGGGTTGTAAAAGATTTCTTTTTCTCTTTTTCAGATTGAGAGTCCACCCATATATCATACACAATATCACCAAACTCTTTTTCACCTCTGATTCTGCCAAGGATCATATCTATTTCACCAATAACCATTTCAAACATATTGATTTTACGATCAAGAATGTCCAGAATGTAATCTTCTATTGAACCTGTGGCACAAAAATTATATATCTGAACCTCATTTTTTTGACCTATTCTATGTATTCGTCCGATTCTCTGTTCGATTTTCATGGGATTCCATGGGAGATCATAATTGACCATTCTTGAGCAAAACTGCAGATTACGACCTTCTCCACCGATTTCAGTGGTAACAAGCACCTTTGTTTTTTGCTTAAAATCATCAATGGCTGCATCTTTATGTTTATTGCTCATGGAGCCGTGGAATAGAGAAAACGATACACTATTTTGCTCCAGAAACTTTGAAATATGTTCAATTGTTCCTTTGTATTTGACAAAAACAATGAGTTTTTCTTTTTTACTTTTAATGAGTTTTAAAAGGGTTTTATTTTTAGGAGTATCCAACGTGGTTTTGCATAAGTCAACAACAGCTTTGAGCTCTTTTTTATGCTCCTTAATATAGTTTTCTTTTTCAAGCATATTTTTCAAGGTCAGCTCAACAGCTTTAGGCGATGATCCTGCTTGGGCAAGCAGATTTTTGACAATCATTTTTGCCTTTCCAGCCTTTTTCTGATTAAGGGATAAAATTAGAGCTTCAAGTCTTTTATAAAATGCTTTTTCATTTCTGGTAGGTTCAATTCGTATTGTCTCGGCAAATCTGGGAGGAATATTTATCCCTGCTAAAGCACGTGTATTACGAATCATGACTTGTTTTAACAACCCCTTTAAGAGCACACGATTTTTTGGATCAGTGGGATCTCCTTTTGTCATGAATTTTTTCCTGAATAAAGTTGCGGTTTCAAGCTGTCCTGGTTTAAGAAGAGTAATAAGATTATAAAGTTCCATCAGGTTATTCTCTACAGGGGTTGCTGTTAAAAGCAGTATAAATCTTTTTTTAAGATTATTTACAAGTTTAAAATTAAGAGTGGAACGATTTTTTAAATGATGGGCTTCATCTACAATTATCAGATCATACTCTCTTTTAGTAATAAAGCCGCTGTTTTTTTTAGATTTTGCCTGGTTAATGGAGGCTACAACAAACGGTTGTTTCCAGAAAGCTCTGTTCCCAGATTTAAATTCTGTATCATCAGTGGAAGGCACATCAAGATTGAATTTTGATTTCATCTCCTCTTTCCACTGACTGACAAGGGGAGTTGGAGTGAGTATAAGAAATGTTCTAACCATCCCTCTTTTTATATATTCTGTTAAAATTATCAATGCTTCAATTGTTTTGCCAAGCCCAACTTCATCTGACAAAAGCGCTCTTCCCCTGAACTGTTTTAATACTTTTTTTGCTGTCTCCTCCTGATACCAAAAAGATTGTATTTCCGTAAGAGAGGATAGACAGATCAGGGTTTCAAAGGATTCTGTAAAACGAATTTTATGACTTAAAAGGGCAATCTCGTATGTTTCGTGACTGGCAGGTTCTGGGTTTGACAATGCTTTTAAAAACGGAGCTTGTTCTATCTTGCAGGTTATGGGGATATCAGGGATTTCTTGAGGAGTTATTGTTAAGGGTTGTTTTCCAGGTTTTTGTCTATATTTTTCCTTTGATAAATTCTTCTCCTGTTTTTTAATTTTCTTTTTTTCAACAGACTTGATTTGTGATTGAATGCTGGTTTCCATTTCAATCATAGTTTGGCAATACTCTTTTATACTGTTAATTTGTGCTTTGATTTTCCTTTTCTCTTTTATTTTCAAGCTGGTAAATATTTTAAGTACTTTTTCAGCTCTTATTAGAGCTTCGTTGTATCTATCCTCATTAACAAGCAAAAAAATCAGAGCAATTTTCATATCATCGGTCAGCTTACTCATGCTTTCTAAGGCATACATAGCTTTAATTTCAAGGAAGCAGTCTCCTGTTTCTGAAGCTATTTGACCCATCAGGCTCAAGACCTCTTCCTCTTTTGGCAATATTCTCGCAGCTTTTTTAATAAATTGTACAGCCTTGTCCATATTGCCATAATAGTAATAATACCCAGCTTCTCCAAGATAAAACCACCCTTTGTCAGAAACTTTACTATGTAGCTTTGATACTTTTATCTGTTTTTTCTTTTTTTTGCGTTTCAGTCTTTTTTTTTCAGTTTTTGATTTTGCCATGGTCGTGATTTTCATGTAAAAGTGTTAAAAGTTCTACTGCTGAAATCTTTCCTGCCATATCACTGCCGGTAAGCAGGCTGTCTGCAAGATCCCGTTTTTCTTTATGAAGAGTAACAATTTTTTCTTCAATGGAGTGTTTGACAACAAGACGATAAACAGTTACAGGTCTTGTCTGACCAATTCTGTGGGCTCTGTCCGATGCTTGGTCTTCCACAGCAGGATTCCACCAAGGATCCATGTGGATAACATAATCTGCAGCCGTGAGATTTAATCCAAAACCACCTGCTTTCAAGCTTATCAAAAAAAGATCTCCCATGCCGTTTTGAAAATCTTCTATCAGCTTTTTTCTTTTTTTAGCAGGGGTGGATCCATCCAGATATTGATAGGTAATCTTCTTTTCATCTAAAAATTTACGGAGGATGGTTAAATGCCCTACAAACTGGCTGAACACAAGGGCTTTGTGGCGGTTTTCCAGCAGTTCAGCAACCACATTCCCAAAAACCTTAAGTTTTGAACTTTTAATTTTTGTATTGGGCAGAATAAGGGAAGGATTGCAGCACAACTGCCTTAATTTAGTCAACTGTGCTAAAATACGGAAATGTTTTTGCCCTGGTTTATCATCAGCCAGTTCAATATCCTCAATTGCTTTTAATCGTTGGGCTTCATATAATAGAGTTTCCTCTTTGCTCATTTCAACCTCAAGGGTGATCTCGGTTTTTTTTGGGAGTTCTTTTAGTACGTCTGTTTTTAAACGGCGTAGTATAAAAGGTTGAATCAATTTTTTTAATTTTTGTGAAGCCTTCTTATCATGATCCCTCTCAATGGGTAAAATAAAACGGGTTTTAAAATTTTGGATTGAACCTAAAAGTCCAGGATTTAAAAAATTAAAAAGTGTCCACAACTCATCCAGATGATTCTCTACTGGAGTCCCTGTGGTGATAATACGAAATTTAGCTTTCAGTTGCATGGCAGCTTTAGACCGCTTGGTGTTCATGTTTTTTATTGCCTGGGCTTCATCCAGAACAATTGTTTGAAAAGTTACATTGGCAAGCTTTTCTCCCTCTATCTGGAGAAGTCCGTAACTTGAAATCACAACATCAAAAGGTTTAAGGTTATCTAGAAACATCTTACGGTCACCAGAACCAAAGATCAGCGGATTAAGAGTCGGTGCAAAATTATGGCACTCTTCGACCCAGTTTGTCATGACTGACAAGGGAGCGATTATCAAGGTTGGACCCCTTGAGGCATGGACTAAAATAGCTGCAAGGGCTTGAACAGTTTTTCCAAGACCCATATCATCTGCAAGGCATGCCCCAACATTCCAGTGGGCAAGTTGGGAAAGCCAGCTAAATCCGGTTTTTTGATAACTCCTTAAATTTGCCTGCAGCGTACCTGGAATTTCAGGCTTAATTATCTCTTTGAGTTTTTTGCAATTATCTCTCCATGCCTTATCACTTTTTATATTTTTTGTTTTGTCCAGAAGCTCTTCCATGGCAGGTGCTGCCAGGGGAGAGAATCTGACTCCTTTATTGTGGGGCGTTGAATATATATATAACTCTTCGAGTCGTTCCTTAAGAGTATTGGTAATAGCAAGAAAAGTTCCATCATCCAGTGTAACAAAACGATGGGAAGATTTTGCAAGAAGTTTCATAAGCTTACTTAAATCAAGTGCTGTATTTTCATCAATCTTTAAGGAACCATTTGCCTGGAACCACTCTCTATCGGTTTTGATATCCAACTTAAAATCATCAAATGAGGCTATGGCTTTTATCTTCATCTTCTCGCCCTGGGGCCAGAACATGACAACTTTTTCTTGCAGATTTTTCAACTCCAAAAGCAACTCAAGTGCATCTTCAGGGTCGCCCACAAGCCATTGCCCGTCAACTTTTTCAAGAAGATCAAGGGTCGAACACTGCTCTATCACATTTTGCAAAAGTTTTTTTTCATGGTTTAAATCACGAATGGTTTGTGTTTTTTCCCCTTTTATCTCTGCAAAGACATTTTTACCGCCTCGGCCAGGCTTAAAATATGAGCCTACCTTACCAAAAGGTCTTACCAGGAATTCGATGGATATTCCTTCCTGCCAAGGCATAACATGAACATTGATAGCAGAGTCTGCCTTAATGGTTTTAGTCTGTTTACCTCCCTTGGCAACAAGGTCTGAATTGATAGTTATAACAGGGGAGAGGCACTCCATAGCATCAATCGCAATTTTTTTAGCTTTTATGGGGAATTCAAGACCATCTTTTTCTATACACCCAGCTAATTTTAACTGCTCTTTGGAAAAACAGATAACTTTAAACCTTGAGGGTGTTTCCCTAATAACGAGCATATCATCATAAACACCCGGAACATGATCCATAACAATGTTGATTTTATCTTTAATAACACGAAGCCTTAACTCCGGCTCCCCGATTACAAGTTCCACAGGATTGGCAAGGGAAGTTTCAAGAAAGATAAAGGGGTGACCTGCAAGAGTTGGCAGCGCCTTTGAGAGATCCAGGTTGTAATCAACCCTGCGACCATAATAGTAACCTCCCTGGTAAAGCTTGCTTTCAGTAATTGCCATGCATACTCTTATATCATGTTCAGTAAGTTCATCCATGACGTTGCGGTTATGATACAGGTTTTTTAAGGCTACAGCTCTACCCTTTGTCCATGTTTTATTTTTTGATAATGTTTGAAGACGGGGTTTTATATTACAGGTTTTATATTCGTCACTATATTCTAAAATCCAGACAAGGCGCTTGACTCGCACGGGCTTATTATTTAATAAACCGCTTTTTGATACAGTAACCTGCCTACCAATATTCATAAGAACTTTTAACTTTCTTTTCCATTGGGGCTCAGGGTGAACAACATCAGTAATAGTCGTGGTTGAGCATTCTCGATGAATTTTTTCAGAATGGTTTTGATTTGTCTTTATATCTTTGCCAAGGATAGCAAGAAGGGCACACGCTTCTGCCTCTATCCATAAATAGCCTGAAACAGCTGCATTATTTTTAATAATCTCAAGTTCATGGATATACATCTTTGCCTTGTTTAGATCCAGCCAGCTTAAAATGAGAATATCAAAAAAATTTTGAACTATAGTTTGAGAATCAATTAAAACCTCTAGGTTTTCAGATGTCGATGTTATAATACCAAGCTTTTCTTGAAATATCAGTTTTATGCCTTTAAAGGAGGTAGTAGAGCTCTTTTCTGTATTCAATGCTGTTTCAACATAGGTTAAACCAGCCCTATGATCAGCAATATTCTCGCTTTTCAGTAAAGCAAATAAAAAAATAAAGCCCACATTCCCCAATATAACAAGTTTGCGTTTTCCCGTCTCTTTTTTAAAAATAGCCAGGGCTTTTTTAAAATAAGTGAGTGCTGTTGTATTTTTATTGCTGATCATTTGAGCCCATCCCCTGAAGGCTTCAAGGTGCCAGGGACAAGTGTCGCCCATATCTCCCACCAGGGTTTCAAACTCTTGTTTTCTACCATGGAGTAAAAATGAGCCTGCGATCTTATATTTTATCTGCAAATTATGCTCAAGAAAGAAAACAGCTTGTGAATAGTCTAAAATATCTGTGACAGGTTCACAAATTTTTTCTGATTCATTCAGCATGTATGCTATCACAGCAAGCCCGATATCTGACTCAAACCGATTAAACAATTCAGGTTGAAACGGACGATTGAAAAGTTTTAAAAAAGGCGGGTCCTGGGCAAATTCCATTGGAAAGCGACCCACTCCATATTGATACACCTCATGTATATCAAAAAACTTGTCTCCACAATAGACAGCTGCTTGAAGAGCTTTATACACCTCTTGTACGCTTAAATAATTATAATCATAATACTCGAAACTTATGGGGTCCGAGGGCAAAAGCGCAAGAAATATTTTTTCAAACCGATTGTTTTTCACAGCATCCTTTGCTGCATGGAATGCCAATCCTTCAGGGCAGGATATCCCATCTGATTTTTGAAAAACCAGACCTCTGCTTTTAAGCTCGGTTAAAAGGGGGCGGAAAGTTTTATAGGTTGCTGATGTGTCATCGCCATTTTGTGCCCTAAGAAGATTAATGGCAGCTATTGTATTACCTTGGCTTAAAGCTTTTACATGAATACCTAAAATTTGTATTATCTCTTGTAAATCAGGTGTGAGATTCTGATAAGCCTTGATTAATTTATTATTTTCTTTAGACATGACCATATAAAATTTAAATTTAAAAATCAGTCTAAAATAATGCCATGGTTTTAATAAGAATTCAAGAGATTAAAGAGAGCTTTAAATAGATGCTGCCTACAGGATATGGACATATTGTGATTCTGCCCTGAAAGGATGGATTGCTCACTCTTTGTTGAAAACTCATTGGACTTAAATTATTAAAACTGACTTTGTCAGTTAATTGACAAAAAAGCCATTAATCTATATTTTAAATTACTTTAATCAATTATTATTGTTGTTGAATATATTTGGAATTTCAATGAATTTAACACGTTTAACACATAATCTCTCTTTAGATATGATAAAAGCTGCTGTGGAAAAAGCAAGCCACCCTGTTGTCTCGGTAGATGATTCTGTTTTGCTGGCAAGTGTGGTTGCTCTTTTTAGCTTTGAAAAAGAGCCTCTGCTGTTATTAATCCAAAAGGCTGATAATGAAAGGTATGCCTGGAGCGGTCAAATGGCTTTCCCCGGCGGGCATACTGACCCTGAAGATAATAGTCGGGAAGAGACAGCTCTAAGGGAGCTTGAAGAGGAGATGGGGATAAAGCAGGAAAATGTTGAAATCCTTGGCTCCATTGGGCATTTTTCCACTATTAATAATAGGGAAATTGAAACTTTTATTGGTGTCTGGAATCAAAAGGATAAAATTGTATTTGATAAATCGGAAATATCAAGGGTTATGCCTGTTGCTTTGAATTATCTTGTGGGTGTTCACATAAAAAGGGGCTTTAATGTGCAAAAACCTGTTGTTTATGATCTCTCTTATCCCTTTGAAGATGTTGTTATCTGGGGGGTCACAGCTAAAATGATATATCATTTAATTGAAATCTTGCTGCCTGAGATTAAAAATTCTGTCTGCGTTTAATTAGCTTTAACAGAACTTTAACCAGCACAATGGAAGAGAAAAAAACAATACAGAAGGGAAGCCAGGCAAAATCCGCATACTCAATGTTTGTCAAAGCAACCTTTATGCCGACCAGTGAAAAGACAAGGGCACATAAACATATTACAATAGTGATTGAGCAGACCAGATTTGAATCATACCACGGTATGATTTCTTTTCTGAAAAAAGGGTTTTTATCTAACCGCATATTCTATTCCAGATATTACCACAACATATAGTTTTTTCTCTTGACAACTATCAACATATAGAATATTTTGTCTCTAGCTGCCTGGTATTTTAAATATAAGCAGTGTTAATCTAAATCAAATCAATGGAGAATACAAGGATGTTTGAAAAAATAAGAAAACGCAATGGGAAAGTTGTTGAATTTGATTCATCCAAAATTTGTGAAGCAATTGCAAAATCAGGGGAAGCTACTGGTGAATTTGAAAAAAGAGAAGCTCAAAAACTGACTTTAAAGGTTATTACCCTGGCAAGAGACCTGCGTTTAGCTCCTGTTCCCGAAGTAGAAGATATTCAGGACATAGTTGAAAGAGTGCTTCTTGATTCTCCATTTTATAAAACTGCTAAAGCTTATATAATTTATCGTGAACAGCATAACCAGTTGAGAAAAATTACAGTTAACGAAAACGTTAACCTCATGGAGAAATATATCAGCCAGATGGATTGGAAGGTCAAAGAAAACAGCAATATGAGTTATTCCCTCCAGGGGCTTAACAACTATATATCTTCAGATATCACAGCAGAGTACTGGCTTAATAAAATATATCCACCCAGAATCAGAGAAGCACATTATAAATGTGACCTTCATATACACGATTTAAGCCTTTTATCTGTCTATTGTGTTGGATGGGATCTTCAGGATCTTTTAATGGAAGGGTTTAAAGGTGTTGCAGGTAAAGTTGAAAGCGCTCCGCCAAAACATTTTAGAAGTGCGCTGGGACAAATTGTTAACTTTTTTTATACGCTGCAGGGAGAAGCCGCAGGAGCCCAGGCAATGTCCAATTTTGATACCCTTCTTGCTCCTTTTCTAAGACATGATAATTTAGAATATAAACAGGTGAAGCAGGCTTTGCAGGAGTTTGTTTTTAATATTAATATACCTACCAGAGTAGGCTTTCAAACCCCTTTTACAAATATCACCATGGACCTTCTTGTACCTTCTGTCCTGAAGGATTCACCAATTGTTATTGGTGGTAAATATTTAGAAGACACCTATAAAGATTATCAAAAAGAGATGGATCAGATAAATGCTGCTTTTGCCGAAGTTATGATGGAAGGTGATGCAAAGGGACGAGTCTTCACATTCCCAATCCCCACTTACAATATTACTGAGGACTTTGACTGGGATAATCCAAATCTTGAAAATGTGTGGAAAATGACAGGTAAATATGGGATTCCATACTTTTCAAATTTTGTCAATTCAGACATGGACCCGGAAGATGCAAGATCAATGTGCTGTCGTTTAAGGCTGGATAACAGGGAGCTTAGAAAAAGAGGCGGTGGGCTTTTTGGTGCGAATCCATTAACCGGCTCCATTGGGGTTGTTACTTTAAATCTGCCGAGAATTGGATATCTTGCCAAAGATGAAAATGATTTTTTAAGCAGGCTTGATGATCTGATAATGCTTTCGGCAGATTCCCTTGTTATTAAAAGAAAGGTTCTTGAGAAATTTACTGAGAGTAATCTTTATCCCTATTCCAAGTTCTATTTAAGAAAAATAAAAGAGAATGCTGACTGTTATTGGAAAAACCATTTTTCAACCATTGGAATTCTAGGGATGAATGAAGCGTGTATGAACTTTCTTAATACTGATATCGGCTCTAAAGAGGGTCAGGATTTTTCCATTAGAGTAATGAACCATATGCGCAAAAAGATAGAAGAGATACAGGAAAATACAAATGAAATATACAACCTTGAAGCAACTCCTGCCGAAGGGACAACATATCGCTTTGCAAAATCAGATAAAGATAGATTTTCCGATATATTGTGTGCAAATGAGGAAGAATACAGTAATGGTTGTGATCCTTTTTATACAAATTCAACGCACCTGCCAGTAAATTATACTGATGATTTATTTGAAGCACTTGAACTGCAGGATGAACTTCAGACAAAGTATACAGGTGGAACAGTACTGCATCTTTTTGTTGGTGAAGAGGTAAAAGATATTGAAAATGTAAAGAATATAGTAAATAAAGTTGCCAATAAATTCAGACTTCCATATTTTACTATTACTCCGACTTTCAGTGTATGCCCTTCCCATGGTTATCTTGCAGGTGAACATGAATCTTGTGAACATTGCGGCAGTGAAACAGAAATCTACTCAAGAGTTGTAGGCTATTTACGACCTGTAAAACAATGGAACAACGGTAAACAGACTGAATTTTGCATGAGAAAAACCTATAAGCCAAAAACAGCTTAAGATCAATTAATAGATTGTGTTGCAGGAAAACTAGAGACAAAATTATGAAAATAGGTGGTTTACAAAAACACTCTCTTATTGATTTTCCCGGGCATCTTTCCTGCACACTGTTTACAATTGGATGCAACTTCAGGTGCCCCTATTGTCACAATCCTGAACTTGTGCTGCCCTCAAGTTTTATAAAAAAAGAAGATCAGATCAGTAAAACAAAAATTTACTCTTTTCTTGAAACAAGAAAAGGTCTGCTTGACGGCGTTGTAATCACAGGAGGAGAACCCTGCCTCCAGTCTGATCTTGTAAATTTTTGTGCTGATATAAAAAAATTGGGATTTAAGGTAAAACTTGATACAAATGGCACCATGCCTGGGGTTTTAGAACATCTTTTTCAAGACAGGCTTGTTGACTATGTAGCAATGGACATCAAAAGTAATATACCATTGTATTCCATTGCTGCCGGGAAAGATATTAACTTAAAGGCAGTTCAGAAATCCATCAAGCTTATCATGCAACAAGGTGATAAATCCTCACTAAACTATGAATTCAGGACAACATGTGTAAAAATTTTTATTAATGAAAAAATCATTAAAGATATCGGTAAAATGATAAAAGGAGCTTCAAAATATATTCTTCAATCCTGTAGTTCAAAGAAAAATCTATTAAATCCCAGCTTTTTTCAAAAACCAGATAGCTTTTTTTTCAAAAAAGAGTTATTTTATCTTAGAGACATTGCTGAAAAGTATGTGAAAAAGTGTGAGCTAAGGTAATAAATAAAGATAATAGATAAAGATAATAGATAAAATAGAATAAAAAGAAATATTAATGAAAAAACATCTTGCCTGGATAGAAATTAATTTAGGTGCCATACGACATAATGTTCAAACTTTAAAAAAAAAGCTGAGTAAAGATGTTAAGTTTATGGCTGTTGTTAAAGCCGATGGTTATGGGCATGGAGCCGTAAGAATTGCCAAAGTTGCTTTGAAAAACGGGGCGTCATGGCTTGGTGTTGCACGACTTTCTGAAGCCATCAAACTTCGGGAGGCGAAAATCAATGCCCCGATCCTCATTTTTGGTCTTGTCAGAGATTGTGATGTTGAAGTGATAGCAAAGCATGACTTAACAATAACCCTGTTTCACCTTAAGATGGCTGAAGAACTCGCTTTAGAAGCTTTAAGACAGGGCGTTTATATAAAAGCTCATTTAAAAATTGATACTGGCATGGGAAGATTAGGTCTGCTTCCTGATCATCTCAGGGCAAGACCCGCACTTAACAACGAGGCTTCAAAAGAGATCGGGGCAATTTCACAGCTTGAAAATATCAACTTAGAAGGTATTTATACCCATTTAGCTGCAGCTGATTCAAAAGATAAAACCTATACAGAATACCAGCTTGAAAATTTTAATCTTTTACTTGAAGAATTGGTAAAAAAAGGTGTTAGACTTAAAATATGCCATGTGGCAAACAGTGCATGTATTATTGATCTGCCCCAGGCTTCCTATGATATGGTAAGGGCAGGGATTTCCATGTATGGATTGTATCCTTCCAGCGAAGTTTACAAAGCAGATACTTTGCTTAAACCTGCCATGACCTTAAAGTCGGTAATAACATCTTTAAAAGAGATTCCGCCTGGTTATAAAATCAGTTACGGGATGACATATACCACCCAGATAACAACAAAAATTGCAATAGTACCTGTTGGTTATGCAGATGGATTGCCAAGACTGCTTTCATCCAATGGATTTATGCTTGTAAGGGGAAAAAGAGCCAAGATAGCTGGCAGGGTCTGCATGGATCAGACAATGATTGATGTTGGTCATATTCCTGTGGTGCGACCTGGTGATGAAGTTGTTCTTATAGGCAAGCAGGGCAAAGAAGAGATTACCATGGATGAAGTTGCAAAAAGCGCCCAGACAATCAATTACGAGATCGTAACCTCTCTTGTAAACAGACTTCCCAGGGTTTATTCAAGCTTATTGTCATCAACATCATGAATACTTTACCGTAACTATTGCAAATCAGCCACCATCACCCACACCATCAGCCATAGGATAGACCATATCACCAGATTTTGAGATATCATATCCTCCAAGATTTTGAGCAGCAGTCTTAAAGAAATCTTCCTTCATAAGTCCTAAAAACAGCTGAATACCTTTATCAAAAAATCTCTCTTTTTGCATGAGAAGGTCAAACCTCTCCCAACAGACAGAAACAAAATCAAGATCAAGGGTTTTTGCAACAGATCTTATGGAAGGACCTGCATCAGCATTGCCTGATAATATCTCCAACCCTATATCCATGTGTTTTGCAACAATATTATTATATCCATTAATACCATCGCTCTCTATATCTGCTTTTTTCAACTCTTTATCAAAAAGTTGTCTTGTCCCTGTGCCAAGCCCTCGGTTAACAATTTTAATTTTCTTTTTTGCAAGGTCTGAAACAGACTGGATATTGTAAGGGTTACCTTTTTTTACTAAAATACCCTGCTCCCTCCTGCAAAAATTGACAACAGCAGGGGATGGCGACATCTCTTTGGGGATAAATGGGAAATTATACTCTTCATTGTCTGCAACAAGGTGACTTGCTGCAATGTGACAGATATTTTTCCTGAGTGCTTTTAATCCTCCCATGGAACCTGTAAAGCCAAACATTGCCATGTGTTCTTCAAAATTCAAATTAAAATAAGAGACTATTTTATCTAAAAGCAGGTCATTACTACCGGCAATCAGGATAAGTCCATGGTATGGCGGTAACACATTAGAAGACTCAGGATAATTTACAGTACCTGCTTCTACCCATTGGTGTACCAGGTCCAAAGGGAAAAGCCATTTGCCGGTAATCTTTGTTGCAGGAAGCCCTTTTTCTGAGATCAATGAATAAACCATTTTTTCATTAACCTTGATAAACTCAGCAACCTCTTTTGTGGATAATAATTTACTCATTTTATTTCCTTTATAAAGTTAGATACTATTTTATCGGGGGACAAAGAATCACACCCAAGGGTTATGTCAGCATATTTTTCATAGAGCAGACTTCTCTCATTAAAAAGCGATTTAATATCCTGCCCCGGGGCTCTTACAACACCTCTTGCATCAAGGGATAAAAGCCTCTTTTCAAGAAAATTCAAACTCAATTGGAGATAAACCATTATGCTTGATTTTTTTAGATGTTTCATGCCCTTATCACTGTACACAGCACTTCCGCCGGGGGCTATGACACATTTTAAGTAATCTGATTTAACAAGATAACTCTCCTCTATTTTTAAAAAGCCTTTTATCCCTTTATCTTCTAGGATTTGAGCTAAAATTTTTTTCTCACCTGTTTGAATCACAATATCTGTATCAACAAAATCAAGCCCGAGTCTTTTAGCAATGAGCACACCTATGGTGCTTTTTCCCGATGCCGGCATGCCAATCAATACAATATTTTTTTTATCCACTCAAAAACCTTACTCTACCTATGCTTTGATAAAAACAGCTGAACTTTGAACTTGAAATCTTAATTTTTATATTACACTCTTATGACTTTTGTCAAAGTCGTTTTAGCCTTTCTGACCAGTGAGAAACCAATGACCAATAGAGTTTGCATAATAATACAAAATTTTTTTCTCTTTTAAATTTGCTTTGATAAGATCACCTGAAACCATAAGTATGCCCCTGAGTGACAACATATCCACAGCATCAACAATTGCGCGGGTTCTAGTGCTGCGGGGAACTTCAAGGACAGGAGCTCCAAGCTTGTGTAATTTACCCAATAATTCTGTAACTTTTTTTTCAATCTCAAATATTGTAAGTTTTTTTTCTAAATTCTCAACAAAAACAGTGGCAACTAATGACACAGGCACAATTGGTACAACATCTCCAATGGAATCCAACAGTTTTGTGCTGAGTTTTTCCACCTCGGCAAAACGATCCTGCCGTGCAAGTTTTTTAAAGTCAACACTATTATTTTTGCAATAATCATTTACAGAGACAGGTATGCCAAAATTTACGCAGGCATAACCATATCGCTTCCACTGGCTTAAAATCATCCTGACAATGGTGTGGAAAATAAACCCAAATGTAGTTCTGAAAACAAACCACATACTTCTTTTTTTAACATCAGGTTCAAGGGATCGCAGCAGAGTTCTGTCTTCAATGGTGCGGTCATAATTAATACCAACAGGAATAAAAACAATATTGCGGTCATTTTGTCCGTCAAATTTGCGCAGCATATAATCCATGAGCCCAAGTTTAGGTTTTTGCAAACTACCATCCCGGCTCAAGCCACCTTCTAGAAAAACAGCCTGGCAGACCCCCTCTTTAGTTGCCATATTTATATAACGTTCTAGAACTCTTCGATATAATGGGTTTTTTGAATTACGTCGTACAAAAAAAGCACCCATGAAACGAAACAACATATGCAGAGGCCATATTTTAGCCCACTCTCCCACAGCATAGGAGAGAGTGGTCCGTTCTGCTGCAAGGAATGCCACTAAAACATAATCCATGTTGGAGCGATGATTCATGACAAAAACTACAGTCGAGTCAGGATCTATTTGAGTGTATTGTTCATTTTTTAAAAGATCCACCCGCACACGATAAAGAAGCCGTGCAATCTTTTTTGCTATCCAGTATCCAATTCTGAAATAAAAATAAGCATTAAAAGAAGGCACAATCTCCCTTGCATAAACCATAACTTTATTTTGCACCACTTCTAAAGGCATATCCTTCTCTTTTGCATAATCAGCAATTGCATTGATTACTAAGGGGTCATATGCCAGTCGATCTAAAAGAACTCCTCTTTTTGTCAATTGGAATGGTCTGATTTCAATGTCCAGACGTGTACCGATCTCTTTTAGGACCTTGTTAATACGCCGCCGTAAAAACCAGCGACTGCCTGGAATCAGCACCTTTTCCAAAGCTGCAATTATGGCAAAAGCTATCAGTACGATAAAAACCCAGAGAGAAATCGTTACCTCGCCTGTCATTTAATTCCTCCTTTTAAGATTAATAGTCGATAAAAATAGCAGAGCTGAAGCATCCTCAATAAAATCTATATAGCAGATATTATAACTTACAAAAACAAAAAAATAAGATAAGATGACTCCATGATAGAAAATTGTGAAAAATATTTTTATTCCATAAAAGATAAACAGACATTTGAAATCAAAGTAAAACGATCACTGTTTATCTGCTCACTCAAATTTGTGGAAACAACAATAGAGGCAAAGGAATTTATTTCAAAAATATCACAAAAACATAGGAATGCAACCCATAATTGCTGGGCTTATATCCTAGGAGATAAAGGAGAGACAAGCCATTGTTCAGATGCTGGAGAACCCTCAGGAACCGCTGGTAAACCCATGCTCAATGCTTTAAAAAGTTATGAAACCGCCAATATTGCAGCAGTAGTAACAAGATACTTTGGCGGGGTTAAGCTTGGAATAAAAGGTTTGATTAATGCATATAGTGAATCTGTAAAAATGACATTGGAGCAAGGAACGCTTATAAAGCTTATAAAAACAGAACTTGTTCGCATTGTAACTGAATATTCGTTTAACGACACATTGGCATATAAACTTGCAAAATACCCGGGTACTATAATAAATATTGAGTATTCAGATATGGTTATATATGATTTTGAAGTGGAGCAGAAACATGCCTTAAAACTTGAAAGCTATTTATCCGGATTTCAAAATTCAGGCATTTTAAAATATACAAAAATCGATACAGGTAACTAATGATAATAAAACAAATTAAACTTGCAAGATTTTTTTCAAAACATGAGTTTACAGCAAAATATCTTTTATGCTGTTCAGATTGTGAAGGACTTTCACTCAATGAACTTTTACACCTTACAGACAAAGATACTCTTAAGATGTGGGAAGATTTGCACCTGGGATATACTGAAGCTTTGGGGCATTCTATTTTGAGGGATGAAATTTCAATGCTCTATAAGAATATCACACCGGACCAGGTTTTTGTTGCAGCCCCGGAGGAGATAATTTTTATTTTAATGAATACTCTCCTGACACCTCAAGATCACATAGTTGTAACATACCCTGGATACCAATCTCTGTTTGAAATTGCAGCCTCAATAGGAGCAGATATAACTCCATGGAGACCCAAATTAACTAAAAATGGCTTTAATTTTGATCTGGGACAATTTGAGAACCTAATCAAACCCAACACAAAAATGATCATAATTAATTTTCCCCACAACCCCACAGGTGCTCATATTAGCCAGAATACATTGAACAACATTGTAAAACTTGCAAAAGAGAAAAATATCATTCTTTTTTCAGATGAGATGTACAGACTTTTGGAGCATGACAAAAAAGAGAGATTAGAGTCAGCATGTGATTTATACGAAAACGCCATAAGCTTGTCAGGAATGTCAAAAAGTTTCTCTTTAGCAGGCTTGCGCGTTGGCTGGCTTGCAACAAAAAATAAAAAAATCTATGAAAAGGCATGTGAATTTAAAGACTATACAACAATCTGTAATAGTGCTCCCAGTGAAATCCTTGCCATCATGGGGCTTCGCGCAAAAAACACCATCATTAAAAATAATTTAAAACTCATTAAAACCAACCTTGATCTACTTGATTCCTTTTTTGAGCAATACAAATCAACATTTGAGTGGTACAGACCAAAGGTTGGACCCATTGCATTCCCCCGCCTTAAACTTGATACAGCTGTTGAAAAATTCTGCAGACATGCATTGGATCAAAAAGGTGTGCTTCTTTTACCTTCTGATCTATATGGATATAAAAGCAATAATTTCAGAATCGGTTTTGGAAGAAAAACTCTGCCCCAGAGCCTGAACCAGCTTGAAGAATATATTAAAACTTTATAATACAAAAGGTATAAAATGGAACAAAACAGTTTAGAAAATTTAGAAAAAAAAGAGCTTATAACATTAGTTGATTCTCTTTTATGGCAGTATCGTTTAATTGATGCTTTCTGGTTTATTAACATTGAGAAGCAGTATGGTCTTTCAGTTGCAGAAAAGATAAATGAAAAAGTCTGGGAAAAAATAGGCGGGCTTAGTGCAAAGGATATTAAAAAGAAATTTAATATTAAAGAAAAGGGGATTAAAGGATTTTTAAGGGTTATGGACTTTTATCCCTGGAAACTGGTGGATTGTTTCCAAATTGAAGATTTGGGGAAGGAGCTTATAATAACCTCATCCAACTGTCCGGCACAACTTGCCAGAAAAAAGCATGGTTTAGGTGAATATGTCTGTAAAGAGATGCATCTTAAGGAGTTTATAACATTTGCCAATGAGATAGACCCTGACATTAAGATTGAATGCCTTTTTGCACCGCCAGACCCACATCCTGATGATATTTTCTGCAAATTCAGAGTTTATAAATAAATATAGGTCCCTCTGAAGCGGTTGATATTATCACCTGGCAAAATTGTCACAAATGTATTGACATTTAATAAGTATATCTATAGCTTTGGATAGTTTGTAATTAGTGGGGCAAGTGCTTAAAGCAGCTTTTAAGGGGAAGCTTTTGCACTAAACCTGACTTGAAAAAGCTGGGAATAATTAAAGTTTGGTTGGGGAGGAAAACAGATAAATTTCTGATGACTCATACTATTATTATTTTTCTGATACCAGTTACGCTTCTTACTTTAACTCCTGGTGTTGATACTATGCTGGTTATTCGGAACACCACCCGGGGAGGATGGTGGGATGGTACGACTACAAGCCTTGGTATCTGTACGGGACTTTTTTTCCATGCTGTTATATCTGCCGTTGGCATTTCAGTTCTTATACTTCAGTCTGCATTGGCATTCAGTCTTTTAAAACTTGCAGGTGCAGCTTACCTGATATTACTTGGAGTTATCAGCTTAAAAAATGCAGTGAAAAGTGAGACTTACAATGCAAGTATCCCCAAGACCAAAACAGATACTCTTTTTAATGCAAGGCGATCTTTTACCGAAGGGCTGTTTTGTAATATTCTTAACCCTAAAGCCATTGTTTTTTATATGGCATTTTTGCCTCAATTTATTGACCCTTTAAAGCCTGCTCTTTTCCAAACTTTTTTTCTGGCAGGGCTTCACTTTATTATTGCCATGGTCTGGCAGACAATGCTTGCATCTATGATAAATCGTGCAAAAGCGGTTCTTGAAAGAAAAATTATTAAAAAAATCCTCAATGCAGCAACAGGGATTGTAATGATACTTTTTGGTGGAAACTTACTTATTGATAATTAAAAAAAAGAGCCTTTTACTATGAAAAAATTTATAAAATTCGTTGTATCTATTATACTTTTAGCTGTTTTTATTTTTGCATCCTTTCTTATTTTTGCAACTGTTTCTGACTACAAGCCACCACCTGAGACTGTTATTTATGAGAAAAATGTAAATAAAAAAATTTTAGTAAATGAAAAACTTGACTTTATGACATGGAATATAGGCTATTGCGGATTAAATAAAGAGATGGATTTTTTCTATGATGGCGGGCTGAATGTCAGACCCGAAGGCAGTGTTGTGAAGGAAAATTTGTCTAAAATAAAATCTTTTATAAAGGAGCAAAACCAAATTGATTTTTTTCTTTTTCAGGAAGTGGATGTTGACTCCAAAAGAAGCTATGGCACAAATCAATATCAAGAGATAGAAGAGCTGTTCCCAAACTATCATACAAGCTTTGGGAAAAATTATGATGTAAGCTTTGTACCTGTTCCCATAAAAGATCCGCTGGGCAGAGTCAACTCAGGGCTGCAGACCCTCTCAACATATGAACCTGAACTAGTAGTAAGGCATTCGTTTCCTGGAAACTATTCATGGCCCCAGGGTTTATTTATGCTTGACCGATGTTTTCTTGTTAATAAATACCCTGTTAGCAACAATAAAAAACTCATTGTAATAAATACACATAACTCTGCCTACGATGATGGGAATTTAAGAAAAAACCAGATGGCATATTTAGAAAAATATCTTTCCATGGAGTATAAGAGAGGAAACTACATTGTTGTGGGAGGAGACTGGAATCAATGCCCTCCTGATTTCAAGAATGAATTTAAAGATGACATAATGGATGAAACAAATCGCATGGATATTAAGAACGATTTCATGCCGGACTGGAAGTGGCTTTATGACAATAAAACTCCAACAAACAGAAGGGTTGATGTCCCTTACAAAAAAGGCAAAACACGCACAACAGTCATTGATTTTTTTCTTGTTTCACCAAATATTGATGCAATGGAACTTAAAGGGATCAATCTTAATTTTGAAAATTCAGATCACCATCCTGTCAAACTTTCAATCATGTTAAAATAAAAGTATTCTGGAGAAAAATAAAACCAATATAGACTTATATATTCTGAAAATTGTATCTAATATCTAAAGCCAAGCTCGCCCTCAATCATTGACTAATTCAGGTTTTTTCAGTACTAATAGTTAAGTGAATAAATAATAGAGACCATGTGTCAGGAGATTGGTATGGGTAACAAAATGAAGGCACTTGTAAAGACAAAACCTGAAAAGGGGCTTTGGCTTGAAGATGTTGATCTGCCAAAAATTTCTAAAAATGATGTTTTGATCAAAATAAAAAAAACTGCTATTTGTGGAACAGATGTCCATATCTATAATTGGGATAAGTGGTCCCAGAAGACTATTCCTCTGCCAATGCATATTGGTCATGAATTTGTAGGGCAGATTGCTGAAATCGGAGAGAATGTCCATGATTTTAAAACAGGTGACCTTGTGTCAGGTGAAGGTCATATCGTGTGCGGGCATTGCCGCAATTGTCTTGCCGGACGTCGACATTTATGTAAAGATACAAAAGGCGTTGGAGTTAACAGACCAGGTGCTTTTGCACAATATCTTTCCATACCTGTAACAAATGTATGGTACTGCGATAAAAACATACCCCTGGATCAGCTTGCATGTTTTGATCCCCTTGGAAATGCAACACACACAGCTTTATCATTTAATGTATTGGGTGAAGATGTGCTTATCACAGGTGCTGGTCCCATAGGCTGCATGGCAGCAATGATTGCAAGACACGCCGGGGCAAGATTTGTGGTAATTACTGATATAAACCCTTACAGACTGGAACTTGCAAAAAAGACAGGTGCTGATCTTGTTGTGGATGTTGCAAAACAGAGTATTGCGCAAGCCCAGCAAAAGCTTGGCATGAAAGAGGGATTTGATGTTGCAATGGAGATGTCTGGAAACCCTGCTGCATTAAATTCAATTCTTGAAAATATGTGCCATGGAGGGAAAATTGCCCTTCTTGGCATAATGCCTGAGAACACGGAAATTGACTGGAACAAGGTTGTTTTTAATATGTTTACAATCAAAGGTATCTATGGTCGTGAAATGTATGAAACATGGTATAAAATGACCACAATGATACAATCAGGGCTTGATATAGCACCAATTATTACCCACAAATTTCATTTTACTGAATTTGAAAAAGGATTTGAAGTCATGGGATCATCAAATTCCGGCAAGGTCATTCTTGATTGGGATTAAACTTATAACAGGAGTTATAAATATGTCATTAAATAAATTAGATGCCTCTTTAATAAAAGAGATTGATGATCTTAAAGCTGAGGGCAGAGCCAAAATTCCAGAAAGAATTATAGAAGAGTATATTGAACCAAAGGGCAAAAATGGTCCAAGATATAAACTAAAAGGGTATGATAAACAATTTATCCGCCTGAATTCAAACTCATACTTATCACTTTCCAATAATGGGGATATGATAAAAAAGGCAGACATTGCTGCAAATAAGCTTGGTGTGGGTCCTGGTGCTGTCAGATTTATTGATGGTTCCTTTGTTTTTCATGCAAGTCTTGAAAAGAGAATCGCTGAATTTGTGGGTAAACCAGGCGCAAAGATTTTTAACTCTGCTTACACATCCAATTTAGGGCTTGCCATTGCCATCAGTAATAAAAAAACATACTGGATAGGAGATCAGCTTAATCACAACAGTATAATAAGAGCCATGCGTATTGCAAATATTCCAGGTCCCAACAAAGGAATATTCAAGCACAATGACATGGATGACCTTAAAAGATGCCTTGATAGAGTGCCTAGGGAGATGGAAAGAGTACTTGTAATTTTTGATGGTATTTTCAGTATGCGGGGAGATGCAGCACCCATTGAAAAAATTGAGGAGATTGTAAAACCCTACACTTCAAAATTTAAAGACGGAGTTGCAACCATAGTGGATGATTCCCATGGGATCGGCGCTTATGGTGATACAGGCCGAGGAACAATTGAACATTGCAAAGCATCTCCTGATATAATTGTCGGGACATTTGGCAAGGCATTTGGTGTAAATGGCGGGTTTATAGCAGCAAGTGAGGCTGTGATTGAAGCAATACGCCAGAAAGCCGATACATACATCTATACAAATCCCTTAAGTGTTGCAGATTGTGCTGCTGCTTTAAAAGCAATTGATATATGTGACAGTGCAAAGGGGCTTGGGCTTTTAAAAAATCTCAAGGCGCGGACAAACCAATTCCGCCATGGTTTAAAAAAGCTTGGAAAAGAGACTATACCAGGTCCTCATCCGGTAGTACCAATGCTTGTGAGAGATACAAATAAAACCCATGCCATTGTTAAATCGCTTTTTGACAATGGTGTGCTTGTTGTGGGCTTAACATTCCCGGTTGTACCCAAGGGTGACGAAACAATACGATTTCAGATTAATGCATCCCATACAGCCAAAGACATTGAGTATGTTTTAACTCTTTTATAGCAGATAACCAAATTATTTTATCTAACCTCCTGCAATAAGTGGCAAGAGAAAGATTGTAGAGTTATCTGGAATAATGGTTCCAGCAAAATTTGGACTTGAAATAAGAACATTGTTCAGCCTCACTGCAGCACAATGGTCTGTGTTTTCTATCTTTTCAATAAGATCCGAGACAGTCATACCCTCAAACCAGTCCATATCTTTATCATCTACATTGATCATTATT
>CAZMEX010000010.1:0-10667 GCA_964565415.1 uncultured Desulfobacterales bacterium | reverse complement strand
TTATTTCACACCATTTTTTTCAAGGAGCTCCATGACTTCAGGAAAATCAAGCCCCAGTCGTTTCACAGTTTCAACAGTCGGGATACCATTTTCTGTCCAGCCACGGCGTAAATAAACAGCATCAACAAGTTTTATATACTGGGCTTCACGGTTTTCCCTGAGGATTTTTACCTTTTGTTTACTGTCCATATTGGAAATATCAATTTTATACTTTTCTGTAAGCTCTGTATCATAACGTTTCTGGCGGGATTCATACTCTTCAATTGTAACAGGTCCCACTGCACGATAGGGAATTGTATCAAACTGTTTTGTGCCAAAACCCATTTTAAGATTAAAAAGTCTTTGAAAATTGTAGACAACTTCGCTCATGGCAACAAGCCCGTCTATATCAACCTTGCGACCTGTCACTGCTGAAAACAGATCAGCGTACCAGCCAACATGCTTTACGACTTTTGCAGGCTCTGCTTGATCCTTATTGTCTTCAGGCACTATATCATTCCATGGAAGTTTGCAAAGCCCGCATAAAGAAAACCATGTCCTGAACATTGGGAACCAGTGAAGTGCTTCAGCTTTATTTTCAAATGTTGGCATGAAATTGTGTACCATATCGAGAAAGATAAGCCATGCTTCATCGTGTTGTGCTCCCTTAAGGGCAATTCCGTAGCCTCCCTGCTGGGCAAGGGATTCCTTGGTAATATATTCAGAAAACTCCAGCCCCTTGGATTCCATTCCAATATCCTGCATCATATCTGCATCAGATCCAAAATCCTTTGCAAAGATTGCTTTCATTTTACGAATACCTTTGCCTACCAGGGCACCAAACCCTTTTCCCTCTGCCATCTGGTGGAGAAGTTCAAGGGCTGCAACCCTGTTACCAAAAAACAATTCCAGCCCCCTGGTGTGCTCTTCAGTAATAAGACCCCTCTCAAAGCATTCCATTACAAAACCGATGGAGGTTCCAACAGAGATTGTATCAACACCATAGGCATCACAATAAAAATTAAGTTCCAGAACTGTTAAAGGATCAAAAATACCAAGGTTTGATCCACATCCTGCTGCTGTTTCATACTCTGGTCCATCAACAAACACTCTTTTGCCTCTATATGGTCCTGAAACAGGGACAAAATCTTTTACACCGTGGGCACATGCAACAGCACATCCTTTCCAGCAGCCGTCAAATCCTTTATGAAAAGCTTTATCAAAAAACGACTCACCCAGGTTATGCCCCTCGGCATGGGATCCATACTGAAAGTTGTTTACAGGCAGGCAGTCATGATCATTCATAATGGGGATAAGGTGCATTGTACCGACTTTAGCCATTCTGTTTTGTTTATGATCAAGTGTATTTATCTCTTTTGCATGGGTTTTTGTTACAAGCTTAAGAGCTTGGATGTCAGAAGGGTTATTTGTCTTAAAGGTAACAGAGTCCCACCTTGCAACAACAGCTTTAATTTTTTTATCTGCAAACACAGAGCCGATACCACCCCTGCCTGCCTGTTTATATCTTACCATTTTTCTTCCGGTGTCATACCAGGTGAAATTCAGACAACCAAAGGATGTGTTTTTAGCACCGGGTCCAGTGGAAACCACTGATATGTTTACACGCTTTTCACTATCAAAATAATCAGTAAGATCTTTTGAAAGTTGATAAGAATCCAGATTCAACTCCTCTGCTTTAAAAATCTTGATCTCCTCTTTAATACCATCAATGAGAATAACAACTTCCTGATCAGCTTTTCCGGTGATCTCAAGAACATCAAAACCTGCAAATTTTTGATATGGACCAAAATAACCACCCACATTGGAATCTATGGGGATTGATGTAAGGGGTGATATCGCAGTTACAATACTTTTTCCTCCTCCGGGATATCCAGGGGTGCCGCCAAGAGGTCCTGATGCAATACAGATTGCATTTTCAGAATCATTCCATTTTGTATCAGATGTAACAGAGTTCCAGAGCATCCATAAATCATACCCCTTGCCCCCGATAAACTTCTCCTTTACATCGGCTTCAATATCTTTAATTGCAATATCTGAATTCCCAATATTAATATGAAGGGATTTATCAGTATATCCCCTGTTTATTTGTGATCTTTCATAGGAAATTGATTTAACTTCCTTTAAATTCAATTGTGTCACTTTATACTCCTTATATTACCTGAGTTACTCGAATACACTAAAATACCATACCTCAAATATTAAGTACATATTCTCAAACTGTGTTTTTTAAAAGCATTATTTTTTTAGAATCTCTTTTGAATAAAATGATATGCCCTTGCTCCTGCCTCGTAGGCAAGACCCCTTAATCTCCGGGTAATAATATTTTTTGGCTTTAATACTGGCAATGGTATATTGGAATTAAAAGCATCAGAATCATTTAAAAAGTATTGAGCCATTAATTTGCCAAACAGAGTTCCGGGACCTATCCCGCGACCATTATAGCTTGTTACGGAAATATTGTCCTCTTCAAAAACATGAAATCTTGGAACATGATTTGTGGTCATGGCAATCCTGCCAAACCAGCCATATTGAATCTTGACATTATCAATCTGGGGGAACACTCTATTTATAGTACGTTTTGCCCAGTTTTTATGGAGCCCATAGCCAAACCTGTCTATACTTCCAACACTTCCCACCACAAGACGTCCCTCGGCATCAAGACGATATGAAGAGAGAATCATATTTGTATCCCATGCACCATGCCCTTGGGGAAGTATGGTCCTTCGAATCTCATCTGGAAGGGGTGATGTTGCAAATTGGAAAAAATTAAATGGTATTAATGATTTTATGCTCTCTTTAAATCCATGGCTGGGGTAACCCTGACATGCCTGGATAACAGCCTTTGCTGTAATTTTCCCATCCATTGTTGTAATTTTCCACTCTTTTTCTTTTTTTTCAATCTTTGTGACAGGTGATTTAATAAACAGGTCAGCTCCTGCATTGTTTGCAGCATGGGCTAAACCATGTGCATAGGCAAGGGGCTGGACTGTCCCTGCCCGTAAATCTAAAAGAGCCCCATAAAAAGCATCAGAGCCTATTTTTGGTTTTGCCTCCTCTTTACTCAGCAACCTTACAGGGGCTCCTAACTTTTGCCATTGGCTTTCTCGCTGCCTTAAAGCTTTATATCCTCCCAATGAGTGAGCACAATGCAGTGTCCCTTTTCGGGTTGCTTCACACTCAATTTCATGCTTTTTGATTAAATCAAAAACAAGGTCAGGTGAATTCCCAAGTTCTTTAATTACTCTCTCTCCATACTCCTGCCCTAAAATTTTTACGACATCATCAGGCATTAGCCATAGACCAGCATTTACAAGACCTACATTTCTGCCAGCCCCTCCAAATCCTATCTGCTCAGCCTCAAGTAAAGTTGTGTCTACGCCTTTTTCTGCAAGGTGGAGTGCTGCGGACAGACCTGTATAACCTCCGCCAACAATTACTATATCAGTTTTTTTCTCTCCCTTGAAAGAAGAGAGGATCGGTGGTGCAGGCGCTGTATCTGCCCAAAGTCCATGTGTTATATTATTATCCATATTTTTTTGTATTTCTCTCCTGTAAAATTTGGGACTATAGTGGTTAATCAAATCTTAAGCAAGAAAAAATTTTATTTTATCTTTGGAACTTTGAGGCTGCAGGGCATTAATACCTGGCATTTTCCACATACCATGGTATTTTTTCCAAGGCCTGCAAGCTCTTGTGTATTATCAAGATTGGAATTGAGACGCGCCCAGCATTTTTGTCGATCTATACCAGTTTCAGCAGACACAGCCCCCACAGGACATTGTTCAACACACTTCAAACACTTATAACCATTTTTATAAAAGCAAAGTTCCTTTTCAACAACCAGAGGGTTGTCACCAAATTCAGCTTCTGTAACAAGGCTGCCCAGGCGACCTGCACAACCAGATGGAGTTATGAACTGGGCATTAACACCAAAGCGACCAAGATTTGCTATATACCCAAGGTGCTTATGGGACCACCGTGCCATCAGAGTCTTAAAATTAAAGTTATGTGTTGAAGGAATCAGGACGGAATTGTATCCTGCATCCCCAAGAAAGATCTTGATCTGCCCGCACAAACTATTGATCAGTGAGTTGGTAGATTCATAGGCAAGACCCCAGTTTCTGCAAGGGATATCCCCTATATTATTTTCTTTGGCAAGCTCTTTATCAAAAGGGACAAAAAAGACAATAACGGTTTTTGCAGTTTTTAAAAGGTCCCTGGGAAGAGCATGATCATCTGCTGCGATTTCTGGTAAAATATCAAAGCGTTCATCTGCTTTTGCAGTAACCACATGGGGAACCCGCCAAAAATTTCTTGAATTGGCAGCCTTGGGATAATCCATAACATATTTTTCGATCAATGCTTTTAAGGCGGTATATGCAACAGGTGCTGTCATAATTTCCTCCATTATTTTTCCCATGCTATACTGAGTCCTCTATAGGGGGATGACTGTTTTCAGCCTCGGTTTCATGGCATAAATTATTAAGCTGAAGATGTTCGTTTTAAGGCACAGTTTTTTTTATTAAGCTTGGAAACTATTGTGATACAGCTATCTTCCCCTCCATATCCCGGGTCAAAAATAATAATTTTTCTGTTTGTATTGATTTTTGATTCAGCATTGCATACGTTTAAGGAAACCAGTTGAGAAAGTAGAAGAATCAGGAGTATACAACTTGCTGAAATAATTTCTTTATTCAATGATCTTGACACCTGTGCATTTAGCGTTTATTTTAGTACTCTTATGAATAAAATATTTAGTTCATATATTATTTAGTATATATTACATTTTTTTATAAATTTTTTAAATAAAAGTTTTAATATTAATATTAAAAGTTTTGAAACAGGATGGCAAAATGCAGATTAACGTTGTAGATAAAAGTTCGGTAAAAAAAGTCTTAAATTGTGAGATTTCGCAAAAGACTTTGGCAAAAGAGTTGAACAATGCGTACAGGGAGTTGAAGAATAATGCTGATGTCAAGGGTTTCAGAAAAGGAAAAGTCCCTCGCAAAGTACTTGAAAATAAATTTTCAAAAGATGTACACGCTGACATCCTGCCAAAACTTATTCAACAGATATTTAAAAAAGCAATTGATGATTATGATTTGAAGATTGTTTCAACTCCTCAAATGGATCCGCCGGAGCTTGACCCGGAATCAGCATATTGTTTTGATATTGCAATTGAAGTAAAGCCTCAGATTGAGGATATTGAGTATGAAGGCATGGAGCTTACCAAAACAAAATATAAAGTTGCTGAAGGTGAAATTGAAGCCCAGATACAGATGATCAGAAAAACAATGGCATCAAAACAGGCTGTCACAGAAGAGAGAGCCGTTAAAGAGAATGATTTTGTTTTGATCGATTATCAGGGGTTTATTGATGGTAAGCCTTTTGATCCAACACCACAGATTGAAAATTTTATCATGGCAATTGGAACTGATACAATGCCAAAAGAGTTTTCAAAAAAGATTACAGGAGTAATTCCTGAACAGGATCTTGAGATTGAGGTTGCATATTCTGATGATGATCCAGATAAGGAACTTGCCGGCAAAACTGTGCTTTATAAATTAAAAGTAAAAGAGATACATGAAGAGGTGCTGCCGGAAGATGATCACCTTGTTAAGGAACTTGGTAAATACGAAAACCTTGATCAGGTCAAAGATGACATCCGTGCTAATTTGTCAAAAGGTATTGAACAGAGAGTTCAGCATGAGTTGAGCGAGCAGATTTTTCAGAACCTGTTAGAAAAATATGAGTTTGAAGTTCCTGAGAGTCTGGTTGAAGCAGAGCTTAATGGTATAATAGCTGAGGCAGAACAAGCTTATATGCAGAACAATACAACCCTTGAAGATGCTGGTCTAAGTAAGGAATCCTTGAGAAAAAACTATAAGGATGTTGCTGAAAAGCAGGCAAGAAGACACCTGTTGCTTGATAAGCTGATAGAGCAGGAAAATCTTGAGATGACTGAAGAGGAGTTGGATAAAAGTTTTGAAGAGATGGCAAAGGGCATGAATACTTCCATTGATGCTATTAAAAATTATTTTAATATGGATAAGAACCAACTGGAGAATTATAAACATACACAGCTTGAGAAAAAAGCAGTGGAGCTCATTGTTGGAAAAGGAAAAATTACTGAAAAAGAGCCTGAAACAGAAAAGAAGGCTGACGAGAAAAAGGCTGATGAAAAAGAGTCAGTTAAAAAAGATGGTGGGAAAACAGAAGAGGCTGAAAAAGAGACTGATAAATAATTAAATAAAAAAAGGAGTCAAACATTGCCGTTAATTCCAATGGTTGTTGAACAGACCAACAGAGGTGAACGTTCATACGATATATTTTCAAGACTTTTAAAAGACAGGATACTGTTTCTAGGATCTGCTGTTAACAGCGAGATTGCAAATTTGATAGTAGCCCAGCTTCTTTTCCTTGAATCCGAGGATCCTGAAAAGGATATCAATTTTTATATTAATTCTCCTGGTGGTGAAGTTGCAGCAGGTTTGGCAATTTATGATACCATGCAGTATATTAAACCTGATGTTGCTACAGTTTGTATTGGACAGGCAGCCAGCATGGGGGCAGTACTCCTTGCAGCGGGCGCACAAGGCAAACGTTTCTCTTTGTCCAATTCAAGAATGATGGTGCATCAGCCCTTAGGCGGAGCCCAGGGTCAAGCATCTGATATTGAGATCCAGGCCAACGAGATATTAAGAATAAAAGAGTCCTTAAATAAAATTTTATCACTGCATACAGGTCAGAAGATTGCAAAAATTGCCAAGGATACTGATAGAGACTTTTTTATGACAGCTGATGAAGCCAAAGACTATGGATTGATAGATCGTGTTGTAGTTGATAGAAAAGAGATGGAAGATATTTCCGAATCCTCAAAGGAGTAGTACATAATGGCAACAAAGGATAAAACAGGAGTTGATAAGTATTTTTGCTCTTTTTGCGGTAAAAACCAAAAAGAGGTTATGAAGCTGATTGCAGGTCCCAGCGTATATATCTGTAATGAGTGTGTAAAGCTTTGCGGAGAAATAATTGAGGATGAGGAAAAGCAAAAACTGAACGAAGCAACTGAATCTGTTGATTTTTTAATTCCCGAAGAGATTAAAGATAAGCTGGATGACTATGTTATTGAACAGACCAGGGCAAAAAAAGTTCTTGCTGTTGCAGTTTATAATCATTATAAACGCCTTAATTCAGTTTTTCAAAATAGAGATGAAGATGTTGAGATAGAAAAAAGCAATATTCTTCTCATAGGTCCCACAGGGTGCGGGAAAACTCTTTTAGCCCAGACCCTGGCTAGATTCCTTGATGTTCCTTTTGCGCTGGCAGATGCTACAACACTTACAGAAGCTGGATATGTGGGCGAGGATGTTGAAAATATAATTTTATCTCTGGTTCAAAATGCTGACTATGATATTGAAAAAGCCCAGCGTGGTATTATCTATATTGATGAGATAGATAAAATATCCCAGAGAGGTGATAATCCTTCCATAACCCGTGATGTTTCAGGAGAGGGTGTCCAGCAGGCATTATTGAAAATAATTGAGGGCACAGTCGCAAGTATACCGCCCAAGGGCGGTCGCAAACACCCCCAGCAGGATTATGTTAAGCTTGATACCACAAATATTCTTTTTATCTGCGGTGGAACTTTTACAGGTTTAGAAAAGATAGTTGAAAGAAGACTGCATAATAAAAGCATGGGTTTTGGCGCAATTATCCAGGAGAAAAAAGAGGAGAACATTGGTGAACTTTTAGGAAAACTTCTGCCGGAAGACTTGATAAAGTTTGGACTTATCCCGGAATTTCTAGGCAGACTTCCTGTTATTACATCAATTGGTGAGCTTAATGAAGAATCTCTTGTGAAGATTTTAACAGAGCCAAAGAATGCACTTATTAAACAATACAAAGAACTTTTTAATATGGAAGGTATTGAGTTGCAGTTTACTGATGAAGCGCTTAATGCCATTGCTAAGCAGGCAGTTAAACGCAAATCCGGCGCAAGGGGCTTAAGAGCCATATTAGAAGAGGCAATGCTGGAAATTATGTTTGAACTCCCTTCCAAGCAAAATGTAAAAGAGTGTGTTATTGGTGAAGAGGTTATTTTACATCATGAAAAGCCGATTCTTCTTTTTGAGCAGAGTAAAAAGCAAGCTTAATCTTTTTAATTTAATATAATCATATGATAAACATTTCAAAGTTTTTCAACCAGGAAGGGGACGGCTCCGGGACAGAGAAAAGAGAGTTTCCCATGGTTCCTTTAAAAGATGTTGTGCTTTTTCCCAACATGACAACTTCTCTTTTTATCGGCAGGGAAAAATCCATTAAAGCTCTCTCCTATGCCATGGGAAAAGATAAGATAATTTTTTTTGCCACCCAGACAGCTCCTGATACAAAGAAACCAAAAGAGAAGGATCTCCATAAAACAGGTACTAAGGCAAAAATATTACAGCTTCTTCGTCTTCCTGACGGGACAATAAAAATTCTTGTAAGAGGTATTGCCAGGGCTCAACTCTCTGTTTTAAAAGAGATAGACGATTTTCTTATGGCTGAGGTTATATCAGTTATTGATCAGCCCATGGATGAAAATATATCTGAGGCTGCAATGAGAACAGTTGCCGAAGCATTTGAAAAATATTCCCAGCTTTCAGGTGTTTTTTCCAGAGAAATCATGGATAGCATAAGGCAGGAGAGCTCAGATCCATCCAGGTATGCTGATTTATTGGCTATTAAGATGCCCTTTAAAATTCAAGACAGGCAGCATCTTCTGGATTTGCTTGATGTGGAAGAGAGATTGTTTTTTCTTTTACAGCTTATTAAAAAAGAGGCAGATGTTTTTTCCATGTCCCAGAAAATTAAGGGGCGGGTTAAAAGCCAGATGGAAAAGTTTCAAAAAAAACATTATCTGAATGAGCAGATGCGCGCCATCAAGAAAGAGATGGGGGATGATGGTCCCGGGCAGGAGGTAAAAGAGCTTGAAAAGAGGATAAAGAAGAAACGATTGCCTAAAAGTGCTGCTGCAACCATAAGAAAAGAGTATGATAAGCTTAAAATGATGTCTCCCATGTCTTCAGAAGCAACTGTTGTCAGAAATTATATTGACTGGATACTGGATCTCCCATGGTTCAGAAAAAGAAGAGTTACAAAACATATTGATGATGCAAAAAGAATTCTTGATGAAGATCATTTCGGGCTTAAAAAGCCTAAAGAGCGAATTTTAGAATATCTTGCAGTGCAAACCCTTGTAAAAAAAATTAAGGGTCCAATCCTTTGCTTTGTGGGACCTCCTGGTGTGGGTAAAACTTCTCTTTCTAAATCTGTTGCCAGGGCAACAGGTCGTTCCTTTGCAAGAATTTCCCTTGGCGGCGTGAGGGATGAAGCTGAAATACGAGGGCACAGAAGGACTTATATAGGTGCCATGCCAGGAAAGATTATTCAGACTTTGAAAAAAACCGGCTATAATAACCCTGTGTTCTGCCTTGATGAAGTGGATAAGATGAATGCAGATTTCAGGGGGGACCCTTCGTCCGCACTGCTTGAAGTCCTTGATCCTGAGCAGAATAAAAAATTCAGTGATCACTATCTTGAGTTGGATTATGATTTATCCGATGTCCTTTTTATTACCACTGCAAATACCCTGCACAATATTCCTGGACCACTCCAGGACAGGATGGAAGTTATTCATATCCCCGGATATACTGAATCTGAAAAAGAGAAAATAGCTGGCAATTTTCTTATCCCAAAGCAGTTGAAAGAGAATGGTTTGGAGCTGTCTGATGTTACCTTTTCAAAAAATGCTATTTTATCCATAATTAAACACTATACCAGGGAGGCGGGTGTAAGGAATCTGGAACGTGAAATTTCATCGTTGTTCAGAAAAATAGCAAAAAAAATTGTTCAGACAAACCAGAGAAAAGAAAATAAGATATCAACAACATCGATCCAAAAATATTTAGGCCAGAAAAGATTCAGAGATAATCAGCTTGAAAAAGAAGATAAAATCGGGGTTTTAAATGGACTTGCCTGGACCCAGGCAGGAGGTGAACTTTTAACCATTGAAGCTGTAAAGATGCAGGGCAAAGGTAATGTTGCAGTAACTGGCAAGCTTGGTGATGTTATGAAAGAATCAGCCCAGGCTGCGGTCAGTTATGTCAGATCCAGGAGCAGCGAGCTTGGGATAGATGATAATTTTTATAAAGATACTGATATACATATCCATGTCCCGGAAGGCGCAATCCCAAAAGATGGCCCATCAGCTGGTATAACAATATGCACTGCAGTTGTATCGGTTCTGACCGGAAAGAAAATTGATAGAACCATTGCCATGACAGGCGAGATTACCCTTAGGGGCAGGGTATTGCCTGTGGGAGGTGTAAAAGAAAAATTTCTGGCAGCCCATGCAAATGGAATAAAAAAAGTTATTATGTCAAAAGAGAATGAGAAAGATATAAAAGAAGATGTGCCGGAATCCATCAAGAAACAGCTTGAAATTGTTTTTGTGGAAAATATGGATGAAGTTATTAAATGTGTACTAAATTGATATTAGGATAAATAACTTTATAGTTTTGTATTGACAGAGTCTCTTGTTTTTGATATAAACTCTCTGTTTAACAGATGGGGCGAATAACTCAGTTGGGAGAGTGCAACCCTTACAAGGTTGAAGTCACAGG
>CAZMEX010000009.1:0-71949 GCA_964565415.1 uncultured Desulfobacterales bacterium | reverse complement strand
AGGGAGTAAAAAAGGGGATAAAAAATTTTCTTTTCTGCCGGGAACACTGTTTTCAATACTTTATAGAATAATGAAGTATATTATGATAGTAACAGGTCTGCTGTCTGGTATATCCATTGTCTCCTCCTTTCTGACCTATCATGGAGCCCAGCCCATTAATGTCACTGTATTTGTAATGGTTTTTATTTTAGTACCCCTGGTATTGATTATAGTATCCTCTCTTCTGGGGCTGTACTGCATGCTTGGGTTTTCACGATCATCAAATTCCAGCCCCTTTTCCATTATTTATCTATTTTTATATGCTCTGATGTTCAAAGGATTACCATATCTGCTTCAAAAATATAGAGGAGAAAAGTTTAAAAAAAACCTTGATGCCATAGAGTTTATTACCCAGGTAGTGAAACAAAAAAAAATAGCGTATAAAGGCTTGTTCTTCTGGCCTTTTTTCATGCTGACATCCTGGTTTTCCATTGGTTTTTCAACAGGTTCTCTCGGGGGAACATTTTTTAAGATTATGGTCCGGGATCTTGCCTTTGGATGGCAATCCACAGTGCTTGCATCCAGCCAGACCATGTATGAAATTGTTTCCAAAATGGCATGGCCCTGGATCAACTGGATACCGGAATTTTTAGCCTGCCCTGGAATCGATCAAATCAAAGGCAGCAGAATTGTTCTCAAAAATGGTATTAATGTACTTGCCACCCAGGATCTTGTTTCATGGTGGCCGTTTTTATGCATGGGAATTGTGTTTTATGCCATTATTCCCCGAGCTGTTTTGCTTCTGGGTGGATACTTTGCACAAAAAAAAGCTCTGTTGGGTTTTGATTTTAATACCCACGCATTCAATGACTTGATTGCAAGAATGAAATCCCCGGTTTTGTCCGTGGATGCCGGAGAAACACTAGTGAAGCCTGGTGAAAAAATGGATAAATCCTCCCTTAAGCCCGATCCTGTAGGAATTTCAGGTCAGTCTGCACTTGTGCTTATTTCAAGACAGGTATATGGGAAAAAAGCTGAACAGATTATCTTAAATGGAATTAAAACAGGTATATTGTACAAGGTTCAAAAGGTTCTGGACATTGAATTTGATATTGAGGCAGATACAATGCATATTAAAAAAAGCTGTTTTGATTCATTGGATCTTGTCATTCTTGTTCAGGAAGCCTGGCAGCCACCTGTTAGAGGTCTATTGTACTACATAAAACAAATTCATGCTTTATTGCCGCCCAAGGTATTGCTACTTGTGCTGTTAACAAGTGAAGCAAATTTTCCTGAAAAGTTATTGCCCCAAGATGATATGGATTTTAAGATCTGGAAAAAAGCTGTATATATGATGAACAACCCCAAGATTCTTGCCAGGAGGTTTATAAACCATGATTCCTGAATTTGCAATACTTGGTCACCCCAATGAAGGCAAGTCTTCCATTGTATCTACCCTGACCGAAAATGATCAAATAAAAATCAGTCGTATTCCTGGGGAAACCACAGTCTCGCAATGGTTTACAGTTTCCATCGATGGAGAAAAACTCATCCGCTTTGTTGATACTCCGGGATTTCAAGTGCCCCGGCAGACCCTGGTCTGGTTTAAAAAATATTCAGGCAACCCGGATCACATTATTAATAATTTCATTGAGACTTTTCAAAAAGACCCTTTCTATCGAGATGAATGTGAACTGTTCAAACCCCTGGCAAAGGGTGCAGGAATAATTTATGTTGTGGATGGATCACGCCCTGTTCGCCAGGATGACCTGGCAGAGATGGAAATCCTGCGTTTAACAGGAAGACCCAGGATGGCTGTAATTAATTCAAAGACTGCTTTAAAGGATTACTCTTGCGACTGGAAACAAGAATTTCGCAAACATTTCAATTCCATTCGTGTGTTTAATTCAAATTCAGCTGGTTTTAATGAGAGAATACTATTGCTGGAGAGCCTCAAATCAATTGACCAGGATTTAGAATCTGTGCTTTCCAGAGTAATTGAAGCGTTCAGAACAGACTGGCACAACCGTAATCTTGCAGCAGGAGCTATGATCAAAAAAAATATTGAGACTTGCCTCTGCTTTTCTCTTTCAAAGCCAATCAACTCTGATGCTGATAAGGATAAAAAATTTCAGGAATTAACTTTGCAGTATCAGAAGCATATTATAAAAATAGAAAAACAGATGTTCCAGAAAATCCGCATTTTATTCAAGCATAATCGCTATGATTATCAACTGCCTGATTATTCGATTCTCCGCCATGACCTGTTTGCAAAGCAGACCTGGGAATTGCTCGGATTGACCAAAGAGCAGCTTGCAGCAGCCGGGGCTATCATCGGCAGTGGTGTGGGTGCAGTGATTGATACAGCAGCTGCAGGCATTACTTTTGGAGTATTTACAGCCCTGGGAGGTGTCCTGGGAGCAGGTTCTGCTGTTTTAGGTGCAAAAAAAATGATAGAAAAAAAGGCTGGAAGATCCTGGCTGGGTGGAGATAAAATTTATCTTGGACCTTCGCATAATATTCAATTTTTATATATTCTACTGGATCGGGCATTGATCTATTATTCACATATTATCAACCGGCCCCATGGTAAAAGAGATTATAGTTTAAATATAGATCCATCTGGAAATAAAGAAAAAAAAGGGGTGACATCTAAATTCAGCCCTGCCCAGCGATCTGTGTGCGCACGATATTTCAAATCAATATCCAGACCATCAATGTTTAAAAAAGACAATAACATCAGCCCCTTTGAAGCCTTGATTGAATCAGTTTTACTGCAAATATCCCAAGGGTAACCAATATAAAAAACCATCTTTAAAAAATATCATGGGTTTACTGATAGCCATCCTTGAAAATTTTTGCAGCTGATTCCACATCTTCCGGGCTGAATACAAACAGGCATTTGCCATCTGAGTCAGATACAGAGCCATATACATAATTAATATTGATCTTCTCTTCACCAAATTTTTTAGTGATTTTCTTAAACTCCCCGGGCTTATTTGTAATATCAATGGTAACAACTTCCTTGGAATCAAACAGATATTCATTGGTTTTTAGTATATCCATTGCTTTTTCTACATTGTCAACAATGAGCCGTATCAGAGCAAACTCAGCAGAATCTTTGCTCATGGAGCTGTAGCTTGCTGAAGAAGCAAATCTCTTTAAAGATTTTCCCCTTGCCTCAAAAAGATTCTGAACATAGGCAGATGCATCCTGAATAGTGACTGCATCAATATTAATATTAGCTCCTGCCAGAAATTCAGTTAATTTTGCAAGCTCGCCAGGTACATTTTTAAGAAAAAGAGATATTTCTGTTCTAATCATGATGCCTCCCTGTTAAAAGTTTACTATCTGTTATCCTATAAAATACTGCATGAATCAATAATATTATTGCCTAATTTATATCTTTAACAAAATACAGCCGGGGCAGGATAATTTTTATCTCTTTTTCTCCCATCTCTTCTTTGGCAGGCATTGTCCAGTAAAGTATAAAGTTTACCTCTGCTTCAATCAATCTATATCCCATTTTTTCAAAATTCACCCTGGTGCCGGCAAATGATTTAGAAAATTTAATAATCATTTCACCTTTTAAGTTCGTAAGCCCCTGTTCATTAATCAATAAGTTATTTCCGGTTTGCAACAGATTTATTCTATGCTGAATAAACGAAAAATATCCAAGGTTAATATCTTTATGGGTTAAATTAACCAAAAGGTGTTCTGGAGGAGCATATCTATTAACATCCTCAGATATTGTCATACAACTTATAGCTGCTGTATTGCTGAAGAGTCTGCTGTTCAGATGAATGAACAGGTTTTGTTTAGCACGGGTCATTGCAACATATAGCTGGCGCTTATTGTTGTCTGAATCCTGGTCAAACCTGTTAAGCAGCAAGAATAGATTATCAAATTCACTACCCTTGGCTTTATGTATGGTGGATACATAGATGGTCCCACCCTGCCTGACAATAAAATCCTCCAGGCTTGACTCCCTTATAAAAGTTTCAAAATCCGATTTATACTTTCTTGTGGGATTGGTTATTTGAAAATCCTGGATAAGTATCTTGCAAAGCTCAAAATTAAGAGAAGCACTGTATCTCTTTGCAAATCTTATTTTTGCCCTGTCCCAATTTTCATCATTTATTATTGTAGTTGTCTTATCAATTTTAAGCTCATCAATAAATTCCCTTAGTTCATAAATATTAAACAGGTTAAACCCATCATTGGATTGTATTAATCTGGCAGGCAAACCACTCTTTAAAAGCAGTCCTGTAATCTCTACTGCATCTTTGTTTGTTTTTGTTAAAACAGCTGTTGTTCCGGACAAATCAGATGCAAGGATAGTATTCACCAATGGCACAATTAAATTATCACTTCTATACTGAACAATCTTAATGTTCCCGTTTTTTTTCTGTACTGGTGTGATGGGCAGAGACTTAAACCGGTTTTTTATTGTTTCTGCAAACTTATTTGTAAACTCAACAAGATTTTTTCTGCTCCGAAAATTTTCAACCAACTCATACTTTGCAAAACTTTCTCCCGATGCAAATTTTTCAAAATACTTTGAATCAGCTCCCCGGAATGTATAAATATTTTGATCATCGTCCCCCACGGCAATCACCCTCATCTCTTCATTTTTTTTCAGGAGGGCTTTGATTAAAGAAAACTCATGAAAATCCATATCCTGGGCTTCATCAATCACCAAAACACTTTTAGTAATTCTGTTGGGTGTAACCTCCCCATTTAAAATTTTCTCACAAGTTGTCTGGATAATTCCATATGATTTCTCTATATTCCCCACCCTTCCGAGCAGATCAAAGCAAAAGGAGTGAAAAGTCTTAATCTCAATAAAATTTGCTGCATTGCCAATCAAACCAAGTAATCGTTTTTTAAACTCGGTTGCAGCTGCCCTTGAAAAAGTAAGCATCAGCAACTGCTCATGCTTTACATCTTCCATTAAAAGAAGTGAAGCAAGTTTATGTACCAGTACCCTTGTTTTACCACTGCCTGGTCCTGCAGCCACAACAATATTTTTACTTTTATTGTCTTTTATTATTTCAAGCTGTTTAAGGGATAAAGAGCCAAACAACTCTCGAAATTTTTTAGGAGTGATGTTCTTTTTAATTTCATTTTTCCGACCTCCTGGAAAATATTTATTTAAAAATGAAGGGTAATTAAGTTTGAAATAATCATTTACAAATCCCAAAGCCTTATTGTAATCTTTAAGCATTTTTTTTGCATATTCACCAACTATATGAATCTGCTGCACTTTATTATTATAAAAGGTATCAAGATTTTTATAATCATCCTTTTTAAACTTAATATGATTATTGGTTTCAAGCCTGTCAATTGTAAGTTTATTATAAATGACTAAAAAACCTCCTTCAATCTTCAGAGCTTCAATTCTTGACAGATAAAAAAGTGTATCTTCTATATCTTCAATATCAACATCAAGACTGAACAGGGAATCTTGATTTTGATAGGCATGTTTTAATTCATGTACGGAAAACTCAACCAGCTCCTCTTCTACATAGCTTTCTAAAGTTTTGCTTTTATACTGCCCATGCTCTATTTTCCCATACAAAAAATTTATGATGAATTTTGATAATTCATATTTTTTTTCTATTTTCTTTTTTAAAAAACTCCTGGTTTGGGTTAAAATAATTGTAATATGATTGGGTGAATAGCCGTTGGTTTGCTGTTTAATCCAGTTTTTGACTGCCCAGAAGTTCAATACCATCTTGATTTTATGGGGGTTCACATTTTTACTGCCTTTTTGTAAGAGAGCCTCATTAAACTCTTTTATATTATAGTCAGCTTCATGCTCTGCCAATACATCCAGGAGAAAATCCTCAATTTTACCAAATACTTTTACAATGGAGAAGGATTGATTTTTCATATAACTCTTTTTAATAAAAGCAGTTAAATCCTTTGTATCAGCTAAAATCTTCTCTTCCCTTAAAAGAGTAATAATGTTTATAACATCTGCCCTGACAACACCCAGATGATCAGAAATATAATCAACCCTTGCTTCAGCAGCTTCATCATTGGCATGTTTATGACTCTTGGTTGAAAACAACTTTTTAATTATTCTGATTGCCAGCACTTTTTGTCTATTATCAAACCTTTGGGAGTCATTTATTTTGTCAATTGCCTCCATGGCATTTTTTGATAAAATACTATTGGCATATATTCTGGGGATATTTTGACCCCGCTTCAAATACCCTGCATGCTCAAGAGCTGCTATTGCCGTTGTAACACGGGTTTCGATCTCAACAACATTGTCATCCCATCCAGCTTGTCTGGCAATCTCCAGGGCAGAATTTGAAACAGTTAAACGAAACCTGGTAATTTGTTTAATCGCCTTCCAGATTTGCTGTATCTCTTTTATGGAAAGTTTTGTCTGGTTAAGTAAAATAAAATGTTTACTTAAATCCTCTTCATTAAACAGCACACAGCAGTCTGCTGAAATACTCTCGTCTCTGCCTGCCCTGCCCGACTCCTGCACATAATTTTCAAGGGAGTCTGAAATTTCATAATGGATAACCATGCCAACGTCTTTTTTATCAACTCCCATGCCAAAAGCTGAAGTTGCAACTATTATCTGTAATTCACCTTTAATAAAGGCATTTTGATTTGCTGTTTTTTCACTGACATCCATTTTGCCATGGTATGGTGCAGCATTGAAACCATCCCTGCTAAGCTGTTGAGCAAGTTTATAGGCCTTGTGTGTCCTTGAAACATAGATTATTGCAGGACAATCTTTTGACTCAATAAGATATCGAAGTTTATTGTACTTTTGTGCTTCATCTTCACTGTTGAATACTTTATATGTCAGGTTTACCCTTGAAACATTGGTTTTAAAAATTTCAAGGGAGAGAGAAAGTTTTTCCTTAAAGTATTGACAGATATCTTCAATTACTTTTTGCTTGGCTGTTGCAGTAAAACATGACACTGGAATTTTGTCAGAAAGACTCTTTTTGTTTTCCAAAGAGTTTATAAAATCAGCAATATACATATAATCAACTCTAAAATCATGACCCCATGAAGAAAAACAGTGGGCTTCATCAATAACAAAACGGGATATTTTTCTGCCCAGCAGCAATGACTCAATTGTTTTTGACCTCAGTGATTCAGGTGAAATATACAAGATTGATACGGAGCCATCCTTGACTCTTTTGAAGGATTCTCCCCGCTCTATCGGGTCAAGCATACCATTGATTGTAACTGCAGATGTAATGCCATTGTTTTCAAGATTATCAACCTGATCCTTCATCAATGACTGCAAAGGTGAAATTATAACAGTCAACCCCTTTATATTTTCACCTGCCATCAATGCAGGAAGCTGAAATGTTATGGATTTTCCTCCGCCAGTGGGAAAAACTGCCAGAAGTGATTTGTTGTCCACAGCAGCCTGTATTGCTTTTTCCTGCAAAGGCTCATCAGCATAGGTACGAAAAGAGTCATACCCGAAAAAATCTTTTAACCCCTTGTGGATGTCCAGTGAATTATTACAGTAAACACAACCTTCAATACAAGGGATACCGCAAAGGAGAAACATGATATTATCAACCATTGGAAACCCATGCAAAACCCATGGAGGGGTGATGGAAAATTTATCTCCAACATTTATTATTGCCAGACAATAGGCAAGTTCAGCAGGATAATTGGCAATGATCTCCTCCATCACAACATTTGAGCATATCCTGCCCTTGAAGTATTCACATATAAATTCACCTGTTTTAACTTTCTGGTCAAATGTAAATGAGACATACTGAAAAAAACAGCTGAACTCCTTTAGTTTACTCAAAAGCAGGAAATATATCTGTTTTAACTGATCAGGCAAATCAGTGAATCTGCTTAGCTCATCATAAAACAAATCCCTAGCTTTTAAAGAGTCATTTACAGGATTATTCAGCTCATCTGTTTGCAATTTATCATCTTTTACTAATCGATGATACGGCTTTTGGGGAAAGAGCAGAGGCGAAAAATATAAAGTATCAATTACAGGCAGATGGTCAAGGTGGATATATTTCAAGTCATGGTTAAATACATTATGCCCACAGATAAATTGAGTTTCATCTGTAAATTGAATAAAATCCTTCAGGGAAGATGAGTGAAACACTTCACCATTTTCCTTGACAGCTCCTAGGTCAAGAATTGTTTTTAACTCAGGCTCAATTTCAGTATCAAAGAATATTATAGATTTCATGGGCACACAATCTTAAAAACCAAGGGTTAAGCATAATATAAACAACATATCTGTTTAAGATTCTTTGTCAACCATATTATTCTTTTAAAAAAAACATTTGACTTCATTTCATTGTTATATTAAATAAATTCTATGTTTCAGGTGCCCGCAAAGGGATAATAAGGGAACCCTGTTAAAATCAGGGACGGACCCGCCGCTGTATTCGGAGACGAACACTGTAGACAATCCACTGACCTTAAAGGTTGGGAAGGAGCAGTAAGTAGGATGACCCGAAAGTCAGAAGACCTGCCTGGATAAGTTGGAGTTTTATGCCCCGTGGACAAGGGCTGAAACTTATATCTGTGGAAAAATCAGGGAATCCCCAGATCATTGATAGATTAGTGGTCCGGGGTTTTTATTTTTCTAAATACTCTGGACAAAAATGTTGCAGCCTAAAAAAAGCAAGGGTCCCTAGGTGTTCAAAAAAGCTTTTTACTGCTGTTTCAAAAACTGTTATGGAGAGAGAAAAATGAAAAAATGTTTATTGTTTGTTACCCTGGTTTTAATATGCTTTTTCGGGGTAAATTCTGCAATTGCAGAAGAGAAGGCAACCAAACTTGATGAAATGGTTGTCACAGGTACAAGAAGTAAAGAGAAGATCAAGTATTTGCCAGTAAAAATTGAATCCATTGGTGAAAAAGAGATTGAGCTTACCACCGGAGAAACCATTACTGAACAATTAAAGAAAAATTCATCCATTGGAGTAATTGAATACCCAGGTGCTCTTGCAGGCATTGGAATCAGAGGATTCAGACCTGAATTCAGCGGTATAACAAAACACTCCCTGATTCTCATTGACGGTCGACCTGCCGGGGCAACCAACCTTGCCACAATCCTATGTGATAACATTGAGCGCATCGAAGTTCTAAAAGGCCCTGCCTCTTCACTTTACGGCAGTGAGGCAATGGGTGGTGTAATAAATGTTATTACCAAAAAAAACCAGGATGAATTAACAGGAATGGTTGAGTTGGGGTATGGTTCCTTTGATACTGCAATCATGGAAGCTGCCATTGGTGGTGGTATAAATGATATGTTTGACTTTGATGTCTCTGCCCGACGATATGACCAGAGCGATGATTTTAAAATGGGGAATGGTCACAACCGTGCCAACACTGAATATACGACCCAGAATGGTGATTTCAGGCTGGGAGTAAACCTTGGTGACAACTGGAGGATTGATGTTGGGATTGACGGTTATCAGGGCCGCAATATTGAAATGCCTGGAGATACATTTAATGGAGATGAAAAATCAGGTCATAAAGATATTGACCGATATGGTTTGGATTTAAATGTTGAGGGACAGATTACCCCCAATAATCTCTTGAGTTTCACAGGTTATAGAACACAGGAGTTAAGTGAAAGCTATAAACATTATAAAGGCTGGGCCAAACCTGTTCAAGTTCCCCCCTATCAAAGTTATGATTCAGAAGCAAACTGGCTGGGTTTCCAGGTAAAAGATACAATGGCTCTTGGTGCACATAAGCTGATTTTTGGTGTTGATTATCAGGATATTCATAAAGAATCCAGAAGCTATAACATGGATGGAACAAGGAAGGCTCCATATGCTCCCAATGAAGGTAGGGAAAATATTGCAGGATACCTTGAAACAATCTGGAGTTTTATGGATAAGAACCTGACTCTTACAGCAGGGGCACGCTATGATACATTTGATGTCTCAACCGAAAGGACTCAATTTAAAACAGGGTTTAATCCAAAAACAGAATCATTTTCAACTGTCAGCCCAAGGGTGGGAGTAAATTATCTTTTTGACTTTGGTGTAAGGTTACATACTACCCTAGGAAAAGGTTTTGTTCCGCCTACTGCTGCTCAACTTGCAGGATATCATGTCAGCTGGAAAGGCGTTGTCACCCAGGGTAATCCAAATCTTGACCCTGAATCTTCTGTGACCTATGATATGGGTGTTGGCTATTCAAACTCTTCTCTTGGGCTAAGCACTGATATTACATATTTTCATACAGATGTTAAGGATAAAATCATCAAAGAGACCGTGGGGCTTGTAGGTACCTATAGGAATAGTCTGGGTGCTGAAATGAATGGATTGGAATTCATGATGGATTTTGACATTGGAGCCCCCCTTAACTGGGACAGATCCCTTAGCCTTTTCTTTAACGGTACAACATATTTCAAAGCAGAAAAGGAGCAGACCACGGGAATTGAAAAAGATATCCATAATGTAGCAAGCCATACATATAACTATGGTATAAGTTACGATGACGGTATGTTTGATGCTAAACTTCATTGCAGGAAACAGGGCAGAATGAAGGATACAGATTGGAATAACCCCATGAGACCTGAAATCAGATATCCAGGGTTTACTGTTGTTGACTTTGTTGTTGGTGTATCATTTTTAGAGAATCACAAAGTCACTTTAAAAGTAGATAATATACTGGATAAAGATTATTATGAGAAAAAAGGCTTTCCAAAACCTGGACGTGGTTTTTTTCTGAGCTATAGATATAAATTTTAATTTAAGCAGAGGTAAACTTTATCCACCCTGCTCTTTTGTCTAGGTATATTGCCTGAAATTAAGAGCAGGGATTTTTCATATATCCAATCAGGTTTATGGGGGAAAATTGCTTACCCTCACATCAATCTTTCTCCTCGCCTCTATTCTCTCTTAAAAATCAATCCATAAAGCTTCATAAATTCTTCATAAATTCATGTTACCTATTTTATCATGATCAAAAAAATGAAAAGAATAAAATCATTTTAGACCCAGGAGCACTGATGGAAGATATAAACAGCACAAATAATAGCAACCGCTTTTGCACTTCAGCAGCAGCCCTGCGATATCCTTCAGAATTCAGACCAAATCATTTCCATGACTGGATTGAAAAAGTTGCAATTATACGTGCCTTGGAGTACATTCCAAAAGGATCAAACATTCTTGATTTTCCCTGCGGAACAGGGAGATTAACAACAATGCTGATTGAAAACGGTTTTAATCTCACCTCTGCTGATCGTAGCAATGAGATGCTGAAAGCTGCACAGAATAACTATCTAAATCTTAAGCCTGAACTATTAGTTAATTATTCAGAGGTAAAATTCTTTCAAGCAGATCTTGTTGCAGGTACAAAATTTACAGATATGCAATTTGATGCTGTTGTCTGCCACAGACTGTTCCACCATTTAGTAGAGTCAAAAACCAGAATTAAGGCACTATTGGAACTAAAGAGAATTACAAAAAAATTTATTATTTTCTCCTTTTTCAATTCTCAATCCTGCAGCACTTTAATAAAAGCTGTTAAAAACAAGCTAAAACACTACACCCCGACTGACAGACTCCCTGTAAGTAAAAGTACGATTACAAAAGAAGTTGAAAGCCAGGGGATTGAAGTGGTTAGAATAATTTCCAGATTATGGGGGATTTCACCTCTCTGCCTGGTTATAGCCCAGATATAGCAGTGGTATAAAAATATGAAATAATTTATCTTTCATTTTCTTAATTTACTTAGCCACAATAAGACAGTGTAAAGCATTTTTCTTAAAAATGTTCTTCCCCGTTCCTTTGGGTTTGTAATAATAATACTATTCTCGAGGTCCTCAAGTATTTTGTCCATATGGCTTCTAAAGACACCCATGTCCAATCCTCCTTTTATTATATACAGTGGTCCAGGACACCTGGGCTTTTTTTTTCATAAGTGAGTATAGGATAAGCAGTAACAAATCCTTAATCTTCTGCCTTTAATGCATCAGCTGCCTTCTCAATAGCTTTCCTGATTTCCCTGATTTTAAAGGGTTTTGCAATAAAATCAAAGGCTCCTTTTGTCAGAGACTCCCTTGCCACCTCAAGGGTGGCATATCCTGTAATCATGATCACCTTGGTTCTTTTGCTTTTCTTTCTGACATGTTCAAGAATTTCAATCCCACTGATATCATCCATCCTGATATCAGTGATCACAATATCAAATATTTTTTCCTTCAGTCTTTCCAGGGCAGTGGATGAGCTGATAAATGTTTCAAGACTATGACCGTCTTTTTCCAGAGATGCTTTGAGTCGCTCCCCCACAATAGTTTCATCATCAAGAATCAGTATATTCAATGACATGGCACTCTCCTTTTTATTTTCCGTTAAAACTATCCATGGTTATTCTGCTGTTGATTTAGTTATTATGAGGGTTTTCTGAATACCCCTTCTCTGTATATATGCCCGAATAACATTGATCAGAATCAGCAGGCAGCCGGTAATTCCACTGGCAAAAAGAAAAAACTTGCTGGTCATATTAAAATAGCTGTCATAGCGCGGATCAATGGAGATCATTCCAAGCTGTCTTAGATACATGGGAATGGCAATTGCCCTGCTGATGACACAAAGAAGAATGATCACACTTGTCACCATACGGATATAACTTTCATTTACCACCTTTACTCCGTAAACACCCAGATATATCCCAATCAGGGACCCAAGATACATCAGCATGGTCAGGCGTATATCAACAAAGCCCTGGAACGCATAACTCAAAGCTCCATAGGCCCCCATGAACATGGCAAGATATAGCTCGGTTCCCGCAGCAACAGCAGTTGGAACACCCAGAACATAAATCATGGCAGGTACTCCAATGAACCCTCCAACTCCGATGGTTCCGGCAAGATAACCCGTAGCAATACCGATTGGTGCCAAAACCCACAAGCTGACTTTTGTATCTGCTACTTTAAAATAAATAACAGGGGGAATAGTGATTTTTGCTGCTGCATCGGCAATTTTTCTTGAAGGTCCTGAATCCTCACCTCCTGATTTTGAAGAGCCAAGCACATCCTTGAGCATGGACAGAGCAACCATTGACAGGATAATTGCAAAAACCAGGCTGATATATAGGTTTGCTCCAGCTCCTTTTGCCGCACCATGTCCTGAGCCGCCCTTAAAAAGAAAGCTGTTGATACCTACTGCAATCTGAATACCAATGACTGCTGTAACCAGTATAAAAACTGCCAGTTTTTTATCTACATTACCTGCTTTACCGTGTTTATGTGATCCGACCATTGCCTTGCCGAATTTATGAGTAATATTACTTGCAACAGCTACAACACCGTTGACACCCAGATTCATCATCCCGGGGGTCATGAAGAAAGCTCCGCCACTGCCAATAAAGCCGCTCAACACTCCACCTATAAAACCTAAAAGAACTACCTGAAACGCGGTAGAAATGTCTATCTGAATAAAATTTGCTATTAAAAACTCCATATTTTCCTCCGTTAAAGATAGTTCAATCAATATCAATGAGTTTGAGAATTAATCCGGAAACTGTTCCGTAAGAGTATGCAATAAATGGGACAAAAAGTGCAACGCCAAAAGATGCTGCCCATTTCCACTTCTCGTGGAGATCTCCTCCAAGAACATTTAAAATTGGTTTCTGAAAAGAGAAGACCAGGCTGTAAACACCAATAACAATTAAAGTAAATATCAGCAGTTTAAATGCTTGTGCCTTTCCAAAAAGATACTGGGATTCAAGTTCAGTAATATTAATAACCGGTGTTCGAAGCTTGTCATGAAGAGTCAAACCAAGCTCCCGTGTAAGTCGGGTACTTGCCTGGGGACCCTTGGAAAGAAACAGATCTCCAAGAATGACCAGAGAATAATTATTATTCTCCTTTACAGTATTAATGATTTCCCTGCCAGCACCTGCAACAGTATAACCACCTGCTGAGCGCCCCATGGCAACCAGCTCTTCAAGAGCTTCACTCAATCCACCATCATCTGTATTGATTTGTGGTCCATCATCTTCCACACCCCCGGTATAGGTACTGCCATCTTTATGATTTGGAGACAGGGGCTCTGGTTTGACATCCTCCTGAAGATTGTTGTCCACTTCTTCCTTGGGGATCAGGCGAAGCAGCTCAACTGCTGCACCCCATCTTTTTGCAAGCTGGGTGACCTGGCTGAAATTACTGGTTTTAGGATCGAAATTTTCCTGCAGGTACAAGATATTAGTTTCTGCCATGGTACAAAGATTTTCCCTGCATCCCTCAAGATTCTGCAATGCGCTGGAAATGGATGTAGCTGCTGCTTCCTGACGTGGCATGTAGGTGACAGTGACCACTTTGTTCCGGGCTCTGACACCCAGATTCAAACCGGCAGTCTCCTTGTTCCGGGCCAGATGGAGTCTTGCCCGGGCTGCCATATGCAAATCTTCCAATTGGCTCATGCTTTTATCAGTAAGATGGAAATCTGCAAGTTCAGCAGTATTGCCCAATAGTTCAGATGCATTGGCAAGGCTTAGATTACCTATATTTAAAAAGAGATCATAATGAGAGGGATCATTTGCCTGCTCTCTGTGAATATATCGGACCCATTTTTCAATGTCTGAATCAAGGGATTTTAAATAATCCATGGATTTTTCCGAGGATAAGCCAAGTTGTTTTGAGACATTATCAATTCTCAATTCCATGGGTATCCCCAGTCCGACTCTGAGGACATGTGGCACTCCGGAAAAGAGAAAATGTCCGGAACGACCTGAATATATCAGGTTTCCGTTGTTGATTCTTTTAAAAAGCGTGTCAATTACAAAAGACAAATAGAGCTCTTTTTCCCAGGCAAGTTTTTCTGAAATAACCGGGGATTTAATAATTGAGGCTTCCAAACGGCTGAGTTTAATTCCCTGTGTATGGGCTTCTTCAACAAGTTGGTCTCTGGAGTAAAGAGGCCAGCCAGTCTTATCAGCCAGATTCTGGGCCAATACCTGGCCCAAACCATGGGGAGGACTTGTAATCAGTACAATCGGCATATGTATACCCTTTCATTGTATGAGGTTAATATCATTTTTTTCCCTGACCTGAACTACTTGACAAGAAATAGTAGTCATGATCTTTTTGATCATCTCTTTGACCAGAATTTCAGTGTCGCTAAGTATGATCAAATCAATGTGCTCTCTTTTCAGCAGTTCAAGGAATTCTGTTTCAGAACTGTTGGATGCAATGTGAAAGGAGAGGTGCAAGCCTTGTTCGCAGGCACTGTGAATCACATCCAGACAGGCTTCAATAAACTGACTCTTTTTCCCCTGCTTTTTTGTTGATTCTTCTAAAGAGAGAACAAGAACCCTTGACTGAATACGCTCTGCCAGTGATATGGCATGGTATAAAGCCTTCAGGTCTTTGCTGTCTTTACCCAGAGGAACCAATATATTTTTGCAGCTCACAATCTATTCCTGTCTGTTATAAAATCATCCATCATTAATAAAAACAGAATTTCCCTACCAATGGATTCTACTACAAAAAACATACCATTTTGTGATTTCTCGTAATATCAGATAGTTGTAAATCTCAGGCTTGGGATGGACAGAGGGTTTGTTTCAAATAGAAACAATAATTAGTTTCTATTTGAAACAATAATAGTTAATAATCAAAAAAATTACACGGATGGAATATCAAAGGGAATGCAGTTTAATTTTACGCCACAGGGTTGTCCGGGGAATTTGAAGAATCCTGGCAGTCTCTCCCTTATGATAGTTAGTCTTTACAAGTACCTGGCGGATATATTCCTTTTCATACTCCTCAAGCGGTATAAAGTCACAAACTTTAATCTGTTTTATGGAAAAATTCAGCAGATCATCGGGAAGATCCCTTACAGTGACCATTTTCCCGTCTGAAAGGGCAACTGCTCTCTCAATAATGTTTTCAAGTTCTCTGATATTGCCCGGAAAAGGATATTGATCCAATATAGCTTCCACCTCGGGTTCAACCGAGAGAATATCCTTTCCAAACTGTTGGCTGTATTTTCTCAAAAAATGATTAATGAGCAGTGGGATGTCTTCTGTTCTGGAACGCAAAGGCGGCAGATCTATTGACACAACATTAAGTCGATAATAGAGGTCTTCTCTGAATTGATTTTCTGTTACGGCTTTTTTCAAATCCTCATTGCCTGCTGCAATTATGCGAACATCCAGAGGAATCTGTTTTGTACCGCCCACCCGGATCAGGGTTCGCTCCTGGAGAAACCTTAGCAGTTTTACCTGCATACTGGGCAACATAATGCCAATTTCATCCAGAAAGATTGTCCCTTTATTGGCAGATTCCAAAAGACCTATCTGGGTGTCCACTGCACCGGTAAAGGCTCCTTTTTCATGACCGAAAAGTTCATTGGCAATAAGTTCCTCGGAAAAGCCACCGCAACTGAACGCAACAAAGGGAAGTTCCCGCCGGGACCCCAGAAAGTGAAGTGCTCTTGCAACCAACTCCTTTCCAGTACCGCTCTCACCCTTGATCAGGACATTGCAATTAAGGGAACAAACTTTTTTGACAAGGGCTAAAACATCCTGCATTGCCGGGCTGTGACCAATAATATATTGTTGCCGGGAATAGGAAAACAGGGATTTTTTTAAGACCTCTTTTTCCCGAATGAGTTTTGCTTTTTCAAGTGCTCTGGTTGCAAGAGACCTGAGTTCAGCTATTTTTACGGGTTTGGTCAAAAAATGAAATGCTCCTGCCTGAATGACCTCAACTGCAATATTAACAGAACCATATCCTGTAAAAACAATAACTTCTGTTATGGGATACCTTGCCTTGATCTCCTTTAGTACTTCAAGTCCGTTCATTGAGGGTAGTTTCATGTCACATATGACAAGATCAAAGGGGTCCACAGACATTTTTTTCAAAGCAGTTTTACCATCCCCAAAGGTTTCAATTACATAGTGATCCTTTTCCAAACCACGCTGGATCTCCCTTCTGGCAATGGGTTCGTCATCAATTACCGCGACCCTCAACGCCTGCAGAATGTCATTCAGACTCATGATCTGTCCTTGTGTTAAGAAAGATTGAAAAGCAGGTCCCTTCCCCAGGCTTGCTTTTGACTAAAATTCGACCCCCATGTTTCTGAATGATACCATAGGTTACTGAAAGGCCCAAACCCGTGCCTTCTCCCTCTTTTTTAGTAGTAAAAAACGGGTCAAAAACAGATTCCAATTGATCAGCAGGAATTCCTATTCCTGTGTCTTTCACATCAATTCTCATTTCACCTAAGCTCCCAACAGGACCCAGGATCATGGAAAGGGTGCCACCTTGAGGCATTGCCTGAATACCATTGATAAGAAGGTTGAGCAAAGCCTGCTGTAAACGGCTTTTATCAATCCAGACCGGCAGGAGTTTACCTGTAATTTTCTTTTTAAATTTAATTTGCTGTATCTGCATTTCATTTTTCACAAGCCGGGCAGTTTTATCAACCAGCTCTTCCAATGATATTTTTTCCAGATGTTCCTGATCAGTGCGGGAAAATTCCAGTAAGCTTTTAACAATTTCTGTTGAGCGATCCGCTTGATCCATAAGGTCATTATACAGACTGAGTCGCTCTTTAAATGACATATCTTTTCCATCCTCCTGCAGGGTGTCCACAATCAGGGAAATATTGTTAATAGGGTTATTGAGTTCATGGGCTATCCCTGAAGTAAAGGTTCCAATGGAAGCCATTTTCATTGATTGCAGCAACTGTTTCTGCCGGGTTACTATCTCATGGGTCATTTTATTAAAAGCTACCAGACATTGTGAGACTTCATTACATTTTTGGGGGGGGTATTTCACCGGTTCAAAAATACCATTGGAAATATTTTCAGTAGCGCTCTGTAGAAGGGCCAAGGGTTCAAAAATATCATTTTGTGCAATGCGCAGAATAAAAATGAAAATAATAATAAAAATACCACTGAGTACAATGGGAATGATGAACATTTGTTTAAGAGTCTTGTCAATGCGGTGGCGCTTGGCTGAGATAAGATCGTTGCTGAAATCATTTAGAATTTTCCCTGTCTCCCTTAGAGTGCTGTCACTGTATTTTTCAGAGCCCGCCTGGGTCAGACTGATGTTCTCCTGCAACATTTTTTTATAATCATTCAGTACTGTTTGATACTTATCAAATTGTTTTTTCCCCATGATACTTTTAATCTGACTGCTGAGGTTGCTAAAACCAATTTCAGTTTGTTCAAGATAGAAAATCATTTTGTCCAGGCTGCTGACATCTTTAGCAAGAAAAAAATTTTTTTCATGACGTCTCAATTCCAGCAAATTATCCCTGAAATCATCAAGGTGTTCAATGAGAATCAATTTTCTCTTTAAATCAAAAATCTTCTGGTTATAAAAAAAAGCCAATACTGCCATAAAGGACAGGCAGATAACAAACATGACAATTAAGCGACGTCGTATGGTTAAGTGGCTCCGTATGGTTTTCACAAGGAATACTCCTGAAAAAGATTAGTATATTTGCAACAAACTTAATACTATCGGATCAACCATGTCAAGAAAAACCCCGAATAAACTGGATATATGCCATGGGAAAAACTTAGCCTGGCATGCTAAATCTCAAATTTGTCAAAACAAGCAGCAAAAAGCACTGAATATTAGAAATTGTTACTAAATTATAACCTGTATTTGAACTTTCTATCTTTTTATGGTCATTGAGGATCACGAGTCAGCGTATCAACATAAATAAATCTGAATCCTCCATTTTTTTTTTCAAGTTTTGTCAAATAGGTTGATTCCAATCCCCGATGGTCTGAAGCACCATAAGAAATTTTCAATCCACCAGCATCATAGGCCGACATGGATTCGAGAGCTGTTTTGATTGTCTCGGCATTGGGGTTAGCCCCGGCATCAATTAATGCTTTATGAAAAACTTTGGCAGCAACATATCCCTCCAGGCTGACAAAGCCAAAATCACTGCCCAGAGCTGTTTGATACTCTTTGACAACTGGAAGGGTTCCATCCCATGGACTGGGCATTACCTGACTGATATACACATTTTTAAGGCTTTTGCAGCGCTCAGCCAGTCCCATGCTGCCCACAAAAGAAATGTTGATGAAAATCGCATTAAGGTTACGTTCATGCCATATATTGATTGCTGTGGCACACGGACGGTATGCACCTACCAAAATAACTGCTTCCACCTGATATCCACATAATTTGCGAGCGTTGAGCCCTACTGCAACAGTGTTACGTTTATAGTTGGGTACCATTTCCCAAAACGCTTCCCACTTATCAGTCGGGGCATCATCTGCCGGGATATCTGGGACAGCTGGTACAATGGAGACACCTGTAATTGTATTCACTGCTTTCACTGCACCTTTAATACCAGCTATTCCAAATGCATCTCGTTGGACAAATAATCCGATTTTTGTGATATTCAGATCTTCTTTCAAATGTCTGACCATATTCTCAATTTCAGCATTGTAACTGCCACGCAGGCTGAATGTATATGGATTAGTCTTGTAAGCACTTAAAAACCCTGCACCGGTAAAACCACCAAAAAAAATCATTTTATCCTTGGTTGCCAGAGGGACAGCAACTTTGGATGTTGGTGTACCCACATATCCGAATAAAGCTGTTACTTTTTTTTTAATAAATGTGCGCGTATTCTTTATACATTGAACCGGCTCATATTTATCATCAAGGGCTTTTAAAATGATATCATCCTTTTGGTTATTAAAATAAGCAAGGGCTCCTTTGTTCATTTGAGTGCCCAAAAATGATGTCGGTCCTGATAATGCGCAGGATTGTCCCAGAATAATTTCACCCAGGGCAGGAAGTGCTGCGCTGGTGACGATAAACAGCGTTATTACAAGAATAAAACAAGATTGTTTCAATTTCATTAGATCATTCTCCTTATTTAAAACACAACAGCAAATATCAGTAATGTTATGCCAGGAATAGTCAATCTGTCGGCTTCTCTCCAACATGCAAGCATTACTCGTCCATTATGATAGTTATGAACAAAGCCACAAATTATAGCTTCACTACATCAATCGCTATATAGTTAGAATAATAACTCATTTTTTGTCAAGTAAAATGCAAAAAAACATAAAAAGATGGTCAAAGATACTTCCTATAAAAAAGATTCAGGAAATACTTCTTCCTGACTACAACGGATTTTTGATCATGGAACTTCGCAGCCGATATTTTGATAATATCCAGGAATCCATGGAGAATTTGACAACTATTGAAACCAATATTTTAAAGTTCTAGGCTGCATTTGTTAATTCTCCGGGGATGACAACAGGGTAACCGTTATGCTGCATTATTTCTACTGGTATCCCATAAACCGATTCCACCATTGAGCATGAGATGTCCTTTACATCTCCGGCTCCAAAAATTGAACCATTATGTAAGAACAGATATTTATCAGAATATCTTAAAGCTGTGTTAAGGTCATGCATTGTCATCACTGCTGCAACATCATGTTCTTTTACTACTCTTTTAATCAAACCGAGTATTTCTGCCTGATTTTTTAAATCAAGGCTGCTTGTGGGCTCATCCAGTAGAAACAGGTCGGTTTCTTGAACAAACGCCCTTGCAAGTGAGACCTTTTGAAGTTCACCACCGCTCATCCTGTCAATATACTTTAATGAAAGATGCTGAAGGTTAAGCTGTTTTATCACAGCATCAACCTTTTTTATATCTTCCTTTGAAATCATCCATCTGATGTGGGGTCGTCTCCCCAAAAGGATAGCATCAAAAGCTGTGAGTCTGGCTGTCTCGCTGTTTTGTGCAACATAGCTCATGTGCTTTGCAATCTCGGTCACATTCATTTTCAAAGTGTCTTTATCATTGATATATACATCTCCCTTTTCTCTTTTTAATATTGAATTGATGCATTTTAAAAGAGTTGTTTTACCAACACCATTTGGTCCGAGAATTGTCAAAATTTCCCCTTTTTGCACAGTAAAATTTATATTATTCAAAACATTATGACTCCTATACTGAAATTTCAGATCAATAATATTCAGTATCATCTTTTTCCTCCTCGAATAATTAAATAGATAAAAACAGGTGCGCCAAGGAATGATGTCAAAACTGAAACAGGTAAAATATGGGGCAAAAGAACAAGTCTTGCCACAGTGTCAGAAACAAGCAGGAGCAGGCTTCCTGTTATAACAGTACCGGGAAGTAAAAACCTGTGGTCATCACCAATGATCTTGCGCACCATATGTGGAGCTACAAGCCCCACAAAACCTATAATACCCACAAGTGCAATGATGACTGACGTAACAAATGAGGCTGTTATCATACCAAGAATTCTTGTGCGTTCGATCTTGACACCAACTCCTTTTGCCGTCTCATCACCTGCATCTGCAGCATTATAATTCCATGCATTAATAAAAAAGAAACAGATGGAAAACAGAGTGACCCAGGATAAAAACAGAATCTCTCTCCAGCCGGTCCTGGCAACATCTCCAAATGTCCAGAATACCATGGCAGAAAGCTGTATATCATCTGCAAAAAATTGGAGAAGCATTGTACCGGCTGTAAACAAAGAGCCCAATGCCACACCTGTCAGGATCATAACTTCAGGGCTTGCCTGTCGTAATTTTGAAACTGCCAGAATTATTCCTGCGGCTATCATGGAAAATATAAAAGCTGAAAATGTTGTTGTGTATGGATTTGAGATAGTAACAGCATCACTTATAGAGCTTGCCATTGTACCAGTTCCTAATATCATTACTGAAAACGCAGCACCAAATGCTGCTGCATGGGATATCCCCAAAGTAAAAGGTGAGCCAAGCGGATTACGAAGAACTGACTGCATGACAGCTCCTGAAGATGCAAGTCCTGCACCTGCCACAATTGCTGTAATTACCTGGGGCAGCCTGATATTAAATATAATAATATCAAACTGCCTGGATATAGTACTTCCGGCAAGACTCTTTACAACATCAAAAAAACCAATCTCCACAGCTCCCAAGCAAACACCTGATACAAACATCAAAACAAGACCTAGCAATGCAGTCACAATAAATAAAACCTTTTTGCCTGTATATTGTGCATACTCTTTGGGCAGAACCCCGTCATCAAAATGCATACTAACTCCTTAAAGTCTATTTCAGAGGGATTCTTTTAAAAACTAAATTATGAAATGTCTTGTTCATAATGGAAAAGACAGGTTTACCCACAAGAAACATATATATCTCATCAGCTTTTTTTAAAGGATCGATATCTGAGAATTGTTCAGGAAAGACTAATTTACCTGTGTACCAGGCATCGGCAAGTATAGAACCATAATTTTTGCTATACCAGTTATAGGGCAGCAATCCAAAGACCTCGCCTTTTTTAACTGCTGAAAGAGTCTGATATGCAGGATCTGTTTTGAGCTCATGCAGACCACCTCCATTGCTACTTGTTTGCAGTGTCGAAAGATCCAGAAACAAAATTTCAGGGTCCCATTTAACTATACTCTCTTTGGAAACAATTGAATTGTGTAAATTTCTGCCTCTTTTGTCCAGTGCAGCTGCATTTTTTATATTTACAAAAAGAAAAGGAGGGTAGAATGGCTGTGTTGACTGAAAGCCATGGGGACCTTTAAACGCAATTCCTCCAACAAAACATAGTTTTTTTTTACTTTCAGTAATATCAGATGTTCGCTGCTGCAGATCATTTATCTGACCTTTAAAAAAAGAGATTACCTGTTCTGCTCTTTTGCCTTTATTCATCACTGTGCCCATGATTCTCAAAGCATTAAAAAATTCTTTTCTATATTTAAACAGATCTCCATAGTTCAGCACAACAACCGGGATTCCTGTCTTTTTTTCAAGTTTGACAGGGTTACATCCCATGGACGAGTAAGTTTTAAAAATGACCTGGGGAAATTGTTTCAGACCCATGATCATCTCAGGGCTGTCATGCCCCCTGAATTCACCGAAAAGAGGAAGTTGTTTAAACTGCGGATTGGCAAGGGCATAGGGTCTTGCATCAAAAATATTTTCCCTCTTTTCAATACTGTCCACCCCAACAACTTTATCACTGGACTGAAGATAGACAAGAAGCCTTAAACAGCCTGGTCCTGAACAGATGACATGTTCGATTTTATCCGGCACTTTCATGGTTCTTCCTGTCGCGTCAGCAATGGTTTTTAAATCATCTGCAAAGAGATTTTCTGCAAAAAACAAAATTAATATTAAAATGGAAATATATTTTGATTTGTTATTCATTTTTTCCCCTTTAAAAGCAAAAAAGCCACAAAAATTACTATCCCTTCATGGGATATTAACCTTCGTGGCTTAATATTATATTTATTAAACTGTTTTTAAAATTTCAAAAATTGCCTTCTGGCAATTGTTAAATTTGAATCACGATAATCCTTATCAAAATAAAAAGAACAATGCAACTTCTAATTGATTTGAAATAAAAAATGACCTGTCTGCAAATTTATTTATTTAGAAGTGTATTAAAATCAATCATTTTATTTTGTCTTTGATTTAATATAATTAAGCAGGATATCCGGGCGGTCACAAGATATTTCGTTTGCACCCAGGGCAGCTGCTCTTTCCATTCTCTGGGTAAGGTTTTTTTGTCCCCAGAGATACACCTGTACCCTGGCATTTGCATTGATTGCTTCTGAGAATCCATGCCTTGGGAAAAACCATTCTGAAGCAAATACAGCATCGGCATCAAGTGCACTAATAACAAATTCAGGTACATTCATTATCTGCCACCAGTTGAGCAAATCAATGGAAATCATCAGGTCACTGTTGATGCTTTTAATCAGTTTTGCCGTTGCAACAGCCTTGGGACCTGGAATAAAAAAGTATACTTTGCTTTCCATGTTTTGATCTGTAACTTGCTTGCAAACTTTTGCTACATCTACATCTTTTAAATCAACTGCCAGTACAAAACCTTTAAAACTGCTTACTTTTGCAAGCACATCATTAAAAACAGCTACTTTACATTTTGTAGGCTTGCCCTGGCTGTCTTTTAAGAACAATTTTTTAATATCCGCCATTGTAACCTCAGCAACCTGCCCTCTGCCGGTTGTCATCTTGCCCAGAGCTGCATCATGCAGTAATACTATCTTATTGTCCTTAGTGGTTCGAAGATCAATTTCCGTTCCATAAATACCAAGATCTTTCGCAGCCCTGATAGCTTCCATGGAGTTTTCCGGAAATTTTGTGGTAAGCCCTCTGTGAGCAAAAAGTTTTATTTCTCCCAGTGGTGTGCCTGCAAGAGCACATGCAGTGCTGCACAGCATTGCTATAATTATTGCAGTTATGTAAGTGCGCATTGAATTCAAACTAACCTCCTGAATTTATATGGGAATAACATCTAAAGCTTCCAACATATGATTACAATAGAGGTTTGAAATTCCATCAATCTCTCCAATACCGTGATCAACTATTGACATCTCAATGTCGGCTCTTTCAAAAGTTTTTTGCCATGAATCTTCTTCCCGTGTAAGATCTTCTTTAAAATGAACTCCTGCAACCAGCATAAATGGAATCAGGCAAACTTTTTTAAAGCCTGCTTTTTTTACTCTTGCAAGTGTGGTTTCCATTTTCGGGTATCCCTCTACAACACCTGTAAACAAATGTTTACCATGGATTTGCCGTAGAATGTTTTCAAGGGCAGAATATGCTGTCCATGCAGGATGATCTGTGCCATGACCCACAAGAATAACTGCTTGAGCAGGGTTATCAGGGATTATGGAGCCAAGGGCTTTGGCAGTTTGAACATAATCCTGGTAAGATGTTAAAAGGGGCAGTCCAATGGAAGAACGAATATCTATATGTCCACGTTCTGAGACTAATCTGTCATACTCATGCCCACAGATCAGGTGCAAAGATTGCAAAACCACCCATTCGTGCCCACTGTCTTTAAGATCAGCCATAACTTCCAGGGGATTTTTTAAATTCAGCTTCTTTTTTTTATTTAAAGTTGATTTTACCAATCTGGATGAGTATGCCCAATGGATAGGATTATAAGGAAAAGCAATCTGAAACGCTTTATCCATTTTCCCATAGGTTGCAAAAGCTTTTTGGGTTGTACCAAAAGCAGTGACAATTATGGGTATATCTCTTCTCTTATCTGAATTATTCATTTTTTATCTCCATTTATCTTTAAATCCCAGGGCAAGGGCATGATAGATTAGCTCAAGCATTGCCTGACTGTTTAGGGCATGCAGTTTACCTGCCAGCTGCTTTGCATAATCTTTTGTTTTACCTACTCTTCCAGAGGCAGCACCAGAAGCAGCAATAGCTATCTGGGCACCAAAACTGGAATAGATTTCCTTCATACAGGTAAGGGGTAAAATCCCATGGGCAGCTTTATCCCTGAGATGGACAAGGGCTGCCACCGATGCCACAATCATAGGATCACGATCAATGCTTTCAAAATTATCCTGTATGAGTTTTGACATATCATCATCTAAATGGCTGCATATGCCTTTAATCATTTTATTTTTGTCTGCTCCAAATCGTTCCAGGTGGATTTTTACTGACCGCTGCCTTTCCGGTGTTAAACCATTCTGAAGACCGAGAGTCTCACCAACTGCCGCCTTGACAGTTTTTCCAATAAGTTCTCCAAGTTTTGTATGTTTACCTGCACTTGTGAGCTCAGGTTTATCTGTTAATCTTGAGGCAATTGCTATCTGGTCTGTGCCTGTTCCGGTGGCAAGACCATCTGAATACCGTGAATTGACTGCAAGTTCCTGAAGAACTGCTGTTTTGGCTTCAGTTGCTGTTACAACAGCTCTTGCCATGGAACCATGGCTTAAGGTCTTATTTATAAAAATCATGATATTGATGGTACCGGGTTCAGGGGTTTTTTCACTGTTATCTACATGGACAGAAACACCATTTTTTTCATAATAGCTGGCAGGGTCTCCTGCACGCCCGGCATTGGTTTCTACGCCACCTGTGGCAATGGTTAACACCCATAAATCTTTAAACTCTTTTTTATGTATTGCTGCATAGTTCATATTGGCTGCAGTACCAAGGCAGACACAGTGTTTAAAGTCAACTCCTTCAGGCTTGCAGAGCTGTTCAAGATAAGCTTGTGGTTCTGTGATAATCCTTTTTGCATGGGCATCCATATGATTACACGGTTCACATGACTGATGGTTGAGCACAACCTTGATATCTTCCCTGAGTCCGCCATTGATGCGGCAGGTGGACAGCACCCGATGGGGGCTTAAAAATCTTGCATAAATTTTTTTTTGATTTCGATGAAGCTCCAACACATCATCATAGGTTTCTAAATGCATATTTTCAATTCTCACCTTCCAGTCAATCAATCTTTAGCTTTCTCAACACAGAAAACTGCCATGATAAAAAATACAATCCCGACAGTTATTAATACTACCCAGGAAAAGGGATTTACCTTTTGGTCAAGACAGGCTGCCCTGATAAGAGAGGAAGCATGGGTTAAAGGTAAAAATGACAGAATATTGCCGGCCCATTCAGGGAGTCTGTCAATGGGGAAAAAGGTTCCTCCTAAAAAAGCCATGGGTGTAATCACAAAGGAGTTGAGCATTGACTGGTCAGCATGGGATTTTACAACCATGGCAAGCCCCACGGCAAGGGATGCAAATACAAAGGCATTGAGCATTACACCTGCAAGAAACAATAGATTGTATTGTAGCTTGACTCCAAATATAAATCCCAGGGCCATAATTACTAAAACAGCTAAAAATGCCCGGGTCATGCCTGCAAGAACTTCTCCTGTGATATATGCAATATTTGAAATTGGTGCTGCCTGAAACTCTTCAAATATATGCCAGTAAAATCTTGCAATATTAATTTCACTTGCAATGGCAAAGGACTGGGTCATGCTGCTCATGGCAATGAGTCCGGGAATTAAAAATGCCATATAGGTATGCCCCTCAACAGGGGCTGTATGTCCTGCTGCATATCCAAATGCAATGAGGTATAAAAGAGGCGAGATGGACCATGAGGGTATCTGTTTTACGATCCTTTTTCTCAAAATAAGCATCTCCCGCAAATAGACTGCTGTAATTCCATGTATCATTTTCTTTATATCCTGTTATTTTTTTTTACCTGTCAAATCTAAAAATGCATCTTCCAGATTTACCCGGCGCAGAGTATATTGAGCAAGACTTTTAAAATTAAAAGCTTCAGCCTCTTTTCTATCTCTAAAATAAAGAGTTTCCATGGCATCATCCTTGAGCCTGTCAATTGCCCATGTGCCAATTGATTTCATGAAATTTGCCGGTGTATCCATGGCAATAATCATGCCTTTATCCAAAAACGCCACCCTGTCCGCTAGAAATTCTGCCTCTTCAATATAGTGGGTGGTCAGAAACACGGTTGTGCCCTTGGATTGAATTTTTTTTATCAATGCCCAGATTCTGCGGCGTATCCCAGGGTCAAGCCCTGCTGTGGGTTCATCTAAAAACAATACCTCAGGAGAGTGTAATAAAGCCCTTGAAATCATGAGACGGCGTTTCATACCACCTGACAGAGTTTTCACCAGTGCATTTCTTTTCTCTTCCATTTCAGAATAGGTTAGCAACTCATCGCTCTTTGCACGTATATCAGCCTTGCTCATTCTGAACAGACGTCCATGGATCATGAGGTTTTCAGCAACAGTCAACTCTGAATCAAGGTTAATGGACTGGGGTACAAGCCCGTACTGCAATTTTGCTTTGTGAACATCTTTTTTAATATCAAACCCATTGATGCTGCAATAACCTGAGCCTGGTCGAGTAAGACCTGTAAGTATCCTTATGGTTGTGGTTTTGCCGGCTCCATTGGGTCCAAGGTAGGCAAACAATTCTCCCTTGGGAATGGTCAGGTCAATACCGCCAAGAGCCGTTACATCTTTATAAACTTTTTTTAAATTTTTTATCTCTATGGCATACATATTTTAAAGTATTCCCTATGCAATTTTTGCTGCTCTGTTTTGTTCCCGCACAGCATTTATATCTTCTGAAACCTCTTGAAGCGGTTTACGTCTTATTCTGTGGGGCAGTGCCAATTGTGCTGCATGTTTAATATCAGCAGATCCCACATCGATTCTGCCATCATAAGCAGCAAGTGTTTTAGCTGTTTTAAGTATTATAATGTCACCCCTGTGCCCGTCAACCCCTATATCAAGACAATATGATGCAATTTCATATAAAAGCGGTCTTTTAATCTCAACTTCTGGATAAAGAGCAATTGCCTTGATGATTTTTTCCGATAGTTTTTTTGACTCTTCCTCCCACTGTCTGCATAAAATTTCAGGATCATCATCAAACAGGGCACGTCTCTCCATGACAGCAACCCGGTCATCCGGGTCCAAAGCTCCATGAATATTAACACATAATCCAAAACGGTCCAAAAGCTGGGGCCGCAATTCCCCCTCTTCAGGATTCATTGTCCCCACAAGAGTAAACCTTGCAGGATGGGAAAAAGATACTCCTTCACGTTCTATGGTGTTGACTCCCATGGCAGCAGAATCCAGAAGCACATCCACCACATGGTCATCTAAAAGGTTGACTTCATCCACATATAAAATCCCTCGGTGGGCAGCAGCTAAAAGCCCCGGCTCAATCCTCTTTTCTCCTTTTTTAAGGGCATGCTCTAAATCCATTGTTCCAACCACCCGATCTTCTGTTGCTCCCACGGGCAACTCCACTACTCTCACGCCTGCAAAGTCGGTTTCAAGATGGTCTTTATCTGATTTCTGTGGGCAATCACTGTTAACACACTCTTTACAGATATCTCCTGTTTGATCAACTGCCAATCCAAAGGGACAATTTTTTATACGCTCAATATTTGGCAAAATCTGGGCAAGGGCTCGAACTGCTGTAGATTTAGCAGTACCTTTCTCACCTCTTATGAGTACTCCTGAAAGGGTCGGGTTAATAATATTAAGTATCAGGGCAAGCTTCATCTCTTCCTGGCCTACAATTGCTGTAAAGGGAAAAATGGGTTTTTCTTTCATTTATTGTATCTCCTTAACTAAACTTACAAGTGAATCGCTCTTTAAATCATCTATTTTACAATATTGAGCCTGGGCTGCTGCTGCAAGTTTTCCTGCAAGGTCAAATCGTACAAGCCCATCAGGTTCAGTATCCACCACAATATACTTGACTCTCTCATCAAGCCCCATTTTCATGGCAAATGCCATTGCTTCGTCCACAGGCTTTTTCTGCCCCATTGCCACATTGGATTTACCATCAGTTATAATTATCATTATGGGTCTTGTGGCAGGGTCTCTGATCAAAGCATTCTCAACCATCTGATATGCCTTGGTAAGACCTGCAGACAAAGGAGTCCTGCCCCCCACAGGCATCTTTTCAAGGTGATTTGCTGCAAGTTCAATGGAAGAAGTTGGTGGCAGATTAACATAGGCTTCACTCTTTCTGAATGATATCATGGCAACCTTGTCACGTTTTTGATATGCATCCAGAAGAAGAGATAAAATCGCTCCTTTAGATGCTGTCATTCTGCCTTGAGCTCCCATGGAACCAGATGCATCCACAAGAAAAATCAGAAAATTACCAATACGTTTTTCTCTGATTTTTTCCCTGATATCTTCAGGTTTCAAGCTTACATACATGCCTTGGGGGATATCACGCTGTATCTGATAGGGAGCTGCTGCTCGTAAAGTTGCATCAAAGGCAATATCATTATTAACCCTCTGCATGCCGCTTTTAACATATCTGCCCTGTTTTTGAGACACCCTTGTTCTGGAACGTCTGCCTGATCCCCGGCGCATTTTTCTATCTTTTGCTGTGGTGATTTTCTTTACTTTAAATGTTGCACCAGCTTCAAAAATCTGCTCTTGGACATCCTCTCCAGAAAGGGGCATATCTTGCTCTTCTGTCTCATCCCTATCATCAGACTGATCCTGATCTTTAGATTCAGGCTCAGGCAAAGAAGATTGTCCTTGATCTTGTTGGACCTGTTCATCTTCCTGCTCTTCTTGATCCTGACTATTATCATCACCATCTTTCTTTGCATCATCCTCTGATGGCGGCGGCGGTTCCGGTGGCGGTGGCAGTTCCGGTGGTGGAGGATCAGCTTCCTGCTTCCTATGGAGCAGAGCAAATCTTGCAACCATACCTATATCATCAATTGTTACTCTGGTTTGTCCAAGCATTGCTGCCTGGGCTCTTGCTGCCTGTTCAATAACAATATCAGCCCTGTGCCCTGCCACATTATTACTCATGCAAAGTTCTGCGATAAAAGAGCGCAAATGTTTCTCAAGCCTCACCCTGGGTAATATTTTTTTTGCTTGATCTATTTTTTTTACAAGTTTTTGAGTCTCTTTGCTTTGATCAGCTCTATATTTTCCCGGGTCCCTATCATACAGTTCACGCTGTTCCATGAGATTAATCCTTGCTTCAGGATCTTTTTCTGAAACAACCTCCACACACAACCCAAACCTGTCCAGAAGCTGGGGGCGCAAATCCCCCTCTTCAGGATTCATGGTTCCCACAAGAAGGAATTTTGCTTCATGGCAAAAAGAGAGTCCCTCGCGCTCCCCATGATTTTCCCCGGAACTTGCAGCATCAAGAATAATGTCAACAATGTGATCATCTAAAAGATTAATCTCATCCACATATAAAATTCCATTATTTGCCTCTGATAAAAGCCCGGGCAATAAAATTCTTTTTCCCTGTTTTACTGCTCTGTTAAAATCCATGCCACCTGTTACCCTGTCTTCTGTGGCATTCAAAGGCAGTGTCACAACTGAAGTTCCTGGCAAAAGGTCAGTAAGTCCCCTTACAATGGTAGATTTTGCAGTGCCTTTTTCACCCCGGATCAAAACACCGCCAATGCCAGGGTGAACAGCATTGAGCAACAGGCAGAGTTTTAAATCCTGCTGATTGATAATTGCACAGAAAGGGAAAATTTCTCTCATTTTTATACCTTAAAATTAAAACCTGACTTTTACACCTGTAAACCATGTTCTGGGAGAAGCTTCATATCCGTCACCATACTGGTACTCTTCATCCCAGATATTTTTAATTTCTCCATAAAGAGTTACACTTTTTACTAGTTTGGAAAAACCCCATTTATACTCCATGCGCAAATCTCCTGTGGCGTAGGGATCTATTGTTTTGGTGTTTGACTTATTTGAATAGAGGCTTGATTTATGCTTGACACAAAAACTTATTAAAAGTTGATCCAAAGGGTTGTATACAAGGGTTGCCGTTGATCTCTGTTTAGGCTTTGAAGGAAGATAGAGACCTGTTTTCTCATCTTTTGCTTCAAGATATGTGTATGATGTTTTAAGTTTCAGAACCTTACAGAATTTTATATCACAGCTTAAATCAACACCTTTATAATTAACTTTTCCAAGGTTTGTGTAGGAACCAATGGGACCCTCCCGCATATAGGTTATCCGATCAGTGATCCTATTAAAAAAAGGAGATATACCCAGAGTAATTTTATTGTTTACATCCCATGCAAAGGCAAGGCTGATATTATTGGCATATTCCGGTGTGAGATCAGGATTTGGCTGCATGGAGCTGCTTTGATAATAGCGCTGGACAAAAGATGGATTATTATGGGTGTGGGACAGAGTAACAGCTGCACTTAAATTATTGATTTGAGTTCCAATGGAGAGCTCAGGACTGAATTTTGAACCAAAGTCAGAATGATTTTCAACCCTGGCACCTAAACTTATTTGAAGGGGCCAGCACAAATCAATTTCACCTGTTAAGGTGGCAAAACCCCAAATAGTATGCTCTTTTTTATTGGAAAAACGGGTGGATTCTGCTTCTGCGTTTTCAAACCCGGCACCCAATAAAAGATTACCCCCTAGATTCCACTCTATAGGCTTTGTTAACTCTTCCCTGATTTTTTGAACTTGCAGTTCAGTATCAAGATTTTTGTCAGGGTTGATATTATGTTTATTTGCTTTGATATAACTGAGTTTGTTTTTAAATCCAAACATATTAACTGTAAAAAGTCCTGCTTCAAAATCATAAAAATATCTTGCATTGGGGGTGGGATAAACCTTAAAGCCTGATGAGCCTCTTTCGATTTCAAGTCTGCTTAAAGCTATATTAAAATCGATATTTTTGTTTAAATCAAATCCTGCATCTGCTTTTAGCAGTTTTTTTTCTTTATCAGAATTAACACGGCATCCATCTGTTTTGTCAAACCCGGCAGCTACACCAAAAGAAAAACAATCTACTCTTGTATCACAGGAAAGATAAGTATGATAAGAGCCAAAATTTCCCCCCTGGGTCTCTAAAAAACCTCTGGTTTTCTGTTTTTCTCTGGTGGTTATGACTATCACACCACCACTGGCATCATTGCCAAAGGCTGACCCTCCCGAACCTTTATAGACTTTAATGGACTCAATACTGTCAAGGGTCACAGTATCAAGTTTTACACCACCATGGCTTGATGTCGGATCGTTTATGGATTTTCCATCCACCAGGACTTTAACCTTATAATCTCCGCGTATGGAGACAAAGGAGCTGCTGGCACTAACGCCGGGAATTGTGTTTAAAACATCTTCAATCCTGCCTGGATTTAACTTTACAATATCCTCTTTTGTAATAAGAATATAACTCTTTTTAGATTTTTCAACGGCAAAAGTACACAAGGGTGTAAACAAAAGCCCGAACAATAGTAACAATATTATTATGAAAGATAATCTCATGGGTCTCCTGCTATTTTCTTTATTTGTGCCAGGGCTTTTTGGGCGGATTTTCTTTGCTTCTTGAATTTTGAAGCTTTGATAAACTGTGTCTTTGCCTTCTGGGTTTCTTCTTCATTCCAGGCAGCATACCCCATCATAAGGTGGCATAATCCCTTATGCTTCTTGAACTTTGACAATTGTCCATAGGTAGTATACGCCTTTTTATACTCTTTTCTGGCAAACAAGATGTCAGCCTTGATGCGAAGAAGATCAGGGTCTTGTTTTATGGCAAGTCCCTTTTCTATCCATTTAAGGGCAATCTCTTTTTCACACCCGCTTATATAGGATCTTGTAATTTGCAGGATTTTTTTTTGAATCTCTTTGGAATCTTCCTCATACTCAAGGCATGCCTCATAAGCTTTTGCAGCTTTCAACGGGATATCACAGGCAAGATAAAGATCACCTAGAAGAGTGGTTTCCCTGGAGGTTAAAGGAGAAATAAAGCTGTAAATGATAAGCGATGAAAGCCCCTGTTCAAGAAGGTTTCTTTGGAGATAAATATGGCTTAAAGCTTTCCACCATTTAGGCTCTGTGGGGTGGCTTCTTGTGAGAAACCTTGCATAGTCAAGAGCTTTTTTATCCATTTTAAGGGTTAAATATTGATATAATAAAATCTCCTGCCATTTTTTCTTTTTGTTGCCGGTAAATTTTCTGGCAAGCTCTTCAACCCATGGCAGAGTTTTTTTATGTTGATCCAGTGAAAAATAGATATTGACCAGGGTTTCTTTATATTCAAGCGTTATTGAGTCAGGATGATTTTTCAAAAGAGTTTTAAATATTGAGAGAGCTTTTTTATAATCTTTTGTATAAATTGAGCAGACCGAAGCATAATAAAGATGGGCAGCTTTTTTCTCTTTACTTGTTTCATACCCCTTAAGAAAGCTTGAGCTTGCCTTTTTCATTTTGTCAATTCTATAGTAACATCGTGCAAGATTTAACCAGGCAGCTGAAAAGTCATTTTGCTTTTTCACAGTGGCTTCATAAGCTTTACAAGCTTTTTTCACATATGACGGATTGCTTTTTTGTTGATCCAGCATCAGAAAACAATTGCCCAATAAAAAGTAAATATGATAGTGATCATATCCTTGTTTTGCAGCTTCCTTTTTATCCACCTGGAACTGTTTTGCCAAAAACTCTTGCAATGTTGCAATTGCTTTAGTTGTCTCTTTTTTCTGAATCAGAAGATTTGCTTTATACAGGCAGATACCTACTTTGGGAGGAAAAGTATCAGCAATTGCACTGGTTTGCAAAAACAGAAATAACAGCATAAAAATCAGTATTAAACTTCTCTTCATTTCTATTCCAACTGAAACCTTATGGTTGTCTGGGCAAGCGTTGACACAACAACACCTTCCACAGTACCGGGTTTAAATTTCCATTGTGATACACAATCTATCACACTTCTATTAAATATCTTTTCGGGTTTTGCTTTAATAATTTTAATATCTTTAACATACCCGGACCTAGAGACAATAAATTGAATAGTTACCCACCCTTCAATACCTCTTCTGGATGCCCGCATGGGATATATCGGCGGGATTTTGGAAAAAGGAGTTAAGGGGGAGTCAAGCTCGCTTGCAAGGAAATGTCCTTTAAGACCTGGACCGCTTAAATCAAAGTGTTCCAAAGGCGGCATGACAAGCGTGTCAGGAGCTGTGGGGAGATCAGGATTTAATTCAAAGTCAAGCTTTGGCTTCATGGTTTTTTGTTTGTAAATCTCTGTTTTGGACCTTGTCCTTAGAGGCTTTCTCTCCTGCTTTACAATTTTTGGTCTCTTTTTTTTCCTGGCAGGCGGTTCCGGGCGTTTGACCCTTATTACCTGTATACCTTTGATATCTTCCAGATCATCCAGATTCCCACCAACTTTTTGAATCATTCCAGGCATGATTCCAAATAGAAATGCATTGAGCAGACCTGACAGGAAAACAGCAATAATCCAGCCTGTCATGTTTCTCAACTTGTTGTTTTTTATTTGATCTCTCTTTTTTTTATTCTGCTTCAATATTTTTTCCCTAGTGCGAAGGCAGGGTAGCTGCCAGGGATACATTGTCTGCTCCGGCAAGTTTACAGGCATCCATGACTGTGATAACAATACCGGTTTTGCTCTCTTTATCTGCCACAATTACCACACTGCCTTCGGGATTTTCAGCCATGGCACGCTCAACATTAGCCCTTACAGCCCTGATATCAATCTCGCGCTGATCCAGATGGATGGTATTGTTTTCAGTTATTCCAATCAAAATAGTAGCTTTTGTCTTGGTAACAGCTGTTGATGCGGCAGGCCTTGAGATATCCACGCCAGTCTCTTTTATAAAACTTGTGGTAACAAGGAAAAAGATGAGCAGAATAAAGACCATATCAATTAAAGGAGCCATATTCAATTCAAGATTTTGCCTGTTAGCACGCCTTGCTGCTGATATATTTAACACTGTTGACCTCTTTTAAATAAATCGTTTCAAATAAATACCGGTTCCTGCTGCCCGGTTTTTTAAATTTTGTGCCCTGCGCCTGAGCCATCCACTCATATAAAGCCCTGGGATAGATACCATAAGACCTGTCTGGGTGGTAATCAGGGCAACAGAGATACCGCCTGCCATTGCCCTTGCATTGCCGGTTCCAAACACCATGATCACATCAAATGTATGCATCATACCCACCACAGTGCCCAAAAGTCCTAAAAGCGGTGCCACAGCCGAAAGCATTGTGATTATTGAAATATATTTGTCTAAATTTGTTATGACTCTTAGCACGCTTTCATCCAGAATATAGTCATCAAGTTTTGAATCAATGCTTCTGTGGGCTAAAAAATCACGAACAAGAAGAGAATTTATACCATGATATTCAGATGCAGGTAATCTGTTGGCTTTTATCAAAAGTCCTGCCTCTCTTCTGGACATATTTTTTTCATAAAGGGTGTGCATGAACCATACTCTGTTGAAAATCAACACCCACATGGAAAAAGAGACTAATAAGATAGGCAGCATGACAACGCCACCAGACTCAATATAATTTGCAATATGATAATAAAAATCAACCATCTATTCTCTTTTTCTTCTCCACTCGTACTTTAAATATCATATTTACGAATGCCACAGCCTTCTCTTCCATCCAGCCTATCTGGGTTTCCACCCGGCGGCTCAAAAGAGTATGAAACAACATAATAGGGATTGCCACAATAAGTCCAAGCATGGTGGTTACCAAAGCTTCAGAAATACCGCCGGACATCATTCTTGGATCACTTGTTCCAAAATAGGTAATAACATGAAAGGTGTTAATCATACCTGTGACTGTGCCAAGAAGCCCCATAAGTGGTGCAATTGCTGCCAACATGCCCAGAGTTGACAAGAACCGTTCGATCTTTGGAATTTCTCCAAGTATAGCTTCCTGAAGAGCATTTTCCATATCTTCACGGCTGTGCTTTCTAAAGGGGAGTGCTGTAAGCAGAATTTTTGGAATCAATCTTGTTCTCCGGGATAACAACAGGCGCTCACATTTGTCCCACTGTTCTCTAGCCACCAACTCTCTCACTTTAATCATAAAAGCTTCTGTCTTGATGGTCTTTAAAGAGAAAAAGAAAACCCGCTCCAGAAGAATCAGAAATGCAAGGAGTAAAATAGCAAGTATAGGCCATACAAGGAGTCCCCCCTTGGGCACTTGATCAACCAGACTCAATTCATGGGTAAATTGACGGAGTGCTCCGCCTTTGGAGATATCCATTGGAACAGCAGGGCTTGCACCTTTAAGATATGCTGCAATTTGATTTGCCACGGCAGGGGATGGCAGTTTTGAAAGGGCAAACAGCCTCTGGCTCTGGTCAGAATAGAGGAGAAAACCTGTCTCATCAAACTTGTTGGCTGCTTTTTCCAGCATATAGATACCGGTAAAATTACCCAATATCAAAACTTTGGCAGTCTGCTCTCTGCCTTTTCTATCCACAATCACAGACTCTGTAATCTTGACTTCACCTGAGAGCTGAATCTCTTTAAAAAGAGTATCAGATATTTTCCTGATATCATCCATGGAGGGAAATTTTTCCTGATTTATCATGGGAAGTAAAAAAAGATAGCGATCCCTCACAAAAGCACTTTGAAGGCTTTGCTCCAATAGAGTTTTTATATCTTTGGCACTGCTCCTGATAAAGCCTGATAACTCATTGTGCACTGCTTCAGATTGTGACAGCTCTTTTTTAAGTTCCTCCTGAATATCCATCAGATTTTCAATATCCAGGCGAAGATTGCTGTTTTTAGCCTCAAGGAAATTATTTTTTTGCTTTAAACTGGCAATGGCTCTGTTTAATTTTGATTTATCGCTCTTAATCTGCTGGATCTTTTTCTCTTTTTCAATCTTTGCCTGCCTTAATTCAAAGGCTGCCTTCTTCTCAATAATCTCTTGCTTTTTTTCCATGGTCAGGTTGTCTTTGCGTAAATCCTGGGCATGGACAGAAAAGGATGCAAGAAGCCAGAGGAAAAACAATATCGCATATAGATTTTTCATTGCACACCTCTCTTTAGAGATTGAGCCTGGTCAAGCTGCCCTAAAGGCAAGGCGATCAACTCAACAGGTCTGTGCTTGGCAACCATCTGCAGGCATTTATCAATGGCTGATATATAATCATTATCCAAGGTAACCCATCTCTCCTGGGCAACGTTAAAAACAGCAGATGATTTTTTATCAAGGGAGAGAAAAAAAAGAGATATTCGGCCCAGCCTGAAAATATTGCCCAGCACTTCTGAGTTTTCAAGATTTATTTTTTCCTGATACACCTCAATGGTATTGCCGTATTCAGCTTCAACTGCAAGAGCTTCCATCACTTTTCTATATTTCTCTGCAATGGAGATATCAATGTCCTGCATTACATTCTCAAGCTTTTGTAATCTTTTTGTCCGCTCTTGTAATAAAAATGGTGCGCTGCTCTGGACAAGGTGTTCAAGATTTTTATAAACTGATCTTAAAAAAGGCATCATCTCTTTTTCTATTTGTTGATTCTCTTTTTTTTGTTGTATAAGTGTCTGGTTTAAATCTGCATGCTTTATCTTTTGTTCAGACAACTCTTCATGGGCTGCATTGAGAGCCTCATTTTTCCCTAGCAATTGATCATAAAGTGCTTGAAGCTCAGCTTTTTTACCATCCCACTCCTGGGTTGCTTTTTGTGTCTCCTGCCTTGTGTCAATGGATTTGCCTACTTTCTGCTCTGCTTTTTTTGCTGTATTGGCAAAGCCTGAGACAGCAAAAATAGATATTAAAACAAGGGTCATCCATGGAATACTTATACGTGGCTTTAATATTAATTTAATCATTCTGTGATTCCCTCTATCTCTCCTTCAATTTCAAGATATTCTTCTTTAAGTTGTTCTTCCATGTCAGGGTCTGCTTTCCACATGCCCCGGGATATTGCTTCCAGTAATTTATCCAAAATATTCTGCCGGGCATAGGGGTTTACCTCATTCATCCACTTTTTCATTTTTTCATCCAGCACATAGGCCCTGGCAAGGCTTTCATACATCCAGTCATCAATAACCTCGGCAGTTGCATCCCAGCCCAGGGCTACATCCATCATATGGGATATGTCGCCTGCACCTTTATAACCGTGACGCATCATGCCTTTAAGCCATTTTGGATTGACAAGTCTGGACCTTAATACATGTTTTGCCTCTTCATTGGTGCTTCTGATTTTGACACGTTCAGGATCAGCACTGTCACCCATGTATGAGAAAGGAAGCTTGCCTGTGACACTCTTTCCAGCTACAATAAGCCCTCCATAGTAGTTATAATAATCAGTGCATGACATCATGTCATACTCCCTTGAGTCTTCATTTTTAACAGTTACATCCATCCGCGCCAGAAGAGTTCTGAAAACAGCAGGTTTTTGAATACCGTAGCTTCCTTCACCATAGGCATGGCTTGTATACCTGATATAGTTATTGCCCAGATCTTCCTGGGTCTTCCAGTTTTTGGACTCAACAAGCTCTTTTACGCCGGCACCATAGGTTCCGGGCGGACATCCAAATACTCGGAAAGTTGCCTCGCGAAATGCCTGATCTTTTGTTTGACCATCTGCTTCATAATCCTCCATGTCCCTTAAGACATGTCTTCGAATAAGGTTGGATTCCAGGGGTTCATCCAGGGCTGCAACCATTCTTACAGCTTCATCAATTCTCTCCACCAGAAGAGGGAATGAATCCCGGAAAAACCCTGAAATCCTAGGCATTACATCTATTCTTGGCCTCCCAAGCTCTTTTAAAGGTATGATCTCAAGCCCCAGCACCATACCATTTGTTTTATGCCAGACAGGTTTTACTCCAAGAAGATAAAAAACCTCGGCAATATCATCACCTTTTGACCGCATGGTAGAAGTTCCAAAAACTATGATACCAACGCTCTCAGGATATTTTTTAGTCTCCTGCATATATCTTTCAAGAAGTGCGTCCCCCAAAGCTTTACCAACTTTCCATGCAGCAGGGCTGGGTATTTTGTTTGGGTCAACTGAATAAAAATTCCTGCCCGTGGGCAAAATATCAGCCTCGCCCCTGGTTGGAGCACCAGAGGGACCCGGCAGAACAAACCCGCCATTTAATGCAGTAAGTGTTGATTTGATCTCTTCCGGGGTCTTTTTAATATTTGGAATGATTGAATTTGCAATATAAAAACAGGTATCTCCGATATCAACCCTTGTGCCGTCAGGTCTATCAGCATTTGGAATAACCTGAAGAATGATTTCCTGAATTTTTATGAGCGAAAGTTCCGGAATATCTTCATTGATATCTGCAATGCGATCCACAAGCTTTAATCCAAGCCCATGTGCCTGCTTGATAATCTCTGCCCCGGTAAAGTTATTGATTGTATCTACAACTTTACCTCTATTTTCCAGGAGATGATCATAGTCAAACCCCATCTGCTTTACAATGGATTCCCTGAGGGATGGGATATTTCCATTGGCAACCCGGGTGAGTTGAACAAGGAACTCTTTAAGCCTGTCAGGAGGAGGTACAATCCCAAAAGTGTGCAGACCATCGTTTATCATGGTGTCGCCCAGATCACTGAGATATGCATGGAGGTTTTCCAGAAAAGTATCAAAATCATCAAAGGCTTGCTCTTTTGTAATTTCAAGATCTTTATCAAGATCAGCCTCAATTACCCCCTCCCATATCATGGGTTTTAATACAGAAAGCTTGCCCGGGTCTTCTCTTTTTGCATCTAAATACTCTTTGATATGATTTTCAACTTTGGATAAATCTTCATAGAGGTCAGCATTGGTAAAGGCAGGGGTCAAATGGTCAATAATACAGGCATAACTTCTGCGTTTTGCCTGGGTGCCTTCGCCGGGATCATTTATAATGTAAGGATAAATATTGGGCAGATCCATGATGGAAAGGGCAGGATAGCACTCTTCAGACAAGCCCAGAGCTTTTCCGGGGAGCCACTCCAATGAGCCGTGTTTTCCAACATGTATAACAGCATCAGCTTTAAAAACATATTTGATATATCGATATTGTGCAAGATAATGGTGGGGAGGAGAAAGATACATATCATGGTAAATCTTATCAATATTTTCATAATATCCCCGGGGAGGCTGAACAGAGATAAAAATGTTTCCATTTTTAAAACCTGCAAACATCATCTCATCATTGTAAACAAACAAATCTCCGGGCATCTGCCCCCAGTCTTCTGCCTGCTTTTCTTTGATAGCAGGGGGAAGTTCTTCATGCCATGGCATATAATCGCTGGATTTTGCAGTTGCAACACACTTTTCATACATCTGCTCCGGTAAAAGCCAGCGCTGATCACAGGTCATTCTGGAAATTATCTTGTGGGAAATCTCATCTCCATTTTTATAGGTTTTTTCCAGGGTGTATCCTGATTTTTTCAACTCATCCACTATCTCTTTTACACTCTCAAAACTGTCAAGACCTGCTGCACAACCTATTCTGTCATTGCGTGGAGGATAGTGATGGAATATAATGGCAACTTTTTTATCCTTGTTCTTTTTTTTTGAAAGCTTTGCCCAGTTTATGGCAATATTTATTGCAAGCTCTACCCTGTCATTTATGGGCATGTACCGTGCTATGAGTGCACCGGTCAGGGGGTCGGTCTCATCCATCTGTCTTGATGCAATGGGTACAGTAATTAAAGAGCCGTCGAACTCCGGCTGGGCAGCTGCAAAGGAGACCTCCATGGTGGTCAGTCCCTGGATACTCTCTTTCCAGCTTTCATGGGGCTGCATTGTCATCATTGCCTGGATAACAGGAACATTCAAATCAGGGTAAATATCCTTATAACTTGGGTGGGCAAGGGTTAAAGAGAACATCATGGGGTTGACAAGCACATCTATTATGGGTTCACCATCTTTCATGAAATATTTTTCTGCTACTTTATCAGCCCCGTCGTTTCCCAGCACTTTATCTTTCCATCTCATGTGAAAAACAGGTATGACATTAACATTCATTTTTTCAGCAGTTCTGATAAGAGCATTGATAAAATGAAAATTATTATTGACCCAATAGGTTTGATAGAACCAGATGCCAATTGTTATTCTATCCTGCTTTATCTTCTCTTTGTAATAATCTTCAAATTTTGGAATATCCGGGAAATCAGGGTGATAAATACCGTCATGGGGAAGGGGGACAGGCAGGATTGCCTTAAAAGATTCCAATGATTTCATGTCCAGCTCTTCAGGCTTTCTGGATTTCACTTCAGTTAAAAGTTCATGGACAAAGAAAAACAGATTTTTAAAATTAATGGGCCCACCATTTTTTAAATAGGCATTAATTCTATCCCAGGCAGGTGTACCAAAACCTGTTGAGTGCTCTCTTGCGAACTCCATGGCATCTTCGTCACTGACTGAGGGCTGGATATGAAACCAGATATTTCTAGGATTTTTCAGGGCTTCAATCAGGGGGTCTAAGGCTGGGCATGACTCTTTGCCCCCATGGAGAGTAATAATTATGATATCTGCTTTTAATGATTGTTTAACAAAGGAATCTATTCTGCTTTTGTCAAATAGCTGCACCTGGGTTTTGGCATGTACCCTGACCGAACCTGAAAGATCATTACTAAACTGCTCAACACCCTGACTTAACGAGGGAATTTCAGTTGATGTTGCTGAATAATATGAGAGTGTAAAGGATTCCATATATTGTTGCTCCTTGTAAACAGTTTCCATTAGATAGTTTCCATTTCAGAATTTATTGATGACATAAGGGACTGATAAAGAGTACAGGCAAACTCTCTGGAGCCATTCGTATTATAGTAAAGGCGGCTTGGGCAGTCTCCCGGGCAATGCAAATCTACGCTGCAATTTTTACATTGCAGGGCATTTTCCAATCTGCATGATTCAAGTTGTGAAGAAAAATTTATGGTGTCTATAGTATCCATAGTCCCTAGAAAAAAATCATAATCCCATGCTGTCTGGCTGCATGGAAACAGCTCCCCTTGAGGTGTCACAGCAAGACTTTTCCCAATGGCAGCATGGCAAAAGGCAGTTGCAGATGATGCATTGTATCTATTTTTTATCCTCTCCATCTCTCGTATGAGAAGAGGGGTTCTGCGGTTATTATTTATCATGTCAAGGGCAGCAGTCATTTTACCTATGCTTTTTTCTATTCTGGATTGTTCTGCTCCACAGATGGAACTATTTATTGCACTGCCTTTTATAACAAGAGGATCAAGACCTATTCCCCTTGCCATGGAAAAAGCTCCCAGCATCAAAACAAGCCTGGAGAGTTTATCAATATTTTTTGAAGTAACCACAGTGGTTATGTTAAATGGTATCTGTTTTTTCTCCATTAGATGAAGAGCTTGAAAAGTTGCAGCAGCTTTACCTCTTTGGGCTTCCTGCAAAGGAGGTTCACCATCAAGGCTTATCCCGATATTTATTCCAAACTCCTGAATAAGATTCAAAGAGTCTTCATCCATGAGTGTTGCATTGGTCTGGATAGCAAGGGTAGCTTCAGGGCAATATTTTTTTGCTTTAATGGCAGTATATTTTATAAGATGCGGTACTAGAAACGGCTCTCCACCTGTCATCTGGATATGATTTGTATTCTTATCAATATTTTCAAGCTCAAAGATATGATCAATGGTGTCAAGAGACATATCAATGCCCTGGGGTGAATCCATTGAGTGTTTCTGCTTGCCAAGATAGCAGTAAGAGCAGTTAAGATTACAGCGATCTGTCAGCATCAATATAAGGTAGGAAGGAGCAGCAGTCATATTGATGCACTCTCTTTTACTCTTATCATTGAGACAAGTTCAAATTCACTTTTGGAAAACAAAACCTCACAATTGCCATGTCCATTGAGTATATCTCTTTTTTCACCCATGCAGAAAATCTTCTTTTTATGCTCCAGGGCAGTTAAAAGCAGATCAAGATTTGCCATGTTCAGTTTTCCTGCTTCAAAGCCTGTATCAATGACAAAATCACACCCTTTTAAAACATCAACAGCTTTATCAATGCTCTCTTTTGAAACAATATCCATGTTTTCCTGGACAAGACATTGTATTCCCAAGGCTTTTGCTACAAAATAATCAATATCATTTTTAAAAAGAACTCCGGTTGCAATCTGAAATCCTTTTCGACAGAGAAGCCTGTAAAGAACAGATGCTGTACCCATACCACCTATTACAAACACTTTTGCCAAATCAGCTTTTTTGTTCTGGATCTCAATATTTCCAAGCAGACGATTAAATGAGACATTGGAAAAGTCATAAAGATCAGACACAGTATCTGTTTGCAGTATATCTTCCGGGGCTCCAAATGCCTGAATAGTATTGCCCTTGAGCAAGGCAACTTTATCTGAAATCTTAGCTGCTATTTCAACATCATGCAGAGATGCCACAACGCAGATACCTTTTTTGTGGCAAAGCCCCTGGAGGATCGACATGATCTCCATGCGGTGTTTTAAATCAAGATGCATGGTGGGTTCATCCAGGAGAATTATGGCAGGCTCCTGGGCAAGCGCCCTTGCAATCAATACTTTTTGGCGTTCTCCATCACTTAGGGTTGAAATATCCCTTGATACCAGATCATCGGCATATACTGATTTTAAGGATTCCATGACCACATTGTGATCTTTTTTGTTAAGTTTGCCTGTCCATGAGGTGTGGGGATATCTGCCCATTGCAACAAAATCATAAACCTGGAAAAGAGGTGGAGCAACTTTTTGAGTCAATACAACAGACATTATCTTTGCAAGCTTTTCAGAATGAATACTATTTAAATTCATGCCATTGATTTCAATTGTACCATCAAGGACAGGAAGATGTCTTGAAAGGGTCCTCAAAAGTGTTGTCTTGCCTGCTCCATTGGGACCTAAAAGAGAGATAAATTCACCTTTGAAAAATTCAATATCAATATTTTGCAGTATCTCTTTTTTCCCATATCCAACACAAACTCTTCTGGTAGATAAAACCAGGCTATCTTTCATGACAACACCACCTTTCGCCTCAGGAGCAGAGCTATTACAATGGGGGCTCCAAAAAATGCAGTAATGGAAGATATGGGAAGTTCCACAGGAGAGAAAACCATGCGGGCAATAAAATCACATAAACTTGTCACCACTGCCCCAATAATAAGGCATCCCGGCACAAGTATTTTATTATCCGAGGTTTTAAAAGCAAGGCGTACCATGTGGGGCACAGCAAGTCCCACAAAAGCCACAGGACCTGCCACAGAAGTTATCATGCCTGCAAGGGCACATGAGGAGAGAAGAATCAAAAGTCTAAAAAACTTTATATTCACACCCATGGAAGATGCATACTCTTCCCCCAGAAGAAAGGCATTCAAAGGTTTGGAAAGACCATAAACCAGCAGGCAGATCAAACCTCCTGCAATTATCATGATCTCAATTTCACTCCATCTAAACCCGGAAAAACTTCCCAGCTGCCACAGGACAAACCCTTTTATCTTTTCCTGTTCTGCAAATGCCACAAGAACACTTGTTACAGCGTGGCATAGATATCCCATCATCAAACCAACTATCAGCAAAGTTACAGCGTTTTTAACCCTGGTTGCAACAGCCATGACAATCACCATTGCTCCATAGGCTCCCACAAAAGCTGCCAGGGTTGCCATAAATGGGTTCAGCACGGTAAATCCTAAAGTAATTGAGGTCAGCATGACAAATGAGACCATGAGAGTGGCACCTGATGAAATACCAAGAATAAAAGGTCCCACAATGGGATTTTGGAAAAATACCTGTAAAAGCAGCCCTGCAATGGCAAGATATCCTCCGCCAAGGGCTGCTGCGATAGCCCTTGGCAGACGAATCTTCCATATAATAAATCCGTTTACACTTGAGGTGTCATGGCTTAACAAAATAGAGAACACCTCATTGAACGAAATATTAATGGACCCAATCATGATATTGGCAGTCATAATCATAAAAAGAACAGCACCAAAAAAACAATAGGTTATTACTCTCTTTTTTTCTGATTTTTCATGCACACTGATTATATCAATGTTTTCTATATTGCTGCTTTGTAAAACATCTGTTGTCATATTGTTCAACCCTTTATATCGGTGTCAGGCAAATCCCTGAAATATTTAAGTGTGTGCCCTGGATAGCATTCAGGATGTAAAATAGCTGCAATATCGGTCAATATTTCATCCAGCTTATCTCCAGACTGGGAATAGTGGGCAAGGGGTGAATATACCTTGCCGTCTTTCAAGGGCTTGACATTGGCAAGAAGGGGGTTTGCTTTGGCAAGGGCGGCTTTTGATGTGGCACCTGAATCAGGAGTTCTGTAAGTAAAGAAAATATCAGCATCCTGCCCGGAGTGTAAAAATCGTTCCAGAGATATCTCTACACAGGATTTACCAAAAATATCATTGAACTGATATTCACTCAAGGCAAGCTCCACAAGTTCACCCACCCAGGCATTGCCAGGCTCAATCAATACACGCTTTTCATAGATATCTCCCCACATCACCCTGGGTTTGTATTTGGAACCCTTTGTTGTCTCCCGTATGGCATCAAGGGATGCAGAAACTTTTTCAAAATATGCAAGGGCTTGCTTCTCTTTTTGAAAAAATGGAGCTAAAAATCTTACAAATTTCATTCTGGCATTGAGACACATGGCAACGGGTGTGGTTGTAATAGCACATGCAACACCCATCTCATCCATCATGGGTAAAATAGACATATCCCATGTAAGAACCAGTTCAGGTTTTGCATGACGTATCTGTTCATAATCCAATGCATTGTAGCTGCCAAGAAAAATTATTTTACCACTATCCATCCCTTTGACAACTTCAGGAATATACCAATTCTCTTTTTCAGTAACCACACCCACAAGGACATCTTCTATTACCCCCAACGCTTTAAGGATAGCAATGTCAAAAGAACCATAGGCTGCAACCCTTTTAACCGGAATTCTGACTACCTGGGAAGGCTCATATCCATCGGGGACATCCTTGTCTCTTGGTACAAGAATCATGGTTCGACCAGCTCCATCCCGAACCTCTGTAAATCCGTCACCAAGAGGATTCACAGCAAAACTGCCAATGCTCATAAAACTAAACTCTTCTGGTTTTTTCTCTTTAACATTAGCCTTGGAATCATTTCCACAGCCCATGAACCCTGCCATGGCAACAATGACCAGAGATATACTGAATATTTTTTTTGCAATTTTCATTTTCGCTCCTCAATTTTTTGAAAGGCATACATAAAAAGCCCAATAACAAAGCAGAACATGCCTGTAAAATAAAAAACTGCTCCTGCATCTTTTTTTATGATTAGAGTAATATATCTATTTAAACCCATGCCTCCTTTGGTCCCAGGTGAAAATTTTTTTAAATGAATGGTCAGCCCCTTGAACCTTATTGGATTGTTAAAGGAGAGTGTTTTGTGTTTTGTCAGCTCCTTGGATTCAAGTAAAAGCTCTGCCTGGACATTTATGGCTCTGTCCTCCATATTGACAATGCGATTGCCTGTATAGTAGTCGATTACAAGTTTTTCAAGTGTAATGCTTATACTGTCCAGATGAATACTCTTTTTAACAAGCAGAACCTTGCCAGAATAGGTCCCTGCAAAAAGATAGGTAACAAGATATCCCAGGAACATAATCAGCATACTATAGTGCATGATATGGGGAGCAAACCTGAGAATAAATTTAATGGTACTTTGAAATTTATTCCGGTTTTTAACAATCTTTACCACCCTGTCTGTGGTGCATACAAAAGTATTCACCGACAAAAGCCCAAGAAGTCCAACAAGCATAAAAAGCCAGAGTGTCTGAACAGGGGATTCTTTTCCCCAGGTACACGCCCATCTGAGAAATCCAACATCATTTATGGGATGGAACAGATTTGCATGGTGTTTCAACATTGCATACCCATGCAAAAGTGCAAGGATCATAAAACTTAAGATTGCCATGGTCCCATGGATATTCCCAGCCAGGTCCCAGCCTTTTTTAAGTATCTTCATGACAGCAATCCTGGGATTCTAAAGGGTCCAAGCTCTGGAATACAAGTGAAGCAGAAGAGAAAAACAGCTCCTCCAAGGGCAAACCACGCCCTGGCACTGAAAGTTGAAAACCAGGTTAAGTGCAGATGGAGTAAAAGCGCGTATAAAAGCCAGGTTGCCATGGTGGTTGCCATGAGTGGGTCATCCCAAACCACAGGCGACCCCCATCCAAGCCATGCCCAGACAGCTCCAGAAAATACCGATAGAGTCCAGAAAAAAAATCCCCATAATATGGTGAGACTCAATAGCTTTAAATGATGTTGCTGGATTCTTTTGTTTGACTTATCCTTTATTAAAAGCATTTGAAAGGCTCTGACACCTGCCAGTAAAAACAGTGCTTTGCCAATAACGCCCAATAAAAAAAACCCATGGGCAAATATAGTTTTAAACTGAAGAAAGGGCAGATAAAAATCATTGGGGAACAGGCTTGCAACAGTAGCAGTAAAAGCAACAAAAACAAATAAAGGCAACCTGTCAGATGCTGAACAATTAAATTTATAACCTAAAACTCCTGTAAAAAATGGAAGGAAAAACGGACCCTGGTGCAGAGGGAGTAAAGGAAGGTACATCCAGCCCCGCAACCCGATGGAAACCCCATTACATATTATGCCGGCAGCAAAAATAACCTCTGCCAGAGTCCGATTTTTAAAAACAGTAGAAACCATACCTAGCAGATATAAACATACAGCTGCCAGGAATGTATAATACATAGCTATTTGAACACTCATATAAAAATTTTCCAAATCAAATCCAAACTCCAAAAAAAAATCCCCAAACCGTAATAAATACGATCTGGGGATGTCCCTTTTTTATCCAATAGATCATGCGGGAGACCAGCATTGCCGAGCTGATTTTCCCTAGGTTTTACATGGCAGGTCTTCTGACTTTCGGATCATTCTTGTGCTGCGCCTTCCCATTTATTAATAAACAGTGGCAGATTGCAGCATTTGTCCCCGATTACAGCGGCGGGCCCGTTTTTGAATTACACAAAATTCCCTTTTAAGCTCTGGGCACCAAGTAAAGTATTATTGTGATACAAAACTAGAATATAAAAGTCAACCTCATTTTAAATTATTTTTAAAATGCATTAAAACAAAATCTGCCATATTTTCTCAATTGCAACGGCACACGCTTTGTATTCAGCTGTCCAAGTATCAGGGTCAAGGCTGGTGTTTTAACTCCATGGACAAAAGTCCCAACAACTTAACTTGTGTAAAAACAAATAATATTCCCAAGAAAAAGCATATGTATATACAACCATAGTACTTCATGATATACTTAAATAAAACTTCAAAATTTATATAAAGGATACAATACAGGTATGGAACAGATAGTAGAGTGTGTACCAAATTTTTCAGAAGGCAGGAATAAAGAGACGATTAAAGCCATTGCAAAATCAATAAAAAACACTGAGGGCTGTACTCTGCTTGATGTTGACCCGGGCAGATCAACCAACAGAACTGTTGTTACCTTTGTGGGTTCCCCCGGGGCTGTTGTCAATGGTGCAATAAATTCAGCAAAAGTTGCAAGGCAGCTAATTGATATGGCAAAACATAAAGGGGAGCACCATAGAATGGGTGCAATGGATGTTTGCCCCTTTATCCCGGTTGCCAATGTTACCATGGATGAATGTGTTGAAATTTCTAAAGAATTTGGAAGACGTGCAGCAGCAGAGATCGGCATTCCCATATACCTTTATGAAGAATCATCAAATATTGATTACAGGAAAAAGCTTCCCCAGATCAGGGAAGGTCAGTATGAAGCTGTTAAGGATAGAATTATTACAAAAGAGTGGAAACCGGATTTTGGTCCTGCAGAGTTTATTCCGGAATGGGGAGCAACTGTTACAGGAGCTAGATTTTTCCTGATTGCTTACAATGTAAACCTTCTTTCAACACCAAACCAGGCCCACAGGATAGCACTCAATTTAAGGGAGGCAGGAAGAGGAGAAAACAAGCCGGGCAGACTTAAGGAGGTTAAAGGCATGGGCTGGTATGTTGATGATTATAACCTTGCACAGGTAACTGTCAACCTGAACAACTATCTTGTAACCCCGCCCCACACTCTTTTTGAAGAGGTAAAAAAAGAAGCAAAAAAACTGAATATTGCTGTCTCCGGCTCGGAGATGGTTGGTCTTGTGCCTCTGGATGCAATGCTTAGGGCAGCAGATTATTACATTAAAAAAGAGAACCTTTTTATAATTGATGAAGACCAGAAAATAAGACTTGCCATTGAAAGACTGGGTTTAAATTCTGTTGCACCATTTAACCCCCAAGAAAAAATAATTGAATATATTGTTGCAAAAGAAAAAGATGAGCCCCTGGCAAATCTTTCTGTAAGGGATTTTATTAGAGAGGTTGCTTCAAGGAGCTCTGCTCCGGGTGGTGGTTCAGTATCTGCAGCCATTGCAGGTTTAGGTGCTGGGCTGGGCTCCATGGTTGCAAAGCTGACTCTGGGAGTTAGAAAATTTGAAGATGTTGATCAAAAAATGAGAGACATTATTCCTGCCATGCACACAGCATCCAATGCACTTATTGCAATGATAGACGCTGACACTGAAGCTTTTAATGACTTTGTAAAAGCTTTATCCCTTCCAAAATCAACTAAAGAAGAAAAGCAATATCGAAATGATAAAATGCAGCAGGGATTGAAAAAAGCCATTGATATACCCCTGGCAACCATGAAAATGGCAGACAGTGCATGGGATGCACTGGAGCAGACAGCACTCCATGGGAACATCGCCTCTAAATCTGATGTGGAAGTAGGCGCAAGAGCACTTGAAATGGGAATATGGGGAGCATACAAAAATGTCATGATCAATATGACTGATATTCAGGATAAAACATATAAAAATAAGACAATTAAAATTGCCGAGGATATAAAAAAGAGAGCAAAAAAAATGTGCAACACAATATTAGATATCCTTGAAAAAAGATAAAATAGATAGAGATGGATTACTCTTCCATGTATGTTTGAAAAATATGTTCATGGGAGGTGTATTGAGCCCTTGTAGTATCAAGCAGATACATATGGATGGCATGGACGCGTCTTAAGATTTCTTTTTCAACATCCTGGCGTATCTTTTGTTTAGCTGCCATTATATCTTCCTTGAGATTCAGTGTATGCTCACTATTATAATATTTTTCACTTTTCTTTGTAATTCTCATCTGAAACAGATGCTCTATATCTTTGTTATGCTTCTCATTAATATAGAAAACTTCAGGTATAAGGTCTGCAAAATGGGTAACAGCAATAACATCTTTTCCCCTTTGCCAGTATCCTGTCAGCAAGTCAGGTTCAAGATCATTATAGTTCTGGAGCGGCATATACATTCTTCTTAAGTATAATAATACTTTTTCAGTCTTTTTTTTGTGTCCTCCAATAATGACAGAGCCACCTACTTCATTTTTTCTAACCCCCTTGGTCCAGGGAGCACCAGTGATACCAAAATCATTGCATAATCGAATCCTTAAAAAAGCTGAAAGGGTATTTAGTGCCAGAGCATATCCTGCAGATGGACCGCCCACATTATAAGATGCTGAAAGCAATTGATGATGAAGGCAGTATTTAACCATAAAATCTGAAAACAATTCAGGTATGCTTATTTCAGGAGCAAGTTCCTGGAGGTAATTTTTAACCAGGGTAAGAGCTTCCTGGGCAGACTGTTTAGTCATTTGAACAGCCATATCCATTTGAGCCGTTGATGAGGAAGAGCTTGAAACAGCACCTGTAACGATTATGGATTCATTATCAAGTCTGCCTGTAAGGCTTGTTGCTATGGGCAATAGCATACCAGTGAGGTCATTGGCTCCCACACCAATAATAAACCCTATCTGGGGTTCCTGGCTCAATTCAGTTGCAAGAAACTCATCTAACTGGACAGAGCCTTTCTTTACCGGGCTCTCTGATATTTCACGCCTTGCAGAAATCAGATGGGATTCAGCAAGGGGGTAATCTTTTTCAGAATTGATATGATCTATATTTTCAAGAATTTTATTATAGTGTTTTACAAAATTTTTCAGATCATTTTTTATGTTTGCCTTTAAAAGAGGTGGGGCTTGAACCGCATCTAAAATTCCCAAAATTGTTTTAAAATTAAGGGTAATGAACTCATACTTATCTGCTTCTTTGGATGTTCTGAGCTGCCTTAATCTTATAAGAACCTTATATTCTGTACTGCAAAGAGCAATGGCCTTTTCTGTAAATGATGAAAAATCAGCAGGTGTATTGCAGATTCCTTTAGCTTTTTCAATGATTTTCTTTACTGAAATATTCCTGTCATGGGTAATACTGTCAAATTGTTTGCCAATAATACCTTCGATATCTTTCTGTCTTAAATGCCCTGAAATTTCCAGAGTTTTAAGCCTTTTGGAGCGAATCAGCGCAGGGTCAAGGATATCTAACCTGTTGGTAGTTAAAACAGTAAACACCTTATTTAAGGGAATTTCACCATCAATAATATTTAGAAACTTATTTGTCAGGGCATCAGAGGCTGATCCTCCAGATGGACTGCGTTTTGGAGCAAGGGCATCCCCTTCGTCAAAAAAAATAAGAGTGGGGGCAATCATTTTGGCAATATCATAAACTTTTTCAAGATTAGCAACTGCACCATGTACAGGGTTTGATGAATCCTGCAGGTCAGAAGGGGTTGCTGTAATATCATGTACATACTGATTGGCTGACAACCATGCACGGGCAAGAAATGTTTTCCCACTGCCGGGAGGTCCTGTCAATACAACTCCCTTGTCATCACTTACACCATAATTAAAGCAATTATTTGCCATTTCAGAAAACTTGTTCTTAATATCTCCAACATAATCTGACCATCTAATATCCCTGTCCATGCGATCCACAACTTTTTTGTAGAGCTCTCCATAAACATTTTTAGCTACAAGTTGAAACGCTCTTCTTACAAGAATACTGTTATCAAGGAGTTCAGGAGTAAAATCATTCTCAATATTAATTATGGATTCAATCAGTTTTCGTACGTATGCAGGGCTTATTTTCAAACTTCTCTCTTTAAAGATTGTATAGATTTTATTTGCAGCTTCATCAAGCTCTGAAGAGTCCAAAGTATATCTGGATAATATCTTATGCTTTTTAAGTTCTAAAAAAATAATTTTCTTTAAATTATCACTGTTCATCCAAAACTGAGAAATATCTATAATGCGCCCTTTTTCAACAAATCTACGATAAATTGCAGAATCAAACCGTTCTGTCTGGTCGCTGGTGGCTATGAGAAAACAATCCCTGCGCCCGTTTATAATCTCATCTAAAATAATATTGGAAGTATCTATCAAAGTCCTCTGCTGATTTTCAGCACCGCCTGAAACACCGTTTGTATTGGTTTTACCAAAGGCAGAGTGGGCCTCTTCAATGTGGCGTATGGATGTATATTTAGGTAGACCCATGGCACGTTTAAAGTAGTTGCCAGGCTCTCCTGCAAGAGCTGTTTGATAATCATTGGGAGTTATTGTTGAGAAATCAACCTTTATTCCTCTCTCTTCAAAATAGGTAAGGTTCTCCATTATTTTTTTTCTGAAAATTCTGTTTAAAATCGGTATCCTGGCTAAACGTCTATAAAATGCCTGTTTTTTCTTCCGGGCTATCTCCATGGCAAATTCAGGGTCCACATCCTCTATGGTTGTAAACAGGCTCTCTTTTGCCAGTATTTCACTCTTTTTTCGTCTCCAGTCAATTGTTGGAATAACTTCATTTTTAAAAACCACTTTTTCAAGTGCTGCTTTCACAGTAGCACTTTTGCCACTTCCGGTGGAACCTTCAACTATAATGATAGGAGCTTTAGGCACATCTTTATCAGTTGTGAATTCTTTTCTGATGTGGGCCTTGTAAATTTTCTCGAATATCTCTTCAAATTCAATTGGTACATGGATATCAGTGAGCTGCTCATCAAGGACAGAGATCAAATAGTGATATTCTGATTTTGAAAGCTCCTTCTCAATGATTTTGTTCCATGAAGCAGCAGGGTTTGTCTCTCCTGAGTACTCAAATCTTTTCCTCCAATCTATTAAAATTTCAGGATTGTTCAAAACATCCATCTTTTTTTCTTTTCTTTTCTTTAATAAAAGAGTGGAGGTGATAAAACTGAGCCAGGAAAAAATTTTAGGAGGAGGCGTGTATTGATTGAGTCTTGATCTTACAAAGGTTTTAGTGCCATAGGACCAGGACATTGCCATGTTTTTTATTTTGTTTATCTTCTCTTCTCGAAGAGATATATAAAATTTTTCTTTTGTTGTCAGTTTTGCCATTTTTTGCCCTATTTAGACTTCTTTTCTTGTTTGTCTGTCTCTTTTTCAGGTACTTTATTAATAAAGGAAGGCAAGGTTACTGCAGGTACATTACCTCTGTCATGGAGAACAAAAGTTTTTTGATCAGACTGATTTTTTTCATAGGCAGTTGCCCATTTTTGCTGGGATAAAAATTGCAATAAAGCTGGATTGACTGCCTGACCTTTTGATCCCCCCAAGGCAAAATGCAGGGATTTAATACCACTGAGATATGCTTTATAAAGTTTACGAATTCTGGCAGCTTCCTGGTCTGCTGCATAGTTGTCAGCTTCTGCTATCAGCTCTCTTCGTTTTTTTTCTTCTGTTGCTTCCACAAGTTTATCGCCAAACCGTGTTTCGTTAAGGACAAAACTTATAATTTCAATGCCGTATTTTCCCTCCAATGTCGGTCCATTCAGATTAATAGGTCTTTTCTTTAAAGCCTGGAATATTGTCTCCTTAATCAACTCCCTTGCACTGATTAATGCATTTACACTCTGGGCCTGGAGTGTATCTTTTACAATGCCATCAAAATCGCCCTGCAACAATTTTTCAGGAGTCAGGTTTTCAATACCCCATACTTTAAGGCTTGTGATCCTGAATGTCATCAATGCGGATGTCCAGAGGGCAACATTCTCTTTGGAGATAATTTTCATGGGTTCAGGTTTTCCCCCAAGATAGAGATTCTGGTTCATCAAAGGGACCTCTTTTTCAAGGGTGGTAAAAATCGGCAGCCTGCTGTGCCAGCCAATCTCAGTCACTGCCTCTCTTTGTCCACCCAGCTGTTCTAATATAACAGCGTAATTTAATTTTACTTTATAAATCACATGGGTGGAATAGATAATTGCTGCAAACCCATAGAAAAGTGAAATAAAAAAGAGAATAATTGCAACTCTTCGTACTGCTGTGTTGACCTGGGCTCTTTGCAGAAAGATTTCCGGAGTATGTTTTGTCATGGCATTCCCCTGTTCTTTTATTAATGTCTCAAAATTGATGTCTTAAACTAAAACCCATGCTTTAAAAGCAGAAGTTCTATTGACTCAATAGATCCATATTTATTGAAATTTTTTTATTTTGCAATGATTTTTCTGAAATATTAAATTTAATATACACTGAAAAGAAACTTTTTTCAACAGGCTTATGAAAAAAGTTTTCTTAAAAAACCTGCTGAAGAATAAAACACTGCAGCACGCTTTTGATGAAAGATTGTATCACCCAGGTCTATTGATGACCACGCATTGGCAATAGCCACAACCAGTTCCATCTCAATTATTATCAGAGTCTGCCTGAATCAGACAAATTTATCAGTTCTTCATAGTCTTTAATGACTATGGTACGACCATCCACCAAAATCAAATCTTTGTCTGCTATTTTTTTTAATATCCGTGAGATGGTTTCAGGGGTTGTACCAATCAAGTTTGCAAGTTGTGCTTTTGAGATGGGCAGTGTTACTTTTAAAGCTTTATTATGCTCCCTGGACAAAGTTAAAATATACAAAGCAAGGCGTGCAGGCACCTCTTTTAAGCTTAAATTTTCTATCTGTATGGTAAATTCGCGAAGCCGCATGGAAAGCATACCCAGCATATTCATGGCAAGCCCTGGAGTATCTGAAATCAGCTTTACAAATTTTTCTCTTGGGATAAAAATAATCTCAGCCTTGGTCATCGCCATTGCCGATGCTGGAAAATTGTTACCCTCAAACACCGGAACTTCACCAAATGGTTTTCCAGGACCATAAATATGTAAAATCTGCTCTCGGCCCTCAAAAGAGAGCTTATATATTTTCACCTTACCGGTTTCAACTATATAAAAGCCATTGGCAGGTTCGCCTTCATTAAAAATAAAGGCTCCTTTTTCAAAGGCAAGATGCCTGACTAGTCGAAGAATCTTTGCAAAATGTTCATCGCCCAGATTAGAAAAAAGAGGTATTGTTTTTAGTTTTTCCTTCATGTATAATTCTTCCTGTCTACAGATTTATTTTAAATTTTCAAAAAAAATTAAAAAATATTCACTTACTTGACCCAGATCAAGGTTTTACTTTTTTTTATATAATAAGTTTACACCCAGAAGTAAAGATTAATTAGTTTCAACCATTACTTAAAAAGGAGAAGTTACTATGTTTTGTTTTCAATGTCAGGAAACTGCAAAAAATCAAGGATGTACTGTTAAAGGTGTTTGTGGAAAGGAAGGCAGCACTGCAGGTCTCCAGGACCTTTTAATTTTTAATCTAAAGGGAATCGGTGTCATTGCAAAAAAAGCCAAAGCAGCTGGTGCAACTGTTCCAGCCGGCACAGGCCTGTTTGTATCCCAGGCATTATTTACCACCATTACCAATGCTAATTTTGATGATAAAGCCCTAATCCAATGGATTAAAAAAGCACAAAAAGTTAAAAAAGAGTTGTTTGATAGTGTGAAAGATAAAATTGATTCTGATCTTCATGACAGTGCCACCTGGTACTCGGACAATGAAGATGATTTTGCTGCCAAAGCTGAAACAGTTGGAGTCTTAGCAACTGAAAATGAAGATGTGCGATCCTTAAGAGAGCTGTTGATTATCGGAATCAAAGGGATTGCAGCCTATGCTGACCACGCTGCTGTTCTTGGAGCTGAGAAAGATGAAATCTATGATTTCCTCTTTGAAGCTCTTGCATCCACCACGGAAGATCTTTCCGTGGATGACATGGTGGCAATGGTACTAAAAGCTGGTGAAACAGGTGTTACCACCATGGCAACACTTGATGGAGCAAATACCTCTGCCTATGGTCACCCTGAACTCACTGAAGTCAATATTGGTGTCAGCACAAAACCCGGGATACTCATTTCAGGTCATGATCTGAAAGATATGGAAGAGTTATTGCAACAGACTGAAGGAACAGGGGTTGATGTATATACCCACGGCGAAATGCTGCCAGCAAATTATTACCCTGCATTTAAAAAATATGATCACCTCAAGGGTAACTATGGTAGTTCCTGGTGGCATCAGAATGATGAATTTGAATCCTTTAACGGTCCTATTCTCATGACAACAAACTGTGTTGTTCCCATGAAAAAGAAAAATACTTATCTTGATAAATTATTTACAACAGGTGTTGCAGCTTACCCGGGTGCTGTTCATATTGAGGACAGAGCAGGCGATGGAGCTAAAGATTTTTCTAAAATCATTGAAATTGCCAAAGGGTGCTCTGCTCCCACTGAAATCGAAACCGGTAAAATTGTAGGCGGTTTTGCCCACAACCAGGTACTTGCCCTTGCAGATAAAGTTGTTGATGCTGTGAAATCCGGTGCCATTAAACGTTTCATAGTTATGGCAGGATGTGATGGTCGTCAAAAGGGAAGAGCGTATTTTACTGAAGTTGCAGAAAAACTTCCAAAAGATACCATTATTCTCACAGCAGGTTGCGCAAAATACAGATACAACAAACTTGACCTTGGCGACATTGGTGGAATTCCACGAGTACTTGATGCGGGTCAATGTAATGATTGTTACTCCCTTGTTGTTATAGCACTTAAATTGCAAGAGGTTTTTGGACTTGACCACATTAATGATCTGCCATTATCGTTTGATATTGGTTGGTATGAGCAAAAAGCAGTTATTGTCCTTCTTGCGCTGCTTCACCTTGGAATAAAAGGCATCAGACTGGGACCAACACTTCCTGCTTTTGTCTCTCCAACAGTGCTTAATGTTCTTGTGGAAAATTTTGATATTAAACCTATTACAGATGCAGATACAGATATTGCTGCAATGATGGAAGGTAAATAACAAGTTTATTGTGTTGGAGCATGGTTTTGTCATGCTCCAACCTTGAACATCCAGCCTGAAACTGAGGATTGGAAAAGGAGGTGCCCATGAAATGCCCTGGACAAGATACCCAATACTGGACTGAAAATGCAATTTTTGAAACCGAATGCCCGGAATGCGGTCATCCCATGGAATTTTTCAAAGATGATTCAACCAGACGATGTACAAATTGCAAAAAAAAGATTGTCAACCCGAAAATGGATTTTGGCTGTGCCTCCTATTGTCAATTTGCTGAAGAATGCCTTGGTTCACTGCCTGAAGAGTTTATAGGGAACAGAGAAGATCTATTAAAAGATAGAGTTGCCGTGGAGATGAAAAGATATTTTGGCACAGATTTCAAGAGAATGGGTCATGCAGCCAAAGTTGCAGGTTTTGCTGAAAAAATTGGCAAAAGTGAAAAGGCAAACCTTGCTGTGATTATGTGCACAGCTTATCTCCATGATATTGGTATTAAAAATGCTGAAGAGAAATATAACTCTTCTGCTGCCAGATACCAGGAACAAGAGGGGCCCCCCGTTGCAAGGCAGATTCTTGAAAAATTAAAGGCTAAAGAAGAGTTAACCAATGAAGTGTGTGACATCATTGGTCATCATCATCATCCTGGTGATGACGAAAGTTTAAATTTTAAATGTATCTATGATGCAGATATGATTACCAACATGATGGAGTGTGGTGGGAAAAAAGCTCTTGATACTGATGCGTTTGGGAAAAAACTGGATAGAATACTCATGACAGATTCCGGAAAAAAATTGGCCAAAGAGGTTCTTATAGAACAGGCATAAAGGAGACAAAAAAATGAAAAGAAAAATAATTGAAATAGATGAAGAACTTTGTGATGGATGCGGTAATTGTGTACTTGCCTGTGCCGAAGGAGCAATTCAGATTATTGATGGTAAAGCAAAGGTTATTGCTGATAAATATTGTGACGGACTTGGTGCCTGCATTGGTGACTGTCCCCAGGATGCCTTACACATTATAGAGAGAGAAGCAGATGAATTTGATGAAGAGGCTGTTGAAGAATTATTAAAAAAGCAGAAAGAGGAAAAGACTGCAACCAGTGGCTGTGGATGTCCATCCACAGCAACGCAAACCTTCCCCACTACTGAGACTGCCTGTGATTGTGCAAATAAACCAATGGTACAGATGACAAAATCCAATACAAATTCAACCCTTGGTCACTGGCCTGTTCAGATAAAGCTTGTTCCTGTTGGAGCACCATTTCTCAAAGGTGCAGACCTTCTTATTGCTGCTGATTGTGTGCCTGTTGCTTATCCAACTTTCCATGCTGATTTCCTGAAAGATAAAGTGGTAATGATTGGATGCCCTAAGTTTGACAATGCAGATGAATATGTTGAAAAATTTGCTGAAATTTTTAAAACCTCTAATCTTAAAAGCATAACAGTGCTTGTCATGGAAGTTCCCTGCTGTTCAGCAATGCCTGTAATAGTTCAAAAGGCAATGGATCTGGCAGGAGCAGATATTCCTGTTAAAAAAATAGTAATAAGTGCCCAGGGTGTAATCCTTCCATGAAATGGTCAAAGGAAGCAGACAAAGCATTAAAGAGAGTTCCATTTTTTGTAAGGAAAAAAGTCAGGCAAAAGGTTGAAGAGTATGCCGGGCAAAAGGGAAAAACATCTGTGACGCTTACCCATGTAAATGAATTAAAGAAAAGTTTTTTATCCAAAGGCGGGATGGAAAAACAGATAAAAGGGTATGAAATCACCACCTGCTTTGGAAGTTCAGGCTGCCCTAATATAGCAAATCCCTGTGGTAAGCTTGCAAAGGATATAGAAGAGCTTGTTAAAAAAGAAGATATCCTCGGTTTTTTAAAGAAGAGTGTTCCAGGAGATTTAAAATTCCACCATGAATTCAAGGTTACCCTGTCAGACTGCCCCAATGCATGTTCAAGACCTCAAATTGTTGATATTGGAATTATTGGGGCTGCTGTTCCATGCCTTTCAGATGAGACTTGTACGTTGTGCAATGCTTGTGTTGAAGTGTGTAATGAAAATGCGGTCTCGCTTTTGGATAATAATGATAAACCTGTAATTGATTTTGAAAAATGTCTTATGTGCAGAAAATGCATAAAAGCATGTCCAACTGAAACAATCATTGAAAAAGAAAAAGGTTTCAGGGTTCTTCTTGGAGGAAGACTTGGACGTCATCCGCGCCTTGCAATGGAAATACCCGGTCTTAAAAACCATGGGCAGGTGCTGCAGATTGTTAAAACCTGCCTGAAATTTTATAAAGAAAATTCAAAAAACGGGCAGAGATTTTCCCATATTCTCTCGTCAATTGATCAGATTATTTTGAAATAAAGATTGATTTATAGTTTCACACCTTATTTTTCTCAAATTCTGCTTTTACAACCATTCCTATTTTTTCCAGGGTATATGGTTTTTTAATATATGCTCCAGCGCCGATTTTTCTGACCTCTTTGACCCGATCTGTTTCAGAAAACCCGCTTGCGATGATTGCTTTCTGATTTGGATGCAGCTCCAGGATCTGTTTATAGGTTGTAAGTCCATCAATCCCTGGATCCATTATCATATCAAGGACTATTAAATCTACTGTATTTTCCCTTAAATACTCAATGGCTTTTTCACCACTTGATACTGATTCAACTGAATAACCTAATTTTGTTAACATTTTTGATGCAATGATGCGCTGTTCTTTGATATCGTCTACTACAAGGATTGACTCCCCCTTTGCCATATATTTCTCAATGGTCACCTGCCTTTTATTCTGCGGTGTCTCATCTCTTGTGGCTGGAAAGTAAAGGGTAAACTCTGTTCCTTTATCTTTAGTGCTTGTAACATCAATATAGCCATTGTGGTCTTGTACTGTACCCCACACCACAGCCATGCCTAAACCCGTCCCGCTTCTTCCCATTATCTTCTTTGTAAAAAAGGGCTCGAAAATTCTCTCAAGATCTCCTGATGAAATACCTGATCCAGTATCTAATACTGACAATACAACATAATCACCCCCATTGATATAATCATACCCCTTGATCGGTTTATCAATATATCTGTTGTGAGTTGATATAATAATATCACCTCCATCAGCAATTGCCTCAGCTGCATTCTCTAACAGATTCATGACAATTTTTAAAAGATGAACAGGCGAACCCATTATATTCATAAGAGCTGTCTCAAAATTACTCTTGATTGCAACCTTGGGGTACAGACGTTGAAGCTCTTTAAATTCAGGAGCTTTAAAAAAATTTTGTATGACTTGATTTAAGTTAGTCACTTCAGTAAGGACAACCCCTCTTCTTGCCAATGTCAATAAATCCTGAACAATGGCAGCAGCTCTCTCTCCTGATTCCTGTATAGTCAAAATTGGTTCTCTCAAGGGACTGTTTTCAGGCAAGTCCATCAAAAGCAAATCAGGGTAACTCACCGCAGCACTCAAAACATTATTTAAATCATGGGCAACACCGCCTGCTAAAACACCTAGAGCTTCCATTTTTTGAGAACGTAAAAGTTTGCTCTCAAGTATGCGACGTTCATGCTCTGTGCGTCCACGCTCTTTTATTTCATACTTGAGGTCGCTATTGGCTTGTAATAACTCCCTGGTTCTCTCCTGAACCCTTTTTTCCAACTCCTCCCGGGCTTTACGCAGCATGGTATCGGCTTCTTTCAGCTCTGTTATTGTCCTGTTTAATTCAAGGTTTTTGGAAATTAACTTTTTTTCTGCCTTTTCTCTAAAATACTCAAACGTATAAGAAAAAATAAAAATAACAACAAACACAGGAATAAATTGAATTTTGAAATCCTTTGAATAATTCACAGTATAGGGCAAATCTGATTCAACAGTAAAAAACAGTATAGCAAGAATAAACATCATTGATGTTGCCACAGCACCTCTATTTGAACCAAGGATAAAAGAGGCAAATAAAGGAAATGTAAAATACCACAGGTAAGCAGCATCATTACCGCCCCCATTAAACAGGAGATAACAATAGTGTACACCAATTATTATGATACCAAAAAAACAGGCAGATTGAAATTTCTTACTCCTTATCAAATATAATACATTCAATAAAAGAAGCAGTGCAACAAAATGATCAACAAATCCCAGCTGGATATCTCCCTGCACCAATGCAACCATACCCAAAGCCAGCAAAAAAAAGATACCAGTATAATTAATAATGTTTGCAAGCTTAATTTTTCGCATGGCTCCAACAGTGTGCTCACCCATATTTTCACTGTCCATCACATCTCTTATCCATGAAGAGTCTTGTTTGAGCTTTTTTTTCATTCTATTCCTCATTCATCTGTGGTTTAAATTGATGTCAATAATAGAGATATTACAATACCATCCAAACGTGAAATACCAAATTGTTTTGATATCTCGCAGAGTTAATCAGCAATCACTCTCTATTTTCAAACCTTTGGGATAGTTTCTCCAACCCTTTTCTAATGGGATGTTCAATAACTTTTTTTAAAATCATACCTGCAAAGGGGAAAAAGAATCGAGGCTCGAAATAAATTGTGTAATCAAGTCTTGTTTTGCCATGCTCATTAAAAAACTCCATTTTCCCTTTATGGTTTTTAACAGGGCTGCCTTTGCTTATCACATACTCCATCAGCAAATTTGGCTTGAATGTAATAACCGTCTCTTCAAAGGCTGGAGCTAAAAAGAGATTTATGCGCCGGATTGATCCAACTCCATTTTTATTTCCATCCTGACCATCAACCACCCGCTTAATATCGGTATTTATTACTTGCCCAAAAGTTTCATGGTCAGTTAAAATGTCAAAAACCCTGTCTGCAGAGGCATTAAATATCTGCACTATTTTAATGTGTTGTCTATTCATATTACCAACCTCCCGGAGAAAATAAAAACATAGCATCTTCAAAAGTTTTTTGGTACATATATTTTATTGTGCTTGATATAGACAGAATTTAACAACTGGAGCTACTAATGAGAAAACATAATGGAAAGCAGTTATATGGAATCGAGAAAATCATTACTACATTAAAAATGGGCCTGCATAGAGAGCTTAAGAAACTGTCAATCAGGCAAAAGCTTGCATTAAATTATGTTTCTAAGGAAAACAAGCTTACTCTACTCAATGGTAAAATATATACAAATACATTCACACCATTTTATCCATCTTTGGCCTATGACCGATTTTTAAAAGGGGTAGTTTCATTGGCAAAAGGTAAACCTAGGCCAATTGTGACTAATTTTGCAATAACTCCCAAGTGTCCCTGTAACTGCTGGCATTGTTCGTTTTCCCATCGTTCTAAAAATGATATTCTATCCCTTGAGAAACTTAAAGAAGCTATCTCACAAGTTCAGGACTTAGGTGCCAGCGTGATTGGGCTTACCGGAGGAGAACCTCTGCTGCGCGATGACTTAGAAGAGATAATTGCATCCATTGATAAAAGGTCCATGCCGATTTTCTTCACCACTGGATATAAACTGACAAAAGAACGGGTGAGAAGCCTTAAGCAGGCAGGGCTGAAAATCCCGGTTATCAGTCTTGATCATTATACTGCTGAAATCCATGATAAGGGACGTCGAAAAGAGGGAATATTTGATCATGCATTAAATGCCATAAGACTATTTCAGGATGAAGGTTTTTATGTGGCAGTCTCATTTGTGCCTGACAAACCCCTTGTCAGTGACCAAAAAGAGATTTTTAAGGTTATTGAGTTTTTTAAAGATATTGGAATTAATGATATGAGGCTGACATCACCAATCCTGAGTGGAAAATTGACTTGCAGACCCGAAGAGAAGTTGTCGCAAAAAAACATTGATACAATTTTTAAAATACAGAAAATGTGTACTAGAACCAAAGGGTATCCCAATGTATTTGCCTATGATTTTTTTGAAAGTAAAAAATATTATGGTTGTGGTGCAGGTTTCAACTATATGTTTATTGATTCCCAGGGCAATGTATGCCCCTGTGATTTTACAATGCTCTCATTTGGTAATATTCTTGAAAAATCAATTAAAGAGATATGGAAGGAGACAAGCAGCCATTTTTGTGCTCCGGGCGAAAAATGTTATGCCAACATCAGCAACGATGTGATCTTTGCAAAAAAGAAAACTGAATGGCCTTTAAGAAAAGAGGCAACCCTTGAAATTTTGGAGCAATGCCCTTCATATAATCTCCAAAGGCTGCCTGAATTTTATAGAAGAATAGGGTTTCCCGGAGGCAAAATCAAAAAGCTATAAAACTGTCATTTCCCAATAAAAACAATAATGTTTTCAACCATGGACTCAATGGTCTTTAGTCCAGGTTATTTAAAAAAGCCATGGTATCTAAAGCCTAAGCACTGAATATGAATTAAGTAGTAAAACTTTTTTATCTGCTTAACTTGAGTTGGATTCCATCTTTTCTTAATTCAAGAATACCTTTTTTTAAAAGATTGCCAACAGCTCTTTTAAACTCTTTTTTACTCATGGAGAAAACTTTTTTGATCTCTTGGGGCGAGCTCTTATCATGGCATGGTATAAACCCACCCGCCTTTTTTAGAATATCTACAATTGTTTCAGAAGAGCCTTTTACTGATCCATACCCAGGCTTTTTTAATGTCAGGTCAATCTTATCATCTTCACGAAGCCGCATGATATAACCAGTACAAGTATCTCCAGGTGACAGGGTCTGATAGGTTTCATTTATATATAACATCCCAAAGTATCTATTATCTATTACAGCTGTGATACCTATTTTAGTAAGGGAATGGATAAGAAGATCTACTTTCTGACCCTCCTTAAGCTCTTTAATATCTTTATCGCAATTCACAGATATCTTTGTTGTACCATAAACTCTCTCTGTCATTTCATCAAAACATATCTTTGTTAGATACTTTTCCCCTACTGCCATTTTATCTCGCTGCTCACTTTTAGGCACGAGCAGATCTTTTTCAAGCCCCCAGTCCATAAATGTTCCAAAGGGCACAACATCTTTTGCTTCAAGGAAAACAAAATCTCCAACAATGCCCGCAGGCTTTATGGTCGTTGCAACCAGTCTATCTTCAGAATCCGTATAAACAAACACATTAATAGTATCTCCCAGGTTGATATTGTCAGGGACATATTTTTCAGGCAGTAAGATTTCTCCCTCCTCATGATTTAAATACAAACCAAATTCAACACTTTTTCCAACAACCAAGTCATTATAATTTCCAATTTTCAACATATTTTACCCTGTCTTTATCCTTTCCCCCATGGAGTTTTCAGCAATATAAAACTTTTCACCCCAAGGGCTTTAACAATTTTATCTGCTCTTTTTATCTGGCTTGCAATATCACATATATCTGTCTCTATTTTAGAGTTTTTCCCAAACCTTTGCACTAAATTCAACATGAAAAGGAATATCCACAAACGGGATATACCTTGTATAATTCCCAACCGTACTGCCACATTTTGAACAATAGTGTTGCAATGGTTCTTTAAATGGGGTTAAACATTGAATACACAATGGTTGGCTATGCTCTCTGTTTAATTCTTCACAATGTTCAAAGTGTGTGTCTGACATAGTTAAAATTCCAGAAGTATAACTGACAGGTTATGAAATTATTATTCCAGTGTTACAGCAGTTCCTTTTGCAAAAGCCATAATCAACGATTTATTTTTTGCTGTAACCAAACCATGGTATTTATCAATTTTTCTGCCCTCAACTATTGGTGTTGTCAATATTTCCATCTTTTCTCCTTTCATCTCATGGTAGGAATGCAAGTTACTCAGCGCCCACGCCCAGCTTTAAAAACTCCATAATGATCTTAAATTACCTACCACACTATAATAATTATAGTATCCTTGTAGTCTTTTATTCAAGACCTTTATGAATTTAATTCCCCTTAAATGTAGGTTTGCCTTGATCCACTCTTTAATACGTCTACATGCTTCATATAGCTTCTTACGCGCTGTACGCTGTATCACTCTTGGCTTTCACTTTTTATCCCTAGTCCAATGTCTCTATACCTGTAGTGCAGTTATATGATCTTGACGAGGGAATGCCAATGCCAACACAACACTACCCTGTTCTAAACTGCGTGTAACGATGTAAAGCACTGTAGGGCCTGGGATAAGTAGCAGTGCAATGGTAGCCTGCTAGAAAAACAATAAGTGAGACCGTGTCAAACATAAATAACTCCTTAATTCAGATACAGGGTATGCAAAGCTGAGCTGCCGGGGGCTTATACCAACAACCTCAGCATGATTTGAATATATGTTAAAGCCTACGTCTCCAAGAGCCGCTCAGTAACTCCCGGTCAGCTCCACCCTGTGAAGTGTAAGAGTCAGATTAGAGAAAAGTTAAAATAAACACATCTCAAGGATTAAAGATTTTAAACTATTTATTGTTTCCAAGTGCAATCTCAAATAATTTATTAACACTACTGATATAATCTCTGTTTTGACAAGGTTTTGAAACATGGTCTATACATACATCTTCTTCTTTTAAACGTTTGATTGACTCTAAAAATTCAATATTCCCGGATACAAATAATATTGGAATACTTTTATTTTTTACCCGGATATGATTATATATATGCATACCATTAATTCCCCCGGGAAGAATATAATCTAAACTCACAAAATCATATTCATTTTTATCAAACAGATCAATTGCAGCTCTGCCGTCATTTGCAATATCAACTTTATGATTACATGGGTTCTGGGTCAATACTCTATATTGAACATCAGAAATAGTTATTTCATCTTCCACAAGAAGAATATATTGATTAAAATAGCTTATTTCTTTTTGAATTTGTGATTTTTCTTCAACAGTCAACTCTTTTTTAATCGCTGGCAGATTAATAATAATTTTCGTACCTGATCCAATTTCAGATTCAATTGAAATTGTACCTTTGTGTTGTTTAATATATTTTTTTACATTAGCCATACCATATCCAGTACCTTTAATACCGGAATCATAGGCACCCTCTACATCTTTGTTTCCTTTCAAGGTAAACGAGGGTTCATAGACTTTCTTAATATATTTTTCAGGAATTCCACATCCATTATCTTTAATTTCAATACAAATATTATCATTTTTAAAGTATGTATGTATTATAATTTCAGGGTCATCAACTTTGCTTAAAGCATGAATTGAATTTTGTATAAGATTTACCAGGGCATGTTCAATCATTCCCGGATCAGCAAGCAAATCAGGCACATTATCTTCATTTTTCTTTATGATTTTAATGCCTGCAAGATCTTTTTTCATTAGATTCAATACAAGATCACTTTTTTCATCAATCCTGAAATACTCCTGCTTTGGCTCCTGGCTTTTAGCAAAAGCAACAAGGTTTTTTGTTAAATTCTTGCCTCGTATGGTCTGTTCAAAAATTAATTCAAGGGTTTCTTTTATCTGAGAATTTTCACAATTTAATAATGCAAGTTCTGCATTACCCATTATAATACCCAATACATTATTAAAATCATGTGCCATTTTCCCTGCAACCTGACCGATTAGTGCTAATTGTTTCTGCTCACCGGCAATCTTCTGTGCCAGTATCTTTTCATTTTCTGTCTGCTTGCGTTTAGTTATATCCCGGACTATAACCTGAATATAAGTATCAGCATCAAGAGATAGAGCGCTCATATTTATTTCCGCATTAATAACTCCATGTGTTTTTGTTTCCAATATCCATTCAAAATGCTGGGATTTCTGTAAAGCTCTAATTATCATCTCCAACCATTTTTCTTTTGATTTGCTGCCATTTGGTTGAATATCAGGACAAAATTCATACATACAATGATTAATAATTTCTTCATACTTTGACCCCAACAATTCACTGGTTTTCCTGTTGCAGTCAATGATAATATTGTCCTTTGCAATAAGAATAGCATCACTTGAAGAATCAAATAATTTACGATAGCGTTTTTCATTTTCTTCTAATATTCGTTCAGCTGTCCTACGTCTATGGATAGCTTTTTCCAATTGCACATTTTTTTCCTTTAATAGCCCATGACGTTTTTTTGATTCTTCAAGTCTTGTACTTAGTACCAGATGTTTTGTATAAGACCATATAAATAACCCAAACCCTAAAAGAAATAAAAATATCAAAACCCCTGTGGCAACAAGATATTGCCATTTGCTAACATGCCCAAGTATCTCCTTTTTTGAAGCATAAGCAATAAGATACAAAGGTAATGGCTTAATATGCATGTGCGTGACCAGCATTGGTATTGATTCCGGCAAAATATTATTCATCACAACCAGATCATTATCTTGAAGCTCTGCAATTTTTTCCTGGAAAATTTTTAAGTGGCTTTTAGAAATCTTTGAATTTACCTGGTTTATTACCTCCCCATTAACTGTAGCAAGACAAGATACCATGGAAGACAACTCCAAAGAAGATTTCATAAAATTTTTTTGCAGGGAGCTAAGGTCAAGCCAAGCCACTATCCAGCCTGATCGTTTTTTCTTAAAAAAGCAGGGAACTACGATTAATACATCTAATCCATTGTCACTGTTTTCAAAAATCAATTCAGGCTCAAAGGTAACATTGGCTAATTTGTTTTTCCAAGAAGAATCTTTTTCATCATTGGAAGAAGCTCCAACATTGATTAGACTTTTTCTGTATAAATTTAGAAAAACAAATCTTTTATATATGGGATCTTGTTTAATGACTTTATCTTTAATAGTATCCTTCATCAATTTGTCAATGGAAAAAAGAGAGACCTTTAATCCGTATTGTTCGGACATACCCATATCCCTGTTGACAAAATATGTCTCAACCTCCAGAGAGCCAGCTATATTGCGAATATCATATTTACGTTCAAGGAAAAAATAACTAATGGCTGTGACCTGTTTTTCAATATCAAGTTTAAACCGTTTTAACGAAGATCTTTGAAGTGCTATATTGTTTTGATAATTAAAAACCAGAAGAAATATTATATAAATAATAGGAATAAGGCTTCCTATTATAATATAAAAAGTAGGTCTGTTTTTTGACCTGCCAAATAAAAACAATTAATTAAATTCCCACTTTATCAAAGAAAGTTTGGATAATAAGTAAATAAGGATGGATAATATGTTTCTACCAGTTTACGATATTCGCCGTTTGCTTTAAATTTCTCAAAAAAAATATCAAAAGCCTGTTTGAGTTTTGAAGAATTCTTTGAAAATGCACAAGCCATACTCTGGGGTTCTGATAAAGGACCAATAACTTTTATTTTGCCCGGCCATTTTGCAAGGGCAACCAATGCTACAGGAACATCTATAAGACTTGCATCCGCCACTTCTGCAATAATAGAAGGAATCATTCCTGAAAGATCATGATCTGCAGGGAAATAAAGAATTTTTGCGCCGGTTTTCTTAATGCCATAGGAATTAGGATCAAGGCAGGAATCCTTGAGTCCCAACACAGAAAATCCATTTAATATTTTTTTTACATTATCTATATCTCTTGAAATGACACCTGTGGGCGAAATCGGAGTTAATTTGGTATCTCTCCTTGCTATAAGCCATATCGCAGAGGGGAATGTCATTGCTGAAAAGTCTACAATCTTTTTCCGCCAGGGCAGTACTGTAAACCCTGTAGAAATGATATCTCCTTTGATAAGGCTTTTTCCAATTATTTGAATATCATTACCAACCGGTTTTACTTTTTTACCACTGAGATCAGCTATTATTGTCTGCCAGGTACTTTCAACAAATTGATACTTGACTCCAAGATCCTTTGCAAACGCCTTCATAAGAGCTACATCCAGACCATCATGGTCCCGGGTAACAAAATTAGCATAGGGTATTCCAAGATGCCTGAGCACACCTGATTTTTTAACATCATTTAAGTTTCCTGCCTGGGCAGTATTAAAACTTACTAGTCCCATTATCAATACTAAAGCTAAATAAACTTTTACTATTACTCGTGCAGATCTGGTCATAAATTTAAACTTCATAAGTATAGTTCCTCTTGTATCAAATTAAATTTCACTCTTTATCAAAGAAATTTTCAAAATATAAAAAAACAGATGGATAATATTTTTCCACCAAACTACGATACGTTCCATTTTTCCAGATTTGTGTAAAAAATTCATTAAATGTTTCTAAAAGTTTGGGAGATGATTTGGGAAATGCCACACCCATGACTTGAGGTTCTGAGATAGGACCTAGAATTTTTATCTCACCAGGCCATGTTTGAAGTGCAACCATAGCATCCGGGATATCAAGTAATGTTGTTTCAGCAACGCCATTAATAATTGCCAAAGCCATATCATTAATAGTATTATTCTGGCTGAAATATTTAATATCAGGTTTTACCTGCTTGAGATTGTAAAGCTCAGCAGCCAGGCATGTACCATTCAAAGTCAATACACTATGACCTTTTAAAAGTGATTTTACTGTTTTAATATCCAGGAGGATATTACCGCTTGGTATTATTGGTTTAAGTTGTGAAGTGGCAGGCGCAATCAACCATACACCTGTGGGAAAAGTAGGACGGGAATAATTCACAATTTTTTTTCGCCATGGAAGCATAGTCAAACCATTGGCAATGACATCTCCTCTAATCTTTTCTGTTGGTATCAATTGATACATTTGAGTTTTATGATCAAACTTTCTTCCTGTTAAATCCGTAAAAAGAGTTTCAAAAGTTGTGTTAACAAGCTTATATTTAAGCCCCAAATGCTTTGCAAATAATTTCATAACTTCAACATCAAGTCCATCATACCCGTGGTCAGTCTCACGTACAAAATGGGCATAGGTGACTCCAAGATGCCTTAAAACGCCACGATTTTTAACCTCAGCCAAATCATTGGCAAAAGCCGTGCTGACAGCGCTGACATATAGGATAATAACCATGACCATCAAAATACCATTGATTTTAATGTACTTTAACCTCATTTTGTTTTTCCCTTTGTAATTCTATCAATAATAGATAACAAAAAAATTGTTTATTTCCAAAAGTATACCATAAACAGAGAAACAATAAATCAAAAAAATAAACAAGAAGCTTTTAGGTCTTTTTAAAACTACCCAATGATTTTTTTTGTACTTTCCTTGACAAAAAGTAAGTTCTTAGCTGAGCAGATAATTAGCTGGCAGGCAATTATTTTTGAACTAATTAGTAAGTTGCAAATACAGAAAAGGTAGAATTAAAAAGGGAGACTGCTGGACAAGCTTTTTTATATTTTTGGAGGTGATTGTGATATCTGTCACCCAGCTACTTTTAAATATTCTCTTCTCTCTTTTTAATATACTGAACTGAAAAAAATTATATTATCAGCATTTTTAGTGTCATTGAGAGGAATATTATTAAGCTATTCGTATACATGCTCGCTGCCATTTAATCCTTTTATTTTGAGCGTATGTGTTTCCTTTATGGCTCTGGTTTATGTCGAAGCTGCAATTTCGGAAATCGCTAAGTAACTTTCGGTCAGCTCTAGTGACTGATATACTGGATCTATCCAAATGCTTTCATATATGAATGGTGTCTCCTGTTAAAAGAGGACCAATACGTTCCTTTAATAAAGTACTTAAAATACTGTATGCCCTACTCCCTGTACAGTGTCCGGTGTATATTTTCCCTATTTTTTGCTTAACAAATTCATTGGCAATAAATTCTATATCATTTTTTGTTCCTGCCATATTATCTTTTTCCGGCTGAAACTTCAGGTGAAAACCGCCTATAACAGCTTTAATCACCTGATCTTTGAATAAATTTCGTACAGTTTCTAACATATTCAGAATTCCAGAATGACAGCAACCAGAAAAGATGACTATCCCATCACTCTCCTTAATAACCAAAATCAATTCATGGCTGAAATCATCAGGAACAAGCTTACCATCCTTCTGTGAAAGAAGAAATTTATTGCCCTCTGACAGGGGATATGTTTTCGAAATATTAGTAATTAAAAATATATTTTTGCTTATTTCTTCTGTTTTCGAAATCAGTTTAATTCTATTCCCATATTGTTTTATCACGTCTTGATTAAGACCAATATATTTTGAAAAGAAAATTGAATTTTTTACAAATGGATAAATAAAATAATTGAGCACCAAAGGAAGCTTTGCGCCAATATTGCCATAATATTCATTTGGAGCATCTTCATGCATGTATACAGCAGCGGTACTGTTTGTTTGAAGCATGTCCTGAAGCCCACCACAATGGTCAAAATGGGCATGAGATAAAATAACAAGGTTAATATCGTTAAGGTCAATTCCAAGAACTTTACTATTTTTAATAAAACTGTCAGATCTGCCAGTATCTAATAATATTTTTATTCCATTTGACTCTATAAATAAAGCAAGTCCAAATTCATTAACCAAGTTATCGTCATTTCCAGTGTCCTCTATTAATGTTATAACTTTCATATCACCTCTTTTATTATATTTGTAACTGACAGGTCATGCATATTTTTTATGAATTACTACTGTGCCAGCAAGGAAGTCATGCAATGCTCGGTTACGTTTGTTAAATAATATGACTATAATTTCACTCCAATACCATACATCATAAAATAACTCTATGATAAAGAAAACTGGCATCCAAATGACCATATCAAGGATTGAAGCAATTAATCTTTTTCCAAAGCCGGCATACACCTCTTGTCCATGTTTTAGTAATGGTAAAAATTTCATAATTTTGTGTGTTCTATTCACATTATAATTTAATCCATAACAAGATCACTGGTTGCAGGGGTTTCCAGAAAACTTGTTTGTAATAATAAAGATTGTCAAACCATAACTTTTCAAAGCGGCTGAGACCCCCGTAATCCAGTGAAACAACAGGTTAGCAGCGAAGTCACTGGAAAAATAAATAAGGTAGCTTACTCAGCCCGCAACATATAAATATATGTATCAACCTTGCTTCCGTCAGTGAGCTTCACTTG
>CAZMEX010000008.1:0-74637 GCA_964565415.1 uncultured Desulfobacterales bacterium | reverse complement strand
ATCAGTATTGATTTAAAAGCAATTTTACATTAGTATAAAGCTTTAATCACAGGGGAAAATAGATGAAAAGCTCTGTTTTTTGGGTTGTATTTGCTATTATTGTGTTCCTTTCCGGTTGTAAGGCATTTGAACCATCTGCAAAAATTCCACCTGCTTTGCAAATTCCTGATAATTTTTCTGCTGAAACAAATGATAGCGAAATCATCAAAGCATGGTGGCTTGGCTTTGACAGCCCTGAACTTAACACATTAATTAATAATGCCCTGGGTAATAGTTTTGATTTAAAAGCCCTTAAAGCTAAAATAATTCAGGCAAAAGCAAGAATTGCAAAAGAGAACGCATCCTTTTTCCCCGGTTTTGGGTTTTTGTTGGGTGGACAGAACAAAAGAACTCAGAAAAAAAAATCAAGCTCTGAAAGTTCCTCTTACACTGATACTAATTCCTGGGATGCTTCTGTTACAGGATCATATACTGCTGATGTGTGGGGAGAAACAAAAGCCTTGAAACAGGCTCAAGTTTCAAACCTTGAAGCTGCCAGGCAGGATTTAAGGGCAGCCATGCTGGAACTTACAATGAACATTACTGAGATCTGGATTGATATTATTGCCACCCGAAACAAAAAAACCATTTTAAACAACCAGATCAAAATAAATAAAACCCTGCTGGAACTTCAAAAGTTACGATTTATGAATGGGAAGGCAAATGCACTTGATATATCCCAGCAAAGAGAAGCCCTTGCCCAGGCAAATTCACAACTCCCGCTGCTTGAAAAACAGGCAAGGCTTTTACTACACAACCTCTCTTTTTTATCTGGCAAAGCCTCAACTAATATGATTAAAGTGGCTGCAAATAAACTTCCTGAACCTTTAAGTATGCCAAAACTTGGTATACCATCTGATCTTATAGACAACAGACCAGATATCCAGGCTGCAAAGATGAGGCTATTCTCATCTGAGTGGCGAATTACAGCAGCAAAAGCTGACCTCTTGCCATCTTTCAAGCTCACAGCCCAGGCTCTATTTTCCAGCGGAAAGCTTGATCTATTGTTTAATAATTGGGTAGCAGCCCTTGGTGCAAGCATAGCAGGTCCTGTTTTTGATGGCGGGTTAAGAATAGCCGAAATCAACCGAGCCAAAGCTGCTGCTGAAGAGCAGCTTCATATCTATACAAAAATCATTGCCAAAGCTATTTTTGAAGTTGAAGACTCCCTTGTCAAAATTGAAAAACAAAGAGAGTTTATAAATTTGCTGGAAGAGGAACTCAACCTTGCAAGGTTAACTCTGAAAGATGCAAGTTTGCAATACCAAAACGGTCAGGCAAGTTATTTATCATATCTGATTGCCTGGACCAGCATTGAAAAACTTGAAAGGCAATTAGTTGGGGAACAGGCAATGTTTATCAAGGAACAGGTCAAACTATACAAAACCCTTGGATGGGGAGTGGAAATATGGAGAGAATAAAATGAAGTTATCCATGAAAATTATTTTACCGATTTGTTTAATTCTTCTTGGTCTGGCAGGTTGGTCATACTTTAATTCAAGTGAGCCAAAAATGAAAAGAAAGCCACCAAAAAAACAAACAATGATAGTAAAAACCATATCTCTTAAACCAGGAGATTATCAAAGCTCAATTCATGCAATGGGCATAGTGATACCAAACAGAGAAGTTGTGTTAAAATCAAAACTGATGGGAGAAGTTGTATCAATATCGCCTGATTTTCTCAAAGGTGCAGTGATGGAAAAAGGAGAGATGCTTTTGCAGCTTGATACATCAGATTATAAAATTGGAGTTCAAAAAGCTCAAAGTGCACTTGACAAAGCCATATCAGGACTTGCCATTGAAAAAGGCAGTCAGTTTATTGCAAAAGAAGAGCTTAAACTTATCAATGAAGTTTCAGAAGAGGAGATCAAGGCAACAGATCTTGCTTTACGAAAGCCACAACTGATGCAGGCAAATGCCTTGGTGCAGAGTGCCAGGGCCGATCTTGAAAAAGCAAAGCTGAACCTTGCCAGGACAAAGGTCTTTATTCCGTTTAACTCTCTTATTCTTGAAAAACATGTTAATGTTGGATCGCTTGTCAACACTCAAGGCTCGCTTGCTGCTCTGGTTGATGTGGATACGTACCAGGTTGAAGCCCAGGTGCCTTTAGATCGTCTGGGTGCAATTGTAATTAATAAATCGTCACCTTGCAAAGCAATCATCCATTCAAACTATTCACACCATTCCTGGCAGGGAGAAGTAGTCCGAACAACTGGTAAAGTTGCTGACAAAAGCCGTATGGCAGGTGTTATAATATTAGTATCTGACCCATTGAATTTAAAAAAACAGAACAATAATCCACAATTACTCCTGGGTGACCATGTAGATATTCAAATTTTTGGAAAAACCATTAAAAATGTTTTCTCAATACCACGATCTATACTTAGGGATGACAATACAGTCTGGGTATATAATGCAGGAGTCCTTGAGATAAAAAAAATAAGCCTTGCATGGAAACAGGGCAAAACAGTTTATATAAATTCAGGAATTAACCCCGGTGACAAAGTGATAACATCAGATATACCAGTTGCAGTGAACGGTATGACATTACAACTCGCTGCAGGAGATGGTTCATGACACAAGAAGAATATCCCGACACATACAAAGGTCCCATTGCCTGGATGGCAGGCAATAGTGTTACTGCAAACCTGTTGATGGCTATTTTGCTTATAGGTGGACTTTTCATGGGATTTAATATCAAGCAGGAGGTCTTTCCTGACTTCAGCCTTGACAGAGTCAATATATCAATTGCCTACCCAGGTGCCAGCCCGGAAGAGGTGGAAAAAGGTATTATCATTGCTACTGAAGAGGCGATTCAGGACATAGAGGGTATTGATGAAATTACTGCCACTGCTAATGAGGGGTATGCTTCTATCAGTGTCGAAGCCCTTAAAGGTACTGATATCAACCGCCTATGGCAGGAAATCAAGAGTGAAGTCGATGGAATCTCAACCTTTCCCGATGAAGCAGAAGAGCCCGGGGTTTCCATTGCTGTGAGAAAAAGAGAGGTATTAAGAGTTGCATTGTATGGAGATACTTCTGAACAAAATATACAAAAACTTGCAGAGCAGGTTCGTGACAAACTGCTCGCAGATAAAGGTATTTCCCAGGTTGAGCTTGAAGGTGTCAAAGACAGGGAAATTCAGGTAGAAATTGCAAGCAAGACTCTGAGACGTTATAATATTACTTTACGAGAGGTTGCACTTACAATTTCAAAAGCATCTGTCGAACTTGGTGGAGGCAGTATTGAAACTTCCAGTGGTGATATCCTTCTACGGATTAAAGATCGAAAAGACTATGCAAAACAATATGCTGCTTTACCTGTTATTTTACTGGAAAATGGTTCAAGTGTATTGCTTGAAGACATCGCAAGTGTCACAGAAGGATTTGAAGATAATGACTCATGGGCATCTTTTAACGGAAAAAGAGCTGTTGTCATAAAGATATTTCGTGTGGGTGAACAGGCACCTTTAAAAGTGGCTGCAACAGGGAAAGCAGTTATAAAACAGATTAACAACTCCCTGCCTGACGGGATAAGTCTTACCCTTGTAAAAGACAGGTCAAAAGTGTTTGCCCAGAGGGCAGACCTGTTACTTCGCAATGCCTATATAGGGCTTGCACTGGTCTTTTTTTTCCTGGCTCTTTTCCTTGAAATTCGTTTAGCATTCTGGGTCAGCCTTGGCATTCCCATCTCTTTTCTGGGCTCTTTTCTCTTTCTTTCTACCACCTTGTTCACCATAAACATTATCAGCATGTTTGCATTTATTGTTACATTGGGAATCGTTGTTGATGATGCAGTTGTTGTGGGAGAGAATATCTATTATCATAGGAACAGAGGGCTTTCGCTATTTGATGCTGCTGTAAAAGGAACCAGAAGCATTGCCATGCCGGTGATTTTCAGTGTGATAACCAATATGGTGGCTTTTGTGCCTTTGATGTTTGTTCCGGGATTCATGGGAAAAATATTTAAAACTATCCCTATTGTAGTGATTGCAGTATTTGGGGTCTCATTGATTGAGAGTCTTTTCATCTTACCTGCCCACTTGAGCCACAAAAACAAACGTCCTCTGTTCTTCCCTTTAAACCATCTTGAAAAATGGCAGAAAAGATTCAGCCGCTCTTTTGAAGCTGCTGTAAAGAAATATTATGGGGGATTACTCCTTAAGCTAATAGAGCATAGATACTCTATTATTGCCCTTGGGATTGCCTTGCTCATGATAACTGCAGGGTATGTCTCTTCCGGTCGCATGGGCATGGTAATGTTCCCTAAAGTAGAATCAGATTATGCATTTTGTGAAGCAAAGCTGCCCCATGGTACACCCACTGCAGCAATAAAAAATATTGAGCAGCACCTTGTCCAGAGCGCCAATAAGATTATTGAAAAAAATGGCAAAGCTCAATTATCCAATGGAGTTTTTTCGCAGGTTCAAAACAGTGTGGTTCAGGTAAGTATATATTTGACAGACCCGGATATCCGCCCATTAAACACAACAGAAGTCACAACTCTCTGGAGAAAAAAAACAGGGTTAATAGCAGGGCTTGAGAACATCTCCTTTGAATCCAATAGAGGCGGACCCGGCTCAGGAAAAAATTTAACTGTAAGTTTAAGCCACAGGGATACAAATCTGTTAAACAGGTCAGGGGAAGAGCTTGCAAAAAGTTTATCCGGGTATCCCATTGTCCATGATATTGATGATGGATCTGCCAAGGGGAAAAAACAATTTGATATTACTTTGACCCCCCGGGGAAAGAGAATGGGTCTGACATCCAGGGAAGTTGCAAATCAAATCAGGCATGCTTTCCAGGGGATATCGGCAGTAAAAAGCCAACGGGGAAGAAACGAGGTTACTGTCAAAGTCAGGCTGCCAAAACAAGAGAGAATGTCTGAATCAACATTTGAAGAGCTGGTGCTGCTTGCGCCCCAAGGAGAAATCCAACTTCGGGATGCTGTTGAGGTTGTTGCAGGCAGAGCATACACCACCATAAAAAGAACCAATGGCAGGCGGGAAATTCGAGTATCTGCCAATGTCCGCCCGCCTCCAAAAGCTGAAAATATCATAAAAGATATGAAAAAAGAGATCCTCCCTGCCCTTTTAGCTAAATACCCTGGGTTATCTTTTAGTTTTAAAGGTCATAAAGCTGCAATAAAAGAGAGCATCACAGCTCTTCTAAAAGGGCTCGGGTTGGCCTTGCTCTGTATTTTTGCCCTTTTAGCCATACCATTTAAAAGCTATCTCCAGCCATTTATAATTATGTTCTGTATTCCTTTTGGAATAATAGGTGCCATTGCAGGTCACATTATCATGGGCTACTCGCTTTCTGTCATGAGCCTGTTTGGACTTGTTGCCATGTCAGGAGTGGTGGTGAACGATTCCCTGGTATTTATTGATTCTGCAAACCGTAGACACCGATCAGGAACACCTGCTCTGCAAGCGATTCATGCTGCAGGCATCCAGAGATTCAGACCAATTTTGCTTACTACTCTTACTACATGTGGCGGGCTTGCACCCATAATCACAGAAACCTCAAGACAGGCAAAGTTTTTAATTCCCATGGCAATCTCTTTAGGGTTTGGGATACTCTTTGCCACCTTTATCACTCTGGTTATGGTACCTTGTCTTTATATGATTCTTGAGGATATTAAAAATTTGCTTAAAACTTAAAAAAACTAATTAAAGGAAAATGCCTGGTGCCTTGAGGGCTGTTCAAGGCAGCAGGCAGGATAATGTTTATAAAGGAGATGGGGATTGTCTGACTTGGGATATGACTTATCAAACAGCGTCCTTTCATTATCCAAAGATTATATTCCAAACATTATTCATCCAAAGTTTGTTCTTTTTTGTTTGCATTATTTTGCAAATTTTACAAACTCAAACAGTATATATTCATATATTTTTAGTTACTATTTGTCAATACTTTATTTATATTTTTTAAAAATAAATAAAACTTACTAATACAAACTAATTATTACAATAAAATGCAATGGGATATTTTTTAAGATAAAATTTTTGGGTAGGTTAAAGTTTAAAAATTTTCATAAACTCTCTTAATATGGACTACAGATTTATTAAATGCATTTCATAATAATCTGCAGCACCTTGTGCTTTCATATTTATCTCTTCTATTTTACATTTTGAAGTATCATCTCTGACAGTTAATGAAGAAGCTGTGCTTTCGACTCTGGTCCCTGCCATAACTTTATTGTTCACAATTACACAGGGGACGGCTTCTCCTTTATCCGACTGTTCCTTTAAGGCTCTTTTCTCGTTCACAAAACCAACATTCATCTCTTCTAATTTCTCAATCTGTCTCTTCTTCACATTAATCTCTTTTTCAATCCTATCTTGATTGTCCAGGGCTTTTTCAACTGTTTTTTCAGCATCCTTTGCTTTTTGCCCAAGCTGTTCAATCTCACTTTTAATTTTTTTCAGTTCAGATACATTGCCAGACTCTTTTAAATCAACAAGTTTCTCTTTATAGTCCTTTATTTCCAATTGAGATCTGTCCTGAATATGAGCTGATTCTGTAACACTTTTAAAATATTTTTCATCCTGCTTGTTTAAATCCTCAATATCTTTTTTTATACGTCTTATCTCGCTGGTTGCTTCTATTAATTTTGCATCTACTTTACTTGTAAGTTTTAAGATATAATCATCCACACCAACCCTGAGTTTTACCGGAGTTGAGCCTTGGGTTCCAATCTGTCCAACTTCAATACCACCTTTGGCAATTATTTCAGATCCAATAATGCGGGCTTTTCCACCATCAAATTTACCACTTAAATTAATTTTTGAATCCAGTACCTCGGTTGTAATCATTAAATTACTGAAAGTTTCAACATGTGTATTATTTATATATTTAGCCTGAATATTTCCCAGAGCTTTAATATCAGAGTCAATTATACCCGCACTGATATTTAAATCGCCGGTTATATTAATTTGAGCCCCAACAATCTGTTTAGCTGTCAAATTAGTGCCTTCAACCTTGAACCCCTCTTTCACAGTGCCACTCACAACAATACTGCCTTTAAACGATATATTTCCTGTCTCAAAATCAACATTGCTGTCAATATTAAGCACTGGAGCTACTGAGACTGTACCCATGGCATCCAGATGCGGCTGTCCTCCTGTTTTTGCATAAATCTTCAGCCCCCCTTCTGATTCAAAGGTGTTATCACCTGCAACAAAAACAGGGTCAACAGGTTCAGAAACAGCAATCTGTGCGCCTGAAATATCAATCCCAGGCTTCCCGGGTTTTGCAGCGATTTTCTCAGCAAGCAAAGTATTCTCTTCAACAAACGGGATACTTCCCCTCTCTCTGAAATCTATACTTCCATCTGGCTTGACCTGCCCTGCATGTATAAAATCAGTATTAAAATGATATGTCACACTCCCATCCTCACCTTGTTGCGGTGGGGTCCCGGCAGCAACAATCAACTGCTGGACAGAACCTTTGCTCTCAAGCCATGTTAAAAGAGTCTGTTCATTAATTAACCCATAGCTGGCTCCTGCAATTCTCAAGTAGTCAAAAATATTTTCCACTGTCAGGATGTCAGAATCTTTCTTTATAATCCGAACCCGCATACTCAACCTCTCTTCATCCATTTCAAACTGAAGAGCCTGCTCAAGCAGTTCCATTAAATTTTCCGAATTACCCTTTTCAGTCCGGGTTGTCTGTTCATGTGCATCATTTTGCTCTCCATCCTTTTTTTTCTCACTGATTACGATTCTCTGCCATTTTTTTTCTTTTCGGGTTTTTAACTTAAGCTCTTTTATGGAATCAGAGTTTGATGCGGGTTTATCACTTTTCAAAATATAGTGCAGAAGATCACTTATTATCTGCCCATCATATTTGCCATGGGTTTCAGGCTTAATCTTCCGACTCAAAATATCAGAATATTTCTCTGTCTTAAAATCAATTAAACTATTTGATGCCATCCCATCAAATAATTTTTTTAGTTTATCTGCCAGGTTTTTGAATCCTATTTTAAGATCGTTGGCAGTCAGAGATATGCTGTTTACAGATAAATATTTTTCAAGGGGAGTATCTCTATTTGAGGCACCTTCTGTTTTATCAACCCCAGATTGTATTCTTTCAAGCTCCTCTTTTCTTTTAAGTTTAATTTGTGAATATTTATCACCTTGCTCTTTTAAACTCTTTGCTAATTTATACATTCTGCCATTCTGTTCATCCACAACTCTCTTAATATAATCCCAGTTAGTACCATTTTTAAATCCGATGAGACCAGTTTGTATAAGTTGTAAAAATTCCTGATTGTCCAACGGATCAATAAAGCAGAAATGGATATCACTATTATTAATTAAATCGATAATTTCATCTCTCTCTTTTGGTGCAGCAATCAGCATTCTTCGTGTTTCCGGTATTATCTCTTTTGATCTGATAAATATATTTTTATGAATATTATCAGAATCTTTGACACAAATAACAAAAGATGGCGGAATTATTTTTTTTCCCTCTAAATAATCAAGAAACTTTGATGGTGAAACAATTATAATTTCAAATTTCATCTCATCCAATACAGGTTCAGCAGGAGAGAGTTGAGAATTTACAAGAATATCCTTTGCCTTATTAAAAAGAGTGGTGTCATTTTCAATAAGAATAATGTTATACTTATTTTCTGATTTATTTGCTGGCATTTGCAACTCTTTAATCTATCCTGGGTATTTCAAACCCATTTTTTTCTGCTATATCATTAAATTGTTTAAAAAGCTCACCCAGTGTGGTTTGAAACAGTGAATTAAATTGAGCGGTTTCAAGCATACCATACTGCTCAAATTTTTTAATAAAATAATCAACTGAGAAATTTTTTTCACTTTTAGATTTTGCCGATGCTATCTGCTTGTCAAACTCTTTAATTTTGGCTTTATGGCTCTCTAAAATTTTATTGAGGTTGTGATCTATCCCATATAGTTTTTTATTCTTATCCCTTGCTGATTTTAAAAGTTTTCTATTCTCAATACTATGATTAAACTGGACAAAGCTGTTTTTTGTAATTGCAACAAGGGTAGCAATTTCCCAAGGTTTCTGGAGAAATTTCTGAATAATCCCTCTATTAACTGCATCTGTCATCACATTGTCATCCAAGCCTGAACTTATTAAAAATCGAAGGGCCATGGGATTTGTTTTTTTCGCCTGCCCAAGGAACTCGATACCTGACATGCCGGACATTTGCTGGTCACAAATTATTAAGGCAAACAAAGAATCACTGTTTCTCAACTCTTTGAGCCCTGCTGTTCCATCTTCACACCATATAAATTCAATCTTGTTTTTTTTCAGTATTCCGCCCAGAGCAGCTGCTATCTTCTGTTTATCCTCAATAATCAAGATTTTATGTCTCTGTTTTCCCATCCTCTATCCTGTTCAGGTGTAAGAGTAAATATTGATAACTTTGCAAAAAATATGGTGTTATTTCTCTATTCTACCCCCTTCGACTTACGAAATCAACCATTAATAAGATTTCGTACGAAATATATTCGTATTCAGATTAAAAAATTGCCTGATGGGAAAAAACTGCATCCATGTCAAAATTCAAAAAAACAATCACACCATTGTTGAAATCTTTGCCACAAAAGTATCAAGTTTTTTTGAAGATATTTTAAAAGCAGGTTTTATCTCCTGGGCAAAAACCGATATTTTGTACTCTTCCAGCATCCAGAACAGCTCTTCGATTTTTTCTATCTTCTCCTTTGAGGTATTGGAGGACAAATTGTTCAAAAGAGTGTTTAGATAGATGGAAAATTTTTCCTGGGGAGCTGCTTTTTTAGCATCCTTGGCAGGATCGGCAAAAGCTCTTTCAGCTCTTATTCTGACCGCATTGATATATCTGTTTAAATCTTTGATTCTGGCAAAATCGTAAAGCTCAAGAAAATTTTCAGGGACAAGGCTTTTAATATCACCATGCAATTTTACAATTAACGCTTTTACCTTGACCCTTTTAGAGGCTTTAAGATCAAGCTTTTGCAGATATTCAGCAGTTCTTTCATATTCATCAAGGAGTGTATCAACTATTTGAAGAAAATCTTTGGTTTTATTATATAATTCAGGAAAAGTTGCCTTGGCATGATTTAAAAACTCTTGTCCCCCTCGAATATCCTTTAAAAAAAAATGACTTACAACTGCATTAAAAAGATTTGTTTGAAATACCTTTGTTCCACTGAAAAAAGAGGCGTGCTTTTTTATTATTCCCGACACTCTTATGTCTTTTTTAAGTGCTTTGAATTGTTCTGCATTGGATATAACATACAAAGACATCACACCTTTTTTATGACCATCTAAAAAAAGCTTTTCTGATTTATAGAGCCTGAGTGCAACTTTTCCATTCTCCTTTGCAAGACCAGGAAATACATTAAAAACAATGCCATTTTTTTCTCTTATAACTTCAGGTTTTCCAAGATCACCAACATCCCATGATAAGATATTTTCTCTCTCTCTTTTTGCCTTCTCTTTTGCAAAAGCACCTTTGCCAGGGGATTCATTGTCATAAAACTGATTTATAAAAGAGTTGTCCCTGGATACTGCAATCTCTTTATCTTTCTCATCCCTGATAGAAATGCGCATTTTAAGATGTTTATCCAGATTTTTATCAGACCAGACAGAAGCTGGGATATCAAGATTAAATCTCTCCTTTATAAATTGGCTTAACAAAGTATATAGTGGTTTATCCTGTTTTGGCATCAGATTTGCTATGATGGTTGCTTTCTCGGAAACAGGAACAAGTTTTGTTCTGTATTTTTTTGGAAGATTTTTTATCAAATTTATGATTTTCTCTTCAAAAAGACCTGGGACAAGTTTTTCAATTGCATGGGCTGATATTGAAGGGGCTGATACAAAAGGAACCTTTACAGTCACTCCATCATTTTTTGAACCTGGAGAGAATGCATACTCAAGTTTGAATTTTGCTTTCCCCATCTCAAGCATATCAGGGAATTTTTCAAGTTCATCATCGTCAACTTTGCTTTTGATCAAATCATTTTTTGTTAATCTTAAAAAAGTATCATCTTTGTCTTTAATGTGTTTTGCAAATGTCCTTATATTGAAAAAATCTCTTTTAAGCCTTGCTTTATAAAACAAGAAAATATCATCTTCACTAACAAGAACACCTCTTTTCCTTATTTTATCTTCAAATGTCTGTACCTCTTCAATCAATGTTTTATTGTGAATCATAAAGTTAAATTTTCTATCCAGTTCACCTTCCACCAAAGCTTTTCTGATAAATATATCCCCTGCTTCAGCTTTGTTGACTTTGCCATAGGAGACTATTCTTGATCCTATAAGAACCAATCCAAACAAAGAGACCTGCTCCCTTGCAACCACCTCCTCTCTTTTTTTCTCATAATGGGGCAGAGACCATGTATATGTACAGAGCTCTTTGCCCACCTGTTCAACCCAGGCAGGGTCAATGTTTGCAACACACCTTGCAAAGAGTCTGCTTGTTTGAATAAATTGTGCTGCCATAATCCACGTTTTTGAGCTTTTAAACAATCCTGAGCCGGGAAAAATCATCACCTGCTGTCCCTTGGCAGCATTAAACAGATATTTTTCCTTTTTATGGGCAATATTTGTAAGATATCCTGTCAGCAGGGATTTATGTATGGCAGTATAAAGCTCTCCACCGATTTCATTGGTTTTTGCTTTAAGCCCCCGGGTACTTGTATTAAAATCAACTTTTTTCCCCCGGATGAAATTTTCAGATAAAATTTTTTTTATCTGTCGGCTGATATCTTCCCACTCCCTTAATCTTCTAAAAGAGAGAAAATTATCACTGCAGAATTTTCTTAATTTTGACCGTGATTTCAATCTTTTCTGGGCATTTTTATATGCTTTGAAAATATTCAAATAAGATATAAAATCAGAACTTGAATCGTTAAACTGAGCATGCTTTTGATCAGCCTGCTGAGCCTTCTCACTTGGTCTCTGTCTTGGATCTGCAAGGGCAAGGGCTGATGTGATAATTATTGCCTTGCCAAGGCATCCTCTTTTATCAGCTTCAATTAGTATCCTGGAAAGTTTAGGGTCAACAGGGATGCGCGCCATTATTTTCCCTATTTTTGTAAGATTATAAATTCTTTGCTTTTTTTTATTTCTAATAATTATCTTCTCTTCAATAGCACCAAGTTCCAACAGTGTTGCAAACCCATCTTTAATGCTTTTGTCCGAAGGCGAATCAATAAATGGAAAAGAAGCAACATCTCCAAGCTTTAAGGAAATCATTCTTAAAATCACTTCAGCAAGGTTGCTTCTTACAATTTCAGGAGATGTAAAAAATGGTCTTGACTCAAAGCTTTCTTCATCAAACAGCCTTATGCACATGCCGTTTGCTACCCTGCCACATCTTCCCATTCTCTGATCAGCACTGCTCTTGGAGATCATTTTTACTGGAAGTGATGTGGTTCTGGTTCTGGGAGAATAGCTTGGTATCCTTGCAAGCCCTGTATCAATTACATATCTTATGGAAGGTATTGTAAGGGATGTCTCAGCAACATTTGTGGAAATAATAACTTTTCTTAAATGTCCTGTTTTAAAAATTTTCTGCTGCTCTTTTCCGGCAAGTCTTGCAAAAAGAGGCAGAACCAAAAGGTCTCTCTTGTCGATCTGCCGTGCTTTCACAAGTTCAATCGTCTCAGAAATATCCTGTTCAGTGGGCATAAATACAAGAATGTCACCATCTGGATATCTTGAAAGGATGTAATCAACTGCATCAGCAACAGCTTCGACATATTCGACGTCCTCTGTTTCAACCTTTGAAGCTGGTGGGTCTGTTTTAGTTTCCAGGGGCATATATTTTACATCAACGGGAAACATTCTGCCTGACACTTCAATAACAGGTGCGTTATCAAAAGCTTTGGAAAATTTTTCCGTGTCTATTGTTGCCGAAGTAATTATGAGCTTTAAATCTTTTCTTTTTTTTACAAGATCTCTTAATATTCCAAGGATAAAGTCGATATTAAGACTGCGCTCATGGGCCTCATCAACAATAATGGCCTCATATTGCTTTAAAAACCGATCTTTCTGGGTCTCAGCAAGTAAAATCCCGTCGGTCATGATTTTAATTATACAATTTTTTGATGCTTTATCATCAAACCTGATTTTATAACCTATAGTATCTCCAACCCTCTGACCTAACTCCTCAGCTATTCTCAAGGCAACATTTACAGCTGCAATCCTTCGGGGCTGGGTACAGCCGATCATTCCCTTTTTTCCCACTCCTGCCTGCAAAAGGAACTTGGGTATCTGGGTTGTTTTACCTGAACCTGTCTCACCTGAAATTATTACAACACTGTTATTGATGACTTTCTCAATGATCTCATCTTTTTTTTTATGTATGGGCAGATCAGGTAAATCTCTAATCTGTATTGAGCTTTTGCTTATTTTTAATTGTTCCATTATTATTTTAATACCATTATATTGTATCAAATATTAGTGCAAACAAAAAATTTGTCAAACCCTCTTTTTTTAAAAATCTATTGACATAAAAGCCATAATACGAGAAATAAATATGGATAATAACAGGATAATCTTTAATATGTATATTTAAAAAACATATTAAATTTCATTATAATTGTTTTAAATGGAGGTAAAAGCAGCATGGGTGAAGCAGCTATTAAAATTGAGAGGGGCAAAAAAAGTATCTTTAAAGATAAAGTTATGGAGATCCTGCCTGACGGAGGAAACCTGAATGCGTGTCTTACCTGCGGAGCATGTTCATCAGGCTGCCCTGCAACAGGTCTTAGAGATATGGACCCAAGAAAATTCCTTAGAATGGCAGCCCTTGGCATGGATGAAGAGATTTTAAGTTCAGAGTGGGCATGGATGTGCACAATGTGCCAAAGATGTATCTATGTCTGCCCCATGGAAATCAACATTCCCCAGCTCATATTTAATGTAAGACAATCATGGCCAAGGGAAACCAGACCAAAAGGCATCCTTGGCTCCTGTGATGCAGCTCTGGCAAATGAGTCAGGAAGCGCCATGGGAACACCACCTGATGATTTTACCTTTGTTGTGGAAGATGTACTTGAAGAGTATCAGGAAGCACAACCTGAATTTGCAGATATGCAAGCCCCCATAGACAAGCAGGGAGCTGAATTTGTCCTTAACCAGAATTCAAGAGAACCTGTAACAGAACCTGATGAAATGGTACCTCTATGGAAGATTCTTCATTTAGTTGGTGCCAACTGGACATACACCAGTAAAGGCTGGGGAGGAGAAAATTATTGCCTTTTTCTGGCTGATGATGATGCATGGAAACATCTCACAAAACAATCAGCAGACGCTGCCGATGAGGTTGGGTGTAAGACGTTCCTCAACACCGAGTGAGGGCACGTAACATTCTCAATCCTGGCAGGATTGAAAAAATATAATCTTGAACATAAATTTCAAGTAAAAAACATATATGAATATTATGCAAAATGGATCAGAGAAGGCAAATTAAAAGTCAACTCAGACTGGAACAAGGATTTGAAAATCAAGTTTACTGTCCAGGATCCATGCCAGATTGTAAGAAAATCATTTGGTGATCCCATTGCCGAAGATTTGAGATTTGTTGTAAAATCTATTGTTGGTGAAGAAAATTTTGTTGATATGACTCCAAATAAATCCAACAATTATTGCTGTGGTGGTGGAGGTGGCTTTCTTCAGTCTGGATATAAAGATGAAAGGCTTGCCTATGGAAAAATCAAAGACGACCAGATAAAAGCAACTGGAGCTGATTATTGTATAGCAGGATGTCATAACTGCCATGCCCAGATACATGAGCTGAGCCATCATTATGGCAGCAATTATCCTGTAGTGCATCTTTGGACATTAATCTGTCTTTCCCTTGGTATTTTAGGTCCCAATGAACGGGAATACCTTGGTGAAGATCTTAAAGGAGTTAATGTTTTTCACCCTGAAACAGAAATGTAAAAAAACTAAAAAATTAAACTATGACAGAAATAATCAGTCTTGCTAATCAAAAAGGTGGAGTAGGGAAAACAACAACCGCTGTAAATCTTTCTGCTGCACTTGCTGAGTTTGGAAAAAAAGTTTTACTTGTGGATTGTGATCCCCAGGCAAACACAACAACCAGTTTAGGTATTGACAAGCCGTCTCTAGAAAATTCCATGTATGATGCAATGATCGGCAAGGCTGATATAAATGAAATTATTTTACCAACAGAGCAACCCAATTTAAAAATCCTTCCGGCAAATGTTGACCTTATTGGTTTTGAAGTAGAAATGATAGCTGCTGAAGGAAGAGAAAGAATCTTAAGGAACCTGTTAAAAAAAATAAAAAATGATTTTGAATTTATTATTATTGATTGCCCGCCTTCTCTCAGCCTGCTGACTCTTAATGCTCTTTGTGCTTCTACCTCAATAGTTGTACCGCTTCAGAGTGAATTTTTTGCTCTGGAAGGTTTAAGTCAGCTGCTTGATACAATTAAAAGGATAAAATCGTCTGTCAACTCAACTCTCAAGATTAAAGGTATACTGTTTACCATGTATGACAGCAGGACAAATCTTTCTAAAAATGTTGTTGAAGAGGCTGAAAAATATTTTAAGGAGATGGTATTTAAAACAAAAATTCCACGTAACATTAAACTTGGAGAGGCTCCCAGCTATGGCATGCCAATCATCTTCTATGATAAATCCTCAATTGGTTCAAAATCTTATCTATCTTTTGCAAGGGAGCTTCTTAAACGAATATGAAAAAACAGAAAAATACAGGTTTAGGACGTGGTGTAGCATCACTTATCCCTGACATTGATGAGTCAGGAGATTATTCAACAGACAATCATTTTCAATGCCCCATTAATGATATTCAGCCCAATAGATATCAACCTCGGATTAACTTTTCCGATGAAGAGCTGAAAAAACTTAAAAAGTCCATCATTGAGCAGGGAATTATACAACCGCTTCTTGTACGCAACCTTAATGATACCTATGAGCTGATTGCAGGAGAAAGAAGGCTCCGGGCAGCTAAACAGGCAAACCTTACCCATGTGCCGGTTTTTGTGAAAAATTTAACAGATGAACAGGTGCTTGAAGTCGCCATAATTGAAAATGTCCAGAGAGAAGATTTAAATCCCCTTGAGGAAGCTGATGCTTACTATAGACTCGTTTCAGAGTTTAACTACACCCAGGAGATGGTGGCGAAAAAAATTGGAAAGAATAGATCAACAATTGCAAATCTCTTAAGATTAAGGGGTTTACCAAAACAGATAAAAGGAAGCCTTACTTCCAATGAAATTTCCATGGGACATGCACGAAGCATTTTAGGTGCAGGCAAGAGAGAAGAGCAGTTAAAAATATGGCAGATTGTGTTGTCTAAAAAGCTTTCTGTAAGGGACACTGAAAAACTTATCAACTCCTTAAAAAAGCAGATTTCAGATCCAAAAGTAAAACAGCCTGCCCCGGAAAAAATATTTATGACTGAAATATCAGAGAGACTCACCAAAAAAATTAAAGCGAAAATCCGGATAATGAAACAGGGGGAAAAAGGTAAAATTGAAATCAACTTTAAAAATCAAAAGGAATTTGATCACATTGTTGAGATTTTAAATAGAGTATCATGAAAATAACGGTTGCCCGGACAGCAGGATTCTGTATGGGTGTGCGCCGGGCAGTAGAAATGGCGCTTGATGCTTCCAACACCTCTTTAGATCCACTCTATACATATGGACCCTTAATACATAATCCCCAGGTTATGGATGTACTTGCCCAAAAAGGTATATCAACAATTTACCAAGTCCCCAAAAAAGGGAAAGGTGTTGTTTTAATAAGAGCCCACGGAGTCCCTCCAAAAGAAGAAAAAGCTTTATCAGATGCAGGTTTCAAGGTTATTAATGCCACCTGCCCCCGGGTTGTTATGGTCCAGGCAATTATCAAAAAATATGCTGCAAAAAAATATAATATATTGATTATAGGAGATAAAAACCACCCTGAAGTTAAAGGGCTTCTGGGCTATACAGAAGAAAAGGGGCATATAATTTCAGATATGACTGAGCTTGCAAGCCTTCCTGACCTTGACAGGGCAGTTATTGTTGCCCAGACTACCCAGGATACTATTTTTTTTGATAAGGTCCAGGGGTGGACAAAAATAAACCACCCCCACTATAAAGTTTTCAATACAATATGTAATTCCACGGAAAAACGTCAAGCTGAAACACGGAATATTGCCGATAAAAATGACGTCATAATTGTTCTTGGAGGAAAGCAGAGTGGTAATACAAAACGGCTCTTTAAAATCGCCGACAAAACATGCAAAAAAGCTTTCCATGTTGAAGATATTCCAGAACTTGATCTGACAGATTTATCATCTGCTAAATCCATAGCAATTACAGCAGGAGCTTCAACCCCAAACTGGATAATCAGCAAAGCATACCGTGAAATTGAAAAAAAACTTCAGAAAAAAAATAAAACCTCAAATGCCTTTTATAAAGCACGGGACTTTCTCATACACACCAATATAATGCTTGCCACAGGTGCAGGTTGTATGACATATGCCTGTTCAAAAATTCAATCTTTTGAAAATGTTTTCGTACATACAGCCATAGCATTTTTCTATATTTTGTCCATGCAGGTCCTAAATAACCTTTTTACAATCAAATCTGATAAATATAATAACCCTGACCGAGCGCAATTGTATAAAAACAATTACGCTCTTTTTGGCACAGCAATATGCCTTTTTGGTGCAACCGGACTTTTTCTATCCTGGACAACCGGTATAACAAGTTTTTCTTTACTTTTAATAATGAGTATCCTTGGACTTTCGTACAACTTAAAGATAGTCCCGTCCTTCCTTAAAAAATACAAAATAAGACGACTAAAAGATATACCAGGGGCAAAAACTGTCCTTATCTCAATGGCGTGGGGCACAGTCACTTCAATTTTGCCTGCCATTTCAAACCTCGGCGATATTTTTTCTGCTGGCATTGCATTTATTTTTTCTGCAGGGCTTGTCTTCTCCACCACAGCAGTTGTTGATATTCTCGGAATACAAGGTGACAGAATCACTGGCAGAGAAACCATACCAACCTTTATGGGCGAAAAAAAAAGCATCCTGATAATCAAACATGTTTTGGTCTGGATATCATTTATTCTAATCATATCAACTCTCTTTAGCAGGATAGATAACCTTGGATTTTTTCTTGCAATACTGCCTTTATTAATGTTATATATTACTATTGTTATTAATAAAGAAAATATTAAATCCAGAATGCAATTCAGATTTATTATTGAATTCAATTATATTATCGCCGGAATAATTGCCGGAATAGTTTAATTCAGAATGGGCAATATTTATGGGAAAAAACAACAACAGCTTTGTTAAGGCCCCATTACTCGGAAAACTTGCAATAAAAAATTCTCTTATAACAGAGCAGGAATTTGACGAAGCAATGGATGCCTGTTCCAATACAACTGACCCTGAAGAAACCTTAAAAGATTATTTTCTTTCCAATGACCTCATCACTCCCCAAAATCTAAAAAGACTTGTAACTGCAACCAAGGCAGTAACTTTAAGGCAAAAAGATGTTAAGTTTGGCACAATAGCCGTAAACAAAGGACTTATTTCCCAAAGCGTACTGGATCTTGTCCTGGAAGAGCAAAATCACAGTTTTAAAACCAATAAAAACCCGAGACTCATTGGTGACATGCTGATCACTGCAGGGATTATAACATTAGAACACCGTAATTTAATTTTAAAAATACAAAACAGGTTAATAAATGAAATTAAACATGATTATGTTAATACCAATCAAAACAGGGATATTACCAAATCTGGAAATAATGACTCTGCTGCTTTAGCTCAAAATAAACAACCCTCATCCAAAGCAAGTACAATAGAAACCATGAAACATGGCATACGGCTTGAAATCACCCAGGATGCCATGACAGCGCTTATATCTAAAACTGACGATTTTGATGATGATATCTATCCAGAAGATATTCAAAATCTTCTGGAAAAAAAAGGTATAACCTTTGGACTTGTAAATAGTGATCTTCTTTTAGGTTTCATAAAATCCAGGGGATTTAAGAAAAAAGGATTTATAGCTGCCAAAGGTATCAGCCCTGTAAAAGGAAAAAATGGAAAAATTGAATATTTTTTTGATACAGATCATTTAATTGCAGGTGGATTAAGTGCCAGTGGAAAGATTGACTTTAGAGACCGGGGGGCAATCCCTCAAGTTGAAAAAGGAACAGTACTATCTGAGAAAACACCTCTTAAAGCATCAAGCAACGGGAAAACCATATTTAATAAAGAGATTGTTGTTGATAAAGCACAGGATGCAAAATTAAGATATGGAAGGGGTGCAAAACTTTCTGAAGATCGCCTTAAAATACTTGCAACGGTTAATGGATATCCAAAACTTACCTGGGCAGGTCTTGTTGTTGTTAATCAGGAATATATGACAACAGGAGATGTGAATTACAAGACCGGTCATATAAACTATGATGGCAATGTTAAAATAAAAGGGTGTATAAAAGATGGATTTGAGGTAAAGGGCAATGATATAAGTGCGCGGGAAATTCAGGGGGGCATCGTACATGCCCAGGGCAATCTGACTGTTACAAACGGAATCAATGAAGCAACAATTTATGCCAAGGGTAATGTTTATGCCAAATTTATTCGCAACTCAAAAATTGTCTGCATGGGCAATATTTACATAGCAAGGGAGCTTGTAGACTCTAAAATTGAAACCAGCGGTGCATGCCTTGCAAAGGACGGAAAAATTATTTCATGTAGAATAACAGCAAAAATGGGAGTTGTTGCAAAACAAATTGGAACTGAACTCTCTGAACCCAATATTATCAAAACTGGTCATGATATCTTTGTTAACAAAGAGCTGTCAGTCATTAAGGTCAAAATACGTACGTTTATAAAAGAGAAAGAAAAACTGATAAAGAAAAGAGAAAAACTTGTTGAAGAAAATAGAAAACTTCATAAAAGTGCCGCTTCGTTTGCTACTATTCAAGAGAAGTCCAATAGTAATCAAAAAAGGATAAACTCTCAAATATATTCAATTACTAAGAAAAATGGGGATAAAGAGAAAACTTACAAATTAAAACAAACAATTAACACTCTAAAAGACGAAGAGCACAAAATTAATAAAAAACTCGAAGACTGCTTTGAAAAAATAAACAACATTGAAAAAAGAGTTAAAAATATTGAGGACTCCACATTGGAAACCCAGCAAAATATTGATGATCTGAGGCAGGAGAAAAAACATCTTACAAAGTTCAGTGATGCCAATCCTGGTGACACAACAATCAGTGTTACAGGTATTGTGTTCCCGGGGACTATTGTTCAAGGTAAATTTTCAGAAAAACAGATTAAGGAAAAAATTATTAATACTAAAATCAAGGAACTTATGTATCAAAATGGCAATGGCAAAACAAAAGCCCGTCAATATGAGATGAAGATAACCTGAAAACCAATTTATCTAAAACTGTCTTCTTTTTTTAACAAACTTTCTATTTTACGATCTTTTTCTTCCCAAAGGGTATTTAACCAGTTACAAAACCTATCTTTAAAAAGTTGATCATTGAAAAAATCACCCATAAGAGAATCAGTTACAGGCATTACTTCAAGATCAACTATTACCTTTGGGGTCCTGCCTGAAATGAATTGCCAAAATGTGGGTATGGTGCCAGGATAGACAATTGTAACATCAATAATTTTATGGAGTGATTCACCCATTGTACCTAAAACAAACGCCACACCTCCAGCCTTGGGTTGAAGTAAATTTTCAAATTTAGAGTTTCCTTCTGTTTTTTTCTCTTTTGTAAACCTTGTTCCTTCGACAAAATTCATTACTGAAACAGGCACCTTCTTAAATTTTTCACATGCTTTTCTGGTCTTTTCAAAATCTTTTCCTTTAAGGTGAGGATTTTTCTCAATAAACCTTTTTGAATACCGTTTCATGAATGGGAAATCCAGTGCCCACCAGGCAAGCCCAAGAAAGGGCACCCAGATAAGCTCCTTTTTTAAGAAAAACTTTAACATGGGTATTTTGCGATTGAATGTTTTTTGAAGCACAAGGATATCAACCCAGGACTGGTGGTTGGAAAGCACAAGGTACCACTCTTGCTTTTCAAGTTGCTCCAAGCCCCGCACATCCCACTCTATCCTACTGAAAAGATTTATAATAACAGAGTTGATACTTACCCATAAAGTGGCAATAAAAATAAGAGATCTCGTACACAAATCAGTAACAAACTGAACACGTATGAAGAATTTAATGGCTGCCATGAAAAAAAGAGACATGCACAGAAAAATAGTGTGTATAGTATATAATGAGAATGCAAAGCATCCCCTGAAAAATGGTGGAAGGAAATAGAGCATTTTTATTGTATCTTCTCAGAAAAAATTTCAGCCATCATGCAGCGGGCACTACCTCCACCAACAGTTTCTATGGTTTTAAGATCAACAGGCAATATCTTGCCATATTGCTCAAATCTCCTGATCTCTGATTTTGAATAGCCAGCTAAAGCCTGCTCAGACATAACAATCAAAGGATTTTTCCCATGGGCATTAACTTGAAGAATATTGCCGCAAAAATGCTTTTCCATCTGCTGCATGGTTATCTCAATAACATCAAAAAACTTATTTAAAGAGTTGGCAACTCTTGTTCTATCCTTATCATTACTAATACATTCAAGACAGACAACAGCAAATTTTTCCCCAATTCCCATCATAACATTGGTGTGATAAACAGGAAAACCGTTTGAACTTTTTGTATCAAAAAGTATGCCCTCCTTATAAAATCTGAGACGTATAAAGTTATCAAACTGTTCAGCATTGCACCGTTTAGATCTTGCAGCATAAACAATCTCAGCTCGGTGATCAATCACCATACTTCCAGTACCTTCAAGAAAACAGTCTGTCTCATCTAAATGACCTACATTAATAATATTTCTGACTTTATATCCGTTTGTTTTCAGCAGTCTTTCAACATCAGCAGGTCTTTTTTCAAAGCGTCTGTTCTGGGCAGCCATGGGGAAAACAAGTATGGTCCCATCATGTTCAGTGGAAAACCAGTTATTAGGAAAAATTGCATCGGGTGATATTGAATATGGTTTGTCAGGCTTTTCTAAAATCAATACAGTTACTCCTTCATTTTCAAGAAGATCAACCATATTTTGAAATTCGATGTTTGCTTTTCTATTGATCTGGGTATTGGATATTTTAAGTTTTTTTTGAAATTTGTTGTCCTGACCTGTCTCTTCATTAAATCCAAAATCATAGGGTCTTACCATCAAGACAGTATCAGTAGTCCGTGGTACATCTAACATTATTTTCCTCTTATACTTTTTCAACACTTAAATTAAATTTTTTTTTACTTTATAAATTTAATTTAAGCAAGTCAAGCACAAACCTTTAATCTATACCAGTTATACATATGTCTCAGCAATTTCTCTAATGGCAATCAGTGCTTTTTGCACATGTTCTTCAGTATTAAATGGGCCAAAACCCATCCTGACAGTTCCATGGATCTTATCTGTTCCAATCTGTTCATGAACCAGTGGTGCACACTGCAACCCTGTTCTGCAGGCGATATTATATTCACCATCTAAGATCGTACCTGTATTTACAGATTCAAACCCCTTGATATTAAAGCTTAGAACCCCTATATGATCAGTTAGATCATCCTGGCAATATGTAATTACATTTTCTATTGTATTCAATCCATCTCTAAACTTTTTGGTCAAAGCCATCTCCCTAGTATGGATTTTATCAATGCCTTTGTTTAAAAGCCATTGAACGCCTGCATTTAATCCTGCAACTCCAACAGAATTCAGTGTTCCATATTCCAGCCTGTAAGGATATTCTTCCAGATGACCCTTAACAGCAGATTTTACGCCTGTTCCACCCGCCCTCGTATGTTTGATCTCAACATTGTCCCCCACACACAATCCACCAATCCCCACAGGTCCAAGAAGAGACTTATGCCCGGTAAACGCTACAACATCAATATTCAGCCTGGCCATATCAACTTCAATTTTACCTGCTGTCTGGGAGGCATCAACAAGAAACGTTATGCTGTTATCCCTACAAATCTTTCCAATTTTCTCTGCAGGCTGTATTGTCCCGATAACATTGGATGCATGATTCAACACAACAAGTTTGGTATTGCTTTTAATTTTTGCTGCAAAATCATCAGGATCAACAAAGCCTTTTGAATCAAATGGTATATAATCAACCTCTACACCACTATATAGAGACATATGGTAAAGAGGCCTTAGAACAGAGTTGTGTTCTAAGGTTGTTGTAATCACATGATCACCAGGTTCAAGTAGACCTGATATTGCAAGATTGAGTGCATCAGTGGAATTTAATGAGAAAATAAGTCTGTTTGGATCAGTGCCATTAAAATATTGGGTAAGAATTTTCCTTGTATCTTCAATTACACTTCCTGTCTCAATGGAGAGGTCATAGCCTGATCTTCCCGGATTAACACCATTGTTCCTGTAGAAACTGTCCATGTAAGAATACACCTCTTCCGGTTTTGGAAAAGAGGTTGCTCCATTATCAAGATAAATTAAATCACCCATGACTTATATCTCCTTTTACAATAATTTTATAAAAATAAATCCATACTAAATTAAAAATACATACAGTATAAATCTAAATGGGATTCAAGTCAAATCATTTACACTCTATCTCTCCTGGTTAATGCATAAAAAAAGGTCGCAATTTATATAAAATCCGACCTTTTTTCCACTATTTTCTTGTTGGTGCTGAAGCAGTTATTTGTCCAATACTTTATTCCACCCGTCAAGTTCAGGTTTAACCTGTTTAAACAGCTCATCACAATCACCCTTAATGGTAATTGTTTCAATGATGTCACCCTGGGTGATGCTGTTCACAATGTCCTGATCTTCATCTTTTTCAATCACACCAAAAACAGTGTGGACACCATCAAGGTGGGGAGTTGGACCGTGTGTGATAAAAAACTGGCTGCCATTTGTTCCAGGACCTGCATTTGCCATGGAAAGAATCCCTGGTTTATCATGTTTGAGATCCTTATCAAATTCATCTTTGAATTCATATCCCGGACCACCCATTCCATTTCCCTGGGGACAACCCCCCTGGATCATGAAATCAGGAATAACCCGATGGAATTTTAGACCATTGTAATACTCTTTTTTTGCAAGGTTCACAAAGCTACCACACGTAACAGGGGTCTTGTCAGGAAATAATTTTATGTTGATGATACCCTTGTTTGTTTTAAAAACAGCTGTTAATTCAGACATGTCATTCTCCTTTATTAATAAAAATATGACAAAACTTAAGTGCTTGTTTAAGATTGTCAAATGAAAAAAAATAGACTGGCATACTATTACAGAACGCAAATTGATTTTTAATAAACCAAAAATTCATAAACCTATGCTGTACCCATAATTTCAGCAACAGATCTTCTGATATGCTCTGTTGTATATTCTTTAACCAATGCTTCTTCTTTTTTTTCAATGGCATTGATAAGTTGTAATGCCTCTGAAAAAAAACTGTCAAGATTGATTTGCCGGGGAATTGACAGCCAAAAACGAAGGTAATGGCACAGAAGTCGTTCCAGAAGTTTTGCAAGGTGTGTATTCTTGGCAATTTTGAATATATCATGGTGTACCTTAAAATCAAAATCAACGATTTCTTCATTACTGCAACTGCTCTTGAAATTAAGAATCTGATCTTCCAACCCTTTAAGGTGCTTTAATTCAGGCGGAGTGATACGCTGCATAGCCCAGACATTTGCCTGGACCTCAAGCACCATACGAATTTCGGTTATTTCACGAATACGTTCAAGGCTCAAAGGAGTTACAATGAAATGTGAACCATGCCTCACAATCCACTCTTCTGCCTGGAGCAAAAGCAGGATTTCTTTTATTGGTGTTCGACTCACATTGAATTCATCTGCAAGTTCGCTCAGGTTTAAAACCTTTTCCGGCTCAAGTTCAAGATGGATAATTTTTCCTCTTAAAATTTCAAAAATTTCCTGCGAATTCACTTGTCACCCCATCCACACAATTAATTTAAAATAGTGTGCTTTTAATACCATCACCAATGCACAATAAATATATGCTAAATTTATTCTGCTTTAATGTCAATAAAAACATTTACACTGCCCCAATGAAAATTCATTTGATTTGATTTTTCAAATATTGTAGTCTTATTATCATAAATTTAGAATAGCAATATACAAAATAAAGAGAATATATCAGATCCAATAAAATTAAACAATTTTATATTGCAGGCTGGTTTTTAAGATGGCAAACTTGAGTATCAACATCACAATACAGCGGAGAAAACGCTGAATGAGAATTACTAAAATGCTGCCACTGAGTGATCATAAAATTGACACTCTTCCATACTGGCGAGAGAGAATTCTCTTCTCAATCCTTTTTTTTGGAGTATTGCTAGGAGCATTAAATCTTCTATCTGTCCTGCCTCTGGTGTTTAAAGAACATCTCTGGGGTTTACTGATTTTTGATGTTTCAGCATGGATATCATGGGTCATGCTTTTAACCTTACCTGACATAAGTTTTAAAATCAGAACAGCTATTACTGTACTATTCATCTATTCAATTGGTCTTTTCCTTACAATTTATATTGGTCCTTTAGGCGGTGGACCTTTCTGGCTTTTCAGCTTCTCTCTCATTGCAGGAATCTTATTGGGATCAAGAGCTGCAATTTTTACTGTGCTGGTCAATATTGCAACAATTTTTGTTATTGGTTTCCTGGTTGCTACTACTGATTTTGGACAATCATTCCCTGATTTCAACCACCCCACGCATATGTACGTGGCAAGTGTTAATTTTATAATATTAAATGCACTATGTTCCATTTCAGTGTCTATCCTTCTCAAGGGACTTAACCGCTCCCATGAAAAAGAACAAAAGTTGATAGGGTCTCTGCGCGAGAGTGAAAAAAAATATAAACACATCTACAATAATGCTCCATCAGGGATGTATGAATATGATTTTACCAAAGGCAAACTCGTCAGTGTGAATAGAGTTATGTGCTCATACACAGGTTACTCAGAAAAAGAGTTGTTATCCATGAATCCCTTGCACATCTTCACACAAGAGAGCAGAAAGCTCATCGCTGAAGTAGTTAAAAAAGCCCTGGCTTATGAACCGATATCAGATAATACCGAATATAATATTATTAATAAGGATGGTAAAAAACTAAGTGCTATTTTAAGCAGGGATTTTATCTACAAAAATAAAAAATTAAAAAGAGCACAGGTTGTTGTCCATGATATTACTGAACTAAAACAGGAAGAGAAAGAAAAAATAAAAGCTCAAAAAATTGCCGGGGAACAAAAAAAACTTAGTCTGGTAGGACAGATAGCCGGGAAAATGGCCCACGATTTTAATAATATTCTTGGTATTATAATGGGCAATGCTGAGCTATCGATTTTAGACTGCGAGGATGCTGCAGCACGCAAATCTTTCAAATTAATATTTGATCAGACTATCCGGGGAAGAAATTTAACAAAAAACCTGGTTGCCTTTGCAAAAAGCAATGAGCCCAAGCAGGAATTTTTCAAAATTAATGACAAAATTGACCTGGTTGTGAATCTGCTTAAAAAGGATTTGCAAGGCATTGAGCTGATAAGGGAAAACAGCTCTGTTGCTCCAGACTTACTTGCTGATCCGGGAATGATTGAGCATGCTATTGTCAACCTTGTACAAAACTCAATCCATGCTGTAAGCAGGGTTGAAAACCCCCTGATTATTATCAGGACATTCAACCTTAACGATAATGTATGCTTTGAAATTAAAGATAATGGATGCGGTATCCCGCAAAAACATATAAAAAAGATTTTTGAGCCATCTTTTACATTAAAAGGCAGCAATGACATAATAGATTCATACACATCAGACATCAAAGGCACTGGCTATGGGATGTCCAATGTAAAAAAATATATTGATCAGCATAAAGGTACCATTGCAGTAAAATCAGAACTTGAGTCAGGTACAAAAATTACTGTCTGCCTGCCTGTTACTGAAAAAAAATCAATCAATCCAGAAAAAAGAAAACTTGAAAAAGAAAAACCATACTCCTGCAAACATATACTGATTGTTGAAGATGAGGCAGATATTGCAGATGTGCAATACAGAGTGTTAACCAGAGAACCCTTTAACCACAGAGTAGACATCGCTCCTGATGGACAGACTGCAAAAAAGCTGTTTAACTCAAACAGGTATGACTTGGTAAGTCTGGACTATATTCTTGAAGGAGCTATTAATGGAATGGATATATATAACTATATAAGAGAAAAAGAGATGACAATTCCAATACTGTTTATCTCCGGCAATATAGAATTTTTAGAATCCATAAAAAAATTAAAGCAGAAAGATGACAATATTGATCACATATCAAAACCATGTCAGAATAAAGATTATGTAAACAATATTAATAAACTGCTCAACAGACCATTACAATGAAAACAGTTGTAAAGACAATCTACAACAACATCTATTATTGCATTATTTAAGGAGACAATATGGCATCTAAAGTATACTTTACTGATTTCAGGGCAACATCAAAAGAGAGTGTTGTTGACAAAATTGCAAGGCTTTGTGAACTAGCTGGAATAAATGATGTACTGGATAAAGAAAACCTGGTTGCAGTCAAAATCCATTTTGGTGAAAAAGGCAATACTGCATTTATCCGTCCCCCATATATCCGTAAAATTATCAAATGCATAAAAAAAACCGGTGCTACCCCATTTTTAACCGATGCAAATACGCTTTATGCAGGATCAAGAAGTGATGCAGTATCACATATTAAAACAGCAATTGACAACGGTTTTTCATACTCAAGTATGGATGCAACCCCATTGATCATTGCCGATGGGCTAAGGGGCAAAACAGAGGCAAAAATAGATATTAACCAGAAAAACTGCTCTGATGTTTATATTGGCTCGGAAATTGTAAATGCTGATGCAATAGTTTCCATTGCCCACTTTAAGGGGCATGAACTTGCTGGATTTGGTGGAACATTGAAAAACCTTGGCATGGGTTGTGCCTCAAGAAAAGGCAAAATGGTACAGCACTCAAGCGTAAGCCCAAAAGTTAAAAAAAAGAGCTGCATTGCATGTTCAGAGTGTATAAATCACTGCCCCACAAAAGCAATTGAGCTTAAAGAGAAAAAAGCCTGGATTGATTCAAAACAATGTATTGGTTGTGGGGAGTGTATTATCAGATGCCCCAATGATGCAGTAAAAATAAGATGGGATCAGGATGTGCCTCTGTTTATGGAGAAAATGGTTGAATATACAAAAGGAGTATTAAAAGGGAAACAAGGGAAGAGTTTTTTTGTAAATATAATTGCTGATATAACCCCAAAATGTGATTGCATTCCTTTTAATGATTATCCAATTGTAAGGGACATTGGGATAGTTGCATCAAAGGATCCTGTTGCCATTGACCAGGCTTCGGCAGACCTTGTCAACAATGAAGAGGCGCTTCCCGGAAGCATACTCAAACGCAATAAGAAAAAGGGGGAGGATAAAATCAGAGGTCTCTACCCTGATATTGAGTGGCAATATCAACTTGAATATGCTGAAAAGCTTGGTCTTGGAACTTTAGATTACCAACTTGAAAAAGTCGAGACCCTCTCCCATGAAGTCAAAATAATGCCTAAGCCATAAAACTCCAGAGAATCCCTGCTGCGACAGCAGAACCTATAACACCCGACACATTAGGAGCCATGGCATGCATTAAAAGAAAATTTGACGGGTCTTCTTTTTGACCGACTATCTGGACAACTCTTGCTGAATCAGGAACAGCAGAGACTCCTGCTGCACCCAGCAGAGGATTAATCTTGGGATTTACAAAAAGATTCATAATTTTTGCAAAAATCAATCCCGATGCAGTTGCTACAGCAAAAGAGAGAGCACCTAAAATAAAAATTTTGATTGATGCCGAGGTTAAAAAAACATCACCCTGGGTACTTGCTCCAACTGTTAGACCAAGAAGTATAGTTGCAATATCAATAAGTGAAGTCCTGGCTGTCTGGGCAAGTCTCTCGGTTACAACAGCCTCTTTTAAAAGGTTTCCAAAACAGAGCATTCCAAGAAGCGGCAGTGCTGCCGGTGCCAGAAAACAGCACAGTAAGAATGCAATAATGGGGAAAACAATCTTCTCTTTTTTCCCAACCAGGCGCGGCTCTTCCATTCTTATAAGCCGCTCTTTTCTGGTTGTTAAAAGCCTCATGATAGGAGGCTGAATAACAGGAACAAGTGCCATATATGAATAGGCTGCAACAGCAATTGGACCTATCAGGCTGGGAGCAAGCTTTGCCGTTAAAAATATTGCTGTGGGTCCGTCTGCACCACCAATAATACCAATGGACGCAGCCTCTTTAGGATCAAAACCCAAAGCAAGGGCGCCAAGGAATGTCAAAAATACGCCCATCTGGGCAGCAGCTCCAAGGAGCATGAGTACAGGACGTGCAAGCAGTGTTGAAAAATCAGTCATTGCACCAATCCCAAGAAAAATAAGCGGGGGGTATATGCCCTGGGTTACTCCAAAGTAGAGATAATGGAGAACGCTGTTGGGCTCATAAATACCAAGCCCAAGCCCTTTGAAAATCGGAATATTACCAACAAGCATGCCAAAACCAATGGGAACCAGTAAAAGAGGCTCATAATCTTTTACAATCCCAAGATAAATAAATATAAAACCAATTAATATCATTATAATATTGCGGTAATCGCATAGGAAAAAACCAGTATTTTGAAAAAATTCTAAAAATAGATGCTCCATATATATTCCTTATCTACATTATCTTTTTTTATATCTTAATTTACATAACCCGCAAAAATGAGAGATTTTTATTTCAGATTGTTAATTTTTTATAACGTTCCTCATTCAGCAGGAAATAACCTTCTGCATCAGGTTCAATAATGCCTGAATCAATCAGGGTATTAATATTATTATAAGGTTTTCCAAGATTTGTTATTTCAGCAAGACCTATAAGTTTGGACAGTGAAAAGTGGTCATCCATAGTTTTTATTAGTAGAAAAATCTGTTTTGCTGACTGTTTCTGATTATTTGATAAAGATGTAAGAGTATACTGCTCTTTTATATCACTGTTTTTCTTTGGGCTGAAAAATGCAAATTTTTTAGGGTCCTCAATAAAAGTCAATACCCTGTGAAGTTGTGAAATTATTAAAGAGAGACTTACCAGGCCTGCAAAGACAATAATAATACCTACTGCTGCTATTGACCATCCATTATTTGCGTTGATTGCATCTAATCCGTACAATTTTCCCCTCCATTTATTAAATCTGGTTCCTGAACAAATCAAGTTTTTCAACAAAGGGAGCTTTTTTTAAAAGAAAAGCTTCCCACCGACTCCTCATACTCTCAGCCATTGAGGAATCCTCCTGAATTATTTCAAGAAATTTACTGTAGTCAACAAATAAAATATCACTATCTGTTAAAGATGTTAAGGTTGCTTTGTATTTACCCTGTGCCAAGAGCATTTCAAAACCAATAAAATCTCCAGACTCATTGAAAACAACAGCTTTTCCATCGTCAAAAGACAAGATTGCTGTACCCCAGACAAGGATGAAAAAGTAAAAACCCTGCCCACCTTTAACAGCAACATCTTCCCCTGCATGGACACTCACCTTCTCCATAATATCCAGAAATTTGATTTTGATATTATCATCCAAAGATTGAAAGATATCAACTCTATTTAAAAGCTCCATATTTTGACTCATTTTTTTTCTCCAGCCAGCTTAAAATTACAAAATAAATATTTAATCATAATTATTGAAGCATGTCGATAAAAATATTTTACCGTGCTAATATTATTGACTATAAAATCAGACTTACGTATTATATTGATTTTTAACAATAAGGATAATAAGGAGCCTTGAAATGAAAAAATTGTATATTATTTTAGGACTAATAATTCTATGTCTATTATTAGCTTTTCTCTATTTGAAAGTAATTTCACCTAAAGATGTGGTGACAGAAGAAAAAGCAGTAGCACCACAAGAGAAAGCTTTAAAGGCAGGATTCATTTATGTTGGTCCTGTGGGAGATTATGGATGGTCCCATGCCCATGATCAGGGAAGAAAATTTGCTGAAAAACAGCTGCCGTGGCTTAAAACAGTTATTGTTGAATCAGTATCAGAAGCAGATAGTGCAAGAATAATTGACAGACTCGTACAGGAGCAGAATTGTGATGTTGTATTCACAACCAGTTTTGGCTATATGAATGATACTGTTGCAGCAGGTGTTAAATATCCTGATAAAATATTCATGCACTGTTCAGGGTTCAAACGATCAGCAAACGTGGGAACATATTTTGGTGATCTTTACCAGATGTACTATCTCAATGGAATCATGGCAGGTGCGCTTACAAAAACAGATAAAATAGGTTATGTTGCAGCCTTTCCCATTCCAGAACTTGTACGCCACATAAATGCCTATGCCCTGGGTCTAAAGGCTGTTAACCCCGATGCAAAAGTTCATGTAAGATGGACCTATGCATGGTATGGTCCTGATAAAGCAAAAGAAGCAGCCCAGGCACTTATTGCAGAAGGTTGTGATGCCCTGGCATTTACCGAGGATACACCTGCTGTTATCGAAGTTGGACAGGAACATTCTGAAATGGGGAAACAAATTTATACCTTCAGCCATTACAGCCCCATGCAGGCCTATGGTGTCGACTCTGTAGTATCAGGTCAATTAATGGACTGGGGTGGAATATATGTTAAAATACTTAAAAGCATAAAAGATGGCACATGGACCAACAAAGACATCTGGTGGCTTGCCAAGGAAAAAGCTGCAATGCTGGGAGGAAGCCCCGATGAAATTATAAATCCAAAATTTGTTGATGCCTTAAAAAAAGCCATGGTCAATTCAAAGGAGTTTGGTAAAATTTCTGCTCTGGATCTGGTTGTTAAACGATATGAACAGATGAAAAAAGGTGTTGATGTTTTTGATCCCTTTGAAGGTCCTATAAAAGATAACCAAGGTACAATTAAGATTAAAAAGGGAACAAGAGCTACCAAAGGTGAGCTTTTATCGATCATGTATTATGTTGACAACGTAGAAGGATCAATCCCAAAATAATATTTTATTTGTAAATACAAATATACCCATGAGAAAAATTAAAAGCCTTGAAATGATAAATATCTCCAAATCATTTCAAGGCATTTTTGCCAACAAAGAGTTAAACCTGCAGATAAAATCCGGGGAGATATTAGGTCTTCTTGGCGAAAATGGTGCAGGCAAAACAACTCTTATGAATATCCTGTATGGTCTTTATCAGCCAGACTCAGGTAAAATTAAAATAAACAATAGAACAATTAAAATCAACTCCCCCCTTGCATCTATTGAACATGGAATCGGCATGGTCCACCAACATTTTATGCTGATTCAAAACCACTCAGTTATTGAAAATATTGCATTGGGATACAGGAAAACACCTTTTTTCTTCCCTAAACTTAAAATTAAAGAGAAAATTCTTGAATTCTCAAAAAAATTTAAATTTACCATCAATCTTTCAAAAAAAGTATGGCAGCTCTCAGCAGGAGAGCAGCAGAGGATTGAAATAATCAAGGCTTTGTTAAATGGTGCTGATCTCCTTATTTTAGACGAACCAACATCAGTGCTTACCCCCCTTGAGGCAAAAGAGCTTTTTTCAATTCTCAATGACATGAAACAACAAGGCCATATGATAATCCTCATCTCCCACAAGTTAGATGAAATAATGGATATCTGCGACAGGGTCATTGTGCTGCGCAAAGGTGAAATAATCGGAAGTGCCAAGACAGATAAAACCGACAAAAAAAGTCTTGCCAGAATGATGATTGGAAGAGATGTTATCTTTAACATCAGAAAAGAGAAGGTGAAAAGAGGCAGGTCCATCCTGAACGTTGATAATATCAGTGTACTTGATGACAAAGGTCTGCCAGCATTAAACAATATCTCTTTTAAAATTCACCAGGGAGAAATCTTTGGTATTGCAGGCGTTGCAGGCAATGGACAAAAAGAGCTTGCAGAATCAATCACCGGGATCAGACCTGTTGCATCCGGCAGGGTAGAAATCAAAGGCAAAGACATTACAAACATATCTCCAAGAAAAATATTTGACAATGGAGTATCCCATGTCCCTGAAGAACGTATAAAATTTGGAATAGCTCCGGGGCTTTTTCTTTATGATAATGCAATTTTAAAGCAGCATCACCTTGATAAGTATTCCAATAAATCATTCCTCCAATACAATAAGATTAAAGAGCATACCAGAGAACTTATAAATAAGTTTAATGTTTCAGCTCCATCAATCAACACTGAAATAAGAAATCTTTCCGGCGGGAACATACAAAAACTTATTTTAGGAAGAGAGATAAGCGAAGAGCCTTCACTTTTAGTTGCTTCACACCCGACATATGGACTTGATGTTGGAGCAACACAATATTTGCGGGAACAACTTTTAGAAAGAAGAAAACTTGGGGGTGCTATCTTGTTGTTTTCAGAAGATCTGGATGAAATATTTGAATTATGTGACAAAATAGCTGTTATATTTGAAGGCAGGTTCACAGCAATCCTTGATGCTGATGATAAAAGGCTTTCTGATATTGGGCTTTTGATGGCAGGATCACTTGATTATGCTTAAAATAAAAATAAGCACTAGAGAAAATATAACAAAAACACGCTCTCTTCTTACCAATATACTCTCTCTTTTTACAGGAGTTGTTGCCGTTGGTATTATCTTTTTAATCTGCAAAGTAAACCCTTTTTTTGCTATTTCCAAAATATTTACAGACTCTTTTGGAACAATATACGGTTTAAAAGAGACATTAACCAAAGCCATCCCCCTGATACTTATTGGAACCGGGCTCACCTTTGCATTCAGGGCAAAATTCTGGAATATAGGAGCTGAAGGTCAGCTTCTTATGGGCGCTCTTTTTGGAACATGGGTTGCCCTTCTCTTTGGACAGATGCTTCCCGGGTATATTATTGTCCCCTTGATGTTTGCTGCAGGCTTTATTGGAGGTTCCATATGCGGAATTATTCCGGCAATATTGAAAATCAAATATTCCATTAATGAAGTAATCTCAACATTAATGTTAAATTATATATGTGCAGAATTTATAACCATGCTCATTGTAGGTCCCTGGAAAGGTTCTGAACGCTTTGGATTCCCCGGAACAAATGATCTTCCCTCTTCAGCCATACTAAATGTTATTCCAGGATCAAGAATACACTATGCAACCTTGATTATAACGATCTTATTTGCAATTGCTCTTTGCATCATAGTTTACAGAACCAAATTCGGCTATGAGGTGAGGGTTGTAGGAGAGAACCCTGATGCAGGAAAATATGCAGGAATAAATTTTTTTAAAACAACTGCCCTTGTTATGGTGATAAGCGGTGGGGCAGCAGGAGTTGCAGGAGTCGGCGAAATTGCAGGTATCCACCACTATCTTGGCTATCCTGCATCTATTTCGTCAGGATATGGATTTACAGCAATAATTGTTGCCTGGCTTGCAAAGCTTAATCCTCTGTACACCATAGTATCCGGCATCTTTTTTGCGGGCATTATTGTGGGTGGCGATGCAATACAAATCTCTTTAGGACTTCCTGCGGCAACAGTACAGATTGTAAATGGCACTTTACTTATTTTCCTGATAATGGGAGATTTCTTTTTGAAAAACAAGATGAGAATTCAAAAAAGCTAAAGGATTTAAAATAGGAATTTAAAGAATGGAAGATATAATCATTTCCGTGCTGCAGCGCACCATGATAGCAGGCACCCCTCTGCTGCTTGCCACAGTGGGTGAAATAATCTGTGAGCGCTCCGGCATCCTCAATTTAGGTGTTGAAGGAGTGATGTCAGTGGGAGCAGTTGTAGCATTTATTGTAACCTTTATAACAGGCCAGCCATGGCTTGGAGTTGGTGCTGCAATAGTTGCAGGGATGGTTATCTCATTAATACACGCCTTTGCTTCTGTTACTTTACAGGCAAACCAGGTGGTCTCTGGGCTTGCCCTTACCATGCTTGGTTTAGGTGTCTCAGGTATGATTGGAAAGCCATATATTGGCAAACCCCTTGCAATAAAAATGAATGCCTATGCCATTCCATTTTTTTCTGACATTCCCTTGGCCGGAAAAATCTTTTTCAATCAGAGCCCTTTTTTCTACCTGGCAATTATACTTGCATTGATAGCATGGTTTTTTCTGGAACGTACACGATTTGGCATAAAAGTGCGCTCCACCGGAGAAAACCCCGGTGCTACAGAAACCCACGGGGTCAATGTCTCATTGATAAGATATGTATGTATACTCATTGGTGGAGGTTTTTCAGCCATGGCAGGAGCCCATCTTTCAATTTCCTACAGCAAGTCATGGATCGAAGGTATGACAGCAGGACGTGGATGGATCGCCATTGCTCTTACAATTTTTGCTCTCTGGAACCCTGGCAAAGCAATTTTTGCATCATTTCTATTTGGCGGTATTTTTGTACTCCAGTATCTATTGCAACCCCTGGGAATATCACCAAACTTTCTTGCCATGCTTCCCTATGCAACAACTCTCATAGTTTTGCTTGCAATAAGTTTGAAAGATTCCAAAAAACTTAATGCCCCTGCAAAACTTGGAGAACCTTATAAAAGAGGAGAGAGGTAATATTTTAAAGATAATAAATAATTTAGTAAGCTTGCTTGTCTGCCTTTTTTATATCTTTGCAACTTCTATCTGTTTTTCACCCCAGGTCCATGCAATGACCATTGGTAAAGAGAAAAAACTTGCAAAAAAATATATGAAGCAAATGAGAAACAGCGGACTTATTATTAAAGACCCAATTATTTCAAGCCTGGTTCAAAACATCGGGGATGAGATTGTCTCAAAGTTACCACCCCAGCCATTTAAATATTCATTTTTTGTTTTTGATGTGGATGGTTTTAATGCCTTTGCCACTCCAGGTGCAAATATATTTATAAACAGAGGGCTTATCACATCCCTTGATACTATTGATGAGCTTGCCGGGATTATTGCCCATGAAACTGCCCATGCTGCCAACAGACACATTTCACAATTGATTGACAAAAGTAAAATCGTAAATATTGCAACTTTAGCAGGAGTCATAGCAGGTGTTCTTATTGGGAGCAAGGCAGATGGAGATCTGGGCCAGGGTCTTGCCATGGGAGCACTTGCTGCCGGACACAGTGCCATGCTGACATATACACGAGAGCATGAGACAGAAGCAGACCAGAAAGGATTTGAATATTTAACAAAAACCAGTTTTTCCCCAACAGGACTGAAAACAAGCTTAAAAAAAATAAGAGCCGCAGATTTTTATGGCACTGAAAATATTCCTGATTATTTAAAAACCCACCCGGGTTCTGCAAAAAGAATCCAATCCCTTGAAATAATGAATGCAAACTATCAAAGGGAGAAAAAACCTGTATCAGCACAAGAAGCCCGCAATGAACGCTATAACTTTGAAATGATCAAGTATCGAATTGTTGGTCTGTATAAAGAGAGCAGCCATGCAAATAAAATATTTTCCCGGCTTTTAAAAAAAGAGCCTGATAATGCAGCATACCATTACGGATTTGCCCTTGCTCTGATAAAACAACTGCAATTTGACAAGGCAAAGGTACATTTAAAAAAAGCTCTGGCAAAAAAACTCTTTGATCCTTTGATACTGCTTGAAATAAGCAATCTCTATCTCCAGGAGGGTGAGGCGCAAAAGGCTGTTAACATTCTAAAAAATATTAAAGACAATCCTGGTGTCAAAACGTCAGCTCTCTATTTGCTGGGTCAGGCTCAAGTAGAACTTGGCAATTATAAAGAGGCAAAATCCAATTTAGCAAATGTAATAGATAGCCCGGCAATGGTTATTCCAAAAGTATACTATTATATGGCAAAAATATACAGCAGGGAGAACAATCCGGGACTTAAACATTACTTTCTGGGGCAATACTACTTTGAGATAAAAAACAATAAAAATGCACGCACTCACCTTATAAAAGCTCTGGAGACTCTTTCAAATAAAAAACAGGTGGAAAAAGCCAATTTGATTCTTAAAGAGATAAAAGAGCTTGAAACCCAATAAACTTTCAGAATAGTTGTCAGTAACTCCCATCATACATCATACCGGTATATGACCTTTTTGTATTGCTCGGTTTAAATCAGTCTGCTCTTCTGATAAATATTCATATTGCAGTTATATGCTTGACATCATGTATACAATTGTTTACATTTGCTAAAAAAATATTATGTTAATATCAATTATTTAGAAAGCAATTGCATGAAAAATATAAAGCTTGTTTTAATTATTACCCTGTCCATATTTATTGGGGCATGTCAACACCTGGATTTTACCTCTTGGACTGCAAAGTCAGCTGACAATACTGATAAGTATGCTAATACGACTAAAACTATCCAGAAGGGTAATGCATCAGATGACTTAAGCACAATTACTGAAGAATCCATCAATACAGAACCAACTGATGGAGCCATTATTGGAAATGATATTGCTGATACAGATGATAACCCTGCTGAAATAAAAAAGATAGATGAAGATAGAACTATAAAGAACAATGCTGCTGAAATTCTTGTAAAGAATCAGAACAATATTGACCATGCCCTGCAGATATACAGGCTTGCCCAGAAAATGTGGGACGAGGGAGATCTGAATAAAGCCCTTGATAATCTTGATAAAGCCTATCAAACAATCTTGAAAATCAAAACCGATCTGCCACCTGAAATAGATCAGCAAAAAGATGATTTAAGATATATGATCTCAAAAAGAATTCTGGAAATTTATGCATCCCGTCATATTGTGGTCAATGGAAAGCATGATGCAATCCCAATTATAATGAACCAGCATGTCAAAAGAGAGATAAAAAGATTTACACAAAATGAACGGCAGTTTTTTACAGAGTCTTTACAACGTTCCCTTCATTTTCGTCCATACATGGTGTCCCAGTTAAAAAAAGCAGGCCTTCCCGAAGAGTTATCATGGCTGCCCCTGGTTGAAAGTGGATTTAAAATTCGGGCATTCTCTTCGGCAAGAGCTCTTGGTCTATGGCAGTTTATACCCTCCACAGGATATAAATTCGGTCTTAAGAGAAACTACCACATAGATGAACGATTGGATCCAAAAAAAGCTACAAATGCTGCCATAGCATACTTAAAAGAGCTCCATAATATATTTGGAGACTGGACAACTGCTCTTGCTGCATATAATTGCGGAGAATCAAGGGTTTTAAGAATAATCAGAAACCAGAGAATAAACTACCTTGATAATTTCTGGGATCTATATCAGCAGCTCCCCAGGGAAACCTCAAGATATGTTCCCCGTTTTCTTGCGACCCTATATATTATGAATAACCTTAAAAAATATAATATTGATATTGATAAAACATTTAAACCTGTTAAATATAAAGTTTTTACGATTAATAAACAGGTAAGACTTGCTGATATTGCAAAAGAAATCGGTGCAGAGACAGATGTCTTAAAGTTCTTAAACCCCGAGCTGAGGCTTGCCTTATTACCACCGGAAGAGTATGAATTAAAAATACCAACAAGCTTTGCTAAAACCTTTGTAGCAAAATTAGATAAGATAAAAACCTCATATTCAGCACCTAAAAGATATGCTTTTCATCGTGTTCAAAGAGGTGAAACTTTGTCAAGGATTGCCAGAAAATATCACACTTCAATACGCAAACTTTCATACTTGAATAATATTGGCAGAAGACACCTTATTGTTGCAGGTAAACGACTTAAAGTACCATATTCAGGTGCAGGTGCAACTGTAGAAACAAGAGTTGTTCAAAGCAAACCTGTTATTATACCACCAGGGGAAAAGCTGAAATATAGAGTGAAAAGCGGTGACAACCTCTGGATTATTGCAAGGAAACACAACACAACCACCAGAAAAATCATGGCTGCAAGCAAAATCAACTCCACACATCTTTATATCAACCAGATACTTTACATCCCCTCTTCCAAGAGTATTCGCCCATCTGCATCTGGTCAAGGGATGGCAAATTATTGGGTTAAATCCGGAGACAGCCCATTTTTAATAGCAAAGAGACATAACATGAGCTTAAAACGATTTCTAATATTGAACTCTTTAACAAAACAGAGTAAGATTTATCCCGGGCAGAAGCTAGTGGTCGAATAGGCAAATAAACCATAGAGATAAAGAGATAAAGCAGACCAAATAAACTTATACATTCCATGCCCCCGTAGCTCAGTGGATAGAGCATTGGATTCCTAATCCATGTGCGCAAGTTCGATTCTTGCCGGGGGTACCATTTAAATTGTGAATTTATATCAATGAAAATTTTCAAACCAGAACTTTTAGCACCTGCAGGAAATTTTGAAAAACTGAAAATAGCTATTCATTATGGAGCTGATGCTGTATATCTAGCAGGAAAGGAGTTCAGCCTCAGAAACTTTTCCGGTAATTTCACCGAAGAAGAGCTGTTTGATGCTGTCAAATATACCCATCAAAAAAAGAAGAAAGTATATTTAGCCCTAAACATCTATTCTAGAAATAATGAACAAAAAAAGATACAACTGTTTTTAGACAAGGTTGGAAAAATTAACCCTGATGCAATAATTATTTCTGATCCGGGAATCATTTTGATGGCAAAAGAGATTATACCTGATATAGATATCCATCTTTCCACACAATCAAATACAACCAACTATAATACTGCCCGCTTTTGGAAAGAGACAGGTATTAAAAGAGTAAATCTGGCGCGGGAATTATCTTTAACAGAAATTAATAAAATCGTCTCCCATGCAATTATTGAAACAGAAATATTTATTCATGGTGCAATGTGCATCTCATATTCCGGAAGATGCCTGCTCAGCAATTTTTATACACAGCGCGACAGCAACAGAGGTCTTTGCAGTCATCCGTGCCGATGGCGATATTCAGTTGTTGAAGAGCAAAGACCCGGCGAATATTTTCCAATTGCCGAGGACGATAGAGGTTCATATATATTCAACTCCAAAGATCTCTGTATGATCCAGCATATACCTCAAATCATTAACACCGGTGTAACTTCCCTGAAGATAGAGGGTCGCATGAAAGGTGTTAATTATCTCGCATCAGTGACAAAAACCTATCGCCAGGCAATTGACTCATATTGCCGTGACCACCAGAGTTATACCCTTAATTCGTCATGGATAAAGGAACTGGACAATGTCTTCCATAGAAAATACTGTACTGGATTCTTTTTTAATGACCCGGACCAGATTGTCTCTAACTTTGAAAATATACATAATGGTCAAATCCATAATTTTATCGGAAAAATCCTTGAGAAATATCAAAATGATGAGTATCTTGTTGAAATCAAAAACAGCCTGAAACAAAATGATTACATAGAAGTCCTCTCTCCTGGCAAACCTCTGAAACCCATCTTGGTAACTGAAATGTTTGATACAGACCACAAGGCTGTTTCCCATGCAAAGCCAAACACCAACTCAATTATCAAAATACCCGTTAAAGCAGATATTCAGGATATAGTACGAAAAATTAATTAATTTTTTCTTTTTTCGTTGCTTTTTTTAAATTCCTTGGTAAAATAAGGTTATACGATTTTTTTATATATCTCAATTCATATCTATTATCAACCTTTAATAGGAGCGATGAGTCATGTTTTGGAAAAATCTAAGCATAGCAAAAAAAATTAGTGCAGGGATTGGATGTGTTGTTATGCTGCTTTGCATTATGAGTATATTTAGTTATTATGGTATTTCAAATATGAATCATGAAGCAAAACAGATAATTGAAGATGGTAAGCTTAATGAACATTTCGCCCAAATTGAAGTGGGACATCTTAACTGGGTAAACAAAGTGACTGCATTGCTCAATGACCCTGAGATTACAAAACTTGACATTCAATTTGATGACCGTAAATGCAATTTTGGCAAATGGCTCTACAGTGAAGAGAGAAAACGTATTGTACAACAGTTTCCAGAACTAGCGACTCTATTAAAAAAAATTGAACAGCCCCACCGCGAACTCCATGAGTCCGCAGCTCTCATCAATAGTATCTATGAAGCTGCTGACCCTGATCTACCAGCCCTTTTGCTTGAAAAAGAGGTTGACCACCTGCGGTGGGCAAGTGCAATAAAATCATCTTTTATAAATAATGATAAATCTTTGAATGTGCAGACAGATCCGACTAAATGCGCTCTTGGAAAATGGCTTGGGGAGGAACAGGCAAAACAGATTTATAAGACAGGCGATGAAAAATTTAAACAAACCTGGGATTCCATGGTAAAAAACCACAGGGAACTTCATAGATCTACACAACAGATCAACAAGGCATTAATGACATCAAAAAAAGATGCCGTGAACATATTCCAGAATAAAACACTGCCCCAACTGGAATCAACCAAGAATGATTTGAAAAAATTAAGAGTAAACCTGGAAACTAAATTAGCTGGCATAAAAAAGGCACATCACATATTTGAGCATCAGACCAAGAGTGCTTTATACCAGGTGCAAAGCATATTAAAAGAGGTGGCTCAAACATTAACAGAGCATTCCCATACAACTGAGAAACTGTTTGAGCAAGATAGTACAGCCTTGGAAAAAAAGATTATAATTGCAGGTATCATTGCAATCATAGTTGGTATTTTTCTCACCTTGTTAATTTCTAAAACCATAAGTAACCCCATGGCTGAAGGAGTTACCTTTATGGAGCAGATTGCCAATGGCGATTTAACCCTTCAACTCGATATTGATCAAAATGATGAAATTGGAGTGCTTGCAACATCCATAAATAAAATGTCCAAAGCTTTAAACAAAATATTCACAAATATTTCCAGGGGCGTTACCACATTAACATCATCTTCTACAGAGTTGTCTAATGTGTCAGATAAAATAACTAAAAATTCAAAAGCAACCTCAGAAAAATCAAACACAGTTGCTGCTGCTGCTGAAGAGATGAGTTCCAATATGAACAGCGTGGCTGCTGCTACTGAGCAAGCCACTGCAAATATCCAGATGATTGTTGCAGGGACAGAACAGATGACTGCAACAATTAAGGAGATTGCAGAAAACATGGCCAAGGGCAGCACAACCACAAGTCAGGCTGTTGAAAAAGCACAGCAAGTATCCACCAAGGTTGATGAACTTGGTAAAGCTGCCTCGGCTATAAACAAAGTAACAGAAACCATTGCTGATATCTCTGAGCAGACTAACCTTCTTGCTTTAAATGCCACAATAGAGGCTGCCAGAGCAGGAGAAGCAGGAAAAGGATTTGCTGTTGTAGCTAGCGAAATCAAAGTTCTTGCACAACAGACTGCAGAAGCTACAAAAGAGATAAGTGAAAAAATAGCAGAAGTCCAGACCACAACCGATGAATCTGTTAATGCCATTGGTACTATTGTTAAGGTGATAAATGAGATAAATGAGATAGTAACAACAGTTGCTGCTGCAATTGAAGAACAATCTGCCACCACTCAGGAGATTTCAAACAATGTAAACCAGGCAGCACAGGGTATGCAGGAAGTAAATGAGAATGTAAATCAGATATCTGCTGTTACCGGCGAAGTAACAAAAGATATCAGTGATGTAAACAATACAGCTAAAGAGACAAACAGAGAAACCTTGAAAATCGATACAGGAATCACCATGCTCTCAAAGCTTGCAGAAGAGCTGGAAACTATGGTTAAACAGTTTAAGATTTAGATTGTGATAAAAAAATCGTTTTTATATCTTTGGTTTGACTTTTTATCTTTTTTTATGTAAACTTTTATTATAATTTTTTTTATAGTTCGTAACACTTCAACTTTTTCAGGAGAATAACAATGTTTGAAGACGATGAAACCTTACGGATGTATGTTGATGAGTCTCTCGACCACCTTGGAGATATTGAAAGCGATCTGTTATCTATAGAGCAAAGCGGTGCTGATATAGATGTCGATCTTGTAAATAATGTATTCAGGGCAGCACATTCGATAAAGGGCGGTGCAGGTTTTATGGGCCTCACCACCATAAAAGAGCTTTCCCACAGCCTTGAAAATGTTCTTGGTTTAATCAGAGAAAAAGAGCTGGTCCCCGATTCAGGTAAAATAAGTGTTCTGCTCAATGGCTTTGACAAACTTGAAGAGATGTTAAATAATATCAATCAGAGCAATAACGAAGATGTATCAAACCATATTAAACTTCTGTCAAACATTACAAAAGCATCCCTGGATGATGAAAAACTTGAAGAGATTTCAGAACTTATTGATATTGAATTTGCCCATGACGGTCTGTTCGTCGACATTCCTCTATATGAAATTGAACAGCATATAGATGATGGTAAAAATATCTTTATTGTAGAATATGATCTTATCTGTGATATTCAAGAAAAGAATAAAAATCCCCTGGATGTTTTACAAAACATTGAGAAGACCGGCATAATTATTGACTCTAAGATAGATTTCGTATCCATTGGAACTTTAGATGATGACACCTTTGCCTCAAGGATTCCATTTCAAATCCTATTTTCATCCATTATTGAGTATGACATGGCTTCAACTCTTTTTGAAATTGACGAAAAATATATCCACCTTGTTACCGATGATATGTTTGTCTCTTCGCAGGAATCCAATACTTCAGGATCAACAGAGCAAGTCTCAACTCAAAAAGAAGAAGCTGCTGCACCAGAGCCTGTTAAGGTTGAAAAGAAGCAGGCAGAAGTTAAAAAACCAACTGACAAAACAGTGAAAAAAGAAGCTGCCAAAACCCTGGCAGAGGAATCTGTTCAAAAAATCCGGGAAAATCAACAGCTGAAAAAAGCAAAAACCATTGAGGCCAAGAACACAGGACCTATTGTATCAACAAAGCCACAGACCTCCTTAAGAGTTAATGTTAACCTCCTGGATACCCTTATGAACCTTGCAGGCGAACTTGTTTTAAGCCGTAACCAGCTTTTGCAAGGGGTCAACTCATCCAACGAAAAAGCAACTGAACAATCAAGCCAGCGCATAGACATGATAACTTCAGAGCTGCAGGAAGCTATTATGAAAACCAGAATGCAGCCCATTGGGAATATATTCACGAAATTCACAAGAATTGTAAGAGATATGTCGCGGGATTTAGAGAAGTCGATAGATCTGCAAATTGAAGGACAGGAAGTAGAGCTCGACAAAACAATCCTTGAAGCAATAAATGATCCATTAACCCATCTCATACGAAATTCAGTTGACCACGGCATTGAATCTCCAGTGGTAAGAGAGCAGGCAGGAAAGGATGCAACAGGCAAGATCAGCTTAAAAGCATTCCATGAAGCAGGTCAGGTTAATATTGAGATACAGGATGATGGTAAGGGACTCGATCCTGAAACAATCTCTGCTGTTGCTTTTTCCAAGGGGCTGGTAACAGAAAATCAGATTGCAGAGATGTCGGAAAAAGAACAGATAGAACTGATATTCATGGCGGGATTTTCCACTGCTGAACAAATTACTGATGTTTCAGGCAGGGGAGTTGGTATGGATGTGGTTATTACAAACATTGAGGCTCTTGGCGGCATTATCGAACTTGACTCAACTCCTGGAAAAGGTACCAGTACTCAAATTAAACTTCCCTTGACTCTTGCCATTATACCAAGCCAGATAGCTGCTGTTGGAGATGAAAAATATGCAATTCCCCAGGTAAATCTTGATGAGCTTTTAAGGATTCCTGCTTCAGATGTAAAAACAAGAGTAGAAAAAGTAGGCGATGCAAGTGTTGTTAGATTAAGAGGAGAACTCCTTCCTCTGCTCAACCTTACTGAAGTTCTGAGTATTGAAAAAACATATATCAACCCGGAAGATAATACAGAATGTACTGAAAGAAGGAAAAATGTAGCAGATCGACGATCTAAACAACTTGGAGATGCTGGGAAAGACAGTAGGGAAGAGACTTTAGAGACAGAAAAATCTCCCCAAAGACAAAAACAAGACAGAAGATACCATGCATCAAGCGCTCTTAATATTGCTGTTGTGTCAGCAGGGGGATTTAAATATGGACTTGTTGTGGACGAACTGTTTGATTCTGAAGAGATCGTTGTAAAACCTGTTGGGCGCCACTTAAAAAAATGTGAGGCCTATGCCGGGGCAACTATTATGGGCGATGGTAGAGTTGCATTAATCCTTGATATTTCAAGCCTTGCCCAGATGGCTGATCTCACAGCAATTACAAAGAAAACATCCATGAAAAAGGCAGCAGCTGAAGGGAAACGCGACAACAATGAAAGAGTTGCCCTGCTTACCTTTAGAAATGATGAATCAGAACATTTTGCAGCACCTCTTAACCTTGTTGAAAGAATTGAAAGAATCGACCTTGCAAGCATTGAAGAAGTGAGTAATAGAAAAGTTGTTCAATACAGGGGAGGAGCCCTCCCGTTATATGAAATCTCCCAGGCAGCAGAAGTCAAACCACTGCCCATAAGAGAACAACAAGAAGTAATTGTTTTCAGAGTAAAAGATAAAGAACTTGGACTAATGGTTACTCCTCCTGTGGATGCAATGGAGATAGATCTTGAAATCGATGAAAGCACCTTAAGACAAAAGTGTATTACAGGTTCTATGATTATCAATGAAAAGACAACTTTGCTTATAGATATTTTTGAATTTATGAAAGATATGAACCCTGAATGGTTTGAAAAAGATCTAGAGACAAAAGAGCAACTTGTCCAGAGAGGTGGTGAAAAAACAATACTTTTTGCAGAAGATTCTGCTTTTTTCAGAAACCAGGTAAAATCCTTTATGACAGATGAAGGTTTTATTGTTCTTGAGGCAGAAGATGGACAGATTGCCTGGGAGCTTCTAAAGGAGAGGGCCGACGACATTGATATTGTTGTTACAGACCTTGAAATGCCAAACATGGACGGTTTTGAACTTACAAAAAAGATTAAGGAGACCCCGGAATATTCTCATTTTAAAGTTATTGCTTTAACTTCTCTTGCAAGTGAATCCCATATTCAAAAGGGAAGAAAAGTAGGGATTGACGAATATGAAATTAAACTGGACAGAGAAAAACTCATGAAACTCATAAAACGATATCTCAATATACTATAAATCAAAACCTTCTTAACACAAGGGAAAATTATTATGGCAGATGATAAGAGTACAGATACAAAAATTAATATGGAACTTGCTACATTCTTTGTTGGCGACGCATTGTGTGGTATTAATATCCTTAATATTCAGGAAATTAACAAGCATTTTGAAATCACCAGAGTTCCTCAATCTTCAGATTATGTTATGGGAATCCTGAATTTAAGGGGCAAAATTGTAACAATTATAGATCTAGGTAAGAAACTTGAACTTTCCGAAGTTAAACAGGAGAAAGACAGCAGAAATATCATTGTAAATTCCAATGACGAACATATCGGTCTTTTAGTTGACTCCATAAGTGATGTTGTCCATAGCAATGAAGATCAGATCGAAGACCCTCCTTCTAACCTGAATGGCATTAAGGGCAAATTTTTCAATGGTGTGTTAAAAACTGAGGATAAATTAATTGGCATCCTTAATATTAATGAAGTATTAAAAGAATAATGGATACTCTAAAAGTCCTGATAGTTGACGATACTATCGTATATAGAAAAATTGTGGGGGATGTATTAAAAGAGATACCTGGTGTTGAAATCGTTGGTGTTGCAAACAATGGTAAAATTGCACTCTCCAAAATAAGAACATTACAACCAGATCTTCTCACCCTTGATATAGAGATGCCGGAAGTTAACGGGATTGAGGTTTTAGAACAATTAAACCAGATGGATTCCCCTCCCCTTGCCATAATGCTGAGTACTCTTACCCAGCTGGGCAGTGAAATGACAATCAAAGCGCTGGAACTTGGAGCTTTTGATTTTATCTCCAAGCCTGACCAGGGTACAATGGCTGAAAATCTAGCAAAAGTTAAGCAGATTATCTTACCAATGGTAGAGACCCTTAAAAGGCAAAAGCTGACACGCAGTAAAATCAGGAATAGAGTTTCAAAACCTGTCACAGCTTGTGAACTTCAAAAAACTTTATCACCAGTGGCAACCTTAAAAAAAAGAGATAGAAAAACTCCCTCTGAAATTATCGGCATAGGGATCTCAACTGGCGGACCAAATGCTCTTTCTACCATGGTACCAACGCTTCCAGCCGATTTAAAAGCACCTGTTCTGATAGTACAGCATATGCCTCCATTATTTACAAAATCCCTTGCAAACAGTTTAAATAATAAATCAAAACTTGAAGTAAAAGAAGCCCAGGATGGTGATAAAATCGAGATCGGTAAGGTATATATCGCTCCTGGTGGCAAGCAGATGAAAATAGTTGCTGGAGCTGATGGAATATCAAGAAAGCTTAAAATAACAGATGACCCTCCTATAAACAGTTGCAAGCCTTCTGCTGACTATCTTTTCACATCAATTGCCCAACATTATGTTGGCAGAGCTACAGGTGTCATCATGACTGGCATGGGATCAGATGGGACTAACGGATTAAAACAGATGAAAAATACAGGTAGTTTAATCATTGCCCAGAATGCTGAAACATGTACAGTATACGGAATGCCTAAAAAGCCTATTGATTCAGGTCTGGCAGATGTAATTGCGCCCTTGGATAAAATTGCCGATGAAATTGTTAAAACTGTAAATATCATTTAAAATCACTTAAATCAGGCTACAATACTATGATAAGAGCAAAAATTACTTCAGATGAATTCCAAATATTCAAAAAATATATCTATGAGTCATCAGGGATAGCTCTTGAAACTGGCAAGGAGTATTTGCTTGAAACAAGATTAAATCCTTTATTGACTGAATATAATTGTTCTACATTTAAAGATTTGTACTTAAAATCAAAATCTGACAACTCACACAAAATTGAAGAGAGCATAATCGATGCAATCTCAACAAATGAAACCTATTTTTTCAGGGATAAAACGCCTTTTGAACTGCTTCAGCATAAAATACTACCAGATCTTATTGACAAGCGCTCAAAAAGTTCTGCACTAAAACCAGCTATAAAACTCTGGAGCGCTGCCAGTTCAACAGGTCAGGAGATCTACAGCATTGCTATGACACTTGATGAGATGGGTATTTCCACTGCAAATTATAATATCAAACTCCTGGGAACCGATATTTCCGATGCAGCTGTGGCACAGGCAAGTTATGGCAGTTACAATAAATTTGAAGTTTCAAGGGGATTGGAGCAGGAAAAACTTAATAGATATTTTGTCGAAGAGAATGGTAAATGGCGGATTAAAGACCAAATTAGAATCATGGCGCAGTTCAAAAAATTGAACCTGATGAAGCCCTTTGGCAATATTGGTAAATTTGATATAATCCTCTGTAGGAATGTAATGATATATTTCACCATTGAAGACAGAAAAAAGATATATAAAAATCTTGCACGGTCCCTTGAATCTGATGGCTATTTACTAATTGGATCAACAGAATCCTTAACCAATATAACAGATATTTTTAAGTCTCAAAGATATCTGCAATCAACATTTTACCAATTCAAATAAAAAGGAAGAGCACCATGGCTGGGATAAATCCCGTTGAATTTATTGATGAATTAAAATTTTGCCTTAAAGAAGAAGATATTGTCAAAGCAAAAGCCTTGCTCCAGTTTGCTTCTGATTCAACCGTTGATGCAGGCTTACAAAAGCAAGCACTGCTCGAACTTGGGAAAGCATCTGAACAAATAGCCTATCCTTTACTCGAGTATCTTACAAACCTTGAAATATCAGATACTGAAGTCAATGAATCGCTGTATGAGCTGATCCTTGACAAATCATATGGGAATACAGAACTTGTTATAAAATACATCCTGGAAAATGATACCCATGCAAAAATTATGTTCATAAAAGCTGCCGGTGAACTCAATCTCACTGATGCTGCCCCTGCCATGGAAAAAGTAATTCTGAACGAAGAAGATGTTCCAACACTCATACAGGCAGTCCAATCACTGGGAATGCTCAGGCTTACTGATTCACTTGAAGTATTCACAACCTTTGCGAACCACTCTGATTCCAAGATAAAACATGCTGCAATCCATGCCATTGCAGAGGTAGGCGGCAAAAAAGGAATTGACAAGTTAAAATCTTTTGTTGTGGATGAAGAGGAGACATGTAAAATAGCAATTGAAGCAATTGCTAAAATACAGGATTCTTACTCTCTTAAAACCCTTACTTCATTTTTAAAATCAAAAAATACCATTGCCAGAGATACAGCCATAGATCAAATCATGAAACTTGGTGGGAAAGCAGTTCCTATATTAACTGATGCTTTTGAAAATGCTGAAGCTGACTACATGGTGCATTTAATAACTACACTTGGTTATATAGGAGATACAAGCGCTGTCTCTTATATTATAGAGATCATAAATACACAGCCAAAAGATGCAAATATCAGGCAGGCAGCATATGAAGCTATGGAAAGACTTCCCTCTAAAAAAACAGCAATCTGCCTTGCCCAGGGACTTCAGGACCCAGAGGAGAGTGTCAGAATGAGTGCAGCAAGAGCCATTGATAAAAACCTTTCAAAAGCTCTGGTTGCAGGTCTGAAAAATATTGTCCGGGAAGGCACAAAAGAATCTCAAAATGCTGTTTCTGCATTAATTGATTCTGACTCAATAAATATTTATAACTTTCTCATGGATGAAGAGACCTTTTTAAATCAAGCTGAAATCCATCTTGTTGACAGTGCTGATTTAAAAACAAGAGATCAGTTCCTTGGTATTTTAAAAGCTAAAGGAGCCAAGGGACTTGCCGACAAAATTTCAAAACAAGCTAAAGAAAAAAATAAAACTGGAAAACAAAAAGATACATCTTTTAATATTATTGTTGTGGATGATTCTAAAATGATGCTCAAGCTCTACCAGAACAAACTTACAGCCCTGGGTCATGATCCTGATCTTTTCAATGCTCCAGAAGATGTTATGCCTGCAATCAACAAGTTAAAACCTGATTTAATTATTACCGATCTCAACATGCCAAATATCAGTGGTGTTGAGCTTACAAGGGAGATAAGAAAAAAATTTACAAGACAGCAACTTCCTGTTATTATGATTACAACCCAGAGTGATTTTATTGAGGGTGAGCAGGGTGATATCACAGTTAACAACACCGTACTTGAAAAGTCAGGTATTAACAAAGTTCTTCATAAGCCTTTTACTGATGACGAGTTCAATAAGGTTATAGATAAGTTTCTGGGATAAAATAAAACTGAATACAGACTGTGTGTATGGATATTGACCCTTATACTGGTAGAATTTTTAATAATAACAAGGGACCACTCAAAAGATTATTCACTTGTAAAGGCACTTGTTCAAAAATAAAGGAATCAGAATAAATATGATAAGAAAAGCAATGCTTAAGGATATACCCTCTATTCACTCTCTGCTCATACACTTTGACAATAAGGGAGATATGCTTGCCCGCCCTTTAAGTGAACTATATGATCATTTAAGAGACTTCTGGATATGCGAAGATGAAAAGAACAATGAACTTATCGGTTGCTGTGCATTACAATTCTGCTGGGAAAATCTTGCAGAGATCAGGTCCCTTGCTGTAAAGGAAGGATACCAAGGTTCAGGTGCCGGAACCCTCCTTGTTGACAGATGTATTCAGGAAGCTTTAGTATTTAATATCTTTCAACTATTTGTTTTAACATACAGATCCACGTTTTTTAAAAAATTTGAGTTTGAAATTATAGAAAAGTCTGAGCTTCCAAAAAAAATATGGTCAGATTGCATGTTTTGCATTAAATTTCCAGACTGTGATGAGACTGCAATGATAAAACAGCTTCATGAATAAATCATCTTATATGGAAGGGGTGCATATTTCTTCACAAATGGTTTGGGCATAATACATTCTGAATATACTGTAAGCCAATTGATATCAGGGTTCATCTCTCTTAATTTTCCCCCTTCCGGTGGAACTGCGTGGATAGTGTTTACATATCTGGCATTAAAGATAGATATATAATAGTCGCCTTCTCTTGCCACAACAAAATTTTTCCTGAATTGTTGTGAGGTTATAAAAGCTGTCTGTTTTACTATATCATCCACCTGGGTTTTGGATAATTTGACAAGAACGCTTTTTGATATTCCCTGGTCACCAATTGTTAAAAGGGATCTGGATTCGCTGGAGGCAACATACACAGTTGATATTCCTCCAAATCTTTTAAAGTATTGTGCAGCAATTATGGCAGCTGTCCTTCTGCCTCCTGCCATGAGAGGTACTCCATAAAATTCAAAAAATTTCTTTTGAAGATCTTCTGCATATTTATCGCCATTTTCATATAAATCTTTTGATATATACCTCAATGCTATTGCAAGATTTTCTGCAGCTTCTGCTATGGGCCAATCAATACGAACATGGAAGTGAGTGAGTGCATATCTCACTTTTTTCAATGTATTACGCTGGATCAATAGTGCATAGTCTACGGACAGCATTGATTCCAAAAAAGAGAAGAATCCATCTGTCTCAAAATATTTAATCTGTTTTTCAAATTTTTCAATATCTGGGAAACTATGGTGATCAAGCAGGTTTGCCTTGGTTGTTTTATTCACATCAAAAAAACGAATATATTTTTTATGAATAGCTTTTTTAATGCTCTCTTCAAAAAAGACCAAAAGAAATGAATTTTGAGCTTCAAACTCTGTGCTGGGTATTCTCGCCCTGGGTTTAAGCTCTCTAGCTTCAACAAAGGGATAAGGCATTTTCTGACGAATAAAATTATTATAAGAATCCACAAGGGCATACTTTAATATAAAATGGTCAAGTTCGTCCCGCAAAACTTCATAGAATGACCTGCGTAATTTGTCTTCCCAGCTCAATTCATATCTTGTATTAAAAGTCATTGTTTTACCTCTTTTCAGTTTTTTTGTAATGCTTTTACACCGGGTAGCTGTTTTCCTTCCATAAGATAAAGAAAAGCACCCCCTCCTGTGGAGATATAACTGATCTTATTGTCAACATTACATTTTTTTACAGCAAGTCCTGTGTCGCCGCCGCCAACAATTGAGAAAGCTCTTGATTTGGCAACAGCCTGGGCAACTTTTTTTGTTCCGGCAATAAAGTTATCCATTTCAAATACACCCATGGGTCCATTCCATACAATTGTACTGGCATCAGCCAATGCTTCTGCATAAAGCCTGGAAGTTTTTGAACCTATATCAAGTGCCAGAAAGTTGTCTGGAATATCATCAAGTTCAACTTCTTTTATTATAGCATATTTGTCAAATTTTTCAGCAACAACAAGATCAATGGGTAAAAAAAGCTCAACTCCACTTTTTTTGGCCTGTTTTACAATATCAGCAGCAGTTTTTACAAGATCATTTTCAACTAAAGAGCCTTTTGTATCAACGCCCTGACTTTTAAGAAATGTATTTGCCATGGCACCGCCTATAATCAGTTTATCAACAAACTTTAACATATTTTGCAATGCTTCAAGTTTGCCAGATACTTTTGCACCACCAATGATTGCGACCAATGGTCTTTTTGGGTTCTCAATGGAATCATAATAAGAGTTCAACTCTTTTTCAAGTAAAAAACCTGCTGCTGCTACAGGTGCAAATGCAGGAATACCTGTCACAGATGCTTGATCACGATGGGAAACTGCAAAGGCATCATTGATATATACATCACAAAGATCTGCAAGCTTTTTTGCAAACACCGGGTCATTGGATTTCTCCTGTTTATGAAAACGCAAATTTTCCAACAATAGAATCTCACAATTTTTTAACTGCCCTGCTCTGGCTTCTACTTTTTTCCCAACACAATCATCCATAAAACCAATTTTTTGATTCAACAATTCAGAAAGCCTGGCAGCAACAGGTGCAAGGGAAAGTTTTGCTATCTTCTCCCCTTTTGGTCTTCCCATGTGAGATATCAATATTATGCTCGCATTCTGATTTTTCAAATATTCAATCAAAGGCAGTGTTGCTCTGATCCTGTTATCATCAGTGATGTTCTGATTTTCATCCATGGGAATATTATAATCAACTCTCACCAGTACTTTTTTGTTTGACACATCAACATCTTTTACTGATTTCATTTTATTTGCTCCTTAAACGATTTAGTTGCTTTTTTCTGGACCATCTCTCAAAGAAACCAATGGTTCCAGCTTTAGTGCCTCTTTTAAGCAGCTCTTCTTCTACTCCCCTGCCCTTTGATGTTAAAAGAGCATTTTTTAAACAATCTGTTTTATGGAGGCATTTATACCTGCAATAATGTGGAGTTTCCCTGAGATTGGTCTCACCCATTGGAAAAACTGTTTTAATATCTCCATAACAATCTGGCTTACAATTCAAATCAACTGCTGATCTTTCAAATCTATCTGGTTGTTCTGATTTTCCTGGTTCTTCTGAAAATTTTTTCTCACCAGAATTATTAATTTGATTACCAGTTTGCTTTTTCAAACTCTTCTTTGAATTCATTTATATATCCATTTTCATGAAAACTATAAAAATCGTCCCCACCTGTTATCAAATGTTCATGCACAACAATTCCAACATAGTTCAATGCGAAAACAAGCTTTCTGGTTATGGCAATGTCACCAGGAGATGGTGCTATATCCCCTGAAGGATGGTTATGGGCAAAAATTATAGTTGCAGCCTTGTGGTGCAAGGCTTTAATAATTACTTCTCTTGGATAGACTGAGCTGGAAGTTAAAGTCCCTTCAAACAAAATTTCAGATGCTAAAACTCTGTTTTTTGCATCAAGAAATATCCCGACAAAGCACTCTCTTGTTCTATTACCTATTGCATGGTGCAGATATTTTATCAAATCATGGGGATTTTTTACAACATCCTTTGCAATTATTCTCTTTTCAAGATACCGGTCTGCAACTTCCTTGATCAGTTTCAGCCCCAGAACATTTTCCTTGCCAACCCCTCTTATCTGCTGAAGTTCTTCTATATCTGCTTCAAAAACAGATTGCAAAGTTTTAAATCTCTTTAACAGCTCTTTTGCACTCTCTTTACAATCTCTTCGTGGAGTATTTAATATAAGAAGCAGTTCAATTACTTCATAATCTAAAAACCCTGCAAGTCCGCCTTTCAAAAACTTCTGTTTTAGTCTTTGTCTGTGTCCTCCACCTTTATGAGCTGATTTAGCCATTCTCCCATCAATTTATCTTACGAAGATGAAGTATCTCCATTGTCTTCTGGTTCTTGATCTTCTCCCAACTCTTCTTCTGACAGGTCTTCTTCTGGTTCTTCTTCCTGCTCCGGCACCCTGCCTACTGCAATAAGCTTCTCTTTCGGATCACAATTTATAAGTTTTACACCATGGGTATTTCTACTGATAATTGACATTGCTTTTACAGGGGTTCTGATAAGTTTGCCTTTATCAGTTATCATCATAATTTCTTCTGTATCATCGACCACAAGAAGAGACACCATCTTCCCATTTCTCTCGGAAGTCTTTATTGAAAAAACTCCTTTTCCTCCTCTGGTCTGGGTTCTATACTCTTCTATAAAAGTCCGTTTACCAAACCCATGTTCTGTAACACAAAGAAGTGTTGTGCCATGGGAAAGGATTTCCATTCCCACAATAACAGCACCAGAACCAATGGTCATGCCCTTAACTCCCATGGAACCTCTGGCAGTCTCCCGGACATCGTTTTCGTTAAATCTTATGACTTTACCTCCATTTGAACCTAGAACAATATCATCGTTGCCATTGGTAATGTTTGCTGCAATAAGTTCATCCCCATCAGCAAGTTTGATACCGATAAGACCTCCTGCTCTGGGTCTTGAATAAGACATAAGGCTTGATTTTTTTACCCTGCCTTTTTTTGTAGCCATAACTACAAATCTATCTTCAATAAATTCAGGTACTGTTAATACAGTGGCAAGTTTTTCCCCTTCGTCAAAATTTAAAAAATTGACAATTGCTTTTCCAAGACTTGAGCGCCCGGCTATTGGCAATTCATAAACTTTAGACTGATATACTTTGCCCATATTTGTAATAAACATAAAGGTATAATGGGTTGATGCTACAAAAAGATGCTCCACATAATCATCATCTTTTGTTGCCATAGCTTTTTTACCCTTACCACCGCGGCGCTGTTTTGAGTAAAGAGTTATGGGATTTCGCTTGATATAACCACTTTTGGTTATGGTAACAACCATATCTTCTTCTGCTATCATATCTCCAATATCAATGTCGCCGACTGCATCTATAATTTCAGTACGCCTCTCATCTGAATACTCATCCTTCAGCTCAGAAAGTTCGTCCTTTATTATCCCCTTTACAATCTCAGTGCTTGCAAGAATCTCTTTATACCATGAAATATCTTTTAAAAGAGAGTCATATTCCAGATCAATCTTTTCTCGCTCAAGGGCTGTAAGTCTCTGGAGACGCATATTGAGAATTTCCTGCGCCTGGATCTCGCTTAAATTCAATTTTGCAACTAAACCGAACTTTGCCTCCTCGGGTGATTTAGAAGCACGGATAAGCTTTACAACATCATCAAGGTTATTTAAAGCTATTTTTAACCCTTCCAAAATATGGGCTCTTCTTTCAGCCTTGTTTAAATCAAATATGGTTCTTCTTGTAATGACATTTTTTCTATGCTCAATAAAGTGCTCAAGAATATCTTTTAAAGTTAACAGCTCAGGTCTGTCATTTACAACTGCAAGAAAGATTATTCCAAAACTTGACTGCATACTTGTATGCTTATAAAGCTGATTTATTACAACATCTGCAATCTGATTCTTTTTAAGCCCCACTGCCATACGCATGCCCTGGCGATCTGACTCATCTCTCACATAGGAAACACCCTCAATCACTTTTTCCCTTACTAAAACTGCTATTTTTTCAACAAGTTTTGCCTTATTTACCTGGTAGGGAAGCTCAGTTACAACAATTGTCTCCTGTTTTGTCTTTTTATTCTCTTCAACTCCAAGCCTTGCCCGCATGTGGATGACACCTCTGCCTGTTGTATAGGCATCAACTATCCCTTTTCTCCCGGATATAAAACCATATGTCGGGAAATCAGGACCTGGAATATATTCCATCAGTTCCGGGATATCCATCTCAGGCTTATCAAGCAGAGCAATTATTCCCTGGGTCACTTCACCTAGATTATGTGGAGGTATATTAGTAGTCATTCCAACTGCAATTCCCGAAGAGCCGTTTACAAGCAGGGCTGGAAATTTTGTTGGAAAAACCACGGGTTCTTCCAGGGTCTCGTCATAGTTAGGTTGAAACTCAACAGTCTCTTTTTCAAGATCAGCCAGCATCTCATGGGCAATCTTTTTCATCCTGACTTCAGTGTATCTCATGGCAGCAGCAGAGTCACCGTCAACAGAGCCAAAATTTCCCTGCCCATCCACAAGTATATATCTTAAGGAAAACTCCTGTGCCATTCTGACTATTGTATTGTAAACAGCTGAGTCACCATGGGGATGGTATTTACCAATCACATCACCAACAATACGTGCAGATTTCTTGTGTGGTTTATTATAATCATTTCTCAACTGCTGCATTGCAAAAAGAGCTCTTCTGTGGACAGGCTTTAAACCATCTCTGACATCAGGAAGCGCTCTTCCGATAATTACACTCATTGCATATTCGAGATAGGATTGCTGCATTTCTGTCTCGATATTAATATGACTCACTTTTTTATTTTCTACCATCAAATCTAAGACTCCAATTTTCTAATCTTTTTTGTTATTAACCTTATCAGGCTCTATCAACACCTGATAGTTTGCAAAATAAATTTCAGATAAAGTAAAAAACAAACTTATTATTAAGGGACCATAAATAATCCCAAGTACTCCATAAATTTTCAGACCACCTATAATTGAAAAAAAAACAATAAGCGGATGCATTCTAACACGGTCACCCATCACTTTTGGTTTGAATAGATATTCAACACTCCAGGAGAGAATTCCATAAAAAATAATCAGAAAAACCCCTTCTAAGGTTCGCCCCTGAAGTATAAGCAGAACAGCGGCAGGCACCAGGACAATTCCAATTCCAACAATGGGTAAAAAGGCAAGGAAAGCCATAATAACACCCCACAGGAATGGAGAGTTCAAGCCAAGTGCCACAAATGCACATCCTCCTAAAAATCCCTGGATCAGACCACCCAGACCATTGCCTAAAAGAACAGCTCCGGACATATCCATAAATTTTTCCAACAGCTTTTCATTATCCTTATCTGGCAGGGGTGAAAGGTCATTGATAAAAGCAATAACTTTTTCATTGTCCAATAAAAAGTAAAAAACCACAATAAGCATAAAACAGAAATAAAAAATAAATTTAAAGAGGTTAGATGCTATAAATCTTGCCTTTTCAAACAGAAAAAACCCAACGGTCTTCCCAAGTTCAGATACCGGGTTTATAAGTTGATCAAAGGATAATTTTTGCTCAATTCCGGCAAGTGAAATCAGATTGTTCAACCTATCCAGCAATTGGGTATCTTGGATTAGTCCCTTGAGCTGGTCATTAAGAACAGCATCTTTGCCCATAAGATATAAGTCAAATGCCTCTTTTGAAACAACTCCAATGAAAAAAAGTACAGGGATAAATACTATGAAAAAGATAAACACACAGATAATTAAAGAGGCGATTGAAGGCTTTATTTTTTTTATTAAAATCTTATAGAAGCTATGGAAAACCCCGGCACAGACCATTCCAAGTATAAGAATAGAAAAAAAGGGTGCGATGAGCTTTCCTGTAAAAAATAATGAAACAGAAAAAAGCACCAGAAAAAAAAAGAACACAGCTTTTTCGGAAGAATTTTGCCCCAAATCATCACCATTTAATCAGACAAACTTGTTAAAAAGGAGAGGAAGAAACCATAGCAAGCAAGCCAAGCATAAAAAACCAAATTAAAAATAAATACTAAAAACAAATAAAGATGGCTTTAACAAACCTTAAAAAGACTCAATCTAACAACAGAGGATCAGGCTCGGTTTTTCTAATTTATTCACTGATTACCTTCTGATTGCTTTCTGATTGCTTTCTGATTGACCCCATAGTTAGTCTTTGATTAATCCCAATGCCACAATAACCAAAAGGATCTCAAAAATAATAACTTGAGTATAGCTTCCAAAAAAATGAAACACAATTCCACCACCAACTATCGCAGGCACCATGGTATATATTAAAATACCCAGCTTCCTTGGAATATCCATAATAAAAGCACTCCATTATATAAATTATCTAAACATTAAAATCACTTATCTTAAAACTTATTATTATTATCATCTATCTTTACCCAAGTAAAGATAAATCCGTATCATTTCAATTCGACAATCTCTGCATTGATTTTATTCTCAGCAATATAAAGAAAAGCAATTGTAGGGCTGTTATTATGCTTTGGGAATGTTGCACTTCCAGGGTTAATATAAAGCACACTTTTTTTTGATTCAATTAATGGTATGTGTGTATGTCCTGTAATCACAACATTGAAACCTTTTGCATCGGGTTCTATATCCAGCATATGTTGAATATGCAGTATATATATAAAAACCTGCCCCAATTTAATTGACTCTGTCGGGTTTAATTCAGACGTAAGTTCTCCAAAATCCATGTTCCCCTTAACAGCTGTCAGAGGGGCTATTTTTTTTAAATTGTGAAGCACATCTGTACCACATATATCTCCAGCATGGATAATATGATCAACATCTTTAAATAAATCTAAAACTTCAGGGTTCAATTTGCCATGGGTATCAGAGATCACACCGATTTTATATTGTTTTTTATCCATTTTTTAAGCTTTAAATTGCATTTGTCTTAATTAAAAAAACAGCTGCATGCAATACTCCCGGCAAACAGCTGTTTTATAATACTTAAAATATTATCTTTCAATCACCATTGCCATACCCATGCCACCGCCAATACACATGGTTATGAGTCCGGTGGAATAATCTTTTCTTTTCATCTGATTTACTGCTGTTACAACCTGTCTCGCACCAGTGCAGCCTATTGGATGACCCAGGGATATTCCACTTCCCAGTTCATTTGGTTTTTCATAATCAATACCAAGCTCTTTCATGCAGCCTATTGCCTGGGACGCAAATGCTTCATTGAGCTCAATAAGGTCAATATCACCAATTGTCATGGAAGCTTGTTTTAAGGCTCTGTTCACAGCCGGAACAACACCAATACCCATATATGCAGGGTCAACTCCACCCGATGCAAAAGCTTTAATCTTTGCAAGCTTCTCAAGCCCTAGTTCATCTGCTTTCTCTTCGGTCATTAAAAGCACGGATGCTGCAGCATCGTTAATACCTGAAGCATTCCCAGCAGTTACACTCCCATCTTTCTTAAATACAGGGCGCAGCTTTGAGAGCTGTTCCATGCTTGTTTCCATTGGACGTTCATCTTTATCCACAATAACTTCTTTTCTTCTTGACATAAATGATACCGGAACAATCTCTTCAGCAAAAGTTCCGTCATTAACTGCACCAAAGGCTCTCTGGTGACTTAATAGCGTAAGTTTATCCTGCTCTTCCCTTGAAATACCATATTTATCAACAATGTTTTCAGCGGTCAGTCCCATATGATATCCATAGAAAATCTCATACAGACCATCAAAAACCATGAGGTCATAAATATCACCTTTGCCGGTCAATTCCATCCTGTGACCCCACCTTGCCTTGGGCAAAGCCATGGGTGCATTACTCATGCTTTCCTGTCCGCCTGCAAGCACAACATCAGCACTTCCGGTCATAATAGATTGAGCACCTAATGCTATTGCCTTAAGACCTGAGGCACATACCTTATTAAGGGTAAATGCCGGAGTCTCCCTTGGAAGACCTGCCCTGATCATGGTTTGTCTTGCAGGATTCTGACCCTGCCCTGCCTGGAGAACATTACCCACAATAACTTCATCTATAGCAATTTGTTGTGCTGAATCATCATAATCATGTCCCTCTTTTTCAAGATCAAGAAGTCCCTGATCTTTAAGTGCATCCGGACCTAAGCTTTTTTGAAATTCACTTGCAACGGGTCTAAGCCCTGCCTTTTTAAATACTTCTCGCATGGCAAGAGTACCAAGGTCAATGGCTGACACACTTTTTAAGGAGCCTCCAAACGAACCGATTGGAGTTCTGGCTCCACTCACAATAACAACATTTCTCATCTAAAATACCTCCTGAAAATTAATTTGATTAAACAAATCAAATAGTGACAAATAAAAAAAATAACATTTAAATCAATAACTAATTGTAAATCTCATATCATAAAAATCGTATAGAAAACAAGATTTTATATTAAAACAGATAAGCTGGCAACATAAAACCAAACTAAATCATAACCTTGAAAATTCTCTTTTGAAAGATTGACATTAATGAAAAATCCATTATATAGTACTATAAATATCAGGGAAATTAAAAATTTATTCAAGTTGCAATAAAGCTGATATAAAGTGTTATGGTGTTGTGGAATATCAGAACCACTCAATTGCCGTGCCGTGCAATGGCAATATTGTTTGTACCGAGGCATTAAGATAAACAAAAGGAGATATGGTTTTACATGTATAGATCACTATATTCAGTGATAAAGCCAATAATAAACTCAAAGACCTCTGGAACACTTGATATTGTGCACTACTCAAATAATCCTGGAAGAATTTATATCTCCTCAGGAGCAATTGTTGCCATAAAAACCAATGAATTTCAAGGTACCCAGGCAGCCAGAGAAATCTTCTCATGGGTAAGCTTTCTTGCTCAATTTAAAAACAAAAAATTAAATATTCCGCCAGGCACTCCCAATAGTGCCAGACAGACCAAAAAAATCATGACCCATCTTTCCAGAATTAATAAAAAAGTTGTAAATATAAAAAAATATATATCGGGGTGCGAAACTGTATTAAGGTTTGACAAAGCTGCCATGGGTGAAACAAAGTATTTTACTGAAGATGATCTCAGAGTTGCCACTGCTATGGACGGGTCAAAAACAGTCCTTGAAATTTTGATTGATTCTGAATTAACTGAATTGGAAATGCTCATGATTATATCACGATTTGTAGAGATGGATTTTACAAAGGTGGTTAAACCCCATAAGTTAATATCCATTGAAAAAAGTGATCATTTCTTTAAAATACTCAGTAAAACCTTGTCTGGCATAACAGGTCCCATTGCAAAGGTTATGGTGGATGAAGCTTATAATGTCATGGGTCTGACAAAAAACAATTTGTGCAGAAGCGACCTTGGACCTTTACTGAATTTTATTAGGAAAAATCTGAACAAAAAAGAACAAAAAGCTCTGAATATACAGGATATAGTCAATCAGGCCTTTCAGAAATAACCTTTTCCATACCTCTATCTATTTTTGATCTTAAGCCAGCCCTCTAATCTTTTTTTTACAATATTTTCATATCCTCGGTCAGTTGGTGAGTAAAACCTTTTATTTGAAATATCATCAGGAAGATAATCCTGGGGAACATACGCTTTTTTAAAATCATGGGAATACTTATACCCTTTGCCATATCCCATATCTTTCATCAAGCCTGTGGGAGCATTTCTTATGTGAAACGGTACTGGAAGATATCCTGTCTTTTTAATCTCTTCTCTAACTTTTCTTGCTGCCATATAGACAGCGTTGCTCTTAGGTGCTGTTGCAAGATAAATTGCTGCCTGGAAAATCGCTTCATCGCCTTCGGGATGTCCTAAAAATCTGAATGACTCCATTGCATTCAAGGCAACGCTCAGGGCACCAGGATCGGCAATACCAATATCCTCAGTTGCAAATCTAACCATTCTTCTTAAAATATAAATCGGGTCTTCACCGCCCTTAAGCATCCTTGCAAGCCAATATATTGCAGCATCAGGATCACTTCCACGCAGGCTTTTATGCAGTGCAGAGATCAGATTGAAATGCTCTTCGCCTGCCTTATCATACATGATTGCTTTTTTCTGGAGAGACTCTTCAACATCTTTGATTTCAATGGATGATTTATCCTTAAAATGTGTTGTTATGATTTCAAGGTTAGAGAGAGCAACCCTTGCATCCCCCTGGGAGATATCAGATATATGCTCAAAAGCTTTATCAGAAAGCCTCAAGTTGCGATACCCAAGCCCCCTCTCCTGGTCCTTAAGCGCACCCTTTAAAATTGTTGTAATACTTTTTTTGTTAAGAGCTTTTAAACTCAAGACTCTGCACCTTGATACCAGTGCCGGGATAACCTCAAAGGAAGGGTTTTCAGTGGTTGCCCCCACAAGGGTGATTACTCCGTTTTCAACATGGTGTAAAAACGCATCCTGCTGGGCTTTATTGAATCTATGTATCTCATCAACAAAAAGAATTGTCTTCTTTTTATGAAGTTCTCTATTTTTTTCAGCATCTTTAATAATTTCTCTTACATCTTTAACACTGGATAGCACTGCTGAAATATGGATAAAGTTAGCCTTGGTTTCATTTGCAATAATCGTTGCAATGGTTGTTTTCCCACACCCAGGAGGTCCCCACAAAATAATTGAAAAAAGGTTGTCATTCTCAATCGCCCTTTGAAGAAGCTCGCCTTTTTTTGTGATATGCTCCTGTCCTGCAAGTTGTTCAAGGGTTTGGGGTCGCATTCTGTCTGCCAGGGGAGAGGCAGGATCAGCTTCTTTAATATTTGGCTTAAAATTTTCCACCTGTTTTTCTCTATTTCTCATCCCGTTTTTGTTTGCTCAAACTTTGTTCTTTTCTTTTTTTCCGCCTTTTCGTATTAATTTTCTGCTTTTTTTTAAGATAAAAATCCATTTGCCTTGAAGGTTTATTAAATTCTCTTTTTCCTGACCGCTCCCTGAAATATAATCTTAATGGTGTCATCTCAAGCTCAGATATCTCTCTTATCTGATTTAAAAGATACCTTTTGTAAGAGAAATGTACTGCATCGGGATAATTAACAAAGCATACAAAACTTGGCGGTTTGACAGAAACCTGGGCTGAGTAAAAAAACTTAAGCCTTCTACCTTTATGCAGGGATGGTTCAACCCTTAGTACTGCATCTTCAACAATTCTATTAAGCAGACCTGTATTTATTCTGTAAGAGTATTCTTCATAAATTTTTTCAACCATTTTGAAAATCTTATTTGTGCGAAGACCTGTTAAAGCAGATATTGTTACAACCGGAGCATGGGATAAAAATTTTGCTTTATATCGCAAATCCTCCATAAACTTTTTCTCTTTTTTATCCTCTTTAGTAAGCAAATCCCATTTATTTAAAAGAAAAAGAACTCCGCATCCTTTTTTTTCAGCATACCCTGCAATGGTTATATCCTGGTCTGTCACACCCTCTTTGACATCAATAACTATCAAAGCAACATCACACTCATCCATGCTGCCCAAAGATTTTATAATTGAAAATTTTTCTATTTTTTGTTTTACTTTTCCTTTGCGCCTGATACCAGCAGTATCAATAAGTGTGAACCTCTTATTATCATATTCCACAGCAAGTTCCACTGAATCCCTTGTGGTTCCAGCAAGTTTATTTACAATAACTCTTTTCTCACCAAACAGTTTATTTACCAGCGAGGATTTACCAACATTGGGTCTTCCAACCACAGCAATTTTTATGCCTTTATCAATATCACTCTCTTGTGCTGTCTCTTTTGGCAAAGCTTTAATCATATCATCAAGGAAATCCGGTATTCCAATACCATGCTCAGCAGAAACCGGGTAAAATTTATCAATGCCAAGAGAATAAAACTGATAAAGCTCATTTTGTTGTTTTCCACTCTCAGTTTTATTCACAAGATAAAATATAGGCTTGGATACTTTTCTTAACTGGATTGCAAGCTCTTTATCATAAGGAGTCAGCCCTTGCTTACCATCCAGTATAAAAACCAGGACATCAGCCTGCATAACCACGATATCAATCTGCTCTTTTATATCTTCAGCAAAATAATCACCATCTGTACTTAAAAAGCCGCCTGTATCAACAAGTGTAAAAACAACATCATCCCAGGAAGTTTCACAATATTGCCTGTCCCTTGTAACACCTGGCATATCATCCACCAGAGCCTGCCTTGAGCTGGTTATTCTGTTAAAAAATGTTGATTTGCCTACATTGGGTCTGCCAAGGAGTGCAACAACAGGCTTCATTTTTTTTAATCCTCCAAAACATTCAAACTATTCTTGACATAAATAAACTAAATTAGTAAATAATATTTAATAAAAGATATTTATAACACTTTTACTTTTAAAGGGGTATGATTTATGAAAAAAAGAGGGTTTTACAATTTTGGAAGTCTGGATGATAGAAAATGCGAAGAGCTACACTCTGAAATGGTTAGCAGAAACCGTCAAATCCAAAAAGATTATAAACTTGCAGAAAAACAGTCCAATGAAGATATGAAAAAATTAAAAAAGCAACAAATTGCTGCCATGAAAAGAATCAAACAAACCTGCAAAGAACAAAAGAGTCTTATCTCATATTATAGCCAATTATCTTGCTAGGCTTGTAGTGTGCTGAAAAGTATAACTCAATATTGTAAATATCACTCCACACAAAAAGCACATTTTACATGCTACTCCTGCAACAACCAATTCTGCAATTAGTGCGTAAATGAGGCATGTGTTCACCAGCGTGTATCAGAAGTGGTCCTGGTGTTCCTCTTACGAAAATACACAGCCGCATTCCTCGCACAATGCAACATATTGTCAGACTTTTAGACAATTCTTTGCAGGATGATCCTTAATGTAAAGAATTAATATCTTCTTTACCTGAATGGGCTAAAAAGATATCAGGAGATGAATAGAAGATATAAATAGTGAGGAAGACAATGTATAAACTGAATTTTTTTGTACCCTCGGAAAATAAAGAAGCTGTTAAACAAGCGCTTTTTGATATTGGTGCTGGTAGGTATGAAGCTTACGATATGTGCGCTTTTGAATCTATTGGTACGGGTCAGTTCAGACCCCTTGATAAAGCAAACCCTCACATTGGAAAAAACAATATATTGGAATATGTTGAGGAATATAAAGTGGAGATGGTTTGTGATAATTCTATAATTAAAAAAGCTGTAGAGACTTTAAAAAAAGTTCATCCCTATGAAGAGGTTGCTTTTGAAGTGATCAAAATGGAAGATTTATAGACAGACCCCTGGTTTCCTTATATTTTAGTAATTTCTTGAGGGCAAAAGCTTTGCGGTTTGTCTGACCGGAATGACCCTGGTTGAGTTTTGTATATTTTATCTGCTCACCAACTCTCTTTGCTGCATTTAAAAAAACTGCATTAAGGCATAAAGGATCAACACTGGGTTTGTACTTTGAAAAATCATCCTGAAATGATTCAAGTATTTCTGACTGCACTTTAAAAGTTTCAAGCAAAGTCAAGGTTGTTTCTCCATGCTATTGCTTCCCTGCACCATCCCCACACATTACCAGACATATGGTAAAGACCAAAATCACACTAAAAAGTATCTGATCAGAGACTTTTAGGATGGAAGATGAATTGAAACACGACCTGCCAAGAGCTATTGTGTTAACAGGAGCTTGGGGGAGAAGCATTTTACGCAGGATTTGATATTAATCCTGAAAACCCTATATTAGGGAATGATAGCAAGAGCCGCCCTGCAAATGATTTGATAGTCCCATCATTTATAGATGAAAAGGAACTTATCACCTACATTCCTGATTTATACCATGAATGGGCCACTGCAAGAAACCCTGATATGTTTCAATTAAGCTAATATAGAGTGTATTAATCGTGACCATACCTGACAGTAGTCAGATATTAATTACTCACTTTATTATGTATAAAACTGAATTGTAAAAATATTTTAAGGACAGGATTACCCTTGAGTCCACGCCATGCATCTCTTCAACTGGAGGCTCCGAACCTTGTCAGTTTGCGTCTCCTCAGGTAGCAGCCCCCTTTTTGACATCTTTTGGGGTTTGTTTGCGGTTGATTTGATATCTGACTTTTTTCTTTTAATTTTTATAAATAACAGTTTATTTGCAATAGAAAAGAGTATGTATTATAGTACATTCTTATTGGCATTTTCCTTACTTGAAAGGGGTTGTAGAATATGCAAGAATTAAAAAATATACCTATTAGTGATCTCTTCTTGGATGTAGAAAATCCTCGAATACATGGAAAAATTTCAGAGAATATAACCCAAGAAGAACTTGCTGTTTATATATACAAAAATTTTGGTATTTCAGACCTTAAAGATTCAATTTTAAAAAATGGATACTTTCCTGTTGAGCCTATGATTGCAATCCCCGCTGAGAATGGATCTGATAAGTTTACTGTTGTTGAAGGTAACAGGCGTTTAACAACAATAAAAATTCTATGTATGGAAAAATATAGAGAAAAAGCTATCTCAATAGGGCTTTTAGAAGATTATACGGCACCTGAAGAAAAAGTAGCATCATTACAAGAAATTCCAGTAGTTATAGCAAAAGATCGACAAGCTGTAACTGCCTATTTAGGCGTACGCCACCTGGGTGGTGTTTTAAGATGGGAGCCATTGGCTCAGTCTAAATATGTATATAATCAGATAATTTCCAAGAAAAAGACAAATAAATCCACTGTTCAGGAATCAATTGATTTATTCATTAAAGAGACAAGTAATAAGGAGAATGATGTATTGAGTCATTTTTATAAATACTCTATTTACAAGTATATGCAAGGACTAATTGAAATGGATTCTTCTCTGAATGCTATTATTGACAATAAATTTTCATTCCTTGATGTTGCCTTTGGTAAGACTGGAAAAACTTCTATTGCTAAGTATATTGGAATTGATAGTTATAAACGATTAGATCCAGAAGATTATGAAGATATTATAGATGAAGATCATGAAAAACAAACTAAAAATTTTATTAGATGGGTATTCTCAACAAATCCTCCTATTGCAGAAAGTAGAGAGATAAACAAATATCTAAAACCAATTCTAAAAAACGAAACATCTAGAATTGCTTTTGAAAAGGGTGAAGATAAAGATTCTGCATTATTATTGTCAGATACCTATGATAATATTATTCGTAAATCTTGTAAAAGTGTGCACAAAAGCCTTACCGATATTAAAACTAACTGGGTAAATATTTCACCCGATAGTAAAGATGAATTATTAAAAGAATATCAACTTAGAGTAGTTGAAAAAGTTAATCAGGTTAATGACACTGTTGGTGTATAGCATATGAATGAAATAGATAGAATTGAGAATGGAATTAGCCTACTTGATGACGTTATTGATTTTGAAGAAATTATTGACGAATACTTAAGTGAAAATGGCTTAGATTATGGTGAAGACGGAATTGATATAAATCCTGTTGAATTCAGAACAGATAAAGCTACCAGTATTATCGAAAGGTTTGCAGATATTTATGATTTTAATATAATAACACCTGAGAATGGTTTTTGTACCCTGAGCTTATCTACTAACAAGGATGTTACAGCAAAAAAATATCTCCATCGGTTTTTAACTTATAAGAACAAAACAGGAGGAACTGGTGCTAATGCTGATGGCTCAGCTATATTGTTTGAAAAAATTTCTGCCAATGCTGTAAGAAATTATTTAGGTGATGGCTCACAAATAATTCAAGTTGGCGAGGGTCGTGAACGTTTAACTGAAGATGTATTACAGCAAATAGCACTTGAGTTAAATGAAAACTCAGGTGTGTTCAATAACTTACCAACTCGTGCTCAAGATGATGGTGTGGATTTTATTGTTTATAAACCTTTTGATGATAGAGATATTGGCAATGTTATTATTTTAGGTCAAGCTTGTGTAGGAACACATTATCAAAATAAAAAAGAAATATATCAACGCTGGAAAGATGAGTATATAACTTATGCTGTTAAACCACCAATAACATTACTTAGTGTTGTTTCTTATCTTGATTCAACTGAGTTAAAAAAAATTCATTCACAATTTGGAAATTCAATAGTATTTGATCGTGGCAGAATTATGCGTTATTATGATTCTTCAGAGACTGCATTAAATGTTGAAATTCAATCTTGGATCAAAGAGAATATTAGTGAGGATGAATAAGTGAAATTCATTGATCTCTTTGCAGGGATTGGAGGATTCCATAGCGCTCTAAGCCGTTTAGGGCACGAGTGTGTTTTTGCATCAGAATTAAGTGGAGAGCTAAGAGATTTATATAAGGAGAATCATGGGATACCGTGTCATGGTGACATTACTAAAATTGAAACAAAAGATATTCCGCCTCATGACATTTTATGTGGTGGTTTTCCGTGTCAGAGTTTTTCAAAAGCTGGCAAACAAAAAGGTATGCAAGAAGCTCGCGGTAAGCTTTTCGATGAAATCCTTAAAATCCTTGAGTATCATAAACCTCGATATATTGTTTTGGAAAATGTACGCAACCTATTAACGCACGATTCTGGAATGACTTGGCAATACATTGAAAAAGAACTTCACAAACTTGGATATTTTGTAGACAAAAAAATCCTTTCACCTCATTTTATTAATATCCCACAACACCGTGAACGTCTATTTATCACCGGTAGCCTAAAAAAGCGTGACATTAGGGCAATGGAATGGCCTGAAACACAGAAACCTGACTATTCTGTCAATAACATATTGTCACATCATAAAAATGAAGCTAATCTTGAAGTAGTAAAGCAAAATGTATTAGATATATGGCTAGATTTTTTAAGTGATTTACCTGAAGGTATTAGTCCATATAGACCACTGTGGTCAATGGAGTTTGGCGCAACATATCCACTTGATATTGACTGGGAAGCATTGTCGGTAAGTGAGTGGAGAAAATACAGTGGTTGTTATGGCTATCCTTTATCAGAATGCGAAAATATTGAAGATATACATAAACACTTGCCAAACTATGTAAAGAGGCAAAAAGGAATTGCCCCAGAGTGGAAGCAACGATTCATTAGAAATAATCGAAAATTTTACGATGATTATTCAGATTATATTAATCCTAAAACAATAAAAAAAATCAGCTGCTTTGATCGTGAAAGTTGGAAAAAATTTGAATGGAACTGCCCTGAAGGTGATAGGTGTTACAACGATAAGCTAATTCAATTTCGTGGTTCTGGTGTACGCATTAAACATAATGATTACTTACCGTCACTTGTTACTGTTAAAACACAAATTCCAATAGTTGGAAAGTATAAACGCTACTTGTTACCCGAAGAAGGTGCAAAAGCCCAATCTTTGCCTAATGATATAAAACTTCCGCCAACCCAAACATCTTCATTCCGTGTATTAGGCAATATGGTAAATGTAGAACTGGTTTTTCAAGTAGTATCTTCTCTGATAGTAAATAGTTGTGATTCTGATAAAAACTAAAAATTATTTTTTTTTAAACTCAACCTCGACGAACCAAGAATAATTTCACTAACCTTCGATCACACAGGGCTTCCAATGTCAAATAAAAGGATATCTCCATCCTTTGGAATCAAGAGTCTTTCTTCAAGTATTCCCTCTTTATCAGCAAGTTTTTGAAGGTCATTTCTCGTCACAGTTGCATGGTCCAAAGCCTCCATGTGAACAGCTATTACGATCGAATTTTTAGAATTCTTACAAACACCAATGGTCTGTTTCGCATCCATTATTATTGGACCTGACTTGTCCAGTGTAGCTCCACAGGAATGGGTTATAATATAATCCGGATTATATTCTGCGATAACCTTTTTTACCTCATCGCAGTAGATAGTATCCCCAGCCCAGTAAACAACAGGTTCATTTTCAGCCTGTAATACATATCCTGAAACCTTGCCCATTGTTTTTTCAATTTCTCCTGTTCCATGGTGTCCTTCTGTTCTGATTATTGTGGTGTTATTAAAACTTGTTTTCTTTGTTACAGGTTTTAAACTGGTGAAATTATTATCAGTCAGTTTCTGTATGTCTTCAGGCTGGCAAAAAATAGTTATATCTGATGGGATAGCATCCATTGCAATAGAATCAAAATGGTCTTGATGGGTATGGGAAGAAAGCACCGCATCAACACCCTGAAGAATTTCTTCAATACTTAAGGGCAAATCAGTGGTTGGATTTCGTGAGTTGCCTGCAAAAGATTCAATATTAAATTTTTCTGACAACATGGGGTCAGTTAAAAAAGTCTTTCCATTATATGCTATTTTCATTGTTGCATTTCTGATAAGTTGTATTTTCAATTATTTATCTCCCCTAATACTATATTTGGTCATTACATCTTTCATGAACTTTTCCCAAACTTCATCTGGTTGCCATACTTTATGAATCAATTCCAAAGCATCTTTATATGGTAAGTTTTCAATCACCATAAAATATAATGACATAAAAACTGATACCCGCATATTCATTTCACAATGGATAAAAATTTTTTTGTTGCATTTCAATACCTTTTAAAGTTAGGGTTATTTTTTGTTAAAATATTAAGGACAGAAGCTTTAAAAAGCAATCACAAACATTAGAACAAAGCGTTCGATTAGGATGAACACTTATAATTATGGAACTATATCAATTAAGATCTTTTTTGACTGTTGGTCAGATAAAGAACCTTACAAAATCTGCTGAAAAATTGAATATCAGCAAATCAGCATTAAGTTCACAAATTAAATCTCTGGAAGAGGAGTTGAAAATTATTTTATTTCAGAGGAGTTCCAGGGGCATGGCTTTGACTGTTCAGGGTAATGAGCTTTTTAGTCAGGCAAAACAGGTATTGCATGAATCAGATATGCTTCTTCAAAAAGCCAAGGATTTAAAACAAAATATAAAAGGAACTTTGAAACTTGGTTTAAATACAGACTCAGATTTTTTAAAAACATATTTATTGAACAAACAATTTGAAAAGCAACTTCCAGAAGCTGAAATAGTATTTTTAAATTCTGACACACTACAGACACCTGGGATGCTGCGCCGGGGAGAGATTGATATTGCCTTTCTTTATAATAGTATTAGGGAAAAAGAAATTTCATACATAACTTTATTTGACGTGGATATAGCAATTGTTATTCCTGAAAAGCTTTTGAAAAACAATAAAAAACCTGGTTGGATTGAGTTGTGCAACCTCCCATGGATTTGGGTCTATAAGGATCTTCCCTGTCCCTTTCATGTGGCATTGCAAAAGGAATTTGACAAGAGAAGCCTTACCCCCAACAAAAAAACATATGCAGTGGCAGAGGGTATTGTGTTTGAGCTTGTTAAATCCGGGCAGGGAATAGGGCTGATGCGCATGGATGAAGCAGAGAGCCTTATTAAGAATCACAATGTTATTATCTGGGATAAATACAAGATTAAAACATCTATTAATATAGCTTTTCTTTTATCAAGAAGAAATGAGATATTTATCCGGGAAGCTTGCAGAATCATTGCTGACTTCTGGAAAGAGAAGAAAAATGAATAATATTTAAATGGAGTTATAATATGAAATTAAATTCTGATCTTGTGGGTACACTGCTTAAGAATTATCAAACTGAGATCAACTGGCGCCAAACTACCAATTTTGCTGCAGCGATTCAAGACAATAATGATAGGTATTTCAATGATTTGGAAGGTCAGCAGATTGTATCGCATCCAATGTTTCCAGTTTCAGTCACCTGGCCGATTCTAAGTAGGTTAGGAGAATTTATTGAGTCCAATGATTTTCCCAAAGATGTTTTGATGACCCAGGTGCATTACACTGAACACCTTGTTTTACATCGTTTGATCCAGCCTGAAGACAAATTGTCAATTTCAGGAAATCTAGAAGCTTTTTTACCACATCGCGCTGGAACCCATGCAATTATTTGCCTTAAAGCAGAAAATCAAGATGGAAAGCCTGTTTTTACTGAATATATTGGTGCCATGTTAAGAGGCGTAGATTGTGGAAAAGGAGATAAAAAAGGACAAATCCCCCTAGTTCCAAAAAATGATACAGGAGGCAATATCCTTTGGACATCTGATATTTATATTGATCCTGAGCGCCCCTATATTTATGATGGATGCAGCAATATTGAATTCCCGATTCATACTTCACCGAGTTTTGCAAAAATGGTGGGTCTGCCAGGCATTATTTTACAGGGAACTGCAACCCTTGCATATGCAGTTCGTGAACTGGTTAACAATGAAGCTGATAAAGACCCTGCAAGAATTTCCGAGATTGCATGCAGGTTTACCGGCATGGTTCTGCCCGGAACTTATATTAAAGTGCTCTGCACAGGGAAAAAGTCTTATAAAGATTTTACCACTGTTTTTTTTGAAGTTCAAAATTGTGATAAGAAAAAGGCAATTAGTAATGGATATCTAAAAATAATAAAAGGGTGATTCAAATGAATAATACTGAAAGATTGCTGACTGTTAATTCTTATATTGATAAATGGGCAAAAGAACAACCTGATTCCATTGCCATGGTTCAACATGAAGATGGTCGAAAGATTACATATAAAAAATTTGGATCATTAATTGATTTTTTTGCACTTAAATTACTTGATATGGATATTGGAAAAGGAGACAGGGTAGCAACCCAACTGGTCTTGCTCCCGGAACACATGGCACTTATGTATGCCTGTTTTAAAATTGGAGCTATAGTTGCTCCCCTGGACTTACGCTTAAGTGAGAACGAAGTTGTACGGGACATTAACAAAATTGAGCCTAAAGCCTTTTTCTTTTTGGGAAAAACCCCTGTTCGTGATTTCAGGAAAGTTGGCAAAGCTGTGCAAAAGGGATGCGCTTCTGTAAAGCAACTGGTGCAGTTTACTCCAAATCCAAAACCTGGAGATATTATTAAGGGAGCTGTAAGTATTTCTGACCTTATGAATAAAATACGCTTGGTATGGTTGAAACTAACAGATATCTTTACAGGAAAACTTAATAAAATATATCAATTAGTGGACAAAAGAACCCCGGCATTAATTATCTTTACAACCGGTACAACAGGAGAGCCAAAACCTGCAGTATTATGCCATGAAAACATTATTGTTCAAAACCAGATATTGGAAAGAGGCATTAACTATAAAGGCAGCAATAAAGATTTTTCAATTCTTGTTAATCTTCCACCAAGTCATGTTGGATGTGTCACAGAGACATTTATGACCACAATGTTTATTGGGGGCAAAGCCGTCCTTTTAAGAATATTTGACACCAGAGCTACTCTGGAAGCCATTGAACGTCATAAAGTCAAGGTAATTGGACAAATACCAACCATGTTCCGAATGCTCTGGAATTTTCCTGAATACAAAACATATGATCTTTCAAGCCTTGAGTTTGTGGCATATGCCGGAGCAGCAGTTGATACAACTTTCCTTACAAAACTTTCAACAATGGCACCAAAATTCGGGACAGGTATTGGTATGACAGAAAATGCAGGTTTTGCAACTTTTACACCTTCAAATATACCTCACAAAGAGATGGCAGGGCAAGTGGGTCAAGCCTTTCCTGATTTAGCCCAGGTATCTGTTCGAAAACCCATGGGAAAAGATGGAGCAGCAGGAAAAGAAGTTGCTGACGAGGAAATCGGAGAAATTTGTTATCATCCTCCCATTGTATTTTTAGGATATTATAACCAGCCCGAAGAGACAAAAAAAGCTATTTCAAAAGAAGGGATTCTCTATACTGGAGATCTAGGGTATTTTAAACAAATGGATGGATATAAAGCCTTGTATCTTTCCGGGCGAAAAAAATTTATTATCAAACAAAAAGGTTACAATGTATTCCCCGGAGAGGTTGAAGAGCATATTGCCCAGATGAAAGGGGTTGATGTTGTGGAAGTAATAGGTATGAAACATCAACTTTTTGACGAAGGGATATTTGCTTTTGTACGCCCCTTGGCAGGCAGCAGCCTTAATAGTGCAGATGTGATGGAACACTGCAGGTCCATAGCTTCTTATAAAAGACCCCAACATGTTGAAATATGGCCTTCTGCCAGGGAACTGCCTTTGACAAGAAGTACAAAAGTCGACAAACTCAAATTAGCAGAGCTTGCCAGTTCTATTGTTGAAGAGTTGAGAAGCAAGGGAAAATGGGATGCAGATAAATAGTAATAAATATTTACCTTGGTTCTGCTGGTGCCCAGGATTCCCTCTATTAAAATTTAAGCAGTTACTTCCATAATATTCTCACCAAGTTTTGCAATTTTATCATCTATTGCTTGAATAGTTTTATCGATTGTTTGACAACAAATATCAGGAAGACCTCCGCCCCATGCTTTTTTTGCAGCGGCAAATCCACGCAGGACACCTTCACGCCCTGCTCGTAATCTATCAATATCATCGCCTGCTCCCATAACAACAAAATCAAGAATACGCTGGGCTGTTTTATCAATTCCAAAATAACCATCAGCGCCTATGAGTTCTTTTGCCTCATCAGAAGAGAGTTCTGAAATGGGAGTATCATTATAAAACAGAGAGCTTTTATCTTTGTTATTTAATTGATCAAAATGGAAGATGGCATTTTGATCACTTAAATTCAGCCTGGTATCAGTTTTGATTTGGGAACTGAATGAAAAAAACATACTTTTTTCTGAATAATCCAGTATATTGTTTTTCCCCACAACCTGCCCTGTGCTTTTGAAAGAGCTGTACTTAATACCTGATAAAACAGATACATTTGTCTGCATTGAAATCATAAAATACCCTCCATTTAAATTTTTTTCTTTAATAAAAATATCGGATATTTTTTACAAAAACTTAAACCTAAAGCCAGGAAGGGTTAAGATTATGGAAACTATACAAAGATACAGCTTGATTTTGTGTCTGCTGATTCAAAAAAAGTAGGC
>CAZMEX010000007.1:0-92393 GCA_964565415.1 uncultured Desulfobacterales bacterium | reverse complement strand
ACGCAATGTTCGTTGCAAAAGAAGTCTTTCAGGAAAGGAATATTATAAAGGCATAACAAAGCTTTTCCAGCGGAGCGCAAAAAGCGTGCGCCCGCTGAAAAGGGTTAGGGCTTTATCACGTAGATTCACGTCCAAGAGGTTTTATATGAACGAAAAAATTTTCAATTTATTCATCTATACTAATGGATGGAAGGATTATTGATCAATTAGGTGTCGTTGTTCATGAATTTAAAGGAACTGATGAGGAAAAGATAGCTTTCCTAAAGAACTCAGTCAAATCTGATTACAAAGTTGCAGATAAAGCGGTTGTGAAATCATGTTCATATAAAACTTCTGATAGCGAATTTAAATACTCATCATATTGCGCTATGTCAAGATCTGGTCGAACCATAGAGGTGTTTGAAGAAATATTTTCTCGCTATGGTGCAAGTGAATCTCCTTTGTACTGTGTTACTCCCATAGTTAATGGGAAACCTGAGATTGATATCACGAGTAGCCACGATCCTTTGTATTTAGGTGGATATGAAAATCACCCAAAGATTGGAGGAGGACGTATGGAAGACTATCTGGAATCATATATCACTGTAGATGGGTTTGATATGCCTAAATTGATACATGATGATTATTTTCAGGCAATCAAATTGTTATTTAATGCCCAGCATTATGTTTCATGCATGAAGCTAATAGCTGCATTTATCGACACTATCTCGTTTATTGAATTCGGAGATGTGCAAGGTAGCTTTGTCAAATGGCTAAAGTCGTATTCTTCAATAGGCAGGATTGGGATTACTGAAAATCAACTATGGGAATTTAGAAACTCCATTCTACACATGTCTAATATAGATTCCAGAAGGGTATTATCTATAAAAGAGAAAAGGATCAGTTTTTGTGTGGCATCAAAGGGATATGTGCCTCCTTCTGATTTTGAAGCTAAGTATTTCAATCTAAAAGACTTAATTGATGAGATAGCACAGTCCTTATCAAATTGGTTTCAATCATACAACAAACACCCAGAAAAAATGGTAGCGTTTATTGAGCGATACGATAGGGTAATATCAGATTCTCGTTATGCGATAAAAGTATTGGACAACAGCCCTAACAGTCACTACCTTTAGAATCCAGAATACAAAGATACATGGTTCTTGCATGAAGGTCGATTCCACAATAATAATTGTGCTGGTTTTTATAAAATTTCCAGGAGCTTGACCTGACACCGTGAACCGCACAATCAAACTAAAGTTTGCTGGCACGCTCTCCGGAGCCTGCCAGCACCGCATTTTGCCCTTCAATTATAACACCAATACAAACATTGTAAATCTTTGTATGATTGCATAAAAATGCGTGAAGAGAACCAAAAAATTCAGGGATACCGCATCCAATATATTTAGGATCAGGTACAAACTTTTTCAATGCGCCTGAGGATGTTTTAAACATTGCACTATAAGCTGCTTTTTGATTGCTGCAATACTGTAATTTAACAAACTGAATTTAAAATGCTTGCATTTTGAAAAAGGTATGGTATACTCTTTTGCTTTGTAGTTGTGCCATCCGGTCGGCACCTAACATGTTGTGGTTGATTCCTTCCTATTGTTTGACTCAATCCTTACAAATTTATCATCTCCGCCTAGATCGGTCACTGTGACAAGGGTTGGGCTTTGATAGGAGTAATACATATATGTCATTTAATAAACTTGGTCTTCGGACCGATCTGCTCCGTGCTGTTGAAGCACAGGGTTACAAAATTCCCACACCGATTCAGACCAGGGCTATCCCTGTGGTACTTAATGGTCGGGATGTTCTTGCCGGTGCCCGTACAGGTACTGGAAAAACTGCAGCTTTTGCTTTGCCAATCTTACAAAGATTGAGTGAGTCTAAAAATAAGATCAGACAACCCCGAGCCCTTATTTTGACACCCACACGCGAGCTTGCAGCCCAGGTTGGAGAAAATTTTAAAACATATGGCAAGCACCTTGACTTGCGTTTTTCTGTGATTTTCGGCGGGGTCAGTATCAATCCCCAGATCACAAGACTCAAACGTGGTATTGATATCTTAGTGGCGACACCTGGCCGGCTTTTGGATCATGCAAACAGGAGGACTCTTGATTTGTCCAGAATTGAGGTCCTTGTGCTGGACGAAGCTGACCGAATGTTGGACATGGGATTTATCCATGATATTAAAAAAGTTATTAAATTTCTTCCTGCAAATCGCCAGAATATGCTTTTTTCAGCTACCTATTCAAACGAGATTAAAAAATTAGCGGGCGGATTACTCAACAATCCTGAATCAATTGAAGTATCAGCCAGGAATACTGCAGCCGAAGGTGTAACCCAGATGGTCTATAATGTATCCCAGACAAATAAACGTTTTTTGCTCTCCAGTTTAATTCAGAAAGGCAAGTGGACCCAGGCCCTGGTATTTACCCGGACCAAGCATAGGGCCAATAAGCTGACCAAACAACTTTTAAGTGATGGTGTAAGCGCCGCTGCTATCCATGGCAACAAAAGCCAGGCTACACGGACAAGGGCTCTTGCTGATTTTAAAAGTGGCGTGATTCGCACTCTTGTAGCAACTGATATTGCTGCCCGGGGACTGGATATTCAAAGGCTTCCCCATGTGATAAATTTTGATCTTCCCCATGTTCCGGAAGATTATATCCACAGAATAGGCAGGACCGGCCGTGCCGGTTCAGATGGTGTTGCCCTTTCCCTGGTAAGTGGGGAAGAGCAAAATCTTTTGATCGGTATCCAGCGACTTTTAAAGCATAGAATTCCAGTGCAAAAACCAGGTATTAAAATGCCTGTTGCTGCACCGTTAGAACCTGTAATTGTCAAAAGAAGCAAACCAAAAATCAGGAGAAAAAAGAATTCATCAGACTGGCTCCCTTCAGGCCTCAAGCATATGAAAAATTCCACAAGAAGAGCAAGATAATAAAAAAGGCGGTCAAAATCAAGAGGGGAACAGATCAATGTTTGATCTCCCACCTCAGATATTTGGATTGCTGCTGATTTTATTATGGAAACTTATATGATTGCAAAGGATGATATTCAAGAATTGAAATACCCGGGGGTTACGGGGCTACTGAGCTGCCCTTTAAGGTTTTGGCTTTAGAATAAATTTTAGTCATGTTGAGTGTGTCAGCAATAAGCCCCCGGATAACTCGGTTCAACATTGTATTCTTAGCTTTCAACCTCTTCATCTCTCAGCACTCTTCTTAAGACCTTGCCAACATTTGACATTGGAATTTCATCTCGGAATTCAATCAGCCTGGGGCGTTTGTAGCCAGCCATGTTTTCCTTGCAAAAAGCGGCAATATCTTCCTTGGTTGCAGTTTCCCCCTGTTTGAATTTAATAAAGGCTTTAACTGTTTCTCCGCTTTTTTCATTGGGGACACCGACCACTGCTACTAATTCAACTTTTGGATGAGAAAAGAGAATGTCTTCAACTTCCCTAGGATAGACATTAAATCCACCTACAATAATCATATCTTTTTTGCGATCTGTTATGCTGATATATCCGTTCCCATCAATATTCCCAATATCTCCTGTCAGGAAAAACCGTTTATTGTTAATAGTAACAAATACCTCCTGGTTGGCATCTTCTCTTTTCCAATAACCTTTCATTACATGGGGACCAGAGACGGCAACTTCGCCGTCTTCACCCTGGGGCATCTCTTGAGTAGCATCCACAATGTTGACAATTTTAATATCTGTACCAGGAAGAGGGAATCCAACTGTGCCTATTTTCCGTGTCTCTTTAAATGTAGGATTTGCACTTGCTGCGGGAGCTGTTTCAGTTAACCCGTAACCTTCAAAAATTATAGCTCCGGTCTTCTCTTCAAACTGTTTACACACTTCTGGAGGCAAGGGAGCTCCTGCTGAAAAACACCCCATTAATGAAGAGAGATCATAATCATTTAAAAATGCATGGTTTGCAAATGCCACAAAAATTGTTGGGACTGCCGGCATAAATGTAGGCTTATATTTCTGCACAGCTTTTAAGACCTCAGTAAAAGGAGGCTTGCCTGCTCTTGGGTCGGGGATGCAAACAAGTTGTGCGCCCAGAAAAGAAGAAAGCAGAAGTGCAACAGTGATACCAAAACTGTGATACCATGGCAGAACTCCAAGAAAGGAGTGGTAATCACCCATGTACATTTTTTCAGCCTTATCACTATTGCCATGGAAAAATCGAGCATAAGCATGTAACGTCAAAACATCAAAAGTAAAATTGGCATGGGTTAATTCTGCTCCTTTGGGGGAACCGGTTGTTCCAGCGGTATAAAGCATGACTGCAGTATCTTCTTCAGGGTTGATTGAAATATCTGGAGGATCAGGTTTGCTATCTGCCATAACAGCATCAAACATTAAATGACCTGGTTCTATTTTATCAGCCTTGGGAATTTTACCTAAAAGTCCGCCTAATAATGCTTTAAATGTTGGAAGATAGGATTTTATATTGCAAAGAACTATTGTATCAACATCTGTTCCTTTGATGGCTTTTACTGTGTTTGGATAAAAAACAGGATGGTCCATGCAAAATACTATTTTTGATTGAGAATCCTTTAGCTGATGATGAAGCTCAGGAGCTGTGTATACGGGGTTGCAATTAACTGATACTGCACCGGCCTTTAGAATACCAAAAAGTATTTCTGGAAACTGGGGAAGATTGGGAAGGAACAGGGCAACTTTATCGCCTTTTTTTATACCTTTGCCAGCCAGAAAATTGGCTACTCTGTCAGCAGTATCTTTTACCTGGGCATAGGTTTTTGAGGCACCATTAAAAATAGTAAATGTATTGTCAGGATAATCTCTTGCTGAATCATCTAAAAACTTAAACAGAGGAAACTTATAATCAGTAACTGTATGTGGTACGCCTTCCGGCCAAAAAGGGGTTTTCCATTCTAAATCACTCATCTTTGTTTCTCCTTATTATTATGTAAAAATAAAAATTCCAACAATTTCCAGCTTAAACAAGCCAATCCTTATTCATTTGTCTATACTTAATTTGAATTATAATTAAAAGGTGTGCCTCTTTAATTTGCAACATAAGATCCAAGTATAACAAAAAAAAATTGCTGCGTATATTATATATTTTAATTGATTTCTTGACAAACAGTACCGTTGCATTACTTTATATGCAATAACATAAAAACTCATGAAAGGATATTGGGAAAATGAAATTTGAAAAACTCACTATAAAATCCCGAGAAATTCTCGAGAATGCACGTTCCATGGCATTAACATGCAATCATCAGGCAATTGAACCAGTTCACCTGTTTAAAGCAATGATCCAGGAAAACGAGGGTATTGCTGTATCCATTTTAAATAAAATTGGAGCAGACATTATAACAATCTCCAAAAAAATTGAATCATTATTTGATAATCTTGTGCAGGTTAGCGGGCAAAATTCCGGCAAAGATGATGTTTATATCTCCAAGGAATCACATAAAATTCTTGAAAAAGCGTTCAGTGAAGCTTCTGCCATGAAAGATCAATATGTAAGCCAGGAACATATCTTTATTGCCATGGTAAAAATTAAAGGTGCAATTAAAGATATATTGGAAAACAGCAATGTTACATTGGATCAAATACTTGAAGTTTTAAAGAGTATTCGAGGTAACCAGACCATCAATGATCCCAACCCGGAAGAAAAATATCAGGCGCTGGAAAAGTTTGGACGTGATCTTACTGAACTTGCACGTTCAGGCAAACTCGATCCTGTTATTGGTCGAGACAAAGAGATTAGAAGGATTGTCCAGGTATTATCCAGAAGACGTAAAAACAACCCTGTTCTTATAGGTGAGCCAGGGGTGGGGAAAACTGCTATTGTTGAAGGGCTTGCCCAGAGAATTGTTGAAGGTGATGTTTCAGAAACCCTTAAAAACCGAAAAATCATAACCCTTGATATGGGGTCAATGCTTGCAGGGGCAAAATATAGAGGGGAGTTTGAAGACAGGCTCAAGGCTGTTCTAAAAGAAGTTGAAGCTGCCAGAGGTGAAATAATACTTTTTATTGATGAGCTCCATACAGTTGTGGGTGCAGGTGCATCTGAAGGGTCTGTTGATGCCTCCAATATGCTCAAACCTGCCCTTGCCAGAGGTACCTTAAGATGTGTGGGTGCTACAACCCTTAATGAATATAAAAAATATATTGAAAAAGACCCTGCCTTGGAAAGACGGTTCCAGCCTGTTTTGAGCCGGGAACCTAATATTGAGGATACGATTTCCATTTTAAGGGGTTTAAAAGAAAAATATGAAGTTCACCATGGTGTACGAATAAAGGATTCTGCTTTGATTGCAGCTGCAACATTGTCCAACAGATACATAGCTGATCGATTTCTGCCGGATAAAGCAATTGACCTGGTTGATGAGTCAGCATCCAGGTTGAGGATTGAAATTGACAGTATGCCCAGAGTCATTGATGAAATACAACGAAAGATTACCCAGGCAATGATTGAGCAGCAGGCTTTGAAAAAAGAGAAGGATGAATTGTCAAAGGAAAGACTTAAAAAACTTGAGAAAAATTTAGCTTCCATGAAAGAGGAGATAGCACCCATGAAAATAGCATGGGAAAATGAGAAGGCATTTATCCACACAATACGTGAGATCAGAGAAGAGATTGATAAACAGCAGACACTTGCACAAAAAGCTGAAAGAGAAGGTGATCTTGAAAAGGTTGCCCAGATCAAATACAGCACTATTGGTAATCTTCAAAAACAACTTGAAATAAAAAAGAGTGAACTCAATACACTGCAGCTGAATGGTGGAATGCTTAAGGAGGAGATTGATGAATCAGATATAGCTGAAGTAGTATCAACATGGACCGGCATCCCGGTTTCAAAAATGCTCAAGGGAGAGCAGGAAAAACTTATCCATATGGAGCAACACATAAATAAAAAGGTCATTGGGCAAAAAAAAGCCATTGAAGCTGTTTCCAATGCTGTAAGAAGAGCGCGTTCAGGTCTGCAGTCTGCTGATCGACCCATTGGAACCTTTATATTTATGGGACCTACAGGAGTTGGGAAAACCGAGCTTGCAAAATCCCTTGCCGAGTTCATGTTTGACAGCAGGGAAGCAATGGTAAGAATTGATATGTCAGAGTACATGGAGAAACACTCAGTGGCACGGCTCATTGGAGCACCTCCAGGGTATGTTGGATATGAAGAGGGAGGATATCTGACAGAGGCAGTGAGAAGACGTCCCTACTCTGTAATTCTCTTTGATGAAATAGAAAAAGCCCATTCTGATGTCTTTAATGTACTGCTCCAGGTTTTAGATGATGGCAGAATGACTGATGGTCAAGGTAGAACAGTAGATTTCAGAAACAGTATAATAATTATGACATCCAACGTCGGCAGCCGCTTCATACAAAACCTTGAGGGGATTGATGAAAAAGATGTTGAGAAAAAAGTTTTTAATGCTTTACACCAATCCTTTAAACCCGAATTTTTAAACCGCATTGATGAAATTATAACTTTCCATGCTCTTTCAATGGAAGATATTAAAAAAATAACCACACTTCAGATCCAAGAGATAAACCTGAGGTTAAAGGAGAAAAAGATAGAGATAAACCTTGATGAAAAAGCCATGGATTTTCTCAGCAAGAATGGGTTTGATCCCCTGTTTGGTGCACGCCCATTAAAAAGAGCAATTCAGCAGTACATTGAAAATCCTCTGTCCATGAAGCTCTTAAAAGGTGAGATAAAAAATAATGGGGTTGTAAATTTCACCCATGATCCAGACCCTGGCATTGAAGGTCTTATGTTGACGGCAGCATAACATTATTGTAAAAAGCTTAGAATGCATATTGATTTTACAACATTTACGCTTTTTCACTACCTAGTTTTTTTTATCACTGGTATATTTGCAGGCTTTGTTGATGCAATTGCTGGAGGCGGAGGTATCATCACCGTACCTATCCTGCTTTCAGCTGGCATCCCGCCCCACATGGCTCTTGGTACTAACAAACTCCAGGCAAGTTTTGGAAGTTTCACTGCTGCAGCTAATTACAGCAGAAAAGGACTTATCTCCTTTTCTGCTGTTAAGACTGCAATGTTTTTTACAGCCATTGGAGCTTTTATCGGTACAACCACCATCCAGTTTATATCAGCTCAATTTCTAAATCAGTTGATTCCCCTTCTTTTAATTGCAATATTTCTTTACACGATTTTTACCCCGGAACTGGGCACAAAAACAGGTGAACCTAAAATAGATAAAAACATCTTCTATATTTGTGCAGGTCTGTCAATTGGGTTCTACGATGGTTTTTTTGGTCCAGGCACCGGCTCTTTCTGGGTCATAGCCATTGTGACGATCCTGGGTCTTGACCTGAAAAAAGCAACTGCATTTACAAAACATACTAATTTCACAAGTAATATCATAAGCCTTCTATTTTTTATAATAGGCGGAAAGGTATTATTTCCTGTGGGAATCTGTATGGGATCAGGTCAAATTATAGGTGCCTTTGCAGGTTCAAAACTTGTAATTTTAAAAGAGACAGGTTTTGTAAGAATTTTCTTCATCATTGTGGTAAGCGCAACATTGATAAAGCTGGTTATTACAACCTGGTTTTAAAATCAAGCTTTTTTTAGCACCAGATTTGCCACAGACTCTATGTGAAAAGTGTGGGGAAACATATCCACAGGCTGGACTTCAAGGATATTATACTTTGTGCAAAGGATTTCAAGATCCCTTGCAAGGGTAGCAGGATTACATGATACATACACTATTTTTTCAGGGAGAAGTTTTAAGACTTCAAAAAGAACATCTTTGTGCATCCCAGCCCTTGGCGGATCAATAATGATAATATCAATTTTATTGTCAATATGGTAGTCATACGCATGATCATCACCTGCCCTGCTCAAGATCGGCAGAATATCTTTAATGTCACCTGTTAAAAATTTTAAGTTTGTAATTTTATTGATCTCAGCGTTTTTCCTTGCATCATTTACAGCACTTTCAACGATCTCAATCCCAACTATCTCCTTTGCATCACTGGAAAGCCAGATGGGGATAGTACCTGTGCCGGAATAGAGGTCAAGGACTCTCTCTTTTCCAGTGAGAGCTGCATATTTTGATACAATTGAATATAGATTCTCAGCAGCTTTTGTATTTGTCTGGAAAAATGAGTTGGCTGATATTATAAATGTAAAATTACCAAGTTTTTCTTTAATATATGATTTACCTGCAAGAACTTTTTCATATTCCCCAATGGCAATCCCGGCTTTTTTTGAAGTTATATTATTGATAACAGAGTCAATCCCAGGAAAGGTTTTAATCAACCCATGGCTGAGTTTTCCTAAAAGTTCATCATTCTCTTCAGTTGTTACAATATTTACCATCCATTTGTCAAAAAAGCTTGAATGGCGCAACATTAAGAAACGCCAGAAACCTTCATGGGAACGAAGTCCATACGCTTTAAGCCCTGACTCTTTGATAAAGTTCCTGACATACTCCATAATCTTGTTGCCAAGCTCCGGCTGGATTTCACATCTTTTAAGATCAATCACCTGATCAAAAGTTCCCGGGACATGGAGCCCAAGTCCAAAATCTTTTTTAATATCAGGGTTGTTTAACTCTTCAGGCAAAAGCCAGCGCCTGTCAGAACAGGAAAACTCCATTTTATTTCTAAATTGATAGACTAAGGGTGAAGGCATTACATCATTGACTTTTATATCATGAAGCTTGGCAATGTGTTCCAAAGATTCCAGAACATGATTTTTTTTATATTCAAGCTGGGTTTCGTAGGAGAGTGCCTGCCATTTACAGCCTCCGCAATAGTCAGCATATTCACAACGCGGTTTTCCCCTTTTAGAAGATTTTTCTACATACTCAATCAGCTTTGCCTCGGCAAAGTTTTTTTTCTTTTTGACAACTTTTGCAAAAACTTTATCGCCAGGAAGAGCACGATCAATAAAAACAGGAAATCCATCAGGCTTTGCAAGCCCTTTGCCACCAAAAGCTAAATCAATTATTTCAAACTCATATGCTTTGCGTTTTTTAATTGTCATAATAACCTTAAAATTTGTTGAATATAAGCTTGATTCTATACCATTTTTAGTGCATTAAGTACAGTCATGGAAATTACAGAAAACAATATAGAGTTTTATGCAGACAATATACTTATCAAAGGGGTGCTTCATCTTCCTGCAGTTGAAACTCCTCCAATCGTAATAGGATCACATGGGCTTGAAGGCTCTAAAAACTCTGCCAAGCAGACCATACTTTCTCAACTTCTCCCAAACAATGGTATTGGGTATTTAAGGTTTGATCATCGGGGGTGCGGTGATAGCCATGGTGATTTTTTAAAGGATACATCTGTTAAAAACAGAGCGTCAGACTTTATCAGTGCAGTGAAATATATTCAAAAGACACAGAATATATCTGGAAATATCGGAATTTTTGGAAGCAGCCTTGGAGGATCGACCTGCATTGAAGCATTTTCAGCTCTGATGCAATTGGATGTTAAGGTCTGTGCCACAGTTATTACGGCAGCACCAGTAAAGAGTAAAACCATTGGTACTGCACCTGATCTGCCAATTGAGTTTTTAGAAAATATGCAATTTGATCTGACTTTAAAAACAGAACAGATGAGCACTGTTTTAATTTTCCATGGGAAAGCTGATGAGATTGTCCCTGTTGAAAATGCACACGCTATATATAATAGTGTCAAAGAGCCCAGAAAACTTATCTTGTTTGAAAATGGAGATCATCAAACCTCCTTGAAAAAAGATCAAAAAATTTTTGAAAAGCTGACCCTTGAATGGTTTAAAGCAGCTCTTTGCGGATAGTATTCAAACATACATGGGCAAATATTTTTTTATTCTGTTCCCTGTCATTAAAATTCAAACAATATGTTTTAGCTTTTGAAAAACCTTTTTCAGCAAAACCAATACATATTGTACCCACTGGTTTTCCATCTGTTCCGCCTGTGGGACCTGCAATACCAGATGTGGATATTCCATAATCAGCACCTGCTTTTTCCATTACACCCCTTGCCATCTCTTCGGCTGTATTTTGATGGACAGCACCATGTTCAATGATTGTATCGCGCTTTACATTTAATATATTTATTTTTGCATCATTGGAATATGTAACAGCAGAAAAAAGAAAATAAGCTGAGCTTCCTGAAACATTGGTTAACATGTTTGAAATAAGACCCCCTGTACAACTCTCTGCAACAGCAATTGTTTTTCTCTTTTTCGTTAAAAGTCTTGCAACTTCCTGCTCCATTGCAAGCCCTTGATCAGAAACCACCTGCCCTGCATCAAACTTTGACAACACCCATAGTTTTGCCCCTGCCATATCCTTTTTTGCATCCTCTTTTTTCTCTATTGGAGGAGATAATAATTTAATCTCAATCATTGGAAAAGCAGCTCTGAACCCCAGTTGAAACCTGGGGAACTTAGTATCAAACCCTGCTAATTTTTGTGCAGCCAGGGACTCAGGAACGCTAAATAGAGTAATTTTACCTCTCAATCTCTGCTGTATTGCAAATTTTTTGATAATATTGGGCAATACCTTTTTTGTAAACATATCCTTCATCTCCAAAGGAACTCCGGGCAAAAAATAAAAAACAGCTTTACCAAAATTCATATGAAATCCTGGTGCAGTACCACAGCTGTTCTTTATCATTACAGCCCTGGATGGCAGAAATGCCTGTTTCTCATTTATTCGGGACATATTAAAATTTCTCTTCTTAAAAAACAGTTCCATGTCAGACATTGCCTCTTTATTAATAACAAGCTTATCTTTTGAAGCAATCGCTGCAATCTCTGCTGTAAGATCATCCTGGGTAGGTCCAAGCCCACCTGTAACTATTACAATATCAGCTCTTTGAGAAACCTCTTTTAAAATTGCTGCTATCTGTTTTTTATCATCTCCAACAATACTGCATCTTTTTACTAATGTTCCAATTTCAAGAAATTTTGAAGCAAGGTAAGATGCATTTGTATCATTTATACTTCCTGTTATAAGTTCATCTCCTGTGGATATTATTTCGACTTTCATCTGAAAATTCTCCTGAAATTTTAAAAAAACATTGCATGATTTGATGTGAAAAACGGCGGGTTCTTTACCACTATGGGTGAAATCAGGGGATTCTTTTTAAATTTTTTTAAAAGAAACTCCCGTACTTTTTTTCTGTCCCATCCAAGGGGATGTTTAAAGTTATAGTACAAAGACAAATCTCCTTCATAAAACTGTTTTACCCTTAAGCCTTCTGCTTCTTCACTGAATTTTGGAAGATTAAATATTGCAAGGTTCATAAAATCTATAAAGGGAGCATGATGGGCTACGTAGGCAAGTGTTTTTTCAGCAGACTCTTCATTCTCCTGGGGTGTACCAAAAAGAAGATACACATAGGTTTTTATTCCTGCGGTTTTGCATGCTTTAAGAACATTGGATGCAACTTTAAGGTCAACTCCTTTTTCCATCTTATCTAAAACAGCTTGGTCGCCGGACTCCAGCCCAAGGTTGAGCATAACACAACCTGATTTTCTTAATGCTTTCATATAATCAATATCCTGAAGCTCTTTTCTTATGCGTGCAAAGCCGTACCATGAGAAGGATATATCCTTTTGTAAATCAATATTTACAAGGGCTTTCATCAATGCAGGAGAGATTGCATTATCAATAAAATGCACATAATCCTGTTTGTATCTGGTGGAAATATCCTTAAGGTCTTTTATGACCTCTGAAATTTTAACAGGTGTGTATTGTGTCTTCTCGGCTTTTTCAGGGCAGAACTTACATCTTCGCCAATAACAACCCCTTGAGGAGCTGAATGGAAGGATTCTTCCCGGGGCTAAATATGAATCCCAATTAACAAAATCAAAATCTGGAGCGTATCTGCTCCCAGGTTTATCCTTAATATTACATACGGATAATATCTTTTCTTCACCCTCTCCTTTTACAAACATATCCACAAACTTTGAAAAGGAGTTTTCCCAGTCAGGCATGCTCAGCCACGTTGAGACAAGTCCTCCACCAAAAATAATTTTCTTATCCTTAAAATTATGTTTAAGCCAGCCTGCAAGGGCAAAAGAGGTGAGTGCCTGGCTCAAATAACAGAGTGAAATGCCAATATATTTGGAATCTGAATTTTGGATCCTCTCTTTTAAACAAGTTTCAAAATAGTCATAAAAAGGATTCTCCTTGAAATTTTCAGCAGCATATAAAAGGTCGCTGCTTTTAACAGGGGAGAGTTGGGTGTCCTTAAAATCTGCAAGGGTAAGTTTAAAGCGTTTTGACAAGAGTGCGGCATTTAAAAGTTTGTTGGTATCAAACAGTTTTTGTTTATATCGGTCAAGATTGTCATACAGAGAGTAATCCCTTAAACTTGCAATATTTTTCTCTCTATGTAAAAGTGCTCTTCTTGTCCAGCTTGACCCGGGCTTGATATCAGAATTTATTAAAAACAGAAGTCCTTCAACATTTGCATCATAAATCTTATGGGCAATGTTGTGCCTTGTAAGTGCTCCGGAAAGCAGTGCCACGCCCCCGGGGGGTTCACATGGTTTTACAACCGGGGGAAAAATTAAAATCATACTGGGTTTATTATCCTGTTAAAAATTGATTAATAAAATATAGAACATACTATTGTCTCATCTTTATTTCAATTGTTTCAAATAATATAGACATCACCTGAAGCTCCTTTATCCTTGACTTTACATACAAGTTATTATAATCCGTTATAGTAATAATAGTGCTCCAAGGCTATTGAATTGTTTCAGGAGGTTTTAATGCAAGAGTTTTACCAGACAATCCAGTCTGTTAGCAATGCATTGTGGCAAATTCCTACAATTGCATTGCTTTTGGGTGTTGGAATGTTTATATCTGTGGCAACAGCCTTTATCCAATTGCGTAAATTTGGCTATGGTCTCTCTCTGCTTTCAGGAAAATTTGATGACCCTGATGATCCAGGTGAAATCTCCCATTTACAAGCTTTAAACACTTCTCTTTCAGCCACCATTGGAGTTGGCAACATCGCTGGTGTAGGTACTGCCATAGCAATGGGTGGTCCGGGAGCTATTGTATGGATGTGGATTACTGCCATTCTTGGCATGGGTCTGAAATATAGTGAATGTCTGCTTTCCCTTAAATATCGTGTTATGAATAAGCAGGGAACAGTCAGCGCAGGTCCAATGTATTACCTTGAAAGAGGACTCAAACAAAAATGGCTTGGTATATTTTTTGCCTTTTTTGCTGCCATTGCATCCCTTGGCATTGGCAATATGATCCAGGCTAATTCTGTTGCAGAACCACTCATCACATATTTTACCATACCAAAAGTTGTAACGGGCATTGTTTTAGCCTTACTTGTATTTCTTGTTATTATTGGCGGTATTAAACGCATTGCCCAGGTCGCAAATAAGATGGTGCCTATTATGGCTTTATATTATGTAATTGGTGCCGGGGTAATCATCTTTGCAAATATTGATAAGGTGGGGCTTGCTTTTAGTATAATATTTCATGACGCTTTTTCCGGCACAGCAGCAACTGGTGGTTTTACCGGTGCTGCATTGGCTGCAACCATCAGGTTTGGTGTTTCCCGGGGTGTTTTTTCCAACGAAGCAGGTCTGGGAAGTTCTTCCATAGCCCATGGAGCAGCTAAAACCAGGGAACCTGTTCGTGAGGGTCTGGTGGCTATGCTTGGTCCATTTATTGATACAATTATTGTCTGTACAATGACAGCACTTGTAATCATCCTTACCGGTGCCTATACTACGGGTGAATCAGGAGCAAATTTGACAGCCAGAGCTTTTGAGATGGGACTGCCTGGACCCGGTGGATATACTGTTGCCATAGGTATTGTCTTTTTTGCCCTCTCCACTATCATAACCTGGTCCTACTATGGTGACAGGTGTGTCTCTTATCTTGTCGGAGACAAATTTGTTATTCCCTACAGATTGTTATATTGTTTTCTTATTCCCGTGGGTGCTGCATTGGAACTTCCCACTGTCTGGGCAATTGGAGACCTTTTGAATGCATTAATGATCTGGCCCAACCTTATTGGTATTATTTTCTTAAGCCCTGTGATCTTTCGTGAAACCAAAAAATATTTTAATGATCCGACCCGTGTTTATCCTGATCTGTGATAAAGGAGTCATATACCAATAAAAGCGTGTGTTGAGACAGGTTACAATGGTAAAGATGTTGATTATTAAACTTTTTCCATGGTAAAAAAGGTTTAATTATAATTGGCAGCAAACACTTGATATAAAGTTAAATGGTTAAAACAATGAAAATACTCAAAATTACAATTGATCCTGCCAAAGGCGCACTGGTTCAAGATAAAAATATCACTAAGCAGCAGCTGTTTAATATTTCCAAAGAGATTCATATTACCAATAAGATTAATAAAGAGTCTTTAGATTATCAACTTACTGCATATATTCCACCTCTTCTTCCAGAAAACCTTGGTGACAGTGACTTTAAAAAAAGGCATAATCTTAAATATGCCTATATTGCAGGAGCCATGGCAAATGGGATAAGCTCTGTTAAAATGGTTCAGTCCATGGCAGACAATGGGATGGTAGGCTTTTTTGGTGCAGGAGGTCTTTCCCTTGGAACAATAGAAAAGGCAATTTTGGAGTTAAAAAAGAGTTTAAGTTCAAAGACTTTTGGTTTTAACCTGATCCACTCACCCAATGATCCTGATCATGAAATGGCAGTGGCAGCTCTTTACCTGAAACATGGAATAAATCTTGTTAGTGCTGCTGCTTTCATGCGCATGACTCCTGCCCTTGTTTATTATCGTGTCAAAGGAATATGCCGTGATTTAGATGGTAATATTGTGGCACCCAATAAAATCATTGCCAAAATATCCCGGGTTGAGGTTGCAAGGGAATTTTTCTCTCCTCCCCCGGAAAAGCTAGTAAATCAGCTTTTGGAAAAAGGGGTAATAACCCATGAAGAAGCTGAGCTTTCAAAGCATATTCCCATGGCACAGGATATCACAGCAGAAGCTGATTCCGGAGGGCATACTGATAATAGACCAGCGCTTTCCCTCCTTCCAACAATGCTCTTATTGAAAAATAAATTTTCACTCAAGTTTAATTACTCTTGTAAACTATGTGTGGGTCTTGCAGGAGGAATTGCAACTCCTGCATCTGCTGCTGCTGCCTTTCAAATGGGAGCTGGATTTATCCTTACAGGTTCCATAAACCAGCCGTGTGTTGAAGCAGATGTCTCAACCCAGGCAAAAGAAATGCTTGTTCAGGCCAGGCAAGCAGATGTGGCAATGGCACCTGCTGCAGATATGTTTGAAATTGGTGCAAAAGTACAAGTGTTAAAGCGGGGCACAATGTTTGCCATTAGAGCTGAAAAGCTTTACAATATCTATAGAAATTATCAAAGCTTTGACCAGGTTCCCCGAAAAGAGAGAATCCAGATAGAAGAAAAATTTCTCATGGAGAGTTTTGAAGATAAATGGCTTGAAACAAAAACTTTTTTTGAAAGATCGGGAAATATTAAAGAGATCCAAAGGGCCCAAGATAACCCTAAACATAAAATGGCCCTTGTTTTCAGATCCTACCTGGGTCTCTCATCCCAATGGGCAATCTCCGGTGAAGCTGGAAGAACAATTGATTATCAAATCTGGTGTGGTCCTGCCATGGGAGCATTTAATCTCTGGGCAGCCGGAACATTTCTTGAAAGCCATGAGAAGAGAAAAGTTGCAGAGATAGCCCTCAACCTTCTCTTTGGTGCTTCAGTCTGCATAAGGGGATCATGGCTTAAAAACCAAAACATTGACGTTCCCATTGATGCTCAAGAGTTTCCACCTGCTACTAAAATTGAACTTTTAAAAATGTTATCCTGATACAATTTGCATTTTGTAACAATCCTCCGGCAAATGTAAAATTATTGTCAAACTGCTCTTAACCCATGTAATTTATTCTATTTTCCTGTAAAATTGATCACAAGATTATAAATGATACTTTAGTATTAATGTTGGAGGAATTTTTTGAAGCAGGACAATCGTATTGCTATTGTCGGCATGGGATGCATATTCCCCAAGGCAAATGGACTGGACGAATATTGGCAGCTGCTCTTTAATAAACAGGATGCCATTGAAGAGATCCCGGAAAAAACTCATTTTGCAATTAAAGATTATTTTGATGAAGATCCAAAACAACCTGATCACATATACTGTAAACAGGGAGGATTTATCCCTGCTGTATCCTTTGACCCGTCAAAGTATGGAATACCTCCCAATAATATAGATGCCACTGACACTTCCCAGCTGCTCGGCCTTGTTGTTGCTGAGATGGCTCTGAATGATGCAGGATATGATATAAAGAACAATTTTCCCAACAAAAAAAGAACCAATATCATACTTGGTGTCACTGGCACCCAAGAACTTGTCATCCCCTTGGGGGCACGGCTTGGACACCCACTATGGAAAAGTGCTTTAAAAGATTCAGGTATAGATCAGAAAAAAAGTGATGAAATTATCAAAAGAATACAATGCCGCTATCCTGAGTGGCAGGAAAACTCTTTTCCGGGTCTCCTTGGAAATGTTGTTGCAGGAAGAATTGCCAATAAACTTGATCTTGGCGGGACAAACAGCGTAATTGATGCTGCATGCGCAAGCTCGCTCAGCGCAATAAACTCTGCTGTCATGGAACTTGTCCAGGGCAGATGTGATATGTCAATAACCGGCGGTGTTGATGCTTTAAATGATATATTTATGCATATGTGCTTTTCCAAAACCGGTGTACTCTCCCCCACAAGTGATGCAAGACCTTTTTCCAAAGATTCCGATGGTACGGTTTTAGGTGAAGGCGTTGGAATGATTGTTCTCAAGCGCCTTCAAGACGCAAAACAAAATAGAGACAGAATATATGCAGTTATCAAAGGTATTGGTACATCAAGCGATGGAAACTCAGGCGGTATTTATGCTCCTGACGCAGCAGGACAGCAACAGGCATTAATTGCAGCTTATAAAGATGCTGCAATTGATCCATGCACTGTACAATCAATTGAAACCCATGGTACCGGTACAAAAGTTGGTGATAAAATTGAATTTACAGCTTTAAAAAACTTTCTTTTTAACTCGAAAAAAAGTTCATCCCAGGTCCCAGCACAATGCTCAATTGGCTCAGTAAAATCAATGATCGGGCATACAAAAGCTGCTGCCGGTATAGCAGGTCTGATTAAAACTGCTTTATCCCTTTACCACAAAACACATTTCCCCACCCTTAAAGCTGATGTACCAAACCCTGAGTTGGATATAAACAACTCTCCATTTTATCTTAATACAGAGTCAAAGCCATGGATTGCCAAGAACTCTTTACCACAACCAAGAAGAGCTGGAGTAAGTGCCTTTGGCTTTGGAGGAAGTAATTTCCATGCTGTTTTAGAGGAGTATAGCCCTTTAAAAGAGCATGTCTCATGGAGCAAATCCGTACAAATTGCAGCTTTTTCCTCAAACAGTAAACAACAGCTTAAAAATGAACTTTTAAAATTTTCAGCTGGGATTCAAAATAATACAAACCTTGATGCAAGAGAAAAAACCCGGCAGCTTGCCTGGCTTGCATCATACTCAAGAAAAAACTTTTCCAATAAAGATGAGTACAGACTTTTAATTGTTCTGAAAAAAGAGAGCAACCCTGTTGAACTCATTAAAAAATCTGTCAAACTATTTATTGATAATTCCCAGGATAGTAACCATTCAAATGAGGTTCCAAATATCTATTTTGGGTCTGGAACCAGTACAACAAAGGGAGAAAATGCAAAAATAGGCTTTTTATTCCCTGGTCAGGGAAGCCAGTACACTATGATGGGAAGAGATATTGTCTCTATTTTCCCCGAAGCTATGGATGCAGTATCCCTTGCAGGTCAATATTTTGAATCTGATAATGTAAAGCCATTAAATGATTATATTTACCCCCTGCCCAAACATGTCCAAACTGCTGAAAAAGCTGAGGAAGAGCTTAGAAGCACAGATGTTGCCCAGGTAGCCCTTGGTGCAATAAGCCTTGCCATGACAAAGGTTCTGAAAAGATTTAATGTTTTGCCTGACTTCACCTGTGGTCATAGTTTTGGTGAACTCAGCGCATTAAATGCAGCAGGCTGTATTGATGACACTGATTTTTTAAAACTTGCCTGTTCCCGGGGGAAACATATGGCAAAAGCCTCCAGGCAATCTTCTGATTCCGGCAGTATGTTTGCAGTAAAAGCCCCCATGGACAAAATTGAAGACCTTATTAAACAAAACAACCTTGGTCTTGTTCTTGCCAACAAAAATTCCTATACCCAGGGAGTTTTGTCTGGAAGCACAGCTGAAATTGACAAGGCAATTAAAATTTTCAAGAAAAATAGAATAAGAGGTATTAAACTGCCTGTTGCAGCAGCTTTTCATTCCCATCTTGTGGAAGACGCTGCTAAACCTTTTGCAAAAGATCTTGAGAAAATTGAATTTAAAGAGACAGCAATCCCTGTGATGTCCAATACAAACGGGACAGCATATCCCAAAGATATCATAAAAACAAAAAATATCCTTGCCAAACATCTTTTAAAACCGGTAGATTTCATTAAAAATATCGAAACAATGCATAAGAGAGGTGTAAAAACCTTTATAGAAATAGGTCCCAGAACTGTTCTTACTAACCTTGTTAAATCCATTTTAAAAGATCAGGATATAACAGCTATATCCATGGATTCAACTGCTGCAGGCAAATCAACCTTAGAACCAGGTCTGGTTAATCTTGCCCATGTTTTAGCAGAACTTGCATCAAAAGGGTGGGGAGTTGATCTTACAAAATGGGAAACCCCATGTGAAAAAATCCCTGAAAAAAAAATGAATATTTTTCTTACTGGTGCTAATCCCAAACCTTCAGGCATTTGCGATTTACCGCCATCAAAGCCAATTGAGCCCATTAGACAAATTGAACCCTGCCAAGGAAACGATATGAATAAAAAAACAGATATTGATATAAGAGAAAAAGAGAATATCCCTTTGCCAACAGCCCAGAAACCTCACATGTCTGACCAGGCAATGGCATTGGTTCAGCAGGGACTTGAATCAATGCAAAGGCTGCAAAGCCAGACTGCAAAAACCCATGAAAAATTCCTTGAGACCCAGGCCGAAGCCAGTCGAACTCTTCAAAAAATGATGGAACATACCAGAACTTTTCTGGGTAACACCTCCTGCCATTCTGATGAAACCATTAACAATTTTATTGAGCCTTTGCCTATTGAGCCTTTGAATATTGAAAAAAACGATCCTGCAAGCATCAATACACCAGATAAAAATAAAACAGTCCTAAAAAACCCAGCTTCTCAAAAAACAACCTTTGGTGAATCAACTGAGCCAGAAACCACTTTAAAAGCACCAACCATTGAGACTACTGCCAGTACAAAACCTGAAAAAGACAAAAAAGAGACAGAAATTCTTGTCTTTGAAATTGTAAGCAAACTTACGGGATTCCCTGAAGAGATGCTTGATTCTGATATGGATATTGAATCTGATCTTGGAATTGACTCCATTAAAAGAGTTGAGATTATTTCCGAACTTGAAAAAACTCTTCCCTCCCTGGGCAGCCTTGCTCCTGAAACCATGAGCTCGCTTAGGACATTAAAGGAAATCTGCAATACTATTGATGAAACTGTAGAGCTTACTCTGGAAGACTCTGGTTCGACAGATGATGTTATTGAAGAACAAGCTGTACCTGACAGTGATTCAGCCAGCCCTGGCTTGGAAGTGCTGATCAATACCATCAGTGACTTAACAGGATTTCCAAAGGAGATGCTGGAAAATGATATGGATCTTGAATCTGATCTTGGAATTGACTCCATTAAAAGAGTTGAGATATTATCAACCCTTGAAAAGGATCTCCCGCAAATTGGTACAATTGCTTCCCATGAAATTGCCGGATTTAAAACCATTGATGAAATCAGTATTTATCTTGACAGCAAGCTTGACAATAATCCTGGGAAAAAACAGACTGCTATTCTTGACCAACCCGCAGCGCCTGAATCTGCACCTGAAATTTTTCAAACTGATTTGCCTTCAAAGGAAAACAGAGAGATTCCAACTCTGTCCAGGCAGCTGCCTTTTCTTGAACAACACCCCATTGACAAGATAAAATTTTATAACGGATCAAGACTTTCAATTTCCAAACAAAAAAAAGTCTATTTAACTAAAGATTCTGCTGGTATTGCACAAAGTTTTAAAAATGAATTTAAAAAACAGGGGATAAACGCACAACTTATTGAGATGTCCCGGGACAATATACCTGAGCTTAAGGATGCTGCCGGCATAGTATTAATTCCTGATATTTTCAACTCGGCTGATTCAGATAAAACCACTGCTTTTCTAAAAAATGCTTTTAAACTTATTAAGAAGAATGCTCCTTACTTAACTCAATCTGCTGTACAAAAAAGTGCTTTTTTTGCCTCGGTTACATTTCTGGGCGGAGGCTTTGGATTTAACTGCAGTAAAATAGATGACCCTGTCCAGGGAGGTCTTGCAGGACTTGTTAAAACAGCTGCCCTTGAATTCAAACATGTACTTTGTAAAGCCTTGGATATGCCATACTCAAAAAGCAAGGTTATTGAAAATGCTCAAAATGCAGTTACACTCATGATGACACATGGTGCAGTTGAAATAGGAATTTTGGATGGTTTTTGCCACATCCCAAAACTTAAAGTTGAAAACATCATAGACTTTAATAAACCTGATATCACTAAAGATGATCTTTTTGTGATTACAGGGGGAGCAAAAGGAGTTACAGCAGCATGTGCAATTGAGCTTGCCAGATCTTTTTCTCCTAAAATCATGCTTATGGGAAGATCAGATAAGCCCGGGACAGAACCTGCATGGCTGCAAGGAATCTCATCTGAACCAGAAATAAAAAAAGCTGTCCTGAAAAATCAATTTAAAGATAAAGCACCAAAACCTGTTGAGCTTGAAACTGCTTATAAAGCATTGATGTCCAATCGTGAAATCAAAGAGAACATTGAAAAGATTAAAAATGCAGCCCCCCCAAATTCTCCACAATTGATTGTTGAATACTTCTCCTGCGACATACAGAAAAAAGAGCAGGTTAATGACATATTCCATGCAATAAGAGAAAAACATGGAGATATTACCGGAATAATCCATGGTGCGGGCATACTTGAAGACAAGCTTATTATTGAAAAAAATTATGAGAAATTTTCAAAAGTTTTTGATACAAAGGTTGCAGGGTTAAATTCTCTTGTCTCAGCAGCTGCCAGGGACAAACTAAAATATTTTATAGGATTTTCATCCATTGCAGCAAGGACTGGAAATGTTGGACAATCTGACTATGCCATGGCAAATGAAGTTTTAAATAAAACCTTGTTAAAACTCTCCTTGGAAAATCCGGAATGCAAATATCTTGCAATGAACTGGGGACCCTGGAATGGAGGCATGGTTAATGACTCTCTAAAAAAAGAGTTCAAAAGAAGAAAAATCGATTTAATTGATATAAAGGCTGGTGCTGTCCAACTAATCGCAGAGATGGGATTAAAAAACCAAAGCAGTGTTGAAATTATAATAGGTGCAAGCCTCTTTGAAAAAGAAGAACAGCCAAAACCTTCTCTTACTCAAGCTTTTAGCCAAAATCTTAACAACCTGTCAGCCAAAATCCTGCAATCACATAAGATTGATAATAGAAAGGTTGTACCATTTGCCATCCACATGGAGTGGCTGGCCCATGCAGCAGAAAAAAACAACCCGGGACTCATTTTTTCCGGCATTGATCAAATGCGGCTTTTAAAAGGAATCAGCTTTGAGAACCAATCAGTCAGTGTCCGTGTAAAAACAGCAAAATGTAAAAAAATCGAGCAGAGGTTTGAAACTGAAACAAGCGTTTTTTCAAAAAAAGATGGAGAAAATACTTTTTTAAATTCTGCCGGTACAATTCATTTAAAAAACAGCTTGTCAAAACCGCCTGCTCTATCGGCATATTCTTCACTTGACCTTGCACCCTACCCTTTAAGTGTTAATGAAATATATAAATCTGTTCTTTTCCACGGCAAAGACCTCCATGCCATCAAATCCATAGCTGGTTGTTCCACAAAAGGCATTGAAGTGACTTGTTCAAAAGCACCTGCACCTGATCAATGGTTTAAAAACCCTTTTTCCCCCAGATGGATATTTGATCCCATGCTGCTTGATGCAGCTTTTCAAGCAGCAATACTCTGGACCTATGAAAATAAAAAACAGGTGTGTCTGCCCTCATATATAACAAACTTCAGACTGTATAATTCGTTTGAAAAGGTTAAGGGCGATGTGAGAATTCGCTTCACAGTGAACGAAACAAGTGAGCATAAAATCAAGGGCTATTTTATATTCCTTGATTCCAATGATCAAATCATTGCAAGCATCACAGGTTTTGAGGCTGTGAATGATCCATCTCTCCTGAAAAAATTCAAAAAAAGCAGAGAGCTTATTTCAAAGGATAAGATACTTGCATTTGCCCAGGGCAACCCGTCTGAAGCCTTTGGTGAAAAATATAAAATCTTTGATAATGAACGTCAAATGGCAAGATTGCCACGCCCACCATATTTTTTCATGGACAGAGTGACAAAAATTGATCACACCCAGTGGGAAATGAAGGCTGGTGGCTGGATTGAAGCTGAGTTCGATGTTCCAAAACATGGATGGTATTTTAATGCCAACCACTCCGATACAATTCCCTTTTGCATTCTTTTGGAAATTGCTCTTCAACCTTGCGGATGGCTTGCCGCATGGGCAGGCTCAGCATTGACCAGCAGCGACAGGCTCTATTTTAGAAACCTTGGTGGGAAAGCCCAGATTTTTAAAAGTATTTCAAGGGACATTGGAACAATTACAATGCGTTCAAAATTGACTGATGTGTCAAAGGGTGGAGGCATGATAATACAAGATTTTGATATCGAGGTCTTAAAAGAGAATAACCTTCTATATAAAGGCTCAACAAATTTTGGTTTTTTTACAGGCAAATCCCTTGCAAATCAAATTGGACTCAAACAGAATAAATTCCACATATATGAGTGCAATACTGCTCTTCTTGATACTTCCAAAGAGACAATATTTAAAAATCGTGCCCCTGTAACACCTGATGATTCAAATATTGACAAAACCTCTCTAATGCCGTCAACAGCCTTACTCATGATTGATAAAATCGAACAATTTTCTCTCCAGGGCGGACTTTATAACAGAGGGTATATCAAGGCAAAAAAAATAGTAGATCCTGATGAGTGGTTTTTTAAGGCTCACTTTTTTCAGGATCCAGTCTGCCCTGGTTCCCTGGGAGTTGAATCCTTTATACAATTGATAAAATTTTACATATTGCAGCAATACGAGCTCTCCTACGAAGATTTCAAAATTGAAGAGACCCTTAACACAACCCATGAATGGAAATACAGAGGGCAGATTATCCCCTCAAATAAACAGATTGAAATTTGTGCGCACATAAAAGATATCACAGATGATGATCAACCAAAAATAACAGCAGATGGTGCTTTATCCGTTGATGGAATCTGCATATATGAAATGCAGAACTTCAGCATGACCCTTATAAATAATAAAGGTTTAAAATTGATAAAAAAAGTAACACAGGAAAAAGCTGAGAAATAATTATGTTTTCTTGAACGAATCTGAAAAACCAAAAAAACAGCTCACTTTTTATCATGCTTATGGGAATTTTCAAATTTAGCCCAGAATTCTTTATCTTCTTCTTTCCAGTGGGCACCAAATTTGCGATTAAAAGCAGGACCAACCATGTCAAAAAGCATTTTCCAGGGAGGATTGCCCTCTTCAGCTGCCTTGAGAAGATCTCCCAGTATGATTTCAAGGTCAGCAAGTGAGTCCTTGGGAATATAGGAGAGTGCGCCTTTACGGATTGATTCCTGGAGAGATTCAGTATTCATGGCATGGGCAGTAAGCATAACAGCAGGAATATCTCTTTGCACTGCTTCCTCAAGTAATTGCATACCATCAACACCCATTATATCCAATATTGCAAGATCATATTGGTTGTTTTGTATTTTTTCCGAAGCAGATTTGTAATTTGTTGCAAGATCAATCTTTGCATTGTCAAGCATCTCTTCTATGGTCTCAAGGATATCAATCTCATCATCTACAACAAGAATATATTTATCTTTAAGATAGGATTTAGAATCAGCCATAATCAATCTCTCCTCAAAAAAAAGAAAACAACGGTTATAAGCAGCGCAACACTCACAGAGCAGTCATCACATTAACCCCGTAGACATCACATGCAACAATATACTTTATGCAAAATTTTAAGTCAAAGCAATATATAGAAAATTGCCGGAATGTTTGATTGGAAGTTTGATTTTGACAAACAACGATAAAATGAATATTATATTCCAATGATTGAATATTTCAAAAAATTCTTAAAAATATTTTCAGTGTGGGGATGGCTATGGGTGGATCTGAGATAAAAACATTGTTACAGAAAATTAATTTTATTGAAAATGATATGGAGCTGCATAAACAGATTTTACTTTCAATCCCTCCTGAGAATAAGGAAGAGATGGAAATCACCATTAAAAAGATTGCTAACCAGAAAAGACAGATTAATGATTTACGAGATGAAATCAAAAAAGTTGATAAAGTTGAATATGATAAAATTATTGCCATTGAAAAAGGCAGTGAGAAATTTAAACAGATATCTATAAATAAAAAATTTGTTCTGGTAAATACATTGAATGAATCAGGGGAGTGTTATATTACTTTAAACAATGATACTCGTATAGATTGTCTTGTCGCAGCCAGGGAAGATAATGGAAATTGGACAATACTGACTATTAATGGAGAGACAAAAGAGTACCCTGCAGGTTTTATTAAATAAATTAGTCGGCTAACATGATAGTATATTTGATATTTATAAAATAAACAGAAAATTTGGAGCAAACCCATGAAAAAATTCCTCAAATGGTTGTTAATAACAGGTGGTATTTGTTTTGTTGTACTCATTGCAGCGATAATTATCATTCCTCAATTTATCGATGTTCAAAAATATAAACCATTGATTGAACAAAAAGTTTCCAATGCAACTGGTCGCTCTTTTACCCTTGGCGATGAAATTGATATTTCTATTTTCCCATGGGTAGGCTTAAAACTAACTGATCTCCATCTTGGCAGTGGTGCAGGTTTTGATAAAAAAGACATGGTATCAGTGAAGGAATTTGAGGTAAGACTCAAGGTTATGCCATTGTTGTCAAAAAAAATCGAGATTAAAAGATTTGTTATGGATAACCCGATAATTTATATAGAAAAAACAAAAGCCGGTACTGCCAACTGGCAGGGAATTGGTAAAAAAGAACAAAAACAAGAAAAAACTGATAAAACCAGAGAAAAAGAAAAATCATCAAAGGATCAAACCATGCCCATCAAGGCATTGCTTGTGAATAACCTGTCCATTACAAACTGCCAGTTAACATATGTTGACCATGGAACAGGCTTAAAAAAACAGATATCTAACCTGAACTTGAATCTAAAGGATATCAGTTTTGAAAAACCCATAGGAGTTTCACTGGATGCTGATATTGATGGGAAACCTGTTTCTCTTAAAGGAAAACTAGGTCCGATTGGAAAAGAACCTGGAAAAGACAATATTGCACTTGATTTTATATTAAAAGCATTGGAAGAGCTTGAAATAAAAATAGATGGTAACTTTATTGATCCTCTAAAAAACCCAACTATTGATCTTGATCTCAAGGCATCGCAATTTTCACTCAAACGTCTGTTTGCTGCTATGAATATTGATTTTCCTCTGAAGACAAAGGATCCAGATACCCTGGAAAAAGTTTCCTTAAAGACCCATATAAAGGGTAATTCAAACAGTATAAGCATATCTGAAGGAGTCCTTGGGCTTGATGACTCAAAAATAATTTTTTCAGCTATTGCAAAGGAATTTGTAAAACCTGATTTAAAATTTAATCTTAAATTGGATCAAATTGATCTTGACCGGTATCTGCCTGATTCTCAAAAAGATGGAAAAACATCAAAGCAGGTTGCCAGCTCTCCTGAAAAAACAACAACTTCAGATTCTTCCCGGAAAAAAACAGATTATGGTCCTTTAAGAAAACTGATTCTTGATGGAAAGATAGAGGTTGGAAAACTAAAAGCCCATGGAGCAACTATTGAAAATGTTGATATCCATATTCTGGCAAAAAATGGTATTATCACCATAAACCCTTTAGATCTTGACCTTTACCAGGGTAGTATTAAATCCAAGCTTGTGACCAATGTCAACAAGAATACCCCAAGGACAAAACTAACAATTAATGCAAACAATATTCAGGCAGAACCTTTATTAAAAGATACCATGGAAAAAGAATTAATTGCAGGTAGTCTAAAAGCAAGAATTAAACTTGCCATGACAGGGGAGGAACCTGACATGATCAAACAGACATTGAACGGTGGAGGAGAGCTGTTGTTTACTGATGGAGCTATTATCGGTATTGATCTTACAAATTTAGTGCAAAACATAAAAATAAAATCAGGACTGGAGGCAAAATCCGGGGAAAAACCAAGAACTGATTTTGCAAAATTAACAATTCCTTTTTCTGCAAAAAACGGTCTTATTTATACAGAGAAAACCAGTCTTATATCACCTTTGATCCGGGTCACTATGAAAGGAAAAGCAAACCTTGTAAATGAGGAGCTTGATTTAAAAGTTGTACCCAATTTTGTTGCAACCTTAAAGGGTCAAGGTGATACCAAACAGAGATCAGGTATTATGGTGCCTGTTTTGATAACAGGTACTTTTTCCTCCCCTAAATTTCGACCTGACTTAAAAAGCATGATCACCAAAGATCTTTCAAAGGATGTCAAAGCATTAACAAAGGGATTGCTTAAAGATAATGTGCCCAACACTGCAGGGAAATCTGTTAAAGAAGATATGAAAAAACAAATTGATGTTAACAATCTGCTGAATATTTTAACTGATTAGGAATAACTGATATTATGGATGATCTAAACAAAGTAATAGAAACTATTTCAATGACAATGGGAGCAGCATGGGGTTGTGGTATTAATTTATATGCCACTATTCTAGTTTTGGGATTTATGGGCATAAATGGAAATATAGTCCTGCCCCAAGGTCTGGAAATCTTAATGGACCCTCTGGTTATGGGTGCTGCAGGATTGATGTATTGTGTTGAATTCTTTGCAGATAAAATTCCAGGAGTTGATACTGGCTGGGATACTTTACATACTTTTATTAGAATCCCGGCAGGTGCTGTGCTTGCTGCAGGTGCTGTGGGGGATATCAACCCGGCTTTTGCCATTGCAGCAGGTATTATCGGAGGAGGACTTGCCGCCAGTACCCATGCAACAAAATCCGGCTCCCGCCTGTTGATTAATACATCTCCTGAGCCGGTAACCAACTGGACTGTTTCATTTCTTGAGGATATAGCAGTTATTACCGGTGTATGGGCAGCTTTGATTCACCCATGGGTGTTTATAGCAATTTTGATTCTCTTCATTTTATTAATGATATGGTTTTTACCAAAGTTATGGAGTGGCATAAAGAAAATCTTTGGGTTTCTGGGCAGGATTTTTAACAAAAAACCTGACTTAAACGAGAAAAACAGTTAAAATAACTGATCTTTCTTATGCTGCTGGAATTTTCCTGATTTTTTCCTGGTGCTGATGTTTCAGCACCAGGAGAGTTGTTTTAAACTTCAATTTAATCAAGTTTTTGAAATGCCTCTTTTCTGCCTGTGTATTTTAATCGTAATTCTGGTTTTTGAAGTTTTCCAGTTGGGTTCCTTGGAATGGTATCAAATTTTACTTTTCTTGGGACTTTATAAAGAGCAAGTTCTGATTTTGCAAATTCAATAACCTCCTCTTCTGTCATTGTTTTGCCCTCTTTCAGCTGGACAACCGCCAAAACGATTTCCACAAGTCTTTCATCAGGATAACCAATACATGCAACATCATCAATGTCAGGATGGTTCATGAGAGCATCTTCTATCTCAACGGGAAAGATGTTTTCACCTCCGCTTGTAACCATATCTTTCATGCGGTCAACAACATAATAGTACCCCTCATCATCCTGTCGCAATAGATCCCCTGTAAAAAGCCAGCCGTCTTTTATGGTTTCTTTAGTTTTTTCAGGATTATTATAATACTCTTTCATCTGCCGTGGTGTTTTAAAAACCAACTCACCCACATTCCCTTTGGGCAGGTCTTTGCCTGATTCATCTACAATTTTAGCTTCAACACCAAATGTAGGTTTGCCTATTGACCCAGGTTTTCTTAAAGTATCTTCAGGAAACAGGTTAAAGGTTCCTCCACCACCGCCTTCAGTTATGCCATATATATTTGAAACTTTGCATGGCAATTTATCCACAAGCATTTTCATAATATCAAAGGGAACAGGCTGTGCTCCTATCTCCATGTATTTCCATGAAGAGAGATCATAATCTGATATTTTTATATCACCTTTTTCAATGGCATTAAGAACCGCAATACCGATGGGAACAACAAAGAGCATATCAGTGCATTTATCTTCATCAATGGCTTCAATAATCCATTTTGGATCTTTAAATCCCCTTATAATAGTACCGGTTGCTCCCAGTGCATAAAAAGGAGCATACAGAAACATTGTTCCTGAATGATAAAGTGGTAAAAAGATAAGATAATTATCATCTTTTTGAACAGAGTATGTCATTCCATTTCCCACTGCTGTGCTGTTCACGGAAAAATGAGTATGAAGAACAGGTTTTGGTTTGCCAGTAGTTCCTGAAGTAAACATCATTGCAAGATTATGATCCCTGTCTACACTTGCAAGAGCATCGGAAGTATCTTCATAGGCTTTGATAGTTTTATAGTCTATCATTTTGTCTGGCACTTCATCGCCAACACAAATATAGTTCTTAACTGTTGTCAGATCTTTTTGTGCACCCTGAACAACTTTAATAAACTCAGAGCCAATTACAAAAACCTTTGGATCACAAACTTCTGCTGCATATAAAATATCTGAAGATTCAAAACGAAAATTCAATGGAACCACAATTGCACCAAGGCGTATTATTGCAAAATAGGTGACCAGCCAGTCAAGGGAGTCATTTTGCAGATGCATTACATAATCACCATGTTTTACATCCAGCTCCTTTGATAGATAATTTGAAAATCTGTTAATCTCATCATTAAACTCTTTCCAGGTAAAAGTCCTTCGTTGTTTTTTTTCAGGTGTTCTTTCAATCAAACACACTTTGTCCGGATTATTTTGAGCATGGATTGCTGCATATCCTGAGTAATTCAATTTAGCCCTCCTTAGGTGTTTTACAAATTATTTAAAAATGTCTAAAAATTAACTTTATCAAGCCCTTTTAGCCCCAGCATCTTTCTTGCTTCATCAGAAGTCGCAGGTGTAAGGCTCATCTCTTTTGCAATATTTTTAATCATCTTAACCTGATCAGCACTTGATTTTGCCATTATACCTTTGCCTGCATAGACAGAATCTTCAAGACCTATGCGAACATTGTTTGCCCCCATTGCCATTGCAGTTGAAGTGATCGGAATCTGGAATTTTCCTCCTGCTGCAACAGACCATGTAAAGTTCTTTTCGCCCAATACCTCTTTTGCTTCATCATGGATTAAAACAAGGTGTTTAACAGATGGAGTCATCCAGCCCACCATGGGTCCAAATACAAACTGGAGATGTACTGGAGTTTTCAGCAAGCCCTCTTCAATAAGCCAGGAAACATAACTCACATGACCAAGTTCATAGATTTCAAGTTCAGGCTTTGTACCAATTTCTAAAAACTTTTTTGCATATATTATATCATCGCTGAAAGTTGGTCTAAATGTAACATTCTTACAAAGTTCAAGATATTTAGGTTCCCACTCATGTTTATACTCTTTAAATCTGCCTGCAATTTGAAAAATACCAAAATTAAAAGGGGCTGGATCAAAAGAACACATTTCAGGCTGAAGTCTTTCAATGGGTATGAGCTTTTCTGCAGTTGTCTGATTCATACCTCCCCCGGTTGTGGGCAGCAGAACCAGGTTACATCTTTTTTTAATTTTTGTATGAACCTCAACAAAAAGATCAGGATCAGAAACCGGCTCTCCTGTTTCAGGGTTACGTACATGGATATGGGCAATGGCAGCACCTGCTTCATGGGCACGTACTGCATCTTCCACAATTTCATCCGGAGTAATGGGAAGATAATCGCTCATGGTTGGAATATGAACAGATCCTGTGACTGCTGCTGTAATAATTAATTTATCTTTAAACTCAGACATATCTACTTTCCTCCTGTTTTATTTTTTTTATTTGACAATTGATAACTCTTCTCATTATCAAAGATGAATTTTTTGCGCTCCTTGACCTTATCTATAATAAAAGAGGAGTTCATTGCCTGGATTCCTTTAATCTGAGTCAATTCCTCATTAATAAACTCAGCATACTCTTGCATATTTTTACTTATTACCTTTAAAATAAAGTCATTTGCTCCTGTTATCTGATAACACTCAACAACTTCATCCAATGCTATAAATCTCTCTTTAATTGATTTTACTGATTGAAGATCACTTAAGTTAAGAGTTATATTAACAATTGCTGTTATTGTGTACCCCAGTTCTTCATAGTCAACCAAAACAGTAAAGTTTGATATAACTCCAAGGTTTTCCAGCCTTTTTACTCTTTCAAGTGTTGCAGGGGCAGAAATTCCAACCATTTTTGATAACTTTGAATTGGTTGTTCTGCCGTTTTCCTGAAAAGTGTTTAATATAATTTTGTCTATCTCATCAAGTTCCATATTTTTACCTTTTTGAAAACATATACTTAAAAACTATTACAATAGTAGATGAGTATATTTTTTTTCAATCAATGGCAACAACTCTTTTAAGGTTTCATCTATTTTATCTGCCAGAGTATCAATCTCTTTTTCTGTCATCTTGCACGATAGAATAAACAGAGCTCTTGGTATGGTGAACATTCCCTTATTTAATAGAGAAAGATGCAGCAATGACAACAATTCATCTTCTGACTTGCCTGCAAGTTCCGGTGTTGTAACTTTCTCATTTACAAAGTGAATATTCAGGTAGGAACCAATATGGTTGGATTGGATATTTAAATTGCTACCTTTAAAAATTTTTTCCAGGCTGTCATGGAAATATTGCCCGAGATTATTAATTCTCTCCACAGCAGCAGCATCATATTTTTTTAAAGCTGCATATCCTGCCTGCATAACAGTCTCATAGCCATTAAATGTGCCGGAATGGTACAAAGGTGCATCTGTATGCTCGTGGCAGTATATGTTCATTATCTCTTTTTTACCGCCAAAAACACCAATGGGCAGCCCGCCGCCAATAACCTTGCCCACGGTTGTGATATCAGGGATAACATTATAAAGGGCTTGGGCTCCTCCAGCATGGACACGGAAGGAAAATATCTCATCAAAGAAAAGAAGAACATTATATTTTTCAGTAACCTCTCTTGCATGCTCAAGATAACCTTTCCTGGGCAGGACAACACCTCCGGCACCTAAAAAAGGCTCCATAATAACCACTGCAAGTTCTGAAGCATTCTCTTTCACTGCCTTTTCCAACGCTTCAAAATCGTTATATGGAACTTCTATAACATCCTGAGTCATGGCTTTTGGTATACCAGCAGTTATAATATTTTTCTTTGTTGATGCTGCAACACAATCATGGGTTCCGTGAAACCCGCCGGACATTTTAAGTATTTTATCTTTTTTGGTGTATGCCCGTGCTGTTCTTAAGCCATAGAGAGTAGCTTCGGTTCCACTATTTAAAAACCTCATTTTTTCAAGCCCTGGAACCCTTTCACACAAAAGCCTGCTCAATTTATATTGTGCCTGGGTAGGAGTTGAATATTGCGAGCCTCTTTCAATGCCTTTTTGTACAGCTGCTACAATATCCGGATCACCATGCCCATGGATCAAAGCACCATAGGCATTGGTTACATCAAACAGTTTTTCTCCTTCAGGGGTAAAAACATAGGAGCCTTCTCCATAATCAATATGAATGGGAAAAGGCTTAAAATAACTTAAACTCCTTGTAGCGCCGCCAGGAATATATTTGACAAGCTCATCATGACGCTCTTTACTTTTAGGAAACTTCTCCTTATAAATTTCAAATATTTTATTTCTAATCTCTTCTCCCATAATATTTAATTCCTTATTTTTCATGAACAATTAAAAGTTCACCCACTTCTTTTTCTATTTTTTCAACAAACTCACCAGATTCAATTCTTGTCTTGAGAGCCTCAAGATCATCAATATAAACTTTATCTTTATCCATATAGTCAAGGGTTTCACGAACAGCTTTATGCATGATCTTTCCTGCGGGGCTGAGTCTGTCAATACCTCTTTGATCAGCTGCCTGGGCAGCACAGAGAAGTTCAAAAGAGAGAATATGGTTGGTATTTTCAACAATTTTTCTTGTCTTTCTTCCTGCAATAAGACCAAAACTCACAATATCCTGAAAATCAGCAGTGGATGTAATTGATTGAATGGAAGCTGGCACTGCAAGGGTTCTGTTCTCTGCAACAAGTGATGTTGTCATGAACTGACCACCCATAAGTCCCATGCGAACGCCTGTATCTTCTTTGCAGAGAAATGGTGGAAGCCCTGTACTGTGTGCTTCATCCATGAATCTGTCAATTCTTCTGTCACTTACAACTCCAATATTCACCATGGAAATTCCAAGACAGTCCATTGCAAAGGAGATTGGCTGACCGTGGAAATGACCATTATGGAAAAAAGTGTCCAGTTCTGTGAAAATCAATGGGTTATCGTTGCTTGAATTAAGTTCTCTTAAAAGAACATCATGGGCATTTTTTAAAGAGTCTTTGGTGGGTCCTACGAACTGGGGTGTGCAGCGAATTGAATATGCATCTTCCACAGGGATATCTGCCACGGAAACACCTTTATGTTCCTTAAGAGTTGACTGAAGTTTAATGGAGAGTTCAAGTTCATCAATTGCCATATTACTTCCCTTGAGAAGCTTGGTTAGATTCATGGCAGTTGCATACTGACCCGGATGGTACTTTTGTTCATGGACAATTGGATCAAAGGGATTAAATCTTCCCATGAGGGTTTCAATGGCAAATGCAGCTATTATATCTGAATTTTTTAAAGTGGTGGTGGCTTCTGATATAATGGTGCATGCAAGACCAACCATGCCTGATGTTCCATTAATAAGAGACAAACCCTCTTTTGCATTTAAATACATCAGCTCTATCCCGGCAGCTTCCATTGCCTCTTTGCCCGGCATAAGTTTATCATTAAATCTTGCTTTCCACTCTCCAAATGCAACACTTGCTATGCATCCAAGGGGTCCTAAATCGCCGCTGGTACCAAGGGAGCCTTTTCTTGGGACAAGCGGGAACACCTTTTTATTAATCATCTCAAGATAAATTTTCAGGTTCTTTTCTTTAATACCTGAAAAACCTCGGCATAGAGAATTAGCCCTGGCAATCATGAAAGTCCTTACAAGGGTGTCTTCAAATGGCTTACCAACTTGAGTTGTTATGCTTCTTACAAGATTTTTCTGAAAATCATTATCTCTCTCTTTTGGCAGAAGATAATCAACAAGACCACCACAGCTTGTATTCACACCGTAGATACAGCGTTCTTCACTTGCCCATTTTTCAACAAGTGCCCTGCACTCTCTTATTTTTGGCCAGTTATCCTCTTTAATTTCAACTTTAATGGATAAGTCCTGACCTGCAGTGATAAGTTCTTCAATTGATAATGAATAACCATCAAGAATAAGTGTATTATTTTCTATTGGCATTTTTTTCTCCTTGTTTTAGTATTTTTAAAACCTACTTTTATAGATCGTTCCCTATAAATGCAGACTAACCAAAACAATTATACCTTGTCAAGTAATTTTTAAATAAATTTTAAGAACTATTGAAAAAATTCTTTATTAGTAGGGGGTAATTCTAATATTTAGCCTTAGTTTATAAGACAAAAACAAAGACCTGCCTCATAATTTATTTTTCCCTCCATTGGGGTTTTCGTTTTTCAAAAAATGCTGCAACACCCTCTTTTGCATCATCTGTTGTGCAAAGGCGTGCAAATGCTTCATTCATATATGCAAATTGCTTTTCATACTCCATGTCTTCTGAATTATAAAATGCCTGCTTTGCTATCTGCAATGCAACAGGGCTTTTTATCGCAAGCTCACTTGCATAGGCTTCTGCCTCTTTTTCAAGCTCTTCCCTGGGAGCAATCTTGTTTATAAGACCAAGATCAAAAGCTTCCGAAGTTTTAATTAAATTACCAAACAGCAACAATTCCAAAGCTTTTTTTCGTCCCACACATCTTGCCACAACAATAACCGGACCAATACAATTCAAACCTACATTAATCGCGGTCAAGCCCATTTTAGCTCCCTTTTCAGCAATCACAATATCTGCTGCTGCAGCCAACCCCATACCATTTGCTGCTGCAACTCCATGTACTTGCGCAATCACAGGTTTTTTCATCTTTGAAATTGTGACAAGGGGTCTCTCCATAAGTTCGATCCACTCTTTGTATTGTAGAGCGGTTTTGTTTGAAAGCTCGTTCACATCAATCCCTGCACAAAATGCTTTACCAGCACCTTTTAAAAGAACAACCCTGACCTGCCTATTTTCATCAAGTTCAAGCAAAGCTTTATTCAGCTCTTTTGCCATCAGGGTATTAAAGGTGTTCAAACTTTCAGGTCTGTTCAATGTAATTTTACCAATAAAATCATTACCTGTTTCAACAATTACTGTTTCAAAATCCATTTTAGATATCCTCCTTTTTTAAAAGATTTTCCCAAGACATTGATGAACATGCCTAAAAAAAAAATTAAGCTCTGGCAATAACAAGAACATCAACTGACAAAGCTTTAGCATCAATTAATTCGCCAGCAGCTTCCGAGGCAGTTGCACCAGTTGTATAAACATCATCAACTAAAAGTATTCTCTTACCCTTAATCTTGTCTTTTTTCATAACTTTGAATGCATCCCTCACATTCTCTTTTCTCTGTTCGCCTGAAAAATTAATTTGAGGTTTGGTTTTCTTCACTCTTTTTAATGAATTAATATCAATCTCAAACCCAGAAAAATTATCTTTCAGAACAAGAAAAGCTTGATTGAATCCCCTTTGTCTGAGCTTTGATGCATGGAGAGGAACAGGAATAATAAGATCAATTTCAGATAAATTAAAATATTCATTAAAGCCTGTAAAAAGTATTTTCCCTAAAGGTTTTCCAAGGGCAAGTTTCTTGTGATATTTAAAAAATTGAATGCTCTCTTTGACAAGACCGGAATAACGCGCACCTGCCCTCACCTTTCCTATTTTGCCAGGGCTTTTCAAACAATTTTCACAAAGGTGGTTCGCACGATACTCATGTTCAAACTTTTCCCCGCATTTTTCACAAAATGGTGGTTTAAAATGTTCATTGCATGGTGTTTCACTTTCACTAATGCAACTGGCACAAAAAAAATCTTTAAACAATTCTTTGTGGGTTTTAACTGCTCTACCATCATGATTTTCTTTAAAAATTATTCTCTGACATTTCAGGCATTTTAAAGGGAACAGAAGATAGGAGATGGATATAAACAGGTGACAGATAGGCTTTAAGAACTCAAATCTGCTGTTTATCTGCCCTCTTTTTCTCTTTTCAACTTTTAAGACATCTTTTTCTGAAAGCTTCATACAATGCTACCCCTCCGGCAACTGAAGCATTAAGCGAATTTATCCTGCCTTTTATTGGTATGGAGATCAAAAAATCACACTCCTTTTTTACCAGGGGCCTGATCCCCTTATGCTCTCCACCCACAACAAGAGCAAAAAACCCTGAAAAATCTGCTTTAAAAAGTGGGGTGTCACCGGATGCATCCAGCCCTGCTATCCAGGCACCTCTCTCTTTTAATTTTTTTATTGTTGAAGCTGTATTGGTAATTAAAAAAATCTCAGCATGCTCCATTGCACCGGCAGAACTCCTTGAAACTGAGGATACAGGAGCTACTGAGCGGTCCTTTGGTATCATGATATGGTCAACTCCGGCGCAGAGTGCTGTTCTTATTAAAGCACCAACATTATGGGGATCTTCCAGATTCTCCAGAATCAGGATAAAAGGCGGGTTTTCTGTTTTTTTATAGTTTTGAAAAAAATCTTTTCCTGTCTGTACAGGGAAGGGTGAAGTTTTTGCTGCAATACCTTGATGTTTAATATCTTTTGTAAGCCTATCAAGAAAATTGGAATCAACATATTCGACTTTACAATTATTATGTTTTGCCAACTTTAAAATTTCATCAACTTTTGATCTTTTAAGATTATTTTTCACAAAAATCTTAAAGAACTCTCTTCTATTTGCTTTTAGAGCTTCAAAAACTGAGTGGATCCCAAAAAGAATCTCTGTTTTATCTTTTTTCATTTAATGTTCAAAGGCTTTTTTTTTAACAATCTTGCAAAGTTCCTGACAGGCAGTATCCATGTCATCATTTACAACAATATGATCAAAAAAACTTTTCTGCTCAATCTCAGCTTTTGCATTATCAATGCGCATATTGATAATATCTTCAGCCTCGGTTGCTCTATCTCTTAATCTTCTTTCAAGGGCACAGATTGAAGGTGCCATTATAAAAATTGTCAGGGCATCAGGATAAATTTTTTTGATCTGCCTTGCACCGTTGATATCAAGCTCAAGCAAAACAGTAAGCCCCTTAAGAATTTGTTCTTCAAGATGTTTTTTAGAAGTCCCATAGTAGTTTGCGTGTACCTTTGCCCACTCTATCCAAAAATTTTGTTTAATCTTCTCTTTAAAATCTTCTATTGTTGTAAAAAAATAATCCCTGCCATCTTTTTCACCCTGCCTTGGTTTTCTTGTTGTATGGGATATTGAATAAGCTATTTCAGGAGTCTTCTTTAAAAGTACCTGGCACAGAGTTGTCTTGCCGGCACCTGAAGGTGCTGATACAACTATTATTCCACCCTTTTCTAAATTATTCCTGGTATTAACTGTGTGCATAAATTCAAAAAAATCAGCTATTAATATTCTTGCTCTTATATAATTTTGCCATTCGATGGGATACAGTTTCTGCCTGGATTGCAGAGAGAATGATATGATTAGTCTCTGTTACAATTATTGCCCGTGTTTTTCTGCCGTGGGTTACATCAATAAGTCTTTTTTCCTTTTTTGCTTCATCCTTTAAACGCTTCATGGGAGAAGAGCTTGGAGAAAGTATGGCAACCACTTTGTCTGCGATAATAGTGTTGCTGAATCCAATATTCAAAAGAGCCTGCTCAATTGTATCATCCAGTTTTAATATTCTTGTTTTATTCAACATTTTGTACCTGCTCCCTTATCTTTTCAAGTTCTGATTTTAAATTAACAACCATTTGAGATATCTCAACATTACCTGATTTTGAACCCATTGTATTATACTCGCGCATAAACTCCTGGACAAGGAAATTGAGTTTTCTTCCGGCAGGTTCCTTTGATAAGGTGATCTGCCTTGCCTGGCTTATGTGGCTGCGCGTCCTTACTACCTCTTCTGAGATATCGCTCTTATCTGCTATAATTGCAACTTCCTGGGCAACTCTTACAGGATCCAGAATATCTTTTTCCAATATAAGAGCTGATATCCTCTCTTCAAGGTTTTTCTTATAAATCACCGGGAGTTTCAGAGCTCTTTTCTCTATTGAATCTAAACTCTCTTCCATATAGCAAAATCTTTTTTCAATATCTTTTGCAAGGTTATCTCCCTCTTTTACCCTCATTTCATCAAGATTTTCTAAGCCCTGATGAACAACTTCTGATAAACTTTTAAAGAGAACATCTGCATCGTGCTCCCTCTCATCTGGTTTTATCATATTTTTTCCGGCAAGCAAGTCATTAAGAGTGATGTCTGATTTAATATCAAACTTTTTTTTAAGGTCACTCAACACTTTATGGTATGCAGCAACCCTCGCAAAGTCAACATTAAACCCAACAGAGTCTTCCCCTGTTTCTTCAAAAAAAATACGCACCTCAACCCTGCCCCGGGCAATTTTTTCTGCAATGATCTTCCTTACCTTATCTTCAAACATCTTTAAATGATCAGGAAGATAGAGTGCAATATCCAAATGTCTGCTGTTATATGAACGAAAAACTCCTTTGATGGAGAATTCTTCTGTTGTATGCAGATTTTCTGCATAGCCTGTCATGCTTTTTATCATATAATAACCTTAAACAAATTATAAAGCTAAATCAAGAAGGTATTTCCTTCTCACTTTTAATAAAAAATCCCTCATATCCCTTGCAGCATAATCAGGGTATGTCCAATCAAGGGTATGAAAATCACCATTTTTAAAAATCAGTGTTAAATCAGCATATATCCCATTGCCAATATATATTCTGTGGGAATAATCTTTGCCGGTTGCAAGGATAAATCTGGATGGGAGCATGTAGCCGGGATCAATATTAATCTTTCTGCACTGATTATTTTTGTACCTGTTTTCCAACAGGTTTGTATTAATCTTTATTTTTGCAAGGTTTTCCTGATCAATAAGATCCTTAAAGACGATTATCCTTCTGTAAAGGTCTTTCCCCATCTCTTTCTCATAATAATCAGTGTAATCAAAATCAAACCAGGGACTAATAATATCAATTTTGCCTAATTGTTCTTCCAACTGAGTACTCACACCATAAAAGCTATCTTTATCCTGCATAAAAGTGCCAACTAAAAGTTTTGCAGACAATGGATTTGCTGGGGTGCTCATAATATTAAAGAGGTTTTGCCTCATCAATCAGCATAACAGGTATATCTTCCCGGATTTCATATAAAAGCTTACAATTTTCACATATAAGACCGTCACTATTCTCATTTAAAGTCACATCCCCTTTACATTTCGGGCATGCTAATATTTCAAGTAAATCCTTTGACAGTGTCATTATTTCCTCCTGTTATTCTAAAGTTTTTGAAGTGGACATGGTGTGAAGCTTATAGTACTCCCCTTTTTTCTCCATTAAGGTATCATGGGTGCCTTGCTCTGCAATATTACCATTTTTTAGAAGAACAACTCTGTCAGCATACTCTATTGTGGCGAGCCTGTGGGCAATAACAAAGGTTGTGCGATTTTTCATAAGATTTCCCAAAGCTTTTTGGACAACCCTTTCAGCCTCGGCATCAAGTGCAGAGGTTGCCTCATCAAGTATTAAAATCGGTGCATCCTTTATTAAAGCCCTTGCAATGCAAATCCTCTGTTTTTCACCACCGGAAAGGCGATTGCCAAGTTCTCCTATGCGTGTTTTAAAACCCTTGGGGAAACCTTGAATAAAATCATAGGCATAGGCAGATTTTGCAGCTTGTTCCACCTCTTTATCTGTTGCACCGGACTTACCATACCGGATGTTATCCCCCAGGGTCTCATTAAATAAAATCGGCTCCTGGGTTACAATGGATATATGCTTTCTCAAAGAGTAAAGTGAGATATCTTTTATATTTATCTTTCCTATTAAAAGCTCTCCTTTTGTAATATCAAAAAACCTTGGAATGAGGTTCACAAGAGATGTTTTCCCTCCACCGCTCATACCAACAAGAGCCAGTACTTCTCCCGGTGCAACTTTTAAATTAATATCTTTTAATACTGATCCATCTTTTTCATTATATTCAAATTGAACATCAATAAATTCAATGTCAAATGAATTGCCTTCAAGCAAAACAGGGTTACCATGCTCAATAATTTTTGATTCCTCTTCAAGGATATCATAAATTCTATTCATTGCAGCAACTCCAGGCTGAATATTGCCATATAGTTTGCTCAACTTTCTAACGGGGGCATACATCATTCCAACTGCTGTCAGAAAAGCAAAAAAAGTTCCAGGAGTAGAGAGACCCTCTATAACTCTAAAACCGCCTACCCATACAACAAATGCAACAGCCACTCCTGCAAGGGTTTCCATTATGGGAGAGCTTAATGCCTGGGCTCTGACTCTTTTCATGCCCAGTTTAAAATAGACAGCATTGGTCTTTTTAAACCTTTTTTTCTCAAAAGACTCTTTTGTAAAAATCTTTACAATTTTTACTCCGGAAAAAGTCTCCAATAAAAACGATGTTAAATCTGCCATTGTCTCCTGAACACCAATACTGAACTTTCTGATTCTTTTTCCAAGTTTTATAATTGGGTAAAAGGCAATGGGCATTATTACAAAAGTACCAAGAGCAAGCGGTAAATCCATATAGATCACAACACAAATAAGACCCATTAAGGTTAACACATCAGAAACAGCTTCTGTTATTGCAGAAGAGACCACATTTTTTACACTCTCAACATCATAGGTAATTCTTGACATCAGAACACCTACTTTTTCTTTATGAAAAAACTGTACTGGAAGGTCAACTATCTTATTATAAAGTAAATCTCTTAAATCTCTGATTACACTGAGCCCCACTAATTTCATGAAATACTCCCGCCCGTAGGAAGCAAACCCTTTTAGAACAGAGACCAGAAGTATAAGCCCCGGTATAATAAGCAGCATTTTTGCATTTTTTTTCATGAAGATATCATCAAGCAGAGGTTTTACAAGATAAGCTGTAGCAGATGATGATCCAGCCCCGACAATTGAGCAACCCATACCCACCAGAAGCCACTTCCAGTATCCTGCGACTATACTTGATATATGTTTTTGTCTTTTGGTCAGTCTGTTAATAATAAATTTCATAGGTTTTATATTATCTAATAAGCGGGCAACTATTGTCAATGTTAATAAATCATGACACTATATAGCATATGAAGAGCCAAAAAGTTATATTTAATTTATACAATTTTGCATGGAAAATTGCCCTTCCCCTTTTAAAAAAAAATTCTGTTTTTAAAGAGAGTTATCAATTACGGGTATCTTCTGATACTTTTAAAAAAACCGATATCTGGATACATGGTGCATCAGGTGGAGAAGCCTATATTGCAATAGAGATTCTAAAAAAACTAAATCCCTCTACACCTTTAAAAATCCTCTACACTGCAACAACATTGCAGGGTTTGCAAACCATGGAGTCTTTTTGCAAAAGCTCCGGGCTTCACCCCAATATTAATTACCAGATAACCTGGTTCCCCTTTGATGGACCAAAATCCATGGAGAAAATAGTTTTAAAAACATCACCTTCCCTCATGGTTATCCTTGAGACTGAGCTTTGGCCGGGTCATCTCTACATACTTAAAAAACATAAAATCAAAACCCTTATTATAAATGCAAGACTTTCATCTAAAAGCTACAAATGGTACTTGAGAACCAAAACCCTATGGCAGCAGATAAACCCTGATAATATACTTGCAACTTCCCAAAAAGATGCTGAAAGATATAAAAAAATATTTGCCGAAAATACCATTGTTGACACAATGCCTAATATTAAATTTGATGCAATACCTGCAATCCAGAATAATCCAGATGACACTTTCAGTATTGAATCATTTTTCACTGCTGATATTCCTCTTTCCATACTTGCATCCATAAGAAAAGAGGAAGAAATTCATCTGCCTGAAATCATAAGACAGCTTATTACAAACTTTCCCAACCAAATTATTGCAATCTTTCCAAAACATATCCAGAGGATTAAAGCTTTGTCTGATCTGCTTGACAATCTTGCTTTAGAGCTTCCACTCCCATGGCAGCTAAGATCAAAAATCAACTCCCCGGTAGACAAAACAACCATTATTTTATGGGATACCTTTGGAGAGTTAAAAAAAGCCTATGCACTTGCTGTATCAGCTTTTGTGGGCGGGAGTCTTGAGCCTTTAGGAGGACAAAATTTCCTGGAGCCTGTGATTTGCGGAACTGCAACTGTTACAGGTCCTTTTTTAAACTCTTTTAAATGGGTAAACAGAGAAATTTTTGAAACAAATATTGTCCATAAAGCTCAAAACGCCATGGAGGTTTGTGATTTCATGGTTGAAAAACTTAAAACACCCCCGGACAGAAAAAAACTTCAAAAAAAGGCGGTGGAGTTTATCCGGAAAAATCAGGGCGGCACAGCCATGGCTGTGAAACTAATTAATGATCAACTACACCATCAAGTTCATGCTTTAAAGCTCGATTCATGAGCCTGTCTTTTGTTTTGGCAACTGCCAGGTCTTCATAAAGTACATAATAGACCTCATTGCAGATGGGCAGATCAATTCCAAGTTTTTTTGAAAGGTTGTATACAGATTTAGTGGTTTTAACACCTTCTGCCACCATTCTCATTTCCCGGGTTATATCTTTAATCTTTTCACCGGCACCAACTCTTTTACCCACAGTGTAGTTCCTGCTCAAAGCACCGGTACAGGTCAAAAGAAGGTCACCTACACCTGAAAGCCCTGACAATGTATGGGGGTTTGCCCCCAATCTTATGCCAAGCCTTGTCACCTCGGTAAGCCCTCTTGTAATAAGGGCTGCCCTCGCATTGAGACCCATCTCCATTCCATCACAAATACCTGCGGCAATGGCAATAATATTTTTCATTGCTCCGCCGATTTCAACACCAATGGGATCATCATTAACATATACCCGGAAACATGAGCATGCAAAAATATGCTGGACATACTCTGCAACTTTTCTGTTAATTGATGCCACGGCAACGACGGATGGAAGTCTGTCAGCTACCTCTTTGGCAAAACTTGGTCCTGAAAGCACAACAAGATTTTTCTCTTTAACCGAAACAAGGATCTCTTTTAATATCCCAAGCATGGTAAGATGTGTTTTGTTTTCAATGCCTTTTGATGCTGTTACAATAACAGTATCAGGATCAACCATATCCTTCATATTCACTACAACTTCCCGCATGCAATGGGAAGGCACAACTATAAGTACAAGGTCTTTTCCCTTGACAGCTTTTTCAAGATCATTTGTACAGGAAATATTTGCAGGAAGTTTTTTACCAGGAAGAAAATAGAGATTTTCTCTTTTTGTCTCTATCTGCTTTTTCACTTCCTCTTCAAAAGCCCACAAATCAAGGTTAAAACCTTTTTCTGCCAAAAGTTTTGCCAATGCAGTACCCCAGCTTCCAGCCCCCACAACACCAATATTTGTATTTTCTATATCAATCTCAGTCATTTGATTTTCCCATTGAAAATAGCTTTATAAATATTTTATCCTCCAATATTTTGTCCCCCAAAGGACTTTTGCACAGTCCTTTATATAATAAGAGACAGGATTTATCAAATTGTTTGTTTTGATATCTGCACATAGGAATCCAATGGAGATTGATTAACTTGCATGGTATTAACACGGCATATACTTTAACACATGATTTTTTTCAAGATTGACTATCTGCCAAATAAATAATATAAACCTTTATTCTTTATGGGCTTGATAACTGCTTATTAGTTGTTAGATTAAAAATTATATGAATATGAAAATAATCCAAAAAGGCAAGTGGGGAAACAGTGATGTTTATTTGCATGAACATGACTCCTGCCAGTATGTTATCAAAACTTTTGCCCACCACCCCTCCTTTATAAGGCAAACCATTGGCAGATTCCTGATAAGCAGGGAGTATAAGGCATTAAAGAGGCTTGCCCCCTGCATTGGAACCTGTGATAAAATCATCAGGCCAGACAAATTCACCCTCAGCTACCAATATATAAACGGACACAATTTAAGCTCTTTTTCAAGGCGCAACAACTCCTTAAACAAAGATTTCTTTATTGACCTTGAGACTGCTGTAAATGAGATGCACTCTTATGGCATTGTCCACCTGGACCTGAGAACCGGATCCAATATCATTATTTCCGACGGAGGCAAGCCTGTTATTATTGATTTTCAATCCTATCTAACTCTTAGTATTATTCCCGGACAATATTTAAAGAATCTTCTAAAATCAGTTGATCTCTCAGGTGTTTATAAATATTGGGCAAAGATGAGCCCTGAAACCCTTGATAAGTCAAAAAAAGAGCGCGTTGCAGCATTAAATAAAAACAGAAAGATGTGGTTCTTAAAAGGATATATGCTGCAAAGGCATAAAAAAGAGAAAAAAAGAGAGCTTAATCGAAACAAAATTAACAAAAAATCAAGGAGTAATTTGTGAAAAGCCTTTTTCAAAGCATCCATGATGTATTTAACAACAAAAAAGCAAGAAAAGTTTTGGTAAAGATAAGGCTTCCCCTGGCAGTGCTTTTTATTATATTTGTGCTATTTCAAATTAAAAAAGAGTATTTCTTCTGGGGTATGTTTATCTCTTTTTTTGGTGAGTTCATCCAGGTGTGGTGCTTTTCAAGCCTTGACAAGCAAAAGACAATAGCAATCAGGGGATTATACTCCATAACCAGAAACCCAATGTATCTGGGCAGATATTTTTTGATACTTGGCGGCATTGTTCTTACGGGTAATATATTTTTTATTATCTTTTACACTCTTTTTTACTATTTTTACATGGTCAATAGAGTTAAACGCGAAGAAGAGACCCTGAAAAATATTTTTGATGATGATTACTTAAACTATTTAGATCAGGTAAACAGATTTTTCCCATCACTTAGAAGCACCAGTTTTAAAACTCTGTTTTTCTTTAAATGGAAGCTGTTTTTTCAAAACAATGCCCATAAAAACATTTTAAGTGTTATTATAACCTATACAATTATATATATTGTTATATTTAAAACTTTAGGCTAGACATTTATGACAACAGCAATAATACCATCAAGATACGGGTCTAAAAGATTTGAAGGCAAACCCCTTGCTCTTATTGCAGGCAAACCCATGATCCAGCATGTTTATGAACAGGCAGTTAAATCAAAAAGCATCTCAAGGGTTGTTGTGGCAACTGATGATAATAGGATATTTGACCAGGTAAAAAAGTTTCACGCTGAAGTTGTTATGACTTCAGCAGATTTAAGATCAGGTACAGACAGAGTTGCGGAGGCAGCGAGCTTTCTTGGGCTTAAACCAGATGAGATTGTTGTAAATATTCAAGGGGATCAGCCAGCCTTTAATTCTAAAGTTTTAGACGAACTTGTTTTACCCTTTGAAAAATTCAAAGATATTGAGATGGCAACACTTGCCTATAAAATCCTCAATAGTGAAGAGATAAAAAATCCTAAAGATGTGAAAGTTATATTTGATCAGAACAATTTTGCAATTTACTTTTCCAGGGCGCAAATACCACATCCAAGGGACAAGGATATAAAGGTTGATTATTATAAGCACCTTGGATTTTATGCTTATAAAAAAAGCTTTCTTGATAAAATCTCCAACCTTGATTCAGGCAAATACGAAAATATTGAAAAACTTGAGCAGCTGAGAGTTCTGGAAGCAGGGCATAAAATAAAAATATCTGTAACCCGATATGATGCTCCTGGTGTTGATGTGCGAGAAGACATTAAAAAAATTGAACACTATTTAACAGCTAATCCTGAATAGATGTTTTATAAAAAACAAAAATTATATAATTTTGGTGGAAGTATGGATTTAGATCAAGCCATTCTTGGCAATCTCATCTCCCTCTTCAATCTAAAAAATGATGCAAAGTCTACAACTGCTCTTACGGGCAGGACTTCAACAACTCAAACAAACCTTGATGGAATCGGATCTGTAATAATTAAACATTATACCCGTGGCGGGCTGATATCCTGTTTTAACAAAAACAGGTACTTTTTTTCAAGAAAAACCAGGGGCGAACTTGAATTTAATGCTTTGATTGATGCAATCAGAGCAGGTGTAAATGTGCCTGAGCCTGTTCTTTTTGCAAGCAAAGGAGGTGTGTTTTACAAAGCATGGCTTGTAACAAGAGAAGTGAAAAACTCAAAAAATTTTATGGATTTTTGTATCAATGACAAAGAAAAAGCAATCGGTCTTTTACAGCCTATTTGTGAAAATATAGGTAAATTGATTGTAAGCTCTATTTATCATATTGATCTTCATCCTGGAAATATTATTATAAATCAGTTTAACAAGCCTTATATTCTGGACTTTGATAAAGCATGTCGATTTTCAGGAGACAAGAAAAAACTTGCAAAAAAGTACACTAAAAGATGGCAGAGAGCAGTTAGAAAATACAAATTACCAGAGGAGCTGTCCGATGTATTCTCTGGCATACTGTTGAAAACCAAACCCGAATAAAAAAATGAAAGTACTGATTATAAAACTTGGAGCATTGGGAGATGTTATAAATACCCTGCCCCTGGTAATCAATATCAAAGATGAATTAAATGCTGAAATCCACTGGTTGGTTGCTCCTTTAAGTTATCCACTTATCAAAGCCCATGGATCAGTTGACAGAGCAATTCTTTTTGACAAACACAACTTAAAAAAATTTTTGCCCCATGTTTTAAAGGGAATAAGGCAGACAAGATATGACATTGTTCTGGATTTGCAAAGACTTTTAAAGTCAGCTCTCTTTTGTATGTTCGCAAAGGCAGACAGACGTATAGGGTTTGACAAGAATCGCTGCAAGGAGCTGTCCTGGATATTTCCTTTTGAGAGAATACCCGGGGCTGATCCCCCGGGGCACATGCTGACTCAATATATGGAGTTTGCTGATTATCTTGATGTCAAGTCAGATAAAATTTCCTGGAATATACCCTTGCAGACAATGGATGTTAATGGTTTGCCATCTGAATATATTGTACTAAATATTGGTGCTACCAAACGGGCAAACAGATGGAGCCCGGAATATTTTGCAATACTTGCTGATATGATAGCAGATAAAATTGGCTTTAAATCTGTAATAACAGGTGGTGCTGAGGACCTGCCATTTGCCGAGACAATTCAAGCTAAAGCCCGTTGCAAAATAAAAAGCCTGTGTGCAAAAACATCTTTAAAGGAGCTTACCCATGTTCTTGCCAAGGCACAATGTGTTGTAAGTTGTGACACAGGTCCCATGCATCTTGCCGTTGCAGTAAAAACAAATCTGGTTGCCCTTTTCGGACCATCTGATCCCTTTCGCACAGGACCTTTTCATGGTACTATCATAAAAAAAAAAATGGCTTGCTCGCCATGTAACAAGAGAGAATGCAGTAACCCTGTGTGTATGGAGAAAATTAAACCTGAACATGTTATGAACAAACTTATGGAAAAAGTTACTCAAAAATGAAACTGACTGATAGTATTATATACCATGGATTATCCATATTCATGTCTTTACTGGGAAAAATCCCTGAGTCGATTGGCAATTTCATGGGAGATACTCTTGGGAGTATCTGGTTTTTGATTGATAAAAAGCATCGGACATTAACCATTAGTAATATTAAACATGCCTATGCCAGTGAAAAAAAAGATACAGAGATACGGCAGCTTGCAAAAAAAGTTTTTAGAAACAGCTCAAGGATTTTATTTGAACATGCAAGATTCCATAGTATGAAACGTGAAAATATGCACACTTTTTTTTCAATAACCGGTCTTGAAAATCTGGAAGCTGCCCATGCTGAAGGCAAAGGTATCCTGTGTTTTTCAGGACATCTTGGGAACTGGGAACTTCTTTCTGCCCTGGCTTATATTACAAAAATAGAGTTTGCAGTGGTGTATAAAAAGATAAAATTTGCCCCCATGGACAGATATATAATGAAAAAAAGAGAGTTTACAGGTTCAAACATGTTCCCTGTACATAATGCCCTTGATGAAATCGTAAAAAGTCTTAAAAACGGTGGTGCAGCAGGTCTTTATGTGGATCAAAATGTCAGAAAAAGAAGCCGTGGTGTTTTTATTGACTTTTTAAACCGCAAAGCCTGCACAACAAAAGGGCTTGCACGACTTGCCTTATCAACCAAAGCACCGGTTATACCAATTTTTACTTTTAAGGATAGAGGCAATACAAATATTGTAATCCTGCCAAAAATGCCGTTAATCCAGACCAATGATATGGAAAAAGATATTTTGGATAATACCCAAGCTTACCATGCTGTTATTGAAAAATATATCAGAAAATATCCTGAACAATGGTTTTGGGTGCATAACAGATGGAAAACCAGACCTTTGGAAGAGCTGGCTGGGAAACACACTTAAGTTGTTGCCTTAGACACTATGAAAATACTTCTTGTCAATTTAAGTTTTCTGGGAGATACTATCCTTTCAACCCCTGTGATTGCAGGTTTAAAGCAGATTTTTCCAAACTCTGAATTGTCTTTTTTAACTACCCAACTCTCATCTTCTCTTTTGCAGAATGACCCTTGTATAGATAAAATAATTGTTTATGACAAACGTAATATTGACAAAGGTTTTAAAGGACTTTTCAAAAAAGCAGCACAGCTCAAAAAAGAAAACTTTGATATTGTATATTCATTACATCGTTCACACAGAACTGCAGTTCTGCTGTTGCTTGCAAAAATTCCCAAAAGAGTTGGATTTAAAGATGCCTCTTTAAGTTTTTTGTATACAGAGAAAAGAAAAAAAACTTTAGATGCCCATGCAGCCATACGTAATCTTTCACTGCTTTTTAAAGATGTCCCGGAACAAGAGTTGAAAAATAAAAATTTACGATTGTTTGAACCCTTATACAACGACCTGTCCAAGATAGTGAAAAACCTTAACAACAACTTTATTGTCATGGCTCCCGGCAGTGCCTGGAAAACAAAACAATGGCATTGGCAAGGGTATCTTAAAGTTGCCGAATATTATAAAAGCAGGGGAAGAGATATAATACTTATTGGCTCAAAAGAGGATACAGCAATATGCAATAAAATCAGTAAGAAGGTTGATGTTATTGATGTATCAGGCAAAATTCCTCTGTCTGACACACTATATATTGTAAAAAATGCAAAGCTTCTTGTATGCAATGACAGCATGTCTCTTCATATGGGATCAGCTTTTAAGACACCAACTGTTGTTATTTTTTGTGCAACTTCACCAGAATTTGGTTTTGGACCATGGCTTAACCATGATGCAAGGATAGTACAGGATGAAACACTTGGGTGTAAACCCTGCCGAAGACATGGAAGTAAATCGTGTCCAAACAAGACAGAGATGTGCATGCAGCTGGATGCTGCAAAAGTTTTACTAACCTGTGAAGAGTTATTGGATGGAAAATAGAAAAAAATTAAATCTTGCATTTTGTCTATTTAAATACTTCCCTTTTGGAGGGCTGCAGGGAGATTTTTTGCAGATTGCTGAAATCTGCATGGAGCGTGGACATAAAGTTGATGTTTATACTATTTCATGGAATGGTGAGAAACCAAATGGTTTAAATGTTACCCTTGTTCCTGTTTCAGCGTTTTCCAACCATAAACGTTATAAATCATTTGGTGAAAAAGTTTTAAAACTTACAAAAAATAAAAATTACAATGCAATTGTGGGATTTAACAGAATACCCGGGCTTGATATATATTATGCAGCAGATACTTCCTATGCTGCAAAAATGCAAAATCGAAGTATCCTGCATCATTTTACAAGCCGTTACAGAATATTCATGTACAATGAAAAATCTGTTTATGATAAAGATTCAAAAACTGAAATATTGCTCTTAACTCCCAAGGAAATAGAGTTTTACACCAGGTTTTATAAAACAGCAGAGGAGCGGTTCCATGTTTTACCTCCTGGTATTTCTAAAAAATGTATCCCCCCTTTAAATGCAGAGGAAATCCGTCTTGAAAAACGAAAAGAGCTGAAAATTGATCAAAATAAAAAAATTATTATCATGGTCTGCACTGTTTTTAAAATAAAGGGCGTAAAGCGTGCCATAAAAGCAATGGGAGCACTGCCAAAACAGGTATCAACAAATACTGTAATGCTTGTTGTGGGCATTGATAAACCAGGAAAGTATAAACGCCTTGCAGGAAAGTCAGGGCTTGCACAAAATGTAAGATTTCTTGGTGCAAGAAAGGATGTACCACATCTTTTGCTGGCTTCAGACCTTTTACTGCACCCTGCCCTGATAGAAAACACCGGTACTGTTATTGTTGAAGCTCTTGTGGCCCATAGACCTGTTATCACAACTGATATATGCGGATACAGCCACCATGTAGTCTTGGCAAACGCAGGCAAAGTTATTCCTTCTCCTTTTAAGCAGGAGACCCTTAATAAAGAGTTACTGTATATGCTGACCTCTGAAAAACAAGACCTGTGGCAAAACAATGCAAAGGTTTATACTGAAAACACTGATTTGTTCAGCCGGTCTGAAAAAGCAGTGGATATAATTGAAAAGGTGACTTGAATTTATGATTGTCCTGCCCGATGAGTGGAAAAAATCATGGAAGATTGATAAAAATGGTTTAAAGGACCTTTTTAATGTTCAAGGTGAGCTTTTCCGGGAGAAAGACGGGCGCAGAACCCTTAGATTTCAATTTAAAGAAAACTATTTTTTTGGCAAATTTCACTCCGGAGTAGGATGGAAAAAAATCATCAAGAACCTTTTGCAATTCAGGAAACCACCAGTACTCAGTGCTCAAAATGAGTGGCAGGCAATTATAAAGCTAAACAAAATCAACATTAACACAATGAATCTCGTTGGATATGGAAAACAGGGATTAAACCCTGCAAAAATCAAATCTTTTGTAATTACTGAAGAGTTACAAGATGTCATAAGCCTTGAAGATTATTGCAGAGATTGGAAAAACAATCCGCCGGACAATGCCATAAAGAATGCTGTAATTAAAAAAGTTGCTGAGATAGCAAGAACCATCCATGGAAACGGCATGAGCCATAAAGATCTATATATCTGCCATTTCCTGCTGGATATATCTTGCGGTATCAATAACATTGATCCTGGGAACATAAGGCTGTTTCTCATTGACCTTCATCGGGTGGATATAAGATCCAAAATTGGTTTTAAATGGAGAGCAAAAGATATATCAGCAATATTATTTTCCAGTATGGACTTGGGACTTACAAAACATGACTTTTTTTATTTTGTAAAACACTATCACAATACAACGGCAGAAAACTCCCTTTCAAAACATTGGTTTTTCTGGTGGTATGTAAAAAAACGTGCGAAAAAACTTTATAAAAAAGGGATAAGACCGCTTTGATAAAAAAGAAAAAAACAATATTCTATCTCTCCCTTTGTAAAGATAAGTTTTTAACTCAAACAATGAAGCTGCTTTTAAAAAATCCTGATACTGCTTTTAATGTCCCTGAATCAGCACTTTTAAAAAATGGCAACTCTGCAACCCTTGTAAAATATAAACTTGATAATAATGAATTTGTAATAAAACGCTATAATATGAAAACTTCCAGGCATGCTCTAAGACGTGCTTTTAAAAAAAGTCGTGCTGACCACTCCTGGCATTATGCACATCTGATTTCTAAAATGAAAATCCATACTCCTTTCCCTGTTGCAATGAAAGAAAAACGATGGGGTCCATTCAGAAACAAAGCATTTTTCATCTGTGAATATGTAGAAGGTCCAACTGCACTTAACTATTTTAATGACCCGGAAATTGACCATGCTGCCAAATCAGCAATTGCAGAAAAGATAATTGCAATGTTTGGTCTGCTTAAATCTGCCATGATAACCCATGGTGATATGAAAGCCACTAATATTATTATACACAACATGGAACCCTATCTAATTGATCTGGACAGTATGACAGCCCATAAAACAGATTTCAGATTCAAGCGGGCATGGCAAAAAGACATTAAACGCTTTATGAAGAACTGGAAAGATCTGCCCGGGGTATTTCAATTGTTCAGTCAACTTAGAATAGTATAAAAAATGGAAAAACTTGATAACAAATCATATAAAGCCCTGATTAAAGGCGCTGAGACCTTGACAGAAGATCTTTATGGGAAAAAAGTCTTAAAGTTAAAAGATGGCCGTATTGCAAAGCTTTTCCGCTTAAAAAGAGTTTTCTCTTCCGCTCTTTTAATGCCCTATGCCAGACGATTTGTAAGGGGTGTAAAAATTCTTGAAAACCATAATATCCCCACTGTCAATGTAACAGGACTCTATAAGATACCTTCCATAAAAAGAGATATGGTTGTATACCATCCTCTCAAGGGGGAATCGCTGAGGGAGATGATTGCAAAAAAAGAAAACACCCATGAACTTATCTCACAATTCATCTCTTTTTTTGCCAAACTCCATGATAACAGAATCTATTTTCGGGCAATCCATTTTAATAATGTATTTATAACTCCAAAGGGTGAATTTGGTCTTATAGACATATCTGACCTCCATTGGTCACCCCTGCCATTTATTATTTCTAAACGGGTCAGGAATTTTAAACCCTTTCTCCATTATACTGAAGATAGAAAAGCTCTGGAGGCATTTTCCCTTGATAAATTTATAGATATCTACATTAAAAAATCAAAAATCAAACCCAAAAACAGACAGATAAAACTCAAAAAAGCTGTGTTACAATTATACGGAGAATCAGATGAATAGAGCACAAACCAGCAGGTGCCCGCTATGTGGCTCAACAGGACTGTTGTCACACCAGGGCAGAGATCTTCTTTATGATAAAAAAGAGCTGTACTCATATATGAGATGCACTGATTGCAATGCTGAGTATCAGCATCCAATGCCAGATTCTGACACCATCAATACATTTTATCCCGATGTTTATTATGAAGAGACACCTCCCTTAAAAAAACACTCCCTGATCAAAACAAGCATTTTAAAATATAAATACAGATACACACATCTGAAAGCACCGTTTTTATTAAAACCATTGGCCTTAATTATTTCTCTGTTCTCTTATCAATCTCTAATTCCTTATATTCCTGATTCCAGAGGAGTTGATATAGGCTGCAGTAATGGTCAATATATAAATTCAATGAACTCCCTTGGCTGGCATTTTGAAGGGGTGGAATTCAATTTAAAAGCAGTAAATTTATGCCGTAAAGCTGGAATAAAAGTTTTTCATGGGGAGTTAAAATCTGCAAAATTTGAAAAAAACAGCTTTGATATTATCACTGCACGTCATCTGATTGAACATATTCCTGATCCTGATGATCTAATAAAAGAGATAAGCAGAATATTAAAACCAAAGGGTCGTCTTATCATTATAACTCCTAATACCAAGGCATTTGGAAGAAAATGGTTTGGGTTGAACTGGTTCCCCGATGAAATACCACGCCATCTTATCTTGTTTAATCTTAAGACCCTTAATATGCTTACTAAGAAATATGATCTATTTGCAGTAAGAACAAAAACTTTCTCTACCCCAAGAGCTTTTCTCCACAGTTTTGACTATCTTGTCGGGAACAAAAAACAGCCATCCAACAAAAACAGACTGCGCAGATTTCTTGCTAAATTTCTGGTAGCTCTGGCAACAATTCTTAACAGAGGCGAAGAGCTGTTTGTTATATATGAAAAAAAATAATATTCTTATAATCAGGAACTTTGATCACCATGCACAAAATATTGAAAAAAATAAAAAAAATTATCCGGGGTAAAAAAAAAGATATCCAAAATACCTATCCTCAATATGCAATTGGTAAACATACATATGGTCATCCCCGCATTTACAGCTGGGAAGAAGGTGCACACTTTAAAATCGGAGCATTTTGTTCAATCTCTTCAGGAGTTAAAATCTTTCTGGGTGGCGAACATAGGATTGACTGGGTTACAACCTATCCGTTTAACTATCTTTGGAAATCAGCAAAGCAATTCAAGGGGCATCCTGGTACAAAAGGAGATATCACAATTGGCAATGATGTATGGATAGGTGCCGATGCTGTAATCTTATCTGGAGTCACCATAGGAGATGGGGCAGCAATCGGAACCAATGCTGTTGTGACAAAGGATATACCTGCCTATGCAATTGCAGCGGGAAATCCTGCAAAGATTGTGAAAATGCGGTTTGACACAAACACCATTCAACATCTTTTAAAAATAAAATGGTGGGAATGGGAAGATGCTCAAATACAGCAATTTCTTCCTTTAATGTTGGATACCAACATAGATCAATTCCTTAAAAAAGCAGAAGCCATGGTTCAAAACTGAGATAAATTTTTCAAATTTTAATTAATTCTCAACTGCTTTACTGTAAATAAACGTTGTGTAACTATTGCCGGCAAATGATTTTATTTTTTTATAGGCTTTAAAGTTCTCAATCTTATCTATATGTCTTTTTTTAACCTTTAAAATAATTAGTTGGGCCCTCTTTGTTTTTGCAAACATTTCAATACTCCCAGCAATTTTATTTTTGTCGTGATAGTAAGTCTTCCATATATAGTCACCTTTTTCCTCTGCTGCAAGATCAATATAAAAAGAGTCTATATTATCATTTACAACAATTGGTACTCTGCCAATCTTATCATTTTTCACAAGCCATTTTATGGTCCTGTAAGTTGTGGTGTCTTTAGATTTTACTAAACTAAAGGTTTTTAATGTTGGCACAAAAATAATAATAAAAATTAAAAAGAGTACAAGTTTTTTATGGGAAAAATGGTTTCTATTCATCCATAACCTGTTTATCCCCAAGCCAACCCAGGGAAGAAGTAAAAATGCAGGAACTATTAAATATCTTGTTGCAATCAAATCATGTTTAACTAAAAAATAATAACTAAACCCAACAAACAAAACTCCTGTCCATAATATAAACTTACCAGAATAACCTGAAGAATTTGTTTTATCCCTTATGCCTGCATAAAGAGGTATAAAGGAGAGAGGAAACAGTATTTTTACAAATATCTGCACCAGACCCAGCATATAAATAAGAGGCATAAAATGTTTGCAGAGTGAAGCAAAACTGTAGTGACCTTCAAAAAATGGCTTACGTGTTCCAGCATCTGATAAAAACTGATAAATTTCTGATGATCTTCTTAAAAATCCACCACTGAACAAATCAATCAATTCTCTAATCACAAAATCAAACCTGTTAACTGCCATGCTTCTTACTCCGCCTGATAACAATACCAACAATGCAATACCAATGGGAATGCCTGCCCATATCATCAGCATGGAAAAATAGTAAGATCTGTTTTCCTTATTAAAAACTGCTGCATGGAGTAAAGCTATAAAATAAAAAGCAATAAAAACCACGCCTTCAATTCTGAGAAGAGTAGCACTCCATGCAAAAACAAATGCTGCCATGAAAAAAGAGTATTTTTTTTCAACAATAGCACCCTGGGCAAAGAAGATAGAGGAAATAATGAGCAGCAAAAATAGAGGGTCACGCATTAAATCCAAAGACCAGTAGTTCATTCTGGGAAGAACAGCAAGAACCATGCATGCCCAGAAGCCTGCTTTGGCATTGAACATCGACTCTGTTAAATAATATAATGGAATTGTAACAAGCACAATACTGAGAAGAGAAATAAAAAATCCTGCAAAAATCCAGTCAGGAATTATTGCATGCACAAGGACAAGGAGCAGGGGATATGTTGGCATGGGATAAAGCCTCAAACCTTCTGCAAAGTTACCCATGGCATATTGCTGGGCTGCATGGATATACAATGTGCCATCATTATTAATCGGGCTGTTAAATAACACTGAAAGCAGGATAAGCTTTATCAACAATGAGATAAAAATCGGGATGCCTAAATAGACCCAAATATTTTTATTATCACTTAAATCATCTGCAGTATCCAATGTTTTTCCCAATCTTCTAATTTTATCAATAATCAAGAGAAGTATCCTTTAAAATTTTATCTGATTTAAGGTGCTGCAATTCTTTTTTAATCCTTTTTAATCCTTTGCGGCGGGTCCTGTTTGTGATTCCAAATTCAGAGTGAAGTACCATTGTTGCATGATTCAGATGCACAAGGTATCTGCTTAAAAAACCAATGGAGAGAAAAACCATTTTATGATTATTCTGCATCAAAACAGAGTGCATATGAGAACCTGCTGTTTTCCCCTCTGCACTGAAAGTAAGCTGATATTTTCTTATCAAATCCATGCGGAAAAGTGCACAATGGCTTCTCAGGTAATAATATTCCTTGTCATTATAATTGATATTTAAACTGCCCTTGTGAAACAGATCATAATATCCACTCTTTTTCTGGGACAGAACATGATAAAGCTGTTTTTCATTTTTTGTAATGCGGTATACAGCCTCTCTTATTCTAAACTCAATGATTTTCCAAACTCGTTTATAAAAAGATGGAGGGTCTTCAAGTTTCCATGATCCGACTCCTGCAATATCTGGATCTTTTTCCATCTCCCTTATCAAGGCATTAAGCCAGAAAGAATTTTTAACAAAAGTATCAGTATGAATTGAAAGAACATATGGTGTACTGACACGTTTAAGAGCCAAGTCAAGAGCTCTTGAATGTGACATGGCAGGGATCTCTCCTTTAACTCTTTTTCTCTCAATAAGTTCAATCCATTTAAGTGATCTTAAATATTGAATTGATTCATCTTTAGAGTCGTTATCAATTACAATCACATGAGCCATTGTAGAATCAGTGTGCTTTCTTATGAGTCTTAGACAAAGTTTGGTAAGTTTTAAAGTTTTATAATTAGGAATAAGTATAGTGACTTTGGCTTCAGACATAATATGTTTCTTTGATATTCAGGTCCTGTACAAAAATTAAAATCAATGCATATTAACAAAGCAGCTCTTGAGTTGCAATAATTTTATAAAGCATGGAATTTTATAAAACATGGAGTACTCCCATTACTTTTTACGCACAATAAATATCAAAGTATTTCCACCAAGGATAACCCTGTTTTTCAAGGTTATGTCATATCTGTTTTTTAAGGATGCTTTTTTTGAAGACAAAAAAGCTGCTGTTTTCATTGCAAAGACAACTGGCAAAAAGAGATATTGTTTCAACTTTATTTTATCACGAAGTATTGTTTCAACTTTCAGGTTATTGATGCTGAAAATAAGATCAAGAAGGGTTATGGTCAGGGGCGAATTGTGAAAATTAAACAGATTACGCCCGGATTTGTCATAATCATCCATGGTTTTGGGTTTGGTTAATGAACCCTTGAGGAAAAATTTGAACCGCTTTTCAATGTTGGAATAATTTGGAATACTGAAAACACCAATGCCGCCTGGTTTTAACACCCGCGAAAATTCTTCCACAGCCCTATAGGGGTCAGTCATATGTTCTAAACCGTCAACACAACATATATAATCAAATGACTTATCAGGTGCCTCTATATTTCTGTTTAAATCAGTAAATATGCATTTAATCTCTTGTGCCTTAAATATCTGGGGTTCTATCTCGCCACAAACAACTTTATACCCAAGCTCTTTAAGTCTCATTGACAAATGACCGTAACCTGCAGGTGCATCCAGAAGCTTTCCCCGGGGCTGATTTGAAAACCACTCAATTATGACTTTGTGGATAATGCCCCTTGCTTTTGGAACAACTTTCTGGTTGTCAGAACTATTATCACTCTTGATCATCTATCCCCCTGGTTCATAAAAACACCTGATGTTTTAATAATGATTTTAAATTTTATTTTGAAGTTATTACAATTTATAACTTATGTCCATAAAAATCAGTTGTAATGTACTCTGCTGTTTGAGTTGAAAAAACCTGCACAGGTTGGTATAAGGACGTATAATTTTTTAAAAATATCCATAAAAAAAGGAGGGGGTTAGTGAAGTGGTTTTTATACAAACTGTTTTTCAATTATCCTGCAGTATTCTCCTTTTTTTATTATTATCGACAAAAAAAATGGAGAGAGGACATTGAAGGCAAAGCTGCTATTTTGTTTAACCAGAAAAACCCTGGGAAAATAAAAAAAATTGTACGGGGTATTGCCGAGTTAAAAGGAGTAAGAAAAATCCAGAAGTATCTAATACCCCATATGGATGAACAATATATAAAACAATATGTGGATATAAAAGGCATTCACCATCTTGAGCAGGCAATAAAAGAAAAAAAGGGAGTTGTCTTGATGGCAGCACATCTGGGAAATCCCCATTTAAGTTTTAATGCTCTCAGAGCCATGGGATACAATATAACCACCTTAAAGGGAGGAGAGAGTGTAAGGGGATCAAAACACTCAAAATATAAATATTATGACCGGGAGGAAAACACCATTTTTGTTCATGAACCTTCCCCTTTAATAACATACAAAAAAAGGATATTGGATACTTTGGAATCTGAAGGTATAATATATCATCCTGCTGATGCTGCTGAAGGCAGATCAGGAGAAGAAGTAACCTGTTTAGGTGTAAAAATGAGATTCCCAACTGGGATGATTTATTTTGCCCACAGGGCAGAGTCTAAAATTATTCCTTTTTTTCACTTCTATAAAAAAGGTAAAATTACCTTAATATTTAGAGAACCTATTAATAATAACTGGATTCATGGGAAGATGGAATACAATGCCATAATTGCAAAGTATGCAAAAATATTGGAATATTATCTCCTGAAATACCCTGAACAATATTTAGGAGCTTATGGACCAACTGTGCTATCATATTACTATCAATCCCATTATAAAGAAAAATAATATTAGTATAAAAAATTTATAAATAGTTTAATTTTTAATAAGGAAATGATTTCACATGGGTGATGAAAACCAATTAATCTATATTAAAAAATTTGAAAATGAGTTTACAGGACCCTATCTTGAAGTTGGTTCAAAGGATTACGGGGGAGATCAGCCCATAAGATCAATCTTTTCAAATAGAGACACGTATATGGGTGCTGATATGCTGGAGGGCTCCGGTGTTGATATTGTTATTAATTTTTCACAAAGTTTTGAACAGATTGATAAAAAGCTTAAGGGTCTGCGTTTTGGAACAATTTTTTGCATGAGTGTCATGGAACATTGTGATCAACCGTTTTTAATGGCTGAAAACTTAACACGTCTGTTAAAACCCGGCGGAAGAATATGTTTGTCAGTACCTTTTGCCTGGAAGTTTCATGGTTTCCCATCGGATTATTGGCGTTTTACTCCCCAGGGTATTAAAAAACTTTTTCCTGAGCTTGAGTTTGATCAAACCCATATTTTAGCATCCACATCAAAAAAACTTGAGTTTTATCAAGCTGATACTGAATTGGGAAAAATTAAATTCAGTTTTAAAGCCCAAGTAAAAAAAGGTAATTTTCTCCGTGGTATCACTGTAACAATACTTAAGTTGGTATCCAAAATAGGTATTTTAAACTGGCTTACTGGTTACAGATATATTCTCACTCCAACAATGATTAACATGACTGGTGTGATTGCAGACACATCAAAGCAAGATTAAGGTAAAAAATCCTATGAGACTTTGTTACCTTGTCCATGATCAAGCTGGATTGTTTTACCGTTATAAACAATATTTGCCTCTTTTTGCAGAAAAAAAAGAGGTTGATCTCTTTTCAGTACAAGTCAAATCTGGTTTTTTCAGCCGGCTTATTTCCATCTGGAAAGCATCTTTATCAGATATTGTTATAGTGCGCAGAAAGTTAATACAGCCATGGGAGAGCCTGTTTTTGTTTTTTAGACCATGCAAGGTTATTTTTGATTTTGATGATGCAATATTATTTAAATCTTCAGACCCCTATCACTCTTTTTCACGAAAGCTAAAATTTGCAAGTATGATAAAGGCTTGCGATGTTGTCATTACAGGAAATTCATATTTAAAAAGCCTGGCTGAAAAATATACAGACCCTGGTAATATCATTGTCCTGCCAACCACTCTTGATATATCCAAATATAAGAAGAAGCACTATCTTGAAAAACCTGACAAGGTTACCCTGGGCTGGATAGGAAGTAAATCCACCCTAAAATATCTTAAGACATTAATCCCGGTATTTAACAAGCTTGGGAAAAAATATAAGCACCTGAAACTAAAAATCGTTGCTGATGCATTTCTTGATTGCGACAATTTACCCGTGGAAAAAAAAGAGTGGCAATATGATGATGAAGTTGATGATCTTATAAGTTTTGATATTGGACTTATGCCCCTGGATGATACCCCATGGTCAAATGGCAAATGCAGTTTTAAATTAATTCAGTACCTGGCAGTTGGAATCCCCAGCATCTGTTCTCCTGTGGGCATGAATTGCGATGTTATTGAAAATGGTACACATGGCTTATGGGCAAGTTCTCTGGATGAATGGGAAGATCAGTTATCTAAATTGATTGAAGATGGTGACTTAAGAGAAAAAATGGGTTCCGTCGCCCATGAAAAAGCATACCTGTACGATCAGACATACGTTTTTGACAAGCTTTATAAAATAATATGTGATACTCTGGAGTCTAAATGATTAATGAAATAACCTACTCTTTACTAAAAACCTTTGCTTTTTTAACAGGACACCTGCCCCACAAATTTGGTTTGAAGCTTTTTGGTTTAATGGGATATATCTGGTTCTTTTTGGATAAGAAACGAAAAAGAAAAGCCTTTAAAAATATAACTACAAAATTAAATAAAAATATCAGTAAAAAAGATGCTGATAAGCTGATCAGGAAAAATTTTGTGCATTTTTGCCAGAGCATGTTTGAAGTCCTTTGGGGAATCTGTATGAATCTTGAGGAATCTGATAAATGGTTTGAAGTTGCAGGGCAGGATATACTGGAGAAGATTAAACAAAGCAAAAAAGCAACTTTTTTTATTACAAGTCATTTTGGAGTTTGGGAATTGTTTGTACCTTTTCTGGAAAAAGAGAAAATAAACTGGCACTCTGTCTACCAGCCCATCAAACCTGAAATTTTTGACCGCTTTATGAAGGAAAAAAGGCTAAGATTCAAAACATCAAACCTGTTTCCCATAAATAAGGCATTACAAGGTATTAATAATGCCTTTAAAAATAATGGCAATGTTGCGTTGATAATTGACAAAAGAGTGCCTGCAGAAAAAGGGGTTGTTGTTAATTTTTTTGGTTCCAGAATAATAGTAAATAAAAATATAGCCAGATTAGCTTTACAGGCAGGAGTTCCGGTTGTACCAATTTTTCTTGTCAGAGAAAAGAATCATTTTAAAGTAATTTTCTGCCCGGAAGTCAAAATAAATAAAACCGGGGATAATATAAAGGATATTGAAACTCTTGCCCAGCAATTCATGACCATTGTTGAAGATATGATCAGGGAGTACCCGGAACAATATCCATGGTATTATAATAGGTGGAAACCACGCCCCTATAGTAGATTATTGATAAAATAATCTGACGGGCACCTGCTCTTTTCTGTCTATTCTTTCCTGTTCAGATATGTATTGAAACTTGTTTTAATAAGGTTTGCAAACTTATCCCCATGCTCTGTTTTAAACCTGATTTCAATCCCAATAACGACCAGGCTGATAGATAAGGGAAAATCAGATATCAGCTCTTTAATTTTAATATAATCTTTCTGGGTTGTAACAAGATAATCTGCACCACTTTCAATATAGTTCTCATATATCTCCTTTAACTCTTTTTTTGTATACCAGTGGTGATCTGGGAACTCTGAAACGCCTTTGACTATAACACCCATACCTAGGCAGGTTGATTTAAAATCTGAGTTGTCAGCAATTCCTGAAAACAGAAAACCTGTGATATTCAAATTGTTATGGTCAAAAGATGATTCACAATTAATGAAATTTAAAATAGATGGAGAATGAAAACAGTGAAACAATTGCTTGGATTTAAAAAGATTTGATTTCATCCCATTGTATTTTTTGAAATCAGGCTTCTGGGTTTTATCTGACCTTGTTAAGATAACAGCATCGCAGCGCTGAATTTCATAGGCAGGCTCCCTTAATTGCCCCCTTGGTATAAGTTGAAAATTTCCCAAGGGCCTACTTGAATCACAAAGCAATAAATCAAGGTCTCTTTTCAAAGCAATATGCTGAAAAGCATCATCCAGAATAATCACATCGGGATTAAACCTGGCAATTGCAAGTTTGCCTGCCTGATATCTGCTCTTGCCCACAACAACCGGAATCTTTAGATCGTCTGCCATCATGACTGCTTCATCACCAGCCTCCTGCACATTCAAAAAAAAATTTGAGCCGTCACTTACGATAGAAGATGCATCTTTATAGTTCCCCTTATAGCCGCGGGTCACAATTGCAGGCTTAAAGCCAAGTTTTTTTAAAACATTTGCTATATAAATAGTCATGGGTGTTTTCCCGGTTCCACCAACCGTGATGTTCCCAACACTGATAACAAAACAGGGAAGTCTGTTTTGTTTGATAAAATTTAACATATACAATAAATTTCTTATCTTCAGACCTATAAAATAAAGTTTAGAGCAAACCAAGAGCAGGAATTGAAAAGAAAAAAAACGTGATTTATCAACATCGCTTTTCATTATTTTTTCTATTTTTATTAATAATTGCTGTTTCATTAATCATCCACAGTAATCAAAAATAAAAGTGCAAAGAAAAAGAAAAATATATTTGCTATCCAGGCACTGATGAATGGAGGTAAGACTTTGCCGTATCCAAGGGAGATGCAGAACCCATGTAGAATCCAATATAAAAAACAGATACCTATACCCACAGCAACACCCAGGGGCATATTCTCCTTGACAATGTCTCTCATTCCAAGGGCTGCACCAATCATTGTCATTAAAAGGCAGAGAAACGGCAATGCTGTTTTACTATAAAAGTCCACTCGATAGGTTGTTGCATCATACCCTTCACCTTCAACTCTATTAATATAATCTGCCAGCTCAGACATACTCATCTCATCTGATTTTTTTACAATTTGCTCAAGATCTGCAGGCAACAACTCCATTGAACACTCTTTGTTTTCATATGACTTGACTATATAATCTTGATCATCTTTATTATATATCTGTTCTAAAACTTTTGAAAACAACCATCTTTTATTCTTATAAACACCTTTTTGAGCATCGACTCTTTTACTGATATTAAAATCTTTATCAAGCTCTGTCAGGATCACACCAGCAATTGTTTTATCCCTGGGGTTAAAATAATTAATATGGACAATAACATTGTCCTGTCTTATCCAGATATCTTTTCTGGTTCTATGGATTTTTTTTCTCCCCTTAATAGTACTATATTTCATTTCCACGGACTTTGCTTTGGTCATGGGCACTATTGTCTCCTGCAGGGCAAAAACAATTATGATTAAAACAATGCCTGAAATAATAACCGGTCTTACAAGATAGTATACACTGATGCCACCAGATTTTATGGCGATAAGTTCATTGTTTTTATTCATAAGCCCGAACACAACAATAACAGAGAGCACTATCACCGAAGGTATAAGCCAGACCAGCATTATGGGAGCTCTTAATAAAACATATCCAAAGGTTTGATAAATAGTTGCACTGCTTTCAATAAAAAGGTCTAATTTGGTAAGATAATCCACAGATAATAAAATAAAAATGATAATTACCTGAATAATCATGAAAAACTTTATAAACTCTTTTAAATAATATCTATGGAGAACAGACATCCTATTCTGCCTTTTTCCTAAAAATTGAAAATGTAATCACTGAGATCAATTGTGAAATAACTCTTTTAACAAACAGGGGCATCCTTACCGGGCGCTCCTTTGCATTCCTATATAAAAGATAACAACCTGCTGATCCCATTATTATATTTGGCAGCCACATTCCTATAACAGGGGGATATTTCCCTGATTCACCAGCAGACCAGCCAACAGCTAACAGAATATAATACACAATAAAGAAGAACAATCCCAATCCAAAACCTGAGGAACGCTTTAAGGAGACAGATTGTATTCCAAGGGGGAATGCCAGAATGCCAAGGCAGATACATGCAAATGGCAAAGCAAACTTACCATGCAGAGCCATAAGTGCCTCGTTGAAATCTTTTGTACTCCCAGGTTTCTGTTTATTAATAAATGAATATAACTCTTTTAAACTTAACTCGCTAATCTGTTTTTTGCGTTTTGAAGTTGATTGGCTGAAAATGCGCTGGCAATCCACATTTGTATCATAGGTGTTAAACAGTATTGTGTTTACTGACTTTTTTGCAAGATCAACATGATTGATTTTGCCATTATAAAGGCGGAGGGTATATATTTTCAATTTTTCATTTAAAACCAGTATACCGTCAGGAGCGGTAATAATATTGACTATTCCCTTTGCTCTGCTGTCTTCTATGAAAACATCATGGAGTTTTTTTGTTTGAGGGTCACTGCTGCTTACATAGATCATTATACCATTAATATCAGTGTTAAACACTCTTGGCTGCAAAGCAATACCAAGGCTTGACCGGGCAATCTCCATGCTCTTTTTTTTTATTGCAATTTCACTTTTAGGGGATCCAACAATTGAAATCCAAAGAGCAACACAAGTCACTAAAGTACAAAAAAGCAGTACAGATGGTAAGAGTCTGTACAATGAGATGCCACCGCCCTTCAGAGCAATGATTTCATTATCGCCTGCCATGCGCATAAAAGTCAGGAGTACTGAAATCATTACTGACATGGGTAGAATAAATTCGAGAAACTTTGGAAAAGAATATAAGAGGAGAAGAAAAAGAGAGGTAACCCCTGCATTGTGATTTACTATCATATTGGTAAACTCAGGTATTCTTGTCATTAAAAAGATAAAAGAGAGAAAAAGCAAGGAGACTGAAAACGGTGCAAAGAGCTCCTTAAAAATATATCTACTTATAATTGTGGTTGATTTCATACACTCCAATTTCTCCCATTAAGCCCAGGTACCAAATAAATTTAAAGCATATTTAACATTTATCTGTTTCATGGTAAATAATTATTTATGAAAGCTTGCATCCTAGCAAATGGGAATATTAAAAATAAAAACAAACTGGCAAGGATAATATCCAGAAGTGATCTTATTATTTGTGCCGATGGAGGAGCCCGCCACCTTAAAAAAATCAGGGTTCTGCCCCATGTAATTATTGGAGATTTTGACTCTCTTACACCAGAAGATAAAGCATATTTTGAAAAGAATAATATAAGAACAATTAAACACCCTGCTGATAAAGATGCAACAGATACTGAGCTTGCAGCAATCTGGGCATTTAAACACAAAGCCTGTGACATAACATTTACAGGAGTAAGCGGCACCCGTCTTGATCACACTCTTGCCAATATTTTTCTTTTAAAAAAAATGGCAGATCTTAAAATAAAATGCAGAATAATTGATGATTACAATGAGATCTATCTTGTAACAGATAAAATAACCCTTAAAAGAGACAAAAACTCATTTGTCTCAATAATCCCTCTAACAAAACAAGCTGAAGGAGTTAGTACTTCTGGTCTGAAATATCCATTAAATAATGCAAAAATTGATTTTGGAACTTCCCGGGGCATCAGTAATAAGTTCTCAGATGAGAAAGCAACCATCTTTGTAAAAAAAGGAATTCTTATTGTAACAAAGTCCAGGGATTGCTTAGAGGATTAATTTGAAGCTGAATCTTCTTTTACCTGCATGATTTTATTATAACGCCTCACCACTATTTTATATTTGATATGTCTTAATTTTTTTAATAAATAGGATGCTATAAAAAAAGAGAAATATGATCTCTGCTCATATTTTTTGTACATTTTCAGTATTTGTTTGATTTGCCTGTCCAATGCCTTGCCATCTGGATTATATACAGTATATTGATGCAATCTGTTTCTTGCTTTACCATACTCATCCGATGTTAAATTTTTCTGTACATATCGTAAGAGTTCGCTCTCATCTTCTACCACGTCACCTGCCTGCCAGGACAATGAGCTTGCAAAAATATCATCAGATCTTTTTAAGTACCCGGGTGCTGGATTGACAAATAAAATTGGTTTATCAAAATGAAACCATTCATAGGCAGCAGATGAGATATCCGTAATAACCAAATCTGCCTGGACCATGTATTCAACAATATTGTCATCAATGATAAATCTTATATTATCTTCTGCATCAAGTTTCAGTATAAGAGAATCAATCTGTGCATAAATATTCTGGCTCCGCCGTTTTACAATGCCATGGTATTTAATTATAACATTGTAGTCTTTATACAATGCCTTTATAATACTCCTTGTCCACAATGGTACAGAGCTCAGTTCCTGTTCGTTTTCTCTCTCTTTTAAAGCAGTGGGTGCATATAAAATAGTTTTTCTGTTATTGTCAAAAATTTTTCTCCTGGTACCAACTATTTTTTTTCTGCTCATAACAGGGTCTAATTTAGGGTAACCTGTTATTTCCCATCTTGGAATCTTTTTTAAAATCTGAAGATACTCAAGCCTCTCTTTTATCTTTTCCCCTGCAAGAAATACCAGATCATATTTCACTATTGCAGGCTGCTCTGAATCCGTTTTATCACCGCAACCATGGAAAATCTGCACTGATTTGACAAGACCAAGCTCACTGTAATCTGAATAAATCATCAGCCTGATTTTATTAAATCTTATGGCAGCTTTAATGTCATTTACAGAATCACTGAAATAGACAGTGATATTTAAATGCTTATATTTTTCCTTAAGATAATTATAAGTAGTTTTATTTTTATAAATATAGAAAAATCCGCCAAGATGGGAATATAAAAGTAATAGTGGAGTTAGACGTTGAATGTTTGCACTGGTGTAATATCCAATCTTATATTTAACAATTTTCATTCCTTGCCCTTCTCTTTCTGGGGATCCTTTTCATTTCTCTCTTTGGAAATTCTGGCTTTTATCGAATGCTCTATGAGAAACTCTTCTACTCTGTCATAGGTAGAGGATACTATAATATGGTCAATCTCAATTTTCTGAATCATATTCCCGATATATGGATTAAGAATAATTTGCAGATTTTTTTGTATCTCCTCAGCATTATCTAAATTTTTAATATCTTTGTACACAAGTGAACTTAAGTATATAAGAACTGCTTCTCTAGCTTTTGGATGAACTTTTGTCACCTCACTGCCAGGTAAAAATTCTTTTAAGATAATTTTAAAGTTCACACAGAGATATCTATCTTTATCCCGGGATCTCAACTTGTTTAAATTAACAGTAAAGGGTGCCATTCGGATACTGTTGGAGCCGCTTTTGCCGGCTTGCTTTTTTGAAAGTTCTATTGCTTTCCAGGTTGTCAACTGCCCATGGGTATCCAGCAATTCCATGACTTTCTCATTCAGTTTTACAATTTCATAAAAATTTGTAACATCCTTTTTAAAAATTTTATTGATGTTTGATTCAAAGACAGTCAGTACAAGGGCATTGTCCTCAATGTGCCACTGCCCGGAAGCCTTTCCGCGAACTTGAATAATCCTGGTTGTGGCATCGGCAATATTGACAGAGACTTCCCACTTACCTTCCATTTTTATTTTAAGATAAATATAAGCCTCTCCTCTCTTATTTGTCCATCCTCTCATGATCAATTCCCCTTGATCAGGTTCACTGCCACAACCGGACAAACACACCAAAGATAAGAAAATAGAGGCAAAACATATTAGGATACAAAATGGTTTTTTCATACTAATTTACCTGATAATTTACAAAAGACTCGTTAATAAGGCTATCATGGCGTAAACATCAGGTCAAGGAGGTTTGTGCAAAGCAAAAACAATAAAAAAGGGTGCTTAATAAATCAAGCACCCTTAGAAATAACCCGCTAAAACTAAAATTGTACAGATCAGCTACAACATGATCCTTCTGTACCACAACTGGAGCAGGAGGATTGACCAAAATCAATTTTGGAATCAATCTTAAAGCCCATGCCTGAAAAATCAACTTTAATTGTTTGTGCCTGTTTCATGAATTCTTTATCAACAACAAGTTTATGTCCTTTAACATCATAAACATCATCAGTATCTTTGGGCTCATCCAGAGCCATCGCAAGAGACGGGCCGCCTCAGCCACCGGAATTAAGAAAAATTCTAACGGGGGAAGGTTCTTTCCCGGTAAAATATTCGTCAATCTGCTCTTTTGCAGAATCAGTTAATTCAATCATTATAAAATCTCCTTTGTTTTATATAAATTTCCTTCTCTCCCTATAAAGATGATTTTAACCATGAAAAATATTTTGTCAACAAGATTATTTAATTATGCAAACCTATGTACAAAACAGTTTGTTCCATGTAAACTATTAGTATAAATCCAATCAGATTAAACAGATCTAATAATTCTTTTAGGAAAAAAGGTGAAATATGCCAGATTATATCGCCCGGATAAAAAAGAGTATTAACAAGTCAGACATTAAAAAAACAAAACAATTATTACGGCAGCTCAAAGGGCTTCCCCTTGAAACAAAATTAGAGGTTTTACAACTCTTTGCCCTTGCCCCTGATATTACTGCCCTGAATCTTCTACCGCTTTTAACCCAGGATGAGTATAGGGATGAAGAGATATATGACAGAGTGATTCAGCTGTTAATTGATCGTGCACATCTAAATTTTCATTTCAGCCTTATCCTGTATAATACTTGCGATAAAGAGTTGATTTTGCAAATTACTCCTCTTATGAAACATATTTTATCCAAAGAATCTGATTTTGAAATACTTAAAGAGACCATAAAAACAGCCGGAAGACAAGGAGTTGAAATTCTTGTTGACGATATCGCTGAATTTATTTTTTATGATGAATCCATACTTAAAGCAGAAGCTGTTAAGGCACTGGAGAGAATTGGTTCGTCTTCAGCCTATGATAATCTTTTGAAAGCTGCTGAGTCTTCTAAATGCGACCAGGATATTTTAGATTCCCTGGAGGTACTTAAAAATCGAAAAAGAAAAAAAGAGCCGGAAAAACAAAAAAAGAAAACCGCCAAAAAAAAGCTTAGCTCAAACAACATTTCAGCATGGAATAGTGATTTGAAATCAAAGGATATTAAAACCAGGTTTAACGGTTTTACCAAACTTGCCGAAGCTGGATTTGAGGCACATGAGATTTTCGCGCAAAACCTGAAATCAAAAAATCATGACCTTGTTGTCAATACTTTAAATTTAATTTCAAGAACAATTCCCAAAGACCTGATACAAGAAGTGTTGTCCCTTATTGAAAACAAAAAAACAAGTCAGGATATCAAATTTGCTGCCTATTTAACCCTTGGTGCATTCCCAGAGCTTGAATCTACAGCTTCTGCAATCGCCGGAATATTTGACTCTTCCATTTATGTACGAACTGCTGCCATAAAAGTGCTTGACAAGAACCCTACTGATTTGGTCATTGCTGAAATAAAGGATAAAATAGAATCTGGAACCAAAGCTGGAAAAGAACTTGGAGAAGGCATTCTTGATGCCCACGCAAACAACATTATTGTGCAATTAATGGTGTCAGATGCTTTTTTATACATATTATCTAATTATCTTGAAAAACAGGCTCCTTTGCAGGTTATTGAAAACTATATTGAATTTCAAAAAAACCGCAAACTCCACTCCTCTGCAAAAAAATATGAAAAAATCCTGATAAAGGAGAGAAAAAAAGAAAAACCGTACTTTACAATAATCAGTAATTGTAAAATTCGTACTAGGATATATACAAAAGTTCTGTCTGCTGCTGGTTATTTTACAAAGACATTTCTTAACTCCCAGTCAGCATTTGAATCCCTGATGACTGACAAGCCGTTTGCCGTGATTTGCAACCTCTTTTTAAATGATATGACAGGGTTTGATTTATCAAGGGAGATCAGGCAGCTTCACACTGAAGAAGAGTTACCTCTTATCTTTTCAACGTTTCAAAAAGATTTCATTAATCCCGATGAGAACATTATTGCATTTCCACCCACTCCAAAACAATTTCATCATTGTCTTAAACAATTATAATTGATATTATTCAGCATGATAAATGATAACATGCTGGACACAACACCGATTGCCATTGGTGCAAGACTGATAAAGAGTAAACACATCAACACCCTTGGATTGAAACCCAATTTTTCAGATTACTCGGAAACTGAAAAAAAACTGATTCAAAATGCTGAAAAAATCTACTTTCCAACTGCTTTTTATGCTGATCTTTTCAACACAATGGGGAAAAAAACATTTCCCAGCTTTCATACCTATAAATTTGTTCAGGATAAAATAAAACAGACAGCGCTTTTTAAAATGCTGGACATACCCCATCCAGACACTAAAACTTTTTATGGAAAAAAACAGCAAAAATCTATTTTAAAATATTTTCAATTCCCTTTTATTGCAAAAAAAGCACAAGGCTCATCAAAGGGTAAAGATGTCTATCTTATAAATAATAAAAAAGAACTTTCTCAATACCTTTCCCTTAGGCACTCTGCGTACATTCAGGAGTATATCCCTATTCAAAAGGATATCAGGGTTGTTATTATTGGAAAAAAAATCAGACTTGCATATTTTAGAAAATCTGGGAACAGCGATTTTAGAACCAATATTGCCCAGGGGGGTAATATTGTATTTGACCCTGTACCAAAAAAAGCTTTAAAGCTTGCGCTTAATACTGCAAAACAATGCGGGTGGGATGATGTTGGCATAGATATTATTAAAAAAAGCAGTGATTTTCTTATCCTTGAAGCAAACATGAAATATGGAACAAAGGGATTTAAAAAAGCTGATATTGACTATAAAAACATGCTTGAACAATTGATACTTTCAAAGGAGATATGATTGTAAAATGAAATATTTTACCCATATAGACACCCCAATAGGCAAAATTTTAGCTGTTAAAAAACAAAATATTTTATATGAATTATTCTTTCCTGAAAATAACAGACCAATAACTCCAGATGCTTTATGGAAAGAAGATAAAATCAGATTTTTAAAAGAGACCCGGGAGATTTCTGATTATTTTTCAGGTCAATTAAAAGAATTTTCAAATATTTGCCTGCCTGAAGGCACAGATTTTCAACAAAAAATATGGAAAGCTCTTTTGGATATCCCATATGGTTCTGTAATTTCATACCAGGAGATAGCTGAAGCTGCCGGAAGCCCGCAAGCCGCGCGTGCTGCCGGAAATGCACTTAACAAAAACCCCCTTCCCATTATAATCCCATGTCACAGGGTAATAGGCAAAAATGGGAACCTGAGAGGTTTTGGAGGTGGTCTTCCTGTCAAACAATACCTTCTGGAACATGAACAAAAATTCTTATAGCAGATCCCTCTCAAGGGGGCTGTTTATTCTTGGAAAAATTATTTTTACTTTTGGTTTATGTTGTTTAATCTGACCAATAAAGTCAGACATACCCTGAAAAGGCAATATAGGTGCTTTGCCTGTTTCTGGGATAGCCCGGGAAAAATCATCAAAATGAAAAGGTACAATAATTTTTGGGTTAACTATATCAATAAGGCGATCACTATAGCCCTCCCTTCTTTTCCATCCGGGTACACACATAAATAAAATATCACAAGTATGACCATCCAACTCAGATTCAACATAATCAGCACTGCCAATGTGCATAAATGTTGTACCACCGATTTTAATCTTTGGGATAAAAACCATGCCATGGCGATACTTTCTGCCTTTCATGGGCAGCAGCTCCTTTGAATTTATCTCACCGGGAAATGGTATACGCCCAAATACAACTTTCCCATGGACTGAAGGGATCATGGAAATGGCAATATCATCATCAAATTTAATCTCTTTTGGACCATTGCACAGAGTGACACGATGGGCAAATCCATGGATTTTAAAAAGAGTGTCAAGGCTTGTGCTTCCAATTATTTTGCAATCAGGTTTACAAATGGAATGGTTTGCAATGTACGGTATATCCAGTGCATGGTCAAGATGTGTATGCCCTGCAACAATGCCTGCAATCTTTGATGGAAGGAGGTCGAGGAATTTATCTATTACAGAAGTTTCAGGCTGGACATGCTTGAAAAAAGTTTGAAACTTTCCCAGCCTTGACAGATAAGGGTCAATAAGAAAAACACCCTGATCAGTTATAAACTCAATTCCTGCAGCTCCTGTCCATCTGACTTTGACCATCTTTTCCTCCTCCTGAACAAACCATAATCATTACCTCTTTATAAATTATTATAATTTGATTTACAATTTTTTTATTGACTTAATAAGATATCTTTGTTAACCATATCATTTTAATTTAGTTAACAAGGCATTTGTGAAAGAAAAAATCCTGCAAACACTATTCAAAACACCTGAAGATATACTTTCAGGGGTGTCTTTAAGCAAAGAGCTTGGTATTTCAAGAGTTGCCGTATGGAAACACATTAAATCATTAAAAGAAAACAGTGTTGAGATTAATTCCACACCAAAAGGTTATTCACTTGCCAACAAAAAAGATCTGCTCTTCCCTTTCTGTTTTGAAAAATATTCGGATAAAATTCACTACTTTTCAAAAATTGCTTCCACAATGAATACTGCAAAAAAGATGGCAAACAATGATGCTGATGATTTTTCTGTCATAATTGCCAGGAATCAGACCGAGGGTCGTGGCAGGCTGAAAAGAGAATGGATATCATCTGATGGAGGATTGTGGTTCACCCTTATTTTAAAACCAAATCTTCCCCCTCCCCTGGCATATATATTAAATTTTGCAGCATCATACTCCCTTGCACAATGTCTTAACTCTCTTTTTAAAATCAATGCAAAAGTAAAATGGCCCAATGATCTTTTAATTTCAAACAATAAACTTGCAGGGCTTTTATCGGAAATGGAAACTGAAGGTGATATGCTCAAGTTTGTCAATATTGGCATTGGCTTAAATGTTAATAATGATCCAAAAAAAGATATACCTGACTCCCTCTCCATAAAAAATATCCTAAAGAAAAATGTTTCAAGAAGAGAAATATTAATTAAATTTTTGACTATTTTTGAAAAGCTTTACCATAAAATCAATAATCAAACCATTGGCAAAAACCAGATTATTTCAATGTGGAAAGAGCACACTTCCACAATTGGAAATTATGTAAGCATAGAAACCTTCGGGGAAAAATTTGAGGGGTTTGTAAAGGATGTTGATCCGACAGGCGCCCTTATTCTTGAAACCAGTGACAAAAAATTAAAAAAGATAATTTACGGAGACTGCTTTTACAAGAGAAAAACATTATGAACACTTCAAAGCAACTTAAAATCATAACCTACTCTTCTCTATTTGTTGCATTGATTGCAGCAGGTGCTTTTCTTGCCATCCCGATTGGTCCTGTTCCCCTGGTATTGCAAAATATGTTTGTCTTGCTTGCCGGCATTCTTCTAGGTCCAAGATGGGGTATTGCTGCTGTGGGAATTTATCTTTTAATTGGTATCTGCGGTCTGCCTGTTTTTTCCCAGGGCAGAGGTGGAATTGGAATGATTTTTGGACCCACTGGTGGATATCTGCTCGGATATCTGCCTGCTGTCTTCACAGCCGGACTTATTGCAAAATTCTGGAATAATAAAATTATTGCAGATATTTCTGCCATGGTTGCAGGCTCAGCAATTATATATACAACAGGCATACCATGGTTAAAAGTTGTGACGGGCATGGGCTGGGGCAAAGCTTTGGCACTGGGCATGTACCCATTTATCATCGGTGATATATTAAAAATTATTGGTGCGGTGTACATAGCAAAAACAGTAAGACCATATATCAAACTATAGAAAAAACATATGAAAAACCTGATACAGACAGAGAAATTGACACATATCTATTCTGATAATAATTGCGGGATTAGAGATGTTTCACTTGGTATAAAAAAAGGTGAATTCATAATACTTGCCGGCAAAAACGGCTCCGGGAAGACAACACTTTTACGGCATCTCAATGGTCTTCAGAATGCCACATCAGGCAAAGTTCTATTTTCAGGAGTATTAATCAATAAGAATATTATTGAGGTAAGGAAAAAAGTAGGTATGGTATTCCAGGATGCAGATACCCAACTTGTTGGTGAAACTGTGTTTGATGAAGTAGCTTTTGGTCCTGAAAACTTAAAATGGGAGAGAGAGCATATAAATAAAAAAGTTGATTCCATCTTAAAACTTTTACACCTTACTCCCATGGCTGACAGAAACCCTGCAACACTTTCCGGCGGTGAAAAACGCAAGCTTGCCATTGCAGGTATTCTTGTTATGGAACCTGATGTTATACTTTTTGATGAACCTTTTTCCAACCTTGATTTTCCCGGTACATCAAATCTTTTATCTTTAATTACTGAACTCCATCAAAAAAAAATTACAATAATTATTGCAACACATGACATTGAAAAAGTCATTGACAAAGCCACAAGATTAATCATCATGGACAAAGGACACATCAAGCAGGATGGAACACCTGAAGAGTTGATAAAAACAGTTGAACAATACGGTATTCGTGAGCCCTGCTCATCAAAACTTAACTTTGGTATTATTAACTGGGCAAATTGAAACTATTTACCTACAAACATGGAAATTCAGTTTTCCATAACCTTGATACAAGATATAAACTTGTAATGATGTCCCTTGTCAGCATTGCTGTGTTAAAAGCATTGTTCCCTGCCCTTGCAGTATTATTCATTATACTGGTCTCTATAATGTTGAATATCGGTATTAAACCAATACAAGGTCTCCACCATATAAAATATTTTTTTGTTTTTCTTATTTTTATCTTTATTTCAAGAATTCTCACAACACCTGGTGATACAATATTTTCCCTATCTGGAATAACAATATCCATTGAAGGTATTAAAACCGGTGCTCAAATTACCATGAGATACCTGATCATCATACTTTTATCGATAATCTTTTCCAATACCACCAAACCCTCATCCATTAAAGGAGCTGTCCAGTGGTTTTTAAAACCCCTGCCATTTATCCCTGAAAAAAAGGCAGGTCTCATGGTAGGGCTTTCAATAAGGTTTTTACCTTTAATAATTGAACAGGTTCAGCAGATAGCTTATGCACAAAAAGCAAGGTGCTCTGACAATCAAAAAAACCCTGTAAAAAAAATTATAAAACTTGTTCCTGCAGTTTTAAGAAAAACCTTTCAAACAGCAGACAGTCTTGCCCTTGCCATGGAATCAAGGGGTTTTTCTGAAGAGAGAACCGAACCTGAGTTTAATAAATCAGGCAGAGAGATAATATCACTCTCTTTAACATTAATTATTGCTACAATATTAGTACTTTACTAAAGTACCATTTTCAATAAAATACATCACCTTTTACTTGATTTTAAAAACTCTTTTCTATAAAGTATCATTACAATTTATTTTCATTACTAATCAAAGTTGACTATATACAATAATATTGATTGTGGGCATACTTTTGAAAAGGATATAAATATGACAAAACTTGAACAGGAGTTGTTTGGTGCTGATCTGTTTGATTTAAGGGCAAAACAGTCTGTAAGGGCAACCTTCAAACTCTCGCGAAAAGCAATTGATTCTTTAGGGCTTGTTGCCCTGCACATGGGGATAAAGCAAAAATCTCTTTTTGATCATATCATTGAAGATGCTTCTGTCTTAAAAGAGATTGCAAGAAGGATTCAAATCCAGAAATTCAAGGAAAAAACAAGGATTCAAAAGACATATGTTTTGAGCAGAAAAACCATAGAAATCCTTGAAGCAATCTCTGATACCCACGATCTTCCAAGGGATGCTCTTGTGGAATATTCCATTATGCAGCTGGGATCTGTAATTATAGCTGAAAAAGAGAACCATAAGATAAGAAAAGAACTTTTCAAAAAAGTTTTGAAACACTTTAATAAAGGAAGAGAGCTTTTTACAACGTCACTGGAACTTTTAGGAGAGAGTGATCCCTTCTGCAAAAAGCTTGAAAAAGCCCTTCTTGCTTTTAATAAGGAAAAAAATGAAATTGAATCTTTCTTAAAAAAAAGCAAACCCCTTGAAGATTTTTAAAAAAACCTTTATTTTAGCTAAAATGATATTAAAGAGACAGGAGGTATGAACCTTGATTGAGGTTAAAAATCTTATAAAAAATTACAATGGTTTTTGTGCAGTTGATGACATAAGTTTTAAAGTAAAAACAGGAGAAATCCTTGGCTTGCTGGGTCCTAATGGTGCAGGTAAAACCACTACTTTAAGAATGTTAACTGCCTTTTTTGAACCAAGCGCCGGTGAGATAGAGATAAAAAATCTGAAGATCAGAGAAGATGCACTTAAAATCAAGAATTTAATTGGATATCTTCCTGAGTCTGCTCCTCTGTATCACAATATGCTTGTATTTGATTATCTTGTTTATGTTGCAAAAATTAAAGGCATTAAACAAGAAGACATTAATGACAGGCTTGCAAGGATGAGTTCCCTGTGCGGGCTATCTGAAATCATGCACAAACCTGTTTGTGAACTATCTAAAGGATTAAACCAACGTGTAGGTCTTGCCCATGCAATGATCTCTGATCCTGAAATACTTATTTTAGATGAACCAACATCAGGGCTTGATCCAAACCAGATAGTTGAAATACGAAAAATTATTAAAAACATAGGTAAAGAGAAAACCATAATTCTCTCGACGCATATATTAAGCGAGGCTGAAGCCACATGTGACAGAATCCTTATTATTGATAAGGGCAAAATTGTTGCAGATGATACTGCTGAGAATCTAAAGGAGGGTGCAAAGAGTGAATCACACATTACTCTTTCGCTCTATGATGCCGATGCAGGAGAAGTAAAAGAGCTTATAACATCCATTGACAGCAGCATTATAGTTAAAGATGCCCACTGTGCTGAGAAAAATGCCATCTCTTTTAAAATAAAGGTATCAGGGATTGATGACCCGATGAAAAAAATCTATCTGAGAATTAAGGAGACTGACTGGATAATCTGTGAATTTAAACATGAATTCCAGTCCCTGGAAAATATTTTTCATAAGCTTACTACTGAAGATGGTGACAATAGTGACAATGAAAATGGTGAGTATAATGGAAACAGTAAAAATTCTCTAGCTCAACAGGAGGCTTAACAACAGATGACCCAGATAAAACATATAGCATTAAAAGAGTTTAAAGATTATTTTACCTCGCCCATAGCATATATTGTAATATCAATATTTTTAATTGCCACGGGCTGGTTCTTTTTTTCAACTTTTTTTCTTTATGACCGAACAAGTATGAGAGACTTCTTCCTTTTACTTCCCACAATATTCTCTTTTATTATACCAGCAATAACAATGAGGCTTTTATCTGAAGAGATGAACGCTGGCACCTATGAAACCCTTCTTACAATGCCGGTATCCTTTACAGACATTGCAATTGGAAAGTATCTTGGTGCAACCTTCTTTATTGTGGCAATGTTGATCCCCACACTGCTATATCCTTTTACCATCTCTTTTTTAGGTGATCTTGATGCAGGTCCAGTTGTGGGCGGCTATATCGGGGCAGTTCTTTTAGGAAGCACCTATTGTGCAATTGGTCTTTTTGCTTCATCCTTAACAAGAAATCAAATTGTTGCATTTATTATTGGTACTGCCATCTGCTTTATATTAACAATTTTGAACAAACTGCTTTTTTTCATTCCAGAAGTCTTTACATCCCTGGTTGAATATATGGGAGCAAACTCACACTTTATTAATATTTCAAAAGGGGTGATTGACACAAGAGATATTATATATTTTGCGAGTATTATATTTATTTCCATCTTTGGAACCTATCTTGCGATGAAAGAAAAAAATTGAGGAGAAAAATGAGTTTACTTCAAACAAAAGAAAGATATTTTAAATTCCTGATCTATTTTATAGTGATTATTTTAATAAATATTGTTGGGATTACTCTCTTTTTTAGAATAGATCTTACAAAAGACAATAAATACTCGCTTTCCAAGGCAAGTAGAGAAGTTGTTTCAACCTTATCAGACCCTTTGACAATAAAGGTCTTTTTTACAAAGAATCTGCCTCCTCCCCATAACAATACTGAAAGATATCTTAATGACCTTCTTGAAGAATACAGTGCTGTGGGCAAGGGAATGTTCAACTTTACATTTTATAATGTAACATCGGAAAAAGCAGGTATTGCCAAGGCAAATGAAAATCAACAGCTTGCAAATGATTACTCAATTGCTCCTGTTGAAATCAGGAGTGTTGAAAATGATGAACTGAAATTTAAAAAAGCTTATATGGGGCTTGTAATAATACATGGTGATATGATTGAAACCCTTCCTGCCATAACATCCATAAATGGTCTGGAATATAAACTTACAACAGCAATCCAGAAACTTAATAATAAAGTAAGCAGGCTGTCAAATCTTAAGGAAAAAATCAAAATTAAATTGTATCTCTCATCCTCCTTAAATACCATAGCACCTTTTATTGGATTAAATAAACTTGCCTCCCTTGGAAGCGATATTGAAAAAACCATAAAAATAATCAATGAAAAACATCTCCAGCAAATTGATTTTCAATTTATTGACCCAACAAAGGAAAAAAATATAAGTAAATTATTTAAAACCTATGATTTTATGCATTTAACCTGGCCTGATATCCCTGACAAAAAGATTTCAAAGGGAAAAGGTTATGCTGGTATTGCCATTGAATTTAAGGATAAAACTGTCAGCTTCCCAATAATTACCGGCATTGAACTGCCAATTATTGGAACTCAATACCAGACCATCGCACCAGAAGAACTTTCCCAAAAAATCTCATCAACTGTGGAGACAATGATTGGTATTAATCAGGAGATAGGATACCTTACAGGTCATGGTTCTCCCGCCTTAATGCCAGACCGGCTTGCAATGATGCAGGGGCTGCCCCAGAAATCACTTAATATTTTTAACCAGCTTCTTTCAAAAAGATATTCTGTCAATAGTATCAACTTGAAAAATAAAAATATCCCTGAAGGTCTGAAATCACTCATTATTGCAGGACCTGTAGAGAAGTTTTCTGATTATGAACTTTTTAAAATTGATCAGGCACTTATGAGGGGTACCAATATTGCTTTTTTCATTGACACAATTGAAGAGAAGATACCGCAGCAGAGGATGCCCGGTGCAAGACCTCAATATAACAAGCTTAATACAGAAATTGAAAAACTTCTTGCACATTATGGTGTCAGACTTGAGCAGGCATATCTTATGGATAAGAACTGTTATACACAAGCTATGCCCCCTGAGCGTGGTGGCGGAGAGCAAAAAATATACTTTATTCCCATGATATCCCAGGAGACTATTAACAACTCTCCTTTGTATATGAAAAATATCCGCGGGCTTGCTACAATGAAGATATCTCCGCTTGATATTATAACTGCCAATATTGATAAAGATAAAATAAAAGTATCCAAACTTTTCTCTTCCTCAAATCAGGCATGGCTAATGAAAGAGAATTTCAGCCTGAATCCGATAATGATAGCTCCGCCTGAAGCAAAGGAAGATATGCAGTCATATGCCCTTGCATATATGCTGGAAGGAAAATTTACAAGCTTTTTTAAGGATAAGAAAATTCCTGAAAAAGAGGTTGAAAGTGCTGATATCAATGAGGAAGATATTGATGAAGAGACTGCTCCAAAACTCAAAGGCCTGGCAGTCGAGAAAAAAATTATTGCCCAGGGGGAAAATGCCAAGATTTTTATTATCTCTTCTTCAGCTCTTGTATCGGATCAACTGCTTGATACCCAGGGTACAACCACCAATGCTACATTTATCTTAAACTTAATAGATCATCTCAATGACCATGACAATATTGCTGCCATGAGAAGTAAACAGCAGTCATTTAACCCGCTGCTTGAGACAACACCTTTTACCAGGAATATAATAAAATCACTGAACATTGCCGTATTGCCATGCATTGTTATTCTATTGGGCTTTATTGTCCTGCTCAAACGATCTTTAAGAAAGAAAAAAATTAAACTTCAATTTACAAAGAAATAAATCAAGGAAAGTTAATATATGAAAAAAGAATATTTTTTACTTTTAGTTGCCATTATCGCTCTTTCAGCATATCTCTTCTTCAATAGCAGGGATCAGGGGAACTCCATGCTGCCTGAAATACCTGATATGGATGAGACCACAATTGAAAGCATTGAAATAATAAAGGACAGACAAACCATACACCTGTTTAAGGATCAAGACAAATGGGTTATTACAGATAAAAAGTTTGAGGGTAATGAAAGAATAATTAAGGAGATGACAGCTTCCATCAAATCTCTTTTACTTACTACCCTTATTTCAGAAAATGGGGATTTAAAAAGATATGACCTTGATAAAGAGAAGGCGATCAAAGTTATAGCTAAAGATGATAAGGATAAAATCATAAGAGAAATCAGCATTGGAAAAACCGCGCCCACTCAGCGGCACACCTTTATCACCCTTAATGATACAAAAAATGTCTTCCATGCAGCAGGCAATCTTAAAAGAATTTTTAACAAAACAGTGGATGGTTTAAGGGATAAACAGATTCAAAAGTTTAACCAGGATGACATTTTCAGCCTGGAAATCAGTAAAGGTAACATCAAACGAATAATTACAAAAAAAACAACTGCCACAAAAGAACCTTCAAAAAAAGAACCTGATGAAAAACTGCAATGGCAAACCAGTGACAATGCTGAATTAAAGCCAGAAGCTGCAGACAGCCTTGTTGAGACATTGTCAGATCTTAGATGTTCAAGCTATATTGAAACCCAGGCAAAAACAGATTTCCAAGATAAACCTGCCCTTTTAAAGATCACTTTAAAAGGTGAAAAAACAGATGAGCCCACACTTGAGTTTACAATCTTTCCCAAAGCAGAATTCAAGAAGTATCCTGGCATCTCTTCCAAGAGCAGATATCTGTTTCTCCTGGATGATTACATTGCAGATGATATTATTTCAAATATTGACAATCTCCTTAATATAAAGCAAAAGAGTGAAAACAATGGGGAGAACTCCTAGAACAATATACAAACTGTATACATGGCTTTTTCTTTTCCCCTTTGTAGCACTGTGTACTGGAATATTTGGCTCAGCATGCATAATTACAAGTATTACTGCCGGCGAAGAGTATACTGATATATTTGCAGTCATCTGGGCAAAGATCGCATGCTTTCTGGTTCCTGTAAAAGTAGATGTTTCAGGCAAAGAAAATTTCTCCCCTGATCAATCATATATAATTGTTGTAAACCATCAAAGCTTGGTTGATATAATTATCCTGCACGCATATTTAAAACTTAAAATTAAATGGATAATGAAAAAAGAGCTGGAAAAAGTGTTTTTGTTTGGTCATGCCTGCAAAAAACTTGGCTGTATTTATGTTGACAGATACAATCATGATTCAGCTCTTGATTCCATGCAGGAAGCTCAAAAAAATCTTTCAAAAACATCTTCTGTTATTTTTTTCCCCGAAGGAACCAGAAGCAAAGACGGCACCCTTGGAGAATTTAAGAAAGGAGCGTTCAGGTTTGCCATGGCAACCAGGCTTCCCATTCTGCCTGTTACAATAAAAGATTCCATGAAAATTCTTCCCTGTGAAACCTATGATGTCACTCCCGGATCAGCCGAGGTTATTATCCATCCACCAATTGATATGAACAATAAATCCCTGGACGATTTAGACAAGCTTGTTTTAAGGACAAAAGAGACCATAGCAGCTGTTTTATAGTTTGACTATTCTTCCTGGGCTGCTGATCCTGCCAGCTTTGAAAGCAAATATTTTTCATGTGCTATCACCATTTTGATCTCACCATAGGAAACATCCTTGCCTAAACTCTCTTTTACCTCTTTTAGGGAATTGGTTTCACAACTTATAAGTTTCTCTTTAATAATTTTTTGTTTCTCTTCAATAACAAGCCTGCTGATATCAAGCTTGCCTTTTTCAACAAAAAAACTTAAGTGTCCTTCAATGGTACTCTTGACCAGACCTCGCTCCTGTGCAATCTCAGGGATGCTCCTACCTTTATTGAACAAATCAAAACTTGTTTTTTTTGTATTGGCTTGTATTGTTTTGGTCTTTTTCCCATCAGGTGCTTTAGTATCTGGTTCAACTTCAGGCAGCAACACACTGTTAATATCATGCAGATTCCGATAGGCACAAATATGTTCTAAAAGCTCTTCTCCATATTTTTCAATGGTTTTTTTCCCAACACCTTTTATTTTCTTTAAACCTTTTTTATTATCAGGTAGATATATTGCTATCTGGATTAATGCATTTTGATGTAAAACCATAAAATTTGGAACTTCCAGCTCCTTAGCTTTTTGCGACCGCCACTGCTTCAGTGTATTAAATAATTCAGGATGAGCAATATCTGATTCACTATACGTTGGTAATTTTTCCTTTGTCACCTTGTCAGGCACAAAATCGATCTCAGCACCTGAAATTGATCGTACATAAGTGGATGGTGAAAACCCTTTACCACAACTTTGAATTCCTGCGAAATTAACAGCAACCTCTTTTTTAAGATTATTCAAAGCATTGTTTATTTTCTTTCTAAGCTCTTTATTATCAGTCTCCACAACTATTTTTTGTACAAAATCGTTAAGGTGTTTTGCAAACTTATCTGTAAACCATGCAGATGCTTTACAAACTCTGTCTATAATATGCGCATCAGACCCAGGCAAATTCAACTCTGCTCTTTCAAAGATTGAAAACAGTTGATGCTTGAATTTCTCTGACACAATAAAAATATCCTGGACAACATCCTCTTTTTTTTGAAGAATATCCTGAACTCCTGATAACTGGAGAACACTCTTATTGCCAAGCAAAAGTCGTATAAAATAGTAAAACCTGTTTTGTAACAACTGGAAATCAAAACAATCAAGCAGTAAATTTTGTTGATATTTTATTTTAGCATTTTGCAATTTACTTTCAGACAACGAGTTCTGGCTGATATTTTTGTTAAACTGTATTACAGCATTATCAGTTCCTACTCCATTGGATGAAATTTCTGAACTTAGCACCATACCCTCTAAAGTCTTGCAACGACTTAATGCCACATAAACCTGACCATGGGCAAAAGCTGCCTTTGCATCAATGATTGCTTTTTCAAAGGTCAAGCCCTGGCTTTTATGAATTGTGATTGCCCAGGCAAGTTTTAATGGGTATTGCTGAAATTTGCCAATAACTTCTTCCTCAATCTCTTTTGTCTCTTCATCTATGGTGTATTTTATATTTTCCCATGTAATTGGTTTAACTAAAATTGTCTGCTCATCCCCGGGACAAGAAACAATGATATCACTATCTGAAATTTTTTCTATCCTACCGATTTTACCATTATAGTAAAGTTTTTCAACTGAACTGTCATTGCGTACAAACATGACCTGTGATCCTTTTTTAAGCTTCAGATCATCCGGGGTTGGAAAAATATGCTCAGGAAAATCTCCTGAAACTTGAGCCTGGAAGCTATACTCTTTTGTATTTAAACTTTCAAGCCTTTGTTGATTAATGTGGAGTGCATTTTTATTGTGGGTGGTCAAAGTAATATAACCTTCATCCTCTTGAGGCATAAAACCTGAAATATATCTGGAGTTAAGATCTGATTTAGTGGATTGATCAAGGTTGCCATCACGCACCTTATTCAGCAATGCAATGAAATTTTTATCTGACTGGCGATAAATATGTTTTAATTCAATGGTAATAAATTCAGAATTTGCCAGAGCTTTTGCACAAAAGAAATAGACTGATTCATAATGTTGTTCAATTAATGCCCACTCTGCCTGTTTTACAACGGGAGAAAGCTGATGCAAATCTCCAATCATAAGAAGCTGAACACCTCCAAAAGACTGATCACTTCGCCGATGATGACGTAATGCTGCATCAACAGCATCAAGCAGGTCAGCACGCACCATACTTATTTCATCAATGACCAACAGGTCAAGGCTTTGGATAATTCGCTTTTTTTCTTTGCTGAATCTGTATTGATGCTGTTTACTGCGCTCATAGGCTTCACTGCCCGGCACAAAAGGACCAAAAGGCAATTGGAAAAAAGAGTGGAGTGTCACTCCGCCGGCATTGATGGCAGCAACTCCGGTGGGTGCTGTTATGATCATCCGCTTTGTATCTTTTTTTACCAGGTTATGAAGAAATGTTGTTTTACCAGTACCAGCCTTGCCAGTAAGAAAGATATTTGAGCCAGTGTATTGAACAAACTCATTGGCTAACTGCAACTCCTTATTAACAAACTTCTTTAAAGACATATTTTTTTTACTTCCAGATATTATACTTTTTATTGAAAGGTATGGTATGAAAACACCTTTTTGTCAAGAAGCCATACAAAAAAATCTAATCTTAACTTTTTATTGACAAAATGCCAATTACTTGTGTAAACAATAGTCTATCTTTGTTTGTAATTGGAACACCTTTAACAACCAGACGAAAAAATAACCAGGGAGGCTTCATGATAAGCATTAAGAACAAATATCATACTTGCTTGTATCATACTCACTTGAAAATATTTTTATTTTATCTCCCCCTGATCTTGTTTGCTGGTTGTACAGCACTGCAAAGCAGCACAGCAAATAAAATTAAGGGCATCTCTTCCCACCATTGCAGTTCATATACACCTGAGAGAATAATATTAAACTTAACTGCAACACCTTTTAAAAGCCAGGCAGTTACATGGAGAACATCCAACAGAGTTAAATTGCCCAAAGCCCAGATAACCACACTGACAGACCATTGTGTGAACCTCAAAAAGGATATGAGAACTATTACTGCATTAAGTCAAAAAGTTAATATTAGAAAGGACAAATCTGTTTATCATTACTCTGTAATTTTCAATAATCTCAAACCTGATACTATTTACACTTACAGGGTAGGTGCTGCTGGCAATTTTAGTGAATGGAACCAGTTTAAAACTGCATCAAAAAAGCATAAACCATTTAAATTCATCTATCTTGGTGATCCCCAGAATCAAATCAAGTCCATGTGCTCTCAAATATTCCGTGCTGCTTACAAAAAAGCGCCAACTGCTGCCTTTTGGCTTTTTGCAGGTGACCTTGTGAACAATGGGGACAACGATGAAGAGTGGGATGAACTCTTTTATGGCTTCGGATTTATCCCTAGAATGACACCAATGATATTGCTCCCTGGGAACCATGAATACCCTGACAAACGATATATTCATGGCAAGGACTTAAAGTTGTCCTATTTATGGCGCCCCCATTTTACCCTGCCAGAAAACGGACCTGCAGGACTTGAAGAGAGTGTTTATTTTATTGATTTTCAGGAAGTAAGATTTGTAATGCTTAATGGCAATGAAAAACTTGAAGAACAGTCAGTCTGGCTGAATAAAATATTATCTGAAAATCCGCAAAAATGGACAATCGTTGCAATTCATCAACCTGTTTATTCAACTGCAAAATTTAGAAAAAATCCAAAAATAAAAAATTTATTATCTCCTGTTTTTGACAAATATCTGGTGGATCTGGTATTGCAGGGACATGAGCATTCTTACAGCCGCACTTTTAAAATCAATAATGGAACCAGGGTCAAAAAAGATGAAAAGGGAATAATTTATGTGATTTCAGTGTGTGGACCTAAATTTTATTCCATCCGAACAAATACTGAAAAGCTGATGGCAAAAGCTGAATCAGGCAGGCAATTGTTCCAGGTGATTCACATAGATCATGGTAACCTGCTCTTTGAAGCTTTTGATTTAAGAGGAGATTTATATGACTCCTTTCAACTGAAAAAATGATTCAACTTCGCGCAGGCTCTTCTTCCCACTCTCTCTCTTAAATACTTGCATGACTCTTGTCATTAGTGGCACTAAAAATGGAAGAGGAGAACCCTCCCTGATCTGTAATTATTTAAAATAGAGATTTCTCTTTAAAAATTTTTTCTGCACTTTTACTAATCTCGTGCTGAAGCTGCTTGAATTTATCAACCATTATCTTTGCCTCAAAAGTGAGTATAGAATTTCCACCTGAAGCACCACCTTTTTTTCTGATCAAGAGTGGTTTACCAATTCGTTTTTCAATTTTTTTCAATTTTCCCCACATGGAACGATAGCCCATATTCATAGCTCTTGCTGCTGCACTAATTGACCCTTTATCATTTATGACATTAAGTATTTCCAATTGCCCTGCTCCCAGGACTGTCTCGCCATTTTCATCCTCGATCCAAATTTTTGTATGAACAGAATGTTTTATATTTACCATAATAGAAAGAATTTTATCCTAATAATAAGTTAATGTCACGTAGAGGAAGGGAAAAAATCTGACTTTCGATATGTTCTGCTTGACATATCGGTTTATAAGCGTTAATATAGCCGTATATTAGCTATTTTACTCTATTTCATACACATAAGGAGAGCAATATGTTGTTACCAAAATTTGATTTTCATGGTCCCACCTCCCTGGACAAAGCATTAACACTTAAAAAAGAACATATAAAAACTGCGAAAATTCTTGCTGGTGGCACTGATCTTTTGGTTAATCTAAAAAAGGGGCTTACAAGTTGCGATCATATTATCAGTCTCACAGACATCAGGGAGCTATCTGAAATAAAACTTGAGACCTCATCTGTAACCATAGGAGCTTGTGTCACAATGACCAGTCTTTCCTGCTCCGGGATAATTAAGGAAAAATTTCCAGCCCTGAAATCAGGGGCTGACAGCCTTGGCAACCATCTTATCAGAAATCGTGCCACCATTGGCGGCAATGTCTGCAATGCAAGCCCTGCGGGCGATACACTTCCTGCATTGATAACATATGGCGCCATGGTCATTCTTGAAAATATTGATGGCAAAAGAGAGGTTGAGGCAGAACATTTTTTTACAGGAGCGGGTAAAACCAAAATCCAAGACGATGAGATCCTGACAGGTTTCAGGCTGCCAATTCCTGATCAACATACGGGTGCACACTACATCCAGCTTGGAAAACGTAAATCATCTGAAATAAATGTTGTGAATGTAGCTTCATTTGTTCAATACGACCCTGCACTTAAAAAAATTATTAATGCCAGAATCGCACTGGGATCAGTGGCAGCCACCCCCATCAGATCCAGGAAAGCTGAAACTCTGCTCAAAAACCAAATTGGTGAAGATTCATTATTCATTAAAGCTGGTGAAACAGCCCGAAAAGAAGATTGTAAGCCCATGGATGACTTCAGGGGTACTGCCAGGTATCGGCAAGCCATGGTTGGAGTTTTAACCAAGCGCACACTTTGTGCTGCCTTTGAACAAGCAAAAAACAGTTAACCAAACAGGATAAAAAATGAAAAAAATAATAAAGCTTACAATTAATGGCAAAACATATGAACTTGCAGTTGAACCAAACAAAACCCTAGCTGACATGCTCCGCTATGATTTAGGTCTGACTGGTACCAAAAAAGGGTGTGACACTGGAGATTGCGGAGCATGCAGTGTTATTTTAGATGGAGAGGTGGTAAATTCCTGCCTGGTGCTTGCAATGCAATCTGATGGCTCTTGTGTAGAAACAATTGAAGGTCTTGCCACCAGTAAAGGGCTGCATCCACTCCAGCAGGCATTTGTTGAAAAAGGTGCTATCCAGTGCGGGTATTGTACTCCGGGCATGATAATGTCTGCAAAAAACCTTTTGGACAAAAACCCAAATCCCACTGATCATGAAATCAGAAAAGGTATTTCAGGAAATTTGTGCAGGTGCACTGGATATCAAAAAATATTTGAAGCAATTGAATCACAAAATTCTTAAACTTGTGTCATATCACAATAGATAATCAGGAGAACAAATGAATAAATTAGATGTTATACAATCAAGAGCCAACCGTATTGACACTCCAGACAAAGCAACTGGGAAAGCTGTTTTTACAGATGATATTTCTAAACCTGACATGCTTTTTGGTGCATTACTTCAGAGCCCCCATGCCCATGCAAAAATTCTATCCATTGACACCACAAAAGCAAAAGAATTACCCGGTGTAAAAGCTGTTATTACCTCTTCAGAAGCAGGATCAATTAAATATGGTGTAAGCCCGGCTCGTTATGATGAAACAGTATTTGCCATTGACACAGTTAGATATATTGGAGATGAAATTGCCGCAGTTGCAGCTGAATCCCTTGAAATTGCACAGACAGCAGCAGAACTGATCAAAGTTGAATATGAAATACTCCCTGCTGTATTCACAGTGGAAGATGCCATGAAAAATGGTGCACCCCAACTCCATGAAAAATTTCCTGAAAACCTTTGTGCTGAAGTTCATCAGGAGTTTGGTGATGTGGAAAAAGGGTTTAAAGAGAGCGATATCATTAAAACAACCTCCTTTAAAAACAAACGCCAGGATGGTGCATGCATAGAGATGCAAGCCTGCATTGCAGAATATGACACAAGAGAGGTTCTAACTCTAACCACTTCAACCCAGGTACCACACTATGTTCAAAGAACTGTTGCCATGGTCTTAAAGCTTGATATCGGGAAGGTCAGGGTTAAAAAACCATATGTAGGAGCAGGTTTCGGCATAAAAGCCTCGGCTAACCCAATGGAACTTGCCTGCTGTATTCTTGCCATGAAAACCAAAAAACCTGTCAAGATGAATTACACAAGAGAACAGGTTTTTATGTATGCCAGGGCAAGACATCAGTTCACCCACACCATTACAACTGGAGCAAAAAAAGATGGCACCATCATCGCCTTAAAACATGAATGTTATCTTGATGGTGGTGCCTATACCAGTTTTGGTATTGCCACTGTATATTACACAGGCTCTTTACTGGCAGGTCCGTATAAACTCCCAAACATGAGCTATGACGGTTATAGGGTTTATAATAACAAACCAGCCTGTGGTGCTCAAAGGGGGCATGGAGCTGTAATTGCCAGGGCATGTTTTGAACAGCAACTTGATATGATCGCAGAAGAGATTGGCATGGATCCCATGGAGCTTCGCATGAAAAATATGATGAACACAGGTGACACGACCTGTAATGATCTTAACATGAGTTCCTTTGGTATGTCAGAATGTATTGAAGCTGTCCGTAAAGGCTCGGGCTGGGATACAAAAAAAGGAGGCATGCCGGAAGGTAAAGGTATTGGCATGGCTTGCGGTTTTTTTGTATCTGGTGCAGGATACCCCATATACAGATCAGAGACATTCCATGGCACTGTCATTGTCAAGCTCACTGAAGATGGTGGCACTGCCCTTGTCTATACAGCATCGGCAGAAATCGGACAGGGATCTGATACTGCCTTTGCCATGATTGCAGCTGAAGCACTGGGCATTCCTCTGGAAAACGTTCGTCTTGCTTCGGGTGATACAGATATGGGTGTTGATCTTGGTGCTTATTCCAGCCGCCAGACACTTATGACAGGACATGCCACAAAAGAGGCAGCCGAGCATGCAAAACAACAGGTGCTTGAAGTCCTTGCAGAATCATTGGATATCCCCATTCAAGAGATGGATATAAAAAAGGGCTTAATTGAATTTAAAAACACAACCCCTGATTTCTCTTCCTTAAGAGAACAATACATAAAAGAACACAAAGGCTGGACAGACCACCCTGATTCAGAACAGCTTACTTTTAAAGAGGCTTCAAGGATTGCCTTTCTTGAAAAGGGCTCCATTGTGGGTACAGGCAAATATAAACCCCATAATCTTGGTGGAAAATTTAAAGGTGCTGCAGTGGGCACATCCCCTGCCTACGGATGCAGCGCTCAAGTGGCACAAGTCACGGTTGATATCCAAACAGGTCAAATCACAATAGATCACATAACAGATGCCCATGATTGCGGCAAAGCTATCAATATGACTTCGGTTGAAGGGCAGATGGAGGGATCGGTTTCCATGGGAATTGGAGAGACCATGCACGAGGAAGTTATCTTTAACGATCATGGTCAAGTAGTGAACAACAATCTTGCTGAATATAAAATGGTAACATCCATGGATATGCCGACAGTTAATGCCATTGTAGTTGAAAGTGATGAACCCAATGGGCCATTTGGAGCAAAAGAGGTTGGTGAGGGTGCAATTATGCCCACCATACCTGCTATTCTCAATGCTGTTTATGATGCAATCGGAGTGAGAATTTTTGAACTGCCATTAACTCCAGAGCGGGTTTACAATGCAATTGAGGAGTATTATGGAGCAAATGACTAAGCAGGTACTAAAATGCCTTAGACAAGAAAAAGTGTTTGCCCTGGTAACCATCATGACCCATAACGGCTCAACACCGCGGACATCAGGCAGCAAGATGATTGTATTAAACGATGGAACCATTTACGGAACTATTGGCGGCGGTTTGGTTGAGGCTTTAATAGCTGAAATTGCCGTAAGTATTGTAGGTCAAATAATCAAAATAAGAGCAGAAAAATGAATAATTTCCTGCAGAAAAATCCATCGGCAATAATCCTTGCTGCAGGGTTGTCATCCAGAATGAAAGATTTTAAACCTTTGCTGCCATTTGGCAAAACAACAATGATAGAAACTATAATCAACTTGTTTAAAAAAAACAATATCAAGGATATTATTGTTGTTACTGGTCATAATTCAAGCCTGATTAAACCCCTGATTGAAAAATCCGGCGGTCGTCCGGTATTTAATAAAAATTTCAAATCAGGGATGATGAGTTCCATTCAAACAGGCATTAGAAATATTCAAAAAGACAATCCTGGTTTTTTCCTCATGCCTGGGGATATTCCTGCTGTTCGCCCATCAACTATAGATTTGATGATTCATGAATTTCATAATTCAACCAACAATATTATTTTGCCCTGTTTTGATGGCAAACCCGGTCATCCACCTCTAATTCCTTCATATATAGGGAATGATATTCTCGACCTTAAAAATGGATCCACCTTAAGACATGTACTTTTTTCCGACAAACTAAGCACAATAAAATTAAAAGTACATGATCAAGGTATATTAATGGATGCAGATGACAAAAAACAATATGAAAAAGTGTGTCAAAAATTTAAAAACCAATATATACCAGATAAAGAAGAGTGCCTTTCCATAATAGATGAGACACTGCCTCAACATGACAACATTAGAATCCACATGGCAAATGTATCATTGACAGCTCTGAAAATAGCTAATGCTGTCCCCAGTGAACTAAACACAGATCTGGTTATTGCATCAGCTCTCCTCCATGATATCAAGCGGAAAAAGAAAAATCATGCCGTGGCAGGGGCACAATTTATGAAAGAAATGGGATTCTTAGAAGTTTCTGAAATTATTGCCCAGCATATGGATATTGATGTTGACCCTGCAATTGATATAAAAGAGAAAGAGATTGTATATTTTGCCGATAAAATTTGTAACGGACACAATAATAGTCATGGCATTGACTTAAATTATCATATGCGCTTTGCAAACAGCATAATGAAATCACCCTGGGCTGTTTCAAGCATTTCCAAACGATATGAAGATACTCAACTCATACAAGCCAGAATTGAAAAATCAGCTGCTAGATCCATTAGAGAGATACTCTCAAACTAACTCTCTGATATTTCTTTTAAGGCATGGCAAAATTCAAGGTTCCGAAGAAAAACGATATATAGGAACTACTGATGTCTGCCTTGACAATCAAGGAGTATTACAGGCACACTATTGGGAAAAAGTATTCTCGCCTCTAAAAATAAAAACCATCTATTCAAGTTCACTTAAAAGATGCAGCCACACTGCACAATTGATCGCCAATGGAAAAAAAATCATAACCTGTACTCCATTAAATGAGATAAACATGGGCTCATGGGATGGTAAAACATTTGATCAGATCAAAACAGAACATCCAAAAGAGTTTGAAAAAAGAGGCAACACCATGGACATATTCAAACCTCCCCAAGGAGAAAGTTTTTATGATGTATCATGCCGGGTACTTCCATTTTTCAACCGCAATATAAACCGCATGGAAAACAACCAATTAATTGTCACCCATGCCGGTGTCATCAGGGTGATTTTAAGCTATATTCTCAATCGAAATTTAAAAGACCTGTTGCAAATTGAAATAGCTTATGGAGAACTGTTTGTTATAGACTGCTGCACTACCAGAATATGGGATGCCAGATCCTGACCAGACTATCAAACTCTGTAAAAAGAGCGGTTGGCTTTTTCTCTGTCAAAGGGTTTATCAAAAAATGTTGTGTAAAATCTGTTGGCTTCCTCTTCCATGTTAAAGC